>CAZRMV010000005.1:0-304016 GCA_964601275.1 uncultured bacterium | reverse complement strand
CCTTCTCCTGGGAGGATGTCGGAGCGGACCACTACGAACTCTGGGCCGACGACGACGCCGACTTCTCGTCCCCGGAGATCGCTCCCTTCCACTTCGAGCCCTTCGGTGCCGACTCGCTCGGGGTGACCTCCTTTCCCTGGGGCGACGGCTGGCTCACGCCGGGGAATCACTACTGGAAGGTCCGGGCGTACACCGGCTCATCCTACGTGGAATCCGACACCTGGTCCTTCATCTACAGTCCCCCCGTCGATACCCTTCCCACCTGGGGCCCTCTCTACCGCCTCTACAAGCCCGAGGACAAGGACCACTTCTACTGCACCAGCGAAGGCCACAGCGCCATCTCCCAGGACTCCGGCTACCACGAGGAACGCGTCGAATGCTGGCTCTCCCACCGTCGTTTCGACAGCCCCGGCCTGGTTCAGCTCTTTCGTTTCTACGATGACACGCGGAACTGTCACTACTACACCTCGCTGGAGACCCGCGTCGATTCCCTGATCTCGGCCGGCCTCCGCTACGAGGGGATCACCGGTTACGCCTTCGCCAACCCGGATTCGGGCCTGGTGCCGCTCCATCATCTCAGCGCTCCCTCCCTGGTGGACAATCTCTACACGACGAGCGAGATCGAGCGCGAATACGTCCGCGACATCCTGGGATTCCAGGAAGAGGGTGTCGTCGCCTACGTGTCGCCGAGCGGCGACGCCCCCAGTCTGCCCGCGCATCGCTATTCAGGCTTCGTGGGCGCGGGCATCAGTGTGGCCACCGGCAACTTCCAGCACTTCACCAAGACCAGCTTCGACATTCCCAGCGTAGGGCTTCCCCTGCGCTTCGAGCATCTCTACAACTCCCTGGGCGTGCATCTTCCCTCGCCGATGATGCCCCTGGGACCCGGATGGACCCATACCTACAACGCCTATGTCCTGACCAGCGTGGACCAGTGGCTGGTGGTGTGGCCCGATGGGAGCGTGCATCGGTACAGCCAGGCCACGGGCGAGTGTCTCGACCGCGAGTATGGGGTCTACGACACCATGGAGGTGCTGCCCGACGGTGTCTTCGAGATCACGAGAAAGGACCATGTGGTCTATCGTTTCGAGCGTCCCGCGGGCACCTCGACCGGTTATCCGTCGATGCTCGCCTCGATCAGGGACCGCAACCAGAACACCATCGTCTGCAGCTACGAGCCCGACGGGCGGCATCGGCTGACCGCGGTCACCGGTCCGGCCGGGCGTCAACTGAGCTTCCACTACACCGAACCCGACACGCTCAAAGCGCACCTGATCACGGAGGTGCGTGACGAGGCCGGGGGACGCTCGATCTTCTTCGCCTACGCCGACTCCAGCGGCAACCTGACCTCCTACACGGACTGCGGCATCGGGGTGACCCGGTATCACTACGGGACGGTCCAGCCCCAGGACCACCAGCTCGTCTCCATCGTGCTTCCCAACGGCAACCGGGTTGACAACGCCTACGAGGGGCGCAAGATCACCAGCCAGGCCTTCACCGGAGATGTGGGCTCGATCACCCTGTCCGCGGTCAACGACAGCCAGACCACCGTCACCGACGGGGCCGGCCGCGTTTTCCGGTTCACCCGGGACCCCGGTGACCGGGTGGAGAAGATCGAGAACGTGGGCGGACCGGCGGGCTATACGCAGGTCTGGAGAGAAGATCCCGACAATCCCGCCCTTCCCACGAGAGTGCGGGATCCGCGCGGCAACGAGACGAGCTTCACCTATGATTCCAGGGGCAACATCCTGAGCGTGCAACGGCCCCTGGGCGTGGTGGAGACCTTCGTCTACGACTCGATGAACAACATCACCAGTCATACCGACGGAAACAACCATACGACCGTCTTCGCCTACGATTCCAACGGAAACCTCGTTTCCGTCACCGACCCTCTTTCCCACACCACGACCTACACCCTACTGGGCAACGGTCTCATCAGCGGCGTGACCGATCCTTTGGGCCGGCAGACGAGCTGGTCCTACGACTCCCACGGGAATCCCACCGAGGTCCTCGACCCCCTCGGAAACCGCGTCGTGTTCAGCTACGACGGAATCGGCAGGATGTCGAGCCGCACCGATCCGGAAGGAGCAGTGACCAACTATGCCTACGACTGCCAGGACCATCGAACGGAAACATCGCAAGCCATCGCGGGCGTCACGTCCTACGCGTACGACGCGAATGGAAACCTGGTCTCGGTGACCGATGCGTTGAACCACCAGACCAGCTTCGCCTACAACGATCTGGATCTCTTGACCTCTTCGACCAACCCGGTGGGAGATGTCACTTCGTATGCCTATGACAATACGGGGCTCCTGCAGAGCCGGACCCGGCCCACGGGGGTAACCTCCTATGGTCATGACGGAGCCGGAAGACTGCAGACGATCAGCTCCAGTGGAGCCATCCTCACCCGGGACGCCAACGGCAACATCATCGGCTTGTCCGATGATGGGGGCACGATGAGCTACAGCTACGACGCCCTCGATCGCCTGGTGGGCCATACTGACTACTTCGGCAACACCGTGGGCTACCAGTACGATGCCGCCGGTAACCTGACGACCTTGAGCTATGCCCCCGGAAAGGACGTCAACTATACCTACGATTCGGATGACCGGCTTCACACCATCACGGACTGGCTGGGTCACACGACGACCTGCACGTACCGGGCCGACGGCTCGGTGCAGAGCATCCAGTATCCGAACGGGACCCGGGCCGAGTTCAGTTACGACGGAGCGGGCCGCTTGGCCACACTGACCCACATGAAGTCCGACCTGACGGTGATCGCCGCCTACGCCATCACCCGCGATGGGAGGGGCTACCCGGTGTCGGTGACCCGCGACATGCCGTTGTCCTCGCCTCCGAGGAGTCCGGAGGACGTGACCCTGCTCCATGACGAGGCCAACCGGCTGACGAGCGCCGGCCCGGTGGGCTACGCGTACGATGGGGCAGGCAACATGATCAGCCGGACCGGTGCTTCGCCTCTCTCCTGCACCTACGATCTCGAGAACCGCTTGACGGCCATCGGCGGCAGTGCCAGCGCTGGTTTCCTCTATGACACCTTCGGCAACCGGCGCCAGGCGACACGAAACGGCGTCACCACCCGGTACATCCTCGACGTGCGCGGCATGGGCCGTGTCCTGGTGGAGACCGATGCGACCGGTGTCCCCTTGCGCCACTACGTCCATGGATTGGGATTGACCTACCGCATCAACAGTGATGGAAGCATCCATTGCTTCCACGCCGACCACACCGGCAACATCGTGGCCCTCACCGATGCGGCGCAGAGTGTCACGCATGCCTATGTCTACGATGCCTTCGGCGGGGTGCTCGACAGCACCGAGGCCGATGAGAACCTCTTCCGCTTCGGGGGCTATCACGGGGTGATGGCGGAAGAAGGCGGCTTGTACTTCATGCGGGCACGGTACTACGACCCCGAGGCCGGGCGCTTCTTGGGAGAGGATCCCCTCTGGAGCCCCAATCTGTATGTGTACGCGGAGAACACCCCCCTGGTCATGGTCGATCCGGGAGGGACCTGGCCCTCCATCGGTTCATGGTTGATGGAGTTCGGGGCGAACATCGTCGGCGGCGCCGCGAAAGTGACCTACAGTGTCACGAGCAAGACCTTGTCGGCGGTGACTCTCTGGGCGAGTCTCGACAGTTGGTCCATGGGTACGCAACCGACCTTCGACCGGAGGAATGCCGCCAACGCGCGCATCAACTCCGGTAGACTCGATACGGTCAGTGAACTTGAACTCATGTTGGAGAATCGAGACATCAACCGAGCGATGTTCACCGGGGATGCCTACGATCTCTGGCAGGGAGTTCCGAGAGCGGGCATCGAGTACAGCCAATCCTTCGCCGGATGGTGATCTCCGCATCAAGGGAATCGGCACGAGCGAGGAGCGCGAAGTGAGCCTGAATCGTCGGGAAGCGGCAGAACGAAACCGTCGCGTGAAGGTCATGGCGACTGCGACGATGTTGCTGGCGGCCATCGTGCTCTCGACACCTCTGGCCGCGGTCGAATACGAATACGATTCCATCGGAAGACTCGTCCGGGTGATCGAGGAAAACGCCGATGCGATCGAGTACGCGTATGACGCGGTGGGGAATCGCGTTCGTCTGAAGGTCACCGGCAGCGCGACCGCCGTGCCCGGACCCGGGAACCCGGCGATCGCCGACCTCGACGGCGACGGGCTGGTGACCCTGGAAGATCTGTCCATGCTGCGCGGCGTGTACCTGGGGGGGACGGACACCGCCTGTGGTCCGCTGACCGGCGATCTCAACCAGGACGGGACCGCCGACCGGGAGGATTTCAGGTTCTGGTACCGGGCCTACCCCGGTGGCGATCTCATTCCCGGGGACTGGACGGGTGCGGAAGCATTCGCCCGAGGGAGTCGACCCGGCGCGGCTCCGGACGATCGCGTGGAGTTCTGGGACCTGGCACTCCTGGCGAAGTACTGGCGAGAACGGCTCGAAGACCCGGACGCATCCGAAGCGGGGCGGATCTTCGAAGCGGGCGCGCCGACCCAGGAGGACCTGGAGGCGCTTCGGCGGAACTGGCACCAGGGCCGGGGCCCGGTGGGCCCGCGATGCGCCGGAGGAGAGCCCCTGGCGGGGGATCCGGCGAGGAACATCGCCGAGGGGGCGGGCGCCCTGCGCGCCGAGGCGGCGACGCACCCCGTTCCATCCGCCGGGTCCTTCTGTCTGGAGATCTGGATCTCGAGCCCCCCCGAGGACCTCACCTGTTTCGAGATGCTCCTCACTTCCGATCCCCCTCTGGAAGGAATCTCAACCGAAGGTGACGATGGAGACAACAGCGACGAGAGTATCCTGCGGCTCAATCTCCCGGACGGAGGCACCGGATTCGCCCAGGTGGATCGGCTCGAACGGGGATGGCGCATCACCGGGGCCTTCCTGGATGGAGCTCCAAGCCCGGAAGGGAACGAGTTGCTGCTCTGTACCGTACAGCTTCCGGGGAAACTGGAGACGGGTACGATCTCCCTGACCGACGCGCTGGTCGCCACGGCGGCGGGGGGCGTCGAGTCCGCGGCGGCGTGGTCCGGAACGGCGGGTCCATCGAGAACCCCCGCGCGCTTTGCGCTCTTGCCCAATGTCCCGAACCCGTTCAACCCGAGTACGATCCTTCGTTTCGAGTTGGAGAGCGCTTGCGAGGCCACCTTGAGGATCTATGACGTGGCCGGCAGGCTGGTGGCCACCCTGGTGGATGAGCCCCTTGGCCCGGGAGTGCATGAGGTCACATGGGAAGGAAGGGACATCAACGGGAAGCCGGTCGCGACGGGGGTGTACTTCTATCAATTGCGCGCGGGGAACTTCGTCGCGAACCGACGCATGAGCTTGTTGAAGTGATCTGCCATGACCGTCAGAATGATTTTTCGATCGGCACCGAGGATGGTGAGCGAACGATCATGATACTGAAGATCTTCATCCCCGAGCGTGCACGCTCGTTGAGCGTCGCGGGGTACGCCGACGCGACCTTCCTCACTCCCCCATCGCCCGGAACCTCTCCAGCGCCCGGGCCGAGGGACGTGCGCGTGTGATCTGCCGCACGAAGTACACCAGGTCGAAGGCCTCGGCAGGTACCATCACCGCCCACCCGTCCTGCGATCGCCAGCGCCTCGCTTCGCCCAACCACCGCGCCGCCCGGGCGTCGCGAGCAGCGCCAGAGATGTCCCTTGAAGCCACCGGAGCCTCCCTGGCCCCTGCGTCGATCCTCACTGCGCGCAGGTCGAGCAGGAAGGCCGAAGGACCTACCCGGGCCAACGCGCCGTCCATGCTTTCCGGTGGTGCCGGCTCGAAGCTCCGCTCACCCGGGGGAAGCTCCGGCCCGAAGCTTCCTTCGCCGAAACTCCCGCCGATGGCCAGGTAGGCGTCGCCCCATCGTTCCCGCAGCAGGACGCCCATCGGGACCAGTTTCCCCTCGGCCAGACCGGGCATCTCGAAGGGTGCAGTGGCTACGTGGAGGTTGTTCGCCCACACCACGACCTTGGCAGCGGGGCCTTCGTGCGCGCGGATCCACGCCAGTACCTCGGCCATCCCCCGTTCGCGGATCACTCCGCCCTCGGCCGGGTTCATCGACGAGAACAGCCCGTTGCCCCACGCCCCGATCCGCGCCAGCAGGAGCAGGCGTTCGTATTCGGTCGTAGTGAACGCCGAGACCAGCCGTTCCTTCCGTGCTTCGACCTTGTCGACCAGCGCCTGGTACGCGGTGGCCAGCCCTTGGCGCCGCGTTTCGTCGAGTTCCCGGTACCGCTGCCAGGTCCGGGGCCAGAAATCGCCGTCCTGCAGATCGAGACCCAGATCCTCTTCCCGGATGGTCACCGGTGCCGATCCTTCCTCTCCCTCGACCGTTTCCTCCACGCGCAGCGCGTCCACTACCTCGCGGATCCCGGCGGCCGGCGCGGTGATGTCCATCCCGAAGACGTGGACCCGCTCCGCGGCCGGGTGCGTCGCGTTGAACCCGCGGATCCACTCCAGGAAGTCGAGCATCTCCCCGGTGTCCCACAGGTACCAGCCGGGAAGCGAGCTGACCGCCGACGGCAGGTCGCCGCCTTCAGGTCCGAGACAACGGTCGACCGCCTCCATCTGCGTGAAGCTTCCCTCGATCACCACGATCCCGAAGCCCAGCTCCTCGATGAGAAATCGGGCCAGGGCCGCTTTCACCAGGTGCTGCTCGCGGGTGTCGTGGCGGCTGTCCCCGAGGCCGACGAGCTCGGCGCCGCCGAGCGCGGTGTTCAATGCCTGGCGGTCGTCCCACGTCCACACTTCGTGCGCGCCTGCGGAGGAAGTTTCCAGGGTCTCGCCGGTCACGAGCGTGAGACTGCCGGTGGCGATGAGATGATCACGGGACCAGTCGAGGAAGGCTTCGGCATCGGTGGCGGGCGCTCGCGCGCAGCCCCCGCACGCGAGGACTGCGAGGAGGACGAGCAGGAACCCCTTTCCTCTTGGGGTCGGCCGGCTCACGGGGACAACCGCCGGGACCCTCCGGGGGGACACCGCCGTGTCGTCGGGGAAGCGATCAACCACGGTCGCACCTTCTCATGAGAGGCAGGACGATTCCCAACACCACGGAGAGCTCGAACGCGGTTTCCCAGCTCACCGAACCCGAGCCGTGGACGATCAGGCGGTAGAGGAAGGTCACCACGGCGACCACCGCGAAGGTGATGACGATCGTGACCAGGACATCGCGAAGGAATCTGAGGGCGCTCATCGATCCTTCTCCCCTTGTTCTTCCCGGAGAACCGTTTCCTTATTGAGGATCGCGGTCTCTGGACGAGAAAGCGATCTTTTTCTGCGCCGGCCGGTTTTTTCCTTGACCCAAACGAATATTGTGCTATCCTGGGCTTGCCTCCCCTCACAATCTGGTTCGACGTGACGTTCCCGGTTCTCGTAGCGGTCGGGACCGGGATATGTCTGAGCGTGTCCTGCCGTGGACGGCTGGTCCCCGTCGAGGGCGGGAGTCCGCCGGAATCCATTGGATTCACGCTGAATGTGGCTGGATCATCGCTCCACGGGAACGGTCATCGGAAGGGCGAGCGGTGGCCGGGAGGGAATCCCGAAGGGCGTCGACGAAACCGCCGCACCATCGTGGAGCCTGGGTGCGAGGCGTGGCGAAGGCGTAAATCAGGTGAAGCTCCTACCCAGGAAGGAGGTGCTGAAAGCGGAAACTCGACTCCGAACCTCGCAACACTTCCGGGACGGTGCGCCGAGACTCCGAACCGGCAACCACCCCGAACCGACAACCACCCGAGGGCAACCAGGCGCGGGACGCCGTATCGATCATCTCAGCCGTCCTGCGGATCTCCCTCCGCCGCCGGATCGGGGCCGGCAGGGGCCTCACGACGCAGAGCGTGCAGCCGTGCCTCGAGAAGCCGGTCTCGCTCTTTCAGCAGTCGGAGACCTTCGCGAACGACTTCGCTCACGGAGGCGTAATCCCCCGACGCCACCTTGCCTCGCGCGAAATCCTCGAGATCCTTGCCCACAGAGACGTTCATCATTTGACCTCCAGGAAGCCATGGACCTGACGAGCATGAACTGGGAGCCAGGAATTGTCAAATCCTGTCATCCCTGTTCGTTTCAGCCTTGGTCGCACCACACGATCCGAAAGAGCCCGGAACCCGGCACATCCTTTGCGCCGGTGATTGCATCCTTGACACCGATCCGGCGGTTGCGGTACGAATTGTAGGACACTGACGGACGGCTCGCCCCGTCCCGAACCCTCCCGACAGCCGCCCAGGCACCATCCTCCTCTCCGAGGGCCTCGCCAGCCCGCCGCAGGTCCGTTCCCCGGAGAGGGATCGGAGCAGAACATGATTGCGTTCAGTCCTCCCCGCGTGAGAAGGGTTTCCTCCCACCGTGGCACTGTGGTTCTCATTGCACTCTTCGTCTGCCTCTCTGTCGTTCTGGCATCCCTTGACGACGTGCATGCTTCCCAGCAAATCGTCTCTGGTCTGCTCACCGGAGATCCAGGTGCCCCTTCGGCGGCGTCGTCGAGTGGGAACCCCAACGGAGGTGATCTCAAGGTCGGCCAAGTCACCACCCCCCAGAACCCGGAGCGATCAGTCGAGGACCGCGGCACGGGTTTGGTCATCAGGGTGACGCTGCGGACGAATGCCCCGGACCCTGCGCCCCCGTTCGGCTGGTGGGGCGCGTATCTCGATGCCCTCTGGTCCGCCCTCGTCCAACTGAGGGGAGGGGGCCATTGACATGACACTGGATCTCGCCACCTCCATCCAGAAATACCAGGCGGTTTCTCGGCTCCTCCGCGCCAGGTCCACGACGCGTTCGGATTCATTCGACGAGACCCTCGCCACCGCTTCCATGTTGACCCACGCGGGACGTTTCGAGGACGCCCTGGTGTGCTTGCGTCCGCTCGTGGATGGCTTGGCCGATCTCGACGAGAAGGACCGGCACACCCTGGCCCACATCTGGGCGCTCTCCCTCTACGCGACCGGACGTGTCGACGATCTGCGGACCTTCGCGACCGAGACCTCCTCACTGCTCGACCCGGAGACCCGCGCCCGGGTGCTGCTCAAGCTGGCATGGGCCGAGCTGAAGTACGGCCAGAAGGGCGCACACCTCAAGGTCATGGAGACCGCCAGGCGCGTCTGTCCACCCGCATCCTCCCCGAGGAGCTTGGCCGAACTCATGTACCTGGAGGGCTACTCGGCGATGAGTCGTTCCGGCGGGCTGGTCGAGGCCCACGCCAAGCTGGGCCTGGCGACCTCGCTGTTCCGCTTGCAAGGCGAGCAGCTCTACCTCGCCCATGCGCTCGTGGCGCACTCCGTGGTCCAGTGGGGCCTTGGGCACACCGGCTTTGCCCGGTCCCTGATCGAGGAAGCCCTTGTGCTTGCCGCCGAGCTGGGAAACTATCGGACCTTGGCCATGGCCATGCGGCAACTGGGCATCTACAAGCAACAGGAAGGGGAATTCTCGGACAGCGACGAGATCCTGTCGCAAGTGAAGCGACTCCATGACTCCCATGACGCCGAACTCAGCCCCGATCAGTTCAAGAACGAACTGGCGCGGGCCCGGTTGAGATCTCTTCAACATCGCCCCGACGAGGTGTTGCAGGTCCTCGAATCGATTCGGTCCCACCTCCCCGACATGGACGCGGTCGCGGCCTCGATCTGGCACGAGTACGAAGGGATCGCCAGGTTCCAGCTCCTGGATTACATGGCCGCGCTGGAATCCTTCGGTCGGGCAGAGAAAGAGTTGCAGAATGCAGGAGTGGAAACGCACGAACTGGCTGAAGTCCACTGGCAAGCCGCCGAAGTCCACCTGGCAATGCACAATCCCCGCGTCGCCCTGGATCTTGTGGAGAAGGCGCTCAAGGTGGTGCATGAGTGCAAGGACGAAACCGAACTCGGCCAGATCCTCCGCGTCAAGGCCTCCGCGCTGGCGCAACTGGGACAGATCGACGAGGCCATCCGGCTTTTCGAAGAAGCCATCGAGGAACTCCGGCGCCGCAACTATCAGTATGAACTCGCGGTGGCCCTGACCCGCCTGGCCGAGACCCTCGACGAAGACGGCCAGCGTGCGGTGGAAGCGGCCACCGAGGCCATCGCCATCTTCAACCGGATCGGCCTGCCCCGCCTGGCCGCCGACGCGACGCACGCCCGTGACGTGGCCCGCCTCAAGCTCCAGGCCATCCAACGCGTCCAGGAGCGGAACCGCATCAGTTCCCAACAGGAATTCATCATCGCCGAATCCACCCAGATGAAGAACCTCCTGGAGGACTGCCAGCTCATCGCGCGGTCCTCGGCCACCGTGGTCGTCTCCGGGGAGACTGGGGTGGGCAAGGAAGTCGTGGCCCGCTACATCCACGAGCACAGCCAACAAGCCGAAGGACCGTTCGTGGCCATCAACTGCGCCGCCCTGCCCGAATCGTTGTTCGAGCGCGAACTCTTCGGTCACCGGAAAGGCGCGTTCACCGGAGCCAGCCGCGACTCGATCGGGTTGGTGACCTCCGCCACCCACGGAACACTGTTCTTCGATGAGATCGGGGAATTGCCCCTCCCCCTGCAGGCGAAGTTGCTGCGACTCCTCCAGGACGGATCCTACCGGCGCGTGGGCGACGTGACCGAGTATCGTGCGGAGATCCGGATCCTGGCGGCGACGAACCGGAACCTGGAGCAACTCGTGGACGAGGGACGCTTCCGGGAAGACCTGTGGTACCGCCTCAACGCCTTCGACCTGCGGATCCCTCCGCTGCGGGAGAGGAAAGAGGACATCGTGCCCTTGACCGACCTCTTCCTCGAACAGGAATCCCAGGAGAAGGGCCTCGAATTCTGGATGGACAAGGCGGCGCGCAATCTCTTCGAGGCCTATCCCTGGCCCGGCAATGTGCGCGAGCTCGAATCGGCGGTACGCGCGGGAGCAGCCCTGGCCATCGAGACCGGCTGCATCCAGGTCGAGCATCTCCCTCGCACCTTGCGGGAATGGACGCCCAGGAAGTCTCCCCCGGTCCTCTCCCTGGAGAAGCACCTGGAGGTCGAAGAGCGGCGGATCATCCTCCACGCCCTCCGTCACTGCAACAACTCACGGTCGGAAGCCGCCCGTTTCCTCGGCATCGGGCGCAACACCCTCTACGACAAGATGGACCGACTGGGCATCACCCTGGGGAAGGAAGCCAACGGCTGAACCCCCTTCGATGAGGTCGAGGCTCCCAAGGAAACCTCCGTCGCTCGTCCCGGCTGTACCGGTGCCTCTCTCAACAAGCCCAGACCCCAACCCAGAATCGCACCGAGCATCGCCCCCATCAGCATCAAGACGACGTCCCGCTTGAAACGCCGTCGGAGTTGCTTGCATTCTTCGACCTTGCGATGCATGAGCTCCCGGTCTACCTCGGGAGGGCGTCCCTTGATCATCCAGTCCGCGCCGAGACGCACCGCCTCCCGGAACAAGCCATCCTCGAGGAGAGCCAGTCCCTCGCGGGTGCGGAGAAGCACCGGAAGGTGGCGAAGCTTCGATGAGTCGCGGAACTCTCTCAAGGTCTCAATGGCCGCCGGAGTCTTTGCCTTGGCCACGACCTCACCTAACCTTTTCCTCACTGCAGCGATCTCCTCCACCAACTCGGATACGGCCTTGTTTGCCTCTTCGGCGGAATCGCTCCCGATGGGATCCTTCGTGCGATAGAGATCCATCACGACCAGGTCCGGGAGATCCTTCTTCGGGCGCTTCATCAACATCTCATGGACGTGATGTATGTCCTCACAGACCTCGACGCTCATCCCTTCGATCGCGTGGTCTCGCATGAACTGGTCACGAGCGCTCTTCTCATCATCGACGCACAGGACTTTCATTGGTGCCATCTCCAGGAAACGGACGACAATGACGATCGAGACGCGGCGGCCGTCCTAGCGCCAGGCGTCGAGGCCTCTCTCCTCGTCGCTGCCCGGGATCGTGTTGTCCAGGATCAGTGCGCTCACCGCACCCACCGCCATCCCGGTCTGTCCCAATGTATTCACGATACCCGCGAGCCAATGTGGTGAGAACGCCGCGGGATGCTGTACGAAGTACTCCGGCAACGAGAGACCCATGAAGAACGAGAAACCCAGGATGAAGAGATTCCGGGCGGAATTCAGATCGACGAACTGGAGATTCGAGAGGCCGACCGCGGTGATCATGCCGAACATGGCGCAATACATTCCCCCCACGATCGGTTGGGGGATGGTCGTGAACAGGGCCCCGAACTTCCCGAAGATTCCGAAGAAGATCATGATGAGCGCGCCCACCTGCACCACCCTGCGGCTGCCGACCCGCGTCAGACCGATCGCGCCGATGTTCTCGCTGTAGGAGGTCGTGCCGTTTCCCGTCCCCATGATTCCCGCGACGAGACACCCCACTCCTTCCATGCCGATCCCCCGGTTGATGATCCGCGAGTCGGGCACCGGGGCGCCCGCGAGCCGAGCGCAGGCGTAGTAGTCCCCGACCGATTCCACCATGGACGCCAGGTATCCCGCCAGCATCCCTACGATTCCCGCAGCCGAGAACACCGGGAAGCCCCACTGCAGCGGATAGGGAACCCGGATCCACTGGGCGGCGGCCACGTTCGCCATGGAGACCTCCGCGGGATGCCCCGGACCGAAGACCCCGAGTGCGGTGAGCAGCGCGGCAAGGCCCCACGACAGGAGGATTCCCAACATGATCGGAAACAACTCGAAGGCCCGATGGGTGCGTCGCATGTACTGGCTGAAGAGAATGATGAGCACGATGGTGAAGCCGCCGATCCCCCAGTTCGTGCCCGCGATCGGGGCCCCGAACTTGAACAGCGACAGGCCGATCAGGGCGATGGTCGGGGCAATGGTGATGGGTCCCACGAATCGCAACAGACGCCCCATGAGGCCCGAGTAGCCCACGGCGATCTCCACGAAGGAACCGGCGATCACCGCCCCCTGGATGTGCTGCAGCTTGACTTGCCATCCCGCGTTGGCCAGCGCCGCCATGGAACACACCGCGATGGCGGGCGAGAGGAACGAGAAGGTTCCGCCCTGGATCAGCGGCAGGCGGTTGCCCCAGGTGGTCTGCAGGAAGGTGGTGATCCCGCTCACGAAGAACATGGTCGAGATGAGCCAGCCCAGTTGCACCGGCTTGTCGGCCAAACCCAGCGGCTCGCTCAAGATCAGTGGGATCGCCACCGTCGACCCGAACATCGTCAGGTAGTGCTGGAACCCCAACGGGATGGTTTCCCGCAGCGGCGGGATATCGTCGATCGAATAGATGAGCTTGTGCTTCAACTACAGCTCTTCCAATCCGCCGGGCACGAAGTCGCGACCTTCACGCACCCGCTGGTTCCAGGTATCCACTTCCGGAGAACGGCGTTTCTCCTCCATCGTGATACAACCTTCGACGGGACAGACCAACCAACACAGGTTGCAGCCGACACACTCGGTTTCATCGACCCATGGGACGCGGTAGGGAACCAGAACCTCCCCACCGGCGGCGATACGGCGTTCATCCTCGGCGGCCATTCTCTTCGCCTCGGCGGCCATCGGCGCGTCATGACCCTCGACCGGATCCTCCCCGGGCAGGTGGATGCACTGGTGCGCCCCATCCCAACAGGACACGTGGCAACGAAGACATCCGATGCACAGATCGGGATCGATCTTGGCGACGACATGGTAATTGAGATCGAGCTCTCCCCATTCCTTGAAATTGGGTACCGCTCTTCCCATCAGTTCGCTGACCGAGTCCATGCCCTTGGAGTCGAGATACTCGCTGAGCCCTTCGATCATGTCCTCGACAATGCGGTAGCCATAGTGCATCACCGCGGTGCAGACCTGCACACTGCCCGCGCCCAGCGCAATGAACTCGGCAGCGTCACGCCAATTGCCGATTCCTCCGATGCCCGAGATGGGCAGCTTGAAATCATGGTAGCGCGCGAGCTCGCCGATCATGCGCAGGGCGATGGGTTTCACCGCGGGCCCGCAATACCCCCCGTGGGAAGATGCGCCTGCGACCGTTGGACGGGGCGCGAAGGTGTCGAGATCGACCCCTACGATGCTCTTGATGGTATTGATCAAGGAGACCGCGGTCGCCCCACCCTCCTGGGCCGCCATCGCCGGTTCCAGGATTTCCGAGACGTTGGGCGTCAACTTCACGATCACCGGCAATGTCGTATCTTCCGCCACCCACGAGACCAGTTCCTTCAGGACCTTGGGCTCCTGGCCCACCGCCGATCCCATGCCCCGCTCGCACATCCCGTGCGGACACCCGAAGTTCAGCTCGACCCCGTCACATCCGGTATCCTCGCAGCGCTTGAGAATGTTCCTCCACTCCTCGCGAGCGCCGAACATGAGCGACACGACCACCGCATGATCCGGATACCGGCGCTTCACCTCGGCGATCTCCCTCAGGTTCTCCGCCAGGGAACGATCGGTGATGAGTTCGATGTTGTTCAACCCCATGATCTTCCGATCGCCCAGATCGACCGCCCCCAACCGGCTCGAGACATTCACCACCGGCTGGCCCAGGGTCTTCCACACCGCGCCGCCCCACCCCGCGTCGAAGGCGCGCATGATCTGCTCCCCGGAATTCGTCGGGGGCGCCGAAGCCAGCCAGAAGGGGTTCGGACTCTTGATCCCGGCAAACTCGATGGAAAGATCAGCCACGGTCAACGCCCCCCTCTCAGAAATCGATCGATCGCCCGGGCCGCGCGCTGGCCTTCAGCGACCGCGTTCACGACCTCCTTGCCCCCGTTATGGCAATCTCCACCGGTGAAGACGCGGGGATTTCCCGTCACCAGGGTCTCTTCGTCGGCGATGACGCAACCTCTCTCGTCGCATTGCACTCCCGGGAACAGCGCGGCCAGCTCGGCAAGCCGTTGTTGGCCGGTGGCAACCACGATCAGGTCGCAGGGAATCTCTCCCGCCGCTTCCTGCGTGGGTCTCCCCCGTTCGGCGCGTACCAGCTCGACCGACACGAGGCGTCCCTTGGTGTCCCGTCGGACTTCCTTGACGATGACTTCATCCAGGAGCTGGACGCGCTGTTTCTTGGCCCTCTCCCACTCGTGGCGGTAACCGGGCATCTCCTGTGCGGAACGGCGGTACAGGAGAGTGACTCGGGGAACTCCCAGGGTGGCCAGTTCCTGGACCACGTCGAGAGCCGTATTGCCCCCCCCGATCACCACGGCCGACGAGATTCCGTCGACAGCGGCCGTTGGATCGAGCTTGATGCGGGCGATCCACTCCACCGCGCCCACGATGCCCGGACCCGACCCGCCGGGGACGCCTCGCAGGGAATCGGAGCCGAGCCCGGGCGCGAAGAACACCGCGTCGTGGCGGGCGAGAAGGTCTTCGCCGGAAACATCGTGCCCCAGGGCTGAATTCGTGCGGATGGTCACTCCCAGGGAGAGAATGAATCGCACTTCGTCGAGAACCTCTTCCGCGCGGATCTTGTGGGGCGCCACCCCGGTCATGTTCAAGCCGCCGGGCAGATCTTCCTTCTCGTAGATCACCGTCTCATAGCCCAACAGCGCCAGCGTTCCCGCGCACGCGAGAGAGGCGGGGCCTGCTCCCACCAGCCCGATCGACTCCGGCCGCGGCTCCTTCCTCTCGAGAAGATCCGCCGATCGCGCCTGTTCCATCGCGAATCGCTGCAATCGACCGATCTCGATGGGCTGGCGGCCCCATTTCGTGTAGACGCACGCCCCCTCGCAAAGGACCTCGACCGGGCAGACCCGCGCGCAACTCGCCCCCAGGAGATTCGACTTCAGGATCGTACGCGCCGAGCCTCTCAGGTTCCCGGTGGCGATCTTGTGGATGAAGCTCGCCACGTCGATGCTCGTGGGGCATGCGGCCGTGCACGGGGCATCCTCGCAATACAGACAGCGACTGGCCTCGGCAAACGCTTCGGCCGGTTGGAACCCCGGTTTCTTGTCTTCGAATCGGAGTTCGAGGCGCTCGGCGGGGATGACCCAGTGGTCGGCGTTGCTCATACTACCCTCCAATCGCCGCGAAGGATTCCTCCAGGATCGCCAACGCCTCGTCGATCTCCCCTTCGCTGACGGTCATGGGCGGGGCGATCCGGATGACGTTGCCGTACAGCCCTCCCTTGCCGATGAGCAGGCCACGGGACTTGGCTTCCTCGAAGATCCTGCCCACCGCACCGGGATTCGGAGTGCGATCGCCCCCGGGTTCATCCACCACCAGTTCGAGGCCCTGCATCAACCCCATGCCCCTCACATCGCCAAGGATCTTCGGATGCCGCCTCTGGATCTCCTCCAGTCCCGCCCGCAGGCGGGCCCCCATCTTCTCCGACCGGCCGGGGATGTTTTCGTCCTCCATGACCTGGAGCGTCGCGTTGGCCGCGGCGCAGGACATCGGATTGCCCCCGAAGGTGGAGATCGTCAGTTTCTTGAAACTATCCGCGATCTCCGGGGTGGCGATGGTCACCCCGAGCGGCATGCCGTTCGCCACCCCCTTGGCCATGGTCATGATCTCCGGCTGGACCCCCCAGTGCTCGATGCCGAAGTTCTTCGAGCCGGTGCGGCCGAAGCCGGTCTGCACCTCGTCACAGATGAACACCCCTCCGTAGCGCCGGATGATCTCCACCGCTTTCTGGAAGTACTCGGGGGGAGGAACCACGAATCCACCGACGCCCTGGATCGGCTCGGCGAGAAATCCGGCAATGCTTCCCGTTGTCGTGGTCTGGATCAGTTCCTCGATGTCATCGGCGCATTTGAGGTGGCACGATGGATACTTCAGCCCCAGGGGACACCGATAGCAATACGGGGCAAGCGCGTGCTTGATTCCGGCAATCTGCGTCGGCACCGCCCGCCAGGCCGAATGTGCGGTGAGCGATTGCGCAAGCATCGACCGGCCGGAATATCCGTGGCGCAGGGCGATGATCTCCTGGGCCCCGGTGTAGACCTGGGCCAACGCGACCGCGGTTTCATCGGCCTCCGTTCCGGAGACGGTGAAGAAACTCTTGCTGAGATCCCCCGGCGTCATCTTGGCCAACCGCTCGGCCAGCTCGACGATGGGCAAGGTGGGATAGAGCGTCGATACATGACCCAGACGGTCGATCTGCGCCTTCAATGGCTCGGTCACCCGGGGATCACAGTGACCGATGGAGACGGTGAGAATACCCCCGAAGAAATCCAGGTACTCCTTTCCGTCGAAATCTTTCACCCGCCGGCCCTCGCCGCTCTCCAAAGCGAGAGCTTCCTCGTAGTAGTTGACCACCGCGGGCCACAGGTACTTGGCGTGTTTCGTGCGGATTTCCTCGGCCCGGGACGTCGCTTCCTGTTCGCTCATCGTGATCCTCCGTCGAGAGTCCGTTTCAGGTACCGTCCGGCGCCTCGCTCCACCTTGAGATCACCGTCCTGGTATTGAACTCGGCCGTTGACCACGACCGTCGACGGGACTCCCTTCAACTCGAATCCCTCGTAGATGCTCCGATCCACCTTGTGATGATGGGTCTTGGCGGAGATCGTCGCCGTCCCCTCCGGGTCCCACACCACCAGGTCGGCGTCCGCACCCAGGGTGATGCTGCCCTTGCGGGGGTAGAGTCCGAAGATCTTCGCCGGACGGGTGGAGGTCAGATCGACGAACTGGTGGAGGTCGATGCGACCCTTGAGCACCCCGTGGGTATAGAGCAGCGCCAGGCGATGCTCGATGCCGGCCGCGCCGTTGGGAATCATCCGGAAGTCGTCTTTTCCCATGTCCTTCTGACCCTTCTGGTTGAAGGGACAGTGATCGGTGGCGACGGTCTGCAGGATCCCCGACTTGAGCGCGGCCCACAACACCTCCTGGTGTCCCTTGGGACGAATGGGAGGAGACATCACGTAGGCCGCGCCTTCGAAATCGGGTTTCTCGTAGACACTGTCATCGAGCAGAAGATACTGGGGACAGGTTTCCCCGTAGACCGTCTGCCCCCGCTGACGGCTCTCGGCGATCGCTCGCACCGCTTCCCGACAGGTGACGTGCACCACGTACAACGGACTCTCCACCATGCGTGACAGCATGATGGCCCGCCCCGTGGCTTCGCCCTCGACGGGTGCCGGGCGCGAAAGAGCGTGGTACTTGGGCTCGGTGAGTCCGGCTTCGAAGAGCTTGTTCTGCAGCTCCACCACCATGTCCCCGTGTTCGGCATGGACCGTCACGAGGGCGTTCAGATCGCGCGCGGTCTTCATGACCTCGATGAGCTCGGGATCGTCCACGCCGATGGCCCCGCGGTAGGCCATGAAGGTCTTGAACGAGGGGATTCCCTCCTCCTGGACACACCGACGCATCACCTCGGCCGTTTCGTCTCCCCACCAGGTGATCGCCATGTGGAATGCGTAGTCGGCAACCGCTTTGGCGGCCTTCTCATGCCACCACTTCAACGCTTCTTCGTAGGAATCTCCGCGCCCTGGAATGACGAAATCGATGATGCTGGTCGTTCCCCCCGCGACACCGGCAGCAGTTCCCGTTTCGAAATCATCGGCAGAGACCGTTCCCATGAACGGCAATTCCATGTGGACGTGGGGGTCGATTCCACCGGGGAAGACGTATTGCCCGGAGGCGTCGATGATCTCATCTCCGGGATGCGCCTCCAGTTTCGGCCCCAGGGCCACGATTCTTCCGTCTTCGCACCGAATGTCACCGACATGGCTGTCGATGGCGGTCACGATGGTTCCATTCTGGATGAGTACGCTCATGGCCACTCCTTCCGCGAGAATCGGATCAGGGCAGCAGACTCGTCAGGTCTCCGTAGGTCTCCGGTCGCCGATCCCGGTAGAACTGCCAGACCTGGCGGACTTCCTCGATCATCTCCAGATCGAGGTCGGCATGGACGAGTTCGTCCTTGTCTTCACTCGCTTCGACAAGGAAGTTGCCCCGGGGATCGACGAAATAGCTGCTGCCGTAGAAACGTCCGATCTCCCAGGGCTTCTCCGTGCCCACGCGATTGATGCATCCCATGAAATAGCCGTTGGCCACCGCGTGCGCGGGCTGTTCCAGTTTCCACAGGTATTGGGAGAGCCCGGCGACGGTAGCGGAGGGGTTGAAGACGATCTCCGCTCCATTCAACCCCAGGAGGCGGGCACCCTCGGGGAAATGGCGATCGTAACAGATATAGACGCCCACCTTGGCGTAGGCGGTGTCGAACACGGGATACCCCAGGTTGCCCGGCTTGAAGAAGTACTTCTCCCAGAATCCCGAGGTGTGGGGAATATGGTTCTTGCGATACTTGCCCAGGTACTTCCCGTCGGCGTCGATCACCGCCGCGGTGTTGTAATAGACCCCGGCCTGTTCGCGTTCGTAGACCGGGACCACCAACACCATCTCGTACTTCCGTGCGTAAGGCGTCAGCAGCTCGAGGGTCGGCCCCGGAACGGGTTCGGCCGCCGCGTACCAGCGCTTGTCCTGGGAGGGACAGAAGTACGGCCCATTGAAGATCTCCTGGAGACACAGGATCTTCACTCCCGCCTTCCCGGCCTCTTCCACCAGGGGAAGATGCTTCTCGAGCGCGGCCGCCTGGATCTCGCTCACCTTCCGGCTTTCGTCGTTGATCGGATTGGAACACTGGATGAGACCACCCCGTACGATCCTGGACACTTGCTATCTCCTCCTCGCGCCGTGCGCGCTTCAAGCCTCAAAACCAACGGGAAATGACGATCTTCTTGTCGGTGTAGAAGTCGAACGCATCGCGCCCGTGGGCCTTGAGGTCTCCGAAGAAACTTCCCTTGGCGCCTCCGAAACTGAAATACGACATGGGAGCCGCGACCCCGATGTTGACTCCGGTCATGCTGGCGTGGACCCGGTACTTGAACTCCCGGGCCGCTTTTCCGTCCTGGGTGAAGATGCTCGTGGCATTGGCCAAGGGATGTGCCGTAGCGATCTGGATCGCTTCCTCGAGGTCCTTCACCCGGATCATGCTGAGCACCGGGCCGAAGATCTCCTCCTGCGCAATCGTCATCTCCGGACGGACCCGATCGAAGAGAGTGGGTCCGACGAAGTAGCCCTTCTCGGGCAATCCTTCGCGGCCGTCGGCCAAGAGCTCGGCTCCCTCCTCGAGACCTTTCTCGATATAGCCAAACACCTTCTCCCGGTGGGCGGCAGAGATCACCGGCCCCATGCTCGTCGATTCCGCGAGACCATCGCCCACGCGGACCCGGGAGACCGCTTCGAGCAATCCCTCCCTCATCCACTCCTGAGCCTCCCCGACGTTCAGGAGGACACTCGCCGCGAGGCAACGCTCTCCCGCGCAACCATAGGCGGAGGCCACCACCTGGTTGATCGTCTCCTGGCGCTTGGCATCGGGCATGACCACCAGGAAATTCTTCGCCCCTCCCAGGGCCTGGACCCGCTTGCCGTTCGCCGCCGCCTCGCGGTAGACATACCGGGCCACCGGACTGCTTCCCACAAAGGACACACCGGCGATCTCAGGATGTTCGACGATTCGGTTCACCACGTCTTTCGCGCCGTGGACCAGATTCAAGACCCCGGGCGGAAAGCCCGCCTCCTCGATCAACTCGAAAAGGAGCTTCTGGCACAGGGGAACCTGCTCGCTGGGCTTGCACACGAAGGTGTTGCCGCAGGCCACCGCGAAGGGATAGAACCACAGGGGAACCATCGCGGGAAAGTTGAAGGGCGCGATGCAGGCGAAGACCCCCAGGGGCTGACGAACCGCTTCGCAGTCGATCCCGGACGCGACATCCTCCAGGCTCTGTCCCATGAGCAGGGAGGGGGCTCCGGTGGCCACATCCACGCACTCGATGCCCCGGCGGACGCTACCCCGGGCTTCGGGAAGGGTCTTGCCCTGCTCCAGGGTGAGGGTCCGCGCGATCTCCTCGAAGTGCTCTTCCAGGAGTTGCTTGAACTTGAAGAAGTATTGCGCTCTCTGTGCGGGCGGGGTCCTGCGCCAGTCGGGGAAGGCATCTCTGGCGGCCGCCACCGCGCGATCCACCTCCGAGGGAAGCGAGAGGGGCACTTCCGCGAGAACCTCTTCGGTGGCCGGGTTGACGACCTCGAGGTACTCGGATGCCTCCGCCTCGACCCAGCGTCCATTGATATGGTTTCGCAGGCGCTCTATTGACATTGCCGCCTCCACAATACGAGTCCATGATCCGGGGGTGCTGAACAGGCTACCACAAGAATGATGTCCTGGGTACGGAGTTGTCGTGCACCATCGTGCCGCTTCAGCTCGTACGGGTCGGGCTCTACCGCAAGGTCGCGCCTAGTTCCACAAGTGGAGTTGGATGAACAGGTCGGCGTCGGCGCCGCCCACTCCCTGGGGAATGAGGATCCGCACCCGGGTATCCAGGGTCACCCCCGGATAGGGCGTCCAGACCGCCCCGAACTGCACCCGGTTGGAGGCGTCGTCCCGCAGGGCGCGATCGGGGTCCTCCCAATCGTGGGCGACGAGCAGATCGAGGCCGTTGTAGAGCGCCCAGTCGAGTTCCTGGTAGAAGGCGCGGTGCTCCACCGCGGTGCCGCTGCTCCGGTGACGGGTGCCCACGTCGAATTCGGCCTGGTAGGTGAGGGGCAGCCCGCGGAAGTACTTCCAGGGATTCCAGGTGAGATAGCCCCCGTAGGAATCGGTGTCTCCTCCCTCCTGGAGAGGTCGGCGGCGAATCATCCAGGAGACCCCCGCCGTCCATCCCACCCGGCGCACGCCGGCGTTGACCGCGCTGCCCCATCCCCGATCCAGGTCGAAGATGTCCCACTGGGCCGGTTGCCGCGCGCTGGAGGTCATACCGAACCAGGACGCCTGGAAGAACGGTTCGTTGGGCGCGGCCCCGATCTCCACTCCGGTCACCCGCGATTCGGGCAGCGACCCGTCCAGGCCGAAACCGCGGCGGGTCCGCGTGGTGTGGTCGTCCAGCCGCAGCCCGAAGGACGGTACGAAACGTCCCGCCTTGAGATAGCCCAGGTAGGGGGCTTCGTGCAGCATCACGAAGGCCTCGCGGAAATAGGGGGTCGCGGGGTTGTCGAAGGTCTTCTTGTACCCTCCCCGGCGGCCCCGGGCCCCGGTGTTCACGTAGAGGGTGAAATGGTGGACCGGGTGGAAGACGAAGGGGAGGTCCAGTTGCATGGGAAAGGCCAGGGCGTTCCCCCGCAACAGGGTGGCCAGTCGAAGACTTCCGCCGATGCGGAAGACGGGGTCGGGATCCAGGCGGAAATAGCGGCCGGGAAGGAATCCGTAGCGCGACGCCGATCGGCCGGGCAGCCCCCACGCAAAACGGTCGTCCAGCGAATCGACGTAGGCCGCGCTCCGCTCGAAGGTCTCGGGACCTCTCGGCAGGACATGTGAATAGGTGGTGGCCTTGTCCTTGCGGCCCAGCCCCGGGACGTTGCGGTCCCAATCGGCGGTGGGACGTGGACTGGTCGCGATCATCGGCCGGGTGGCCTTTCCGTAGAACCTCCCGGAGACGGTGCGCATTCCGCCGCCGGAGGGATCGACATGACACCCCTGGCAGGAGAGGGTGCACTTCCGCTGGGCCAAGGAGGGATTCTTCCAGCCATTCGGCGTGAGATGACAGTTGTCGCAGGTCCGCCCGGCGCGCGCGGCGATCTGGGGTGTGGCCTGCACCGGATCGGCAAGACCCGATGCCAGGAGCACGAGCAGCAGGCCCGCGACCCAGGACACGGGGAATGTCCGCGGCCGGGTCACCGGCATGGTGCCTTCGCCCCCTGGTCCAACCACCTCTGGAGCAGGAGCTTGTCTTCACTGGACAGCCGCGGCCACGCCCCGGGCGGCATCCGATCGATCTCGAGCACCTGGAAGCGGATGCGCTGTGCTTCCCGCACGATCTGGTCGCAGGTGCTCAGGGCCGGCTCGACACTTCCGCCATGGCAGGGAGCGCACTCGCGGTCGATGAGGTCATAGATCCGGTCCCACTGGGGATTGGCGGGCACTGCCAGGGGATCGCGTTGATCGAGGGTCTGATCGCCCGAGGCGCAGCCGGACCAGAACGGCGGAGCAAGCAGCAGAGCCGCCAGGCCCGCAAGAGCCAGCACTCTGCTCAGGACGGGACGTCCCGCGGTGGCTCGGACCCGAGCCCGTCTCGTCGCCCCGCGCCGACCTCGTCCCGCGCGGCGGAAAGCAGGCTGGAGATCTCGAATCGCGAAAATGCGTATGGCCCCCCCGCGGCGACCCCACAGGGTCGACCCGGAAAGGGGCCAAGCTAATCGAATCCCCCCACTTCGTCCACCCGCAGTGCCCTATTCCACCAGGATCATCTTCCGGGTGAAGGTCCCGGCCGGAGTCTTCAGGTGATAGAAATAGATTCCCGACGACACCCGCCTTCCCGCGTCATCGACCCCATTCCATCGGACATCGTGGAATCCACCGCGCACCCGTCGGTCCAGGAGCGTCGCCACCCGGCGCCCGCTCACATCGTACACCGCGAGGGTCACCCGGCCGCCGGCCTCGGGTGCGGTGAAGGAAATGACCGTCGAGGGGTTGAACGGGTTCGGGACGTTCTGTCCCAGGGCCCAATGCCGCGAAGGAGTTCCCTCCCCCGCCGAGGTCACCGTCGACGGGTAGGTCGGCGCGCTCTCGTTGCCCGCCGAATCGACCGCGGTGACCGCGTAATACGTTCCCTCCCAGCCGAAGTTGTAGGGGTCGTCCCAGAAGAGCTGGCCCTTCGGGACCGAGTCGGCCCGGGTCAAGCCCGTCAGCGGGAAGTTCGGGGTGGTTCCCCGGTGGATCCGGTACAACCTCAGGTCGGGATCGGTCACCGCGTTCCACTGGACCCGGTTGCTGGTGGTCATGTGGTAGTCGACGCTCACTCCCCCGGGAGAGGCCGGCGCGAGATTGTCGATCGAGTAGGCCATCACTTCCGGAGCGTCGTAATGGTCCCACCCGTTCACGTCCCACGCCCGCACGAAGAACCGGGTATAGATCGCACCACCCCATAGGGTGGAATCGACCTCGGTGGGGACCACCACGGTGTGGGTGTCCACCCCGTTGCCGGCGACTGTGGCCACCGAATCCCAACCGGTGTACCCCATCCGGTACACCGCGTAACTGGCGATATGCGATACTTGATAGAGAAGTTCGTAACCGCTGGAGAGGAAGGTCAGCTCGAGCCATCCACCCTGGTCATCCGGCACGTCGGTCAGCGAGGTGATCAACGGCACCGCATATCTCCAGTCCACCGCCAGATCGGTACATTCAGGAAGGGGCTGCCCCGGCTCGATCCGCAAGGTCGCCTGCCAGCGAAGGCCTCCCAGTTGGGGTTGACCCAGCCCGGTCTCCCAGCTTCCATCGGCCTGGCGCGGGTAGAAGTGGAGCCCCCCGTCCCCACTGAACGTCCAGTCGATCGTCCCGACCGCGGTCGGGGTCAAGCGCAGCGCCACCACATCATAGGGCACTGTGGCGAAGCTCAGCGACTGGGCCACGTTCGCGCTGGAGAGGACTCCACGGTCGAGGATCCGGACTTCTTCGATCCGGCTGTCGGGGTTGTTGAAGGGATCGAAACGCAGGGCGAAGTAGGCGAAGTTCCCGGAGATCCCGACCGCGTCGCTGTTGTGGAAGACCGGGGGATCGTACTCGTGCACCTGGACCGGCGCGGTGGGATCGCTCACGTCGATGATATGCAGCATCTGGCCCTCGGTGAAGAAGGCCCGGCCTCCCTGCACCGAAAGCTGTCCAAGGTAGGCGATTCCGGGGGGAATCGGGTTGGTGCCTCCCAGCTTCACCGGCGCCGAGGGAATCCCGACGTCGACCACCTCGAACTCGTCGTTCAGCCCCGCGCCCCCTACGACGTAGAGGAGCTTCCCCTGGGCCGCGAGCGCCCCGTCGAAGATGCTGCCCATGGAATAGTTTCCCTGCAAGGTGATGTTCGAAGGATCGGCGATGGAGAGGATGCTCACCCCACCCGAACCCGCGATCACGTAGGCCTTGGAACCGGCGATCTCCAGGTCCTTCACCCCACCCAGCACCTGGTAGTAGCCCGCCATCACCGGGGCCGCCGGCTGGCTCACGTCCACCGCGTACACTCCGGGGGATGGCGTCCCCGCGTACAACAGCCACACCATCTGGCCGTCGGCCACCACGTCGGCCATCGAGCCCCGCGAGGTGTCCACCGTTCCGATATCGGTGATCGCCGCAGGGTTGGACACGTCCAGGACATGGAAGATCCCCGCCGGATCGACCGCATACAGGAAGCGTCCATCGACGTCGAAGCTGTTCACTCCGGTGCCGCCCCACGACCCCAGCTCGGTGAAGGGCGTGGTGCGCCGGTTGTCGTAGATGTGGACGGCTCCATCGGCGAAGTACACCCGGTCGCCGTCGGCAATGATCCGCGTCACCGGCAAGGTGCCCACCGAGGTGGTGCGAACTCGCTGGGGCGGATACCCCAAGGCACCACGGTACACGCCGAAGCCGTCATCATTCACCATGTAGATCTGCATACCCGCGAGCTCGATGTCACGCACCGGCTGGGCCGTCATTCTGGACGCGACCTCGACCGGCGCGGTGGGCACGGTGACGTCCAGCAAGGTGATCCGCCCCGAATCGTCGCCCAGGACCACCACGTCCCCGTCGACACTCGCCCGTTGGACGCTCCCACCGGTGGTGAAGGTCGAGAGCAACGAGGGCGCCGACGGATCGGTCACGTCCACCAGGTGCAGGCCCACGCTTCCCGCCGAAGCGCACAACAGGAATCCGTCAATGGTCACATGGGACATCGCGCCCCCCGGCGAGAAGGTGGTGAGCAGAGACGGCGCGGTGGCGTTTTTCACATCCACCACCTGCACGCCCGAGGTGTTCGTTCCCACGAATGCAATTGAACCCGAGACGTCCACCGTCGTGGTGGTCCCGCCGAGCGCGATCGTCCCCAGACTGGCCGGAAACGCGGCGTCGGTGATGTCCCAGATCGACAGTCCACTTCCATCGACCGCGTACAGGCGATTGCCGTGGACGCACAGGACGTCGGCGCGCAGGGACACCGTGTACACGTAGACCGGGGCGGCGGGGTCGGCGAGGCTGTAGACGTCGACACCGTAGTGGATGACCTGCGGAAAAATGGTCACGACATCGCTCCACGACACATACAACACGCTCCCCGTCCGGGCGATATCCTCGACCACCGGGTCGAGGAAACCGCCTCCGTAGCTGATGTGTCCCACGGTCTGCGGCGATGCGGGATTGCTGACATCGACCAGATCCACGCCGGCACCCTGGCGCGCCACCACCACCGTGCTTCCCATCCGCAGGACGCGATTGGCCGAGCTCATGAAGATCCCGCCCTGCACGTCGATCCCGACCTGCGGAAGGTGGATGGATCCGGTCTGGGTGTCCCATATCGCCGTCGTGGCGGCGGCGTCCTTGAAGGTGGTGGTGGTGAAGGTCTCGGTGTAGCTCTGGGCCTTCACGGCCGAGGCGAGGAGCAGGAAGATGAGAGTGACGAGCGGCAGCCGGCGCATGGTTTCCTCCTCAAACGGTGAACCCACAAAAAGGTCCTCCGCCATCGCGGCCGTCCATCAACCACTTTCGATTGTCATGTCTTTCTCGCTGGGCGACCCATGGCGTCGGGGGAACTGCGGCAGAAAGGCGAGCCACCGCAGGGGACGTTGGCAGTATCATAGCACGATCCGGGCTCGCCGCGCGATGGAATCATCCTTCTCGCCGGATCGGGATTCGGCCAACCCTCTCGCCGATCGGTGCGAAGGCAGCCGGGTCGCTGGTCGCAGCCCGGACGCGACCTGCCCCTGGACCCCCCAAGGACATGGGTCTAGAATGGGACCTGCTCACGCCGGAGCCATCCACCGGATGCGCGACCCAAGGAGGTCCCCATGCGAACCCGAATCACCACCATCGTGCTCTTGTCCCTGCTCGCCCTCGTCGCGGCTCTCGCGCCCTCGGCGCACGCGGGGTGGGTGTTCACCGAGAGCAACGGCGACGAAACCCTCATTTCCCAGGGAAAGATGAAGACGAGCTGGGAGAACGGCTCGTTGATCTTCGACGGCGAGAAGAATCTTCTCCATTTCATCGACGATCGACGCCAGCTCATTGCCAGCGGCACCATCGACGAGCTGTGCGAAGGAATGAACCAGATGATGGAGTCGATGTTCGAGGACATCCCACCCGAACAACGCGAGATGATGAAGAAGATGATGCAGGGGGAAACCGGAGAGAGCGAGGTCGTCGACAAGGGCTCGGGCGGCAAGATCGCGGGCTTTGCGACCACCCGCTATGAAGTGCTCCAGGACGGTGAACTCCGCGAGGAGATCTGGACGACCGACGACGCCTCGCTGCGGAAGGAAGTCCAGGGAGTGATCAAGGCCCTCATGAAGTTCTCCTCGTGCTTCGACCAGACCGGCTTCGCCGGAGAATCCTCCTACGAGAGTTCACCAGAGTATCTCGCCATCTTCGACCGGGGGGTGCCGGTGAAGATCGTCGAACACGGCGTCGCCGACGAAGCACCCAACACCTCCCAGCTCAGCCCTCGCGAGATCCCGGACGCGACCTTCGCCCTGCCCACCGGCTACCAGACCGTTCCCATGTCGGAGCTCTGGAGTGGGGCGGCGGAAGCGGAGGGAGGCGACGACTCGGAGTAGACCCTAGAAGAGTGCCGAGCTGAAGCGGTTGTAGTACTCGCGGGTGAGTTCGTGATCGGGCCCCAGGTGGTCGAACAACGCGATGCAGGCCTGGCGGGCCCCGTCGTCGTCGAGCCGGCGGTCGTGCTCCATGACCTCGATCCACGCCTTGAGGGCCTCGCGATGGTCCTCCCGGGCAAGGGCCCGGTTCCCTTCCAAGTAGCGCTCGACCCACCGGGGATCGGGGGTGTGCCCCTCGACTTCGGCCAGTTCCTCCTGCCGCAGGAGGGTGGCCTGGCGGGCCAGGCGCAACACCTTGCGGGCCCGGTCGGCCTGCTCACTCTCCGGAGGAATCGGCTCGAGAAGCTCCTGGACCGCGGCAGGATCCTCCTCCAATCGCATCTCGGCGAGAAGGACCCGCGCCTTGTGGTGGTCGGGATCGTCCCGGATCACCCGCTCGAGCGCCGTGCGACCCTCCTCGATCCGTCCCTCGCGCAGCATGGACACCGCGGTATGGTAGAGCCTGTCCGCCTCGCTCGGGATGTGCTCGTCGAGCCACCGGCGGATCTGCGCCTCGGGCAGGGCGCCAACGAACTCGGCGGCGACCTTCCCGTCCACGAAGAGCTTCACCGCGGGAATGCTCTGGATGGCGTACTCGCGGGCGAGCTCGGGATACTGCTCGGTGTTCAGCTTCACCAACTTGAAGCGGGCCCCCGGCTCGGCGGCCAGGCGCTCCAGAACCGGTCCGAGCATGCGGCACGGACCGCACCACTCGGCCCAGAAGTCCACCAGCACCGGTTGCCGGCGGCTTTCCTCGATCACCTCGAGCTGGAAATTCCCCTGAAGCTCCAAGGTCTCCATCTCACCCTCCGTGTGGTTGCGGATCCCGGGGCGGAAGCCCCTCATCCTGTTCTGGAGATTCCAGGCAGGAAATGGTTACACCACCGTGAAGAACCCCACCGCTCGGGGAAGCCCACCGGGTCC
Source organism: uncultured bacterium (assembly GCA_964601275.1). GTDB lineage: Bacteria > Krumholzibacteriota > Krumholzibacteriia > JAJRXK01 > JAJRXK01 > JAOZPE01. The sequence goes on along the minus strand of CAZRMV010000005.1, from coordinate 275,544 downwards.
GTGGGACCCCCTGCGGGGGGACGATGTCCGGACCCTCAGGTCAGGAACATCGGCTGGTCCTCGACCCTTTGGGTCCGGGGTTGATACTGCTGCGCGTCGTAGTAGGTTTCCACGTCCACCGGCCGCGCTCCCGCGTTCACCGCGGCCAGAGGAGTGGCCACGTAGCGTCCGCCCACCAGGGCGGTCATCATCCCGTGCCGCCCCTTGCGCAGCAGCTCGTAGGCCAACTGTCCGAAGTTCATGGCCACGATCCGGTCCAGGGAGTCGGGACTGCCCGCCCGCATCAGGTAGCCCAGGGCTTGGGTCAGGGTCTCCCGGCCGGTGCGCTTGCGGATCTCCTCGCTCAACCACACCCCGATCCCGCCCAGCTTGCGATGCCCGTAGGCGTCGGGCTCTCCGGTCTCCAGCACCCGCCCCCCGATGGGGTGCGCCCCTTCACTCACCACGATGATGGTGTAGTGGCTTGGATTGGCGTCCTGGTCGGCCATGGCGAACTCGCAGACCCGGTCCACGTCGAAGGGCACCTCGCAGATCAGGGTCCGGTCCGCGCCCGCGAGATAGCCGATCCGCAGCGCGGTCTGCCCCGAGTTGCGCCCGAACAGCTCGATCACCGCGATGCGTTCGTGGCTGCCCGCCGGGGTGCGCAACTGGGTGATCATGTCGACGCTGCGGGTGACCGCGGTCGAGAAACCGATGCAGTACTCGGTCCCGCTCACGTCGTTGTCCATGGTCTTGGGAATCCCGACCGTCGGCCAGCCCAGGCTGTCCAGCCGCGCCGCGTAGCTGAGGGTGTCGTCGCCGCCGATCACGGTCAGGGCGTCGATCTCCAGCCTCTGCAGGGTCTGCAGCACCCGCTCGCTCAGGTCCCAGGTGCCGTCACGCGAGGGAGGATTCTTCTCCTTGTCGAAGCTGGGGGGAAGGACCTTCTCGGACATGTTCGCGGGATTGGTCCGCGAGCTGTGCAGGATGGTTCCGCCGGTGCGATCGATGGTCCGTACGATCTCGGGGCCGAGGCGCACCAGCACCTCCTCGTCCTTCGAATCGTCGTCCGGTTCGAGGTCGACGACCCCCTGCCAGCCCCGGCGGATGCCGATGAGTTCGATCCCGTCTTCGTGACAGCGACTGGCCACCGTCTTGATGGTGGCGTTCAGGCCGGGAACGTCGCCGCCCCCGGTGAGGATGCCAACCCGCTTGAGCCTGCCCATCTCCGACCTGCCTCTCCGGAAGAAGGATACCCGCCCACCGGGACCGTGGTCTTCCGGTGGAAGCGCGATCCCGGTCGCGATCGGCCCCTTGCCCGGTGCAAGGGCCATGTGGCAAAGAAATAGTCCAACTTCCGCGTGGATCCAGTAGGATCTCGGAAACCCTCGCGGAAGCGACTGGCAGAGTGTAGTCTTCACCAGACCTCCCGTCAGCGGGGAATGGTCCATCCGACGCAGGCCGGAAGATCCCGGCGGTCCAAGGCCGATCGACCTCCTGCAGCCTGCAGCGGAAGCGCTCCCGCGGCGCGGGGCGGAAGACCCTCTTCTTTCAACCCAGGACGGCGATTTGGCCCCGGAAATCCCCACCCTGACCCGCATCGGCGACCTCGAGGCTTTCTGCCGCCGCGCCCGCGAAAGCGGCAGCCTGGCCCTGGACACCGAGTTCGAACGGGAGCGCACCTACAAGCCCATCCTGCAGCTCATCCAGGCCGCCACGCCCGAGGAAGCGGTGGTCATCGACCCCCTCGCCCTGGACGACCTCTCCCCCCTGTGGGATCTCATCGCCGACGCGTCGGTGGTCACCATCCTCCACGCCGCGGGCCAGGACATGGAGATCTTCTACGACAAGACCCACCGCCTGCCCCGCAACCTCTTCGACACCCAGGTGGCCGCGGCGCTGGTGGGCATGGGTGAACAGCCGGGCTACGGCGACCTGGTGCGCCGAGTCCTCGATGTCCGGCTGAAGAAAAAGGAACGGATCACCGACTGGGGTCAGCGTCCCCTGAAGGAATCCCAGCTTCGCTACGCCCTGGACGATGTGATCCATCTCCATCCCCTGCGGGAGAAGTTGACCGCCCGCCTCCGGGAAAAGGGGCGGCTCGACTGGTTGAAGGAAGAACTGGCCTACTTCGAGACCCTGGAGAACTACGAACTCGACCATCGACGGCTTTGGCTGCGGGTCTCCCGCCACCGTTCCCTCGACCGGCAGGGCCTGGCCATCCTGCGTGAGCTGGCCGACTGGCGGGAACGCACCGCGGCCCGGCGGAACCTTCCCCGGGGGCGCGTGGTCTCCGACGAGATGCTGGTCGAGATCGCCCGGCGCCGGCCTCGCCGTGCCGACGAGTTGAACGCGCTGCGTCGCCTCCATCCCCGGGAAATCGCCCGCAGCGGAGAGGAGATCGTCGAAGCGGTCCGCATCGGATTGCAGACGCCCCGCGAGAGCTGGCCCACCCTGCCCCCGATCCCCGAGAATGATCCCGAGCTGAACGTGACCGCCGATCTGCTGGCGGTGCTTTTGCGCAAACTCACCCGGCAGGCGGAGATCGCCACCAGCCACGTCGCCACCAAGAAGGACCTGGTGCGCCTGGTCCGGTACCTCCGGGACCAGCACGCCGCGGGAAAGACCCTCGAACCCGGCGACCACCTGAAGATCCTCAGCGGGTGGCGGTGGGAACTGGCGGGGCGCTGCCTGGTCCAACTGCTCTCGGGCGAGACCACCCTGTCCATCGACCCTGCCACCTTGCGGGTGGAACTCCACAAGGAGAACTAGACCATGTTGCGATCGCGAATCATCGGCGTCGGATCCTACGCGCCTCCCCATGTCGTCACCAACGACGACCTCGAGGAGATGATGGACACCAGCGACGAATGGATCCGCCAGCGCACCGGCATCGAACGGCGCCATTGGGCCGACGCGGACACCGGAACCAGCGACCTCGCCCGACAGGCCTCGCTGCGCGCGCTCGAACATGCCGGCGTCGAGAAGGAATCGATCGACCTGATCGTCCTGGCCACCTTGAGCCCCGACCACAACTTCCCCGGAACCGGATGTTTCCTGCAGGCCAAGCTCGAATTGCCCGGCACCCCGTCCCTGGACATCCGCCAGCAGTGCACCGGGTTCATCTATGGCGTCTCGATCGCCGATCAGTACATCCGGACCGGCATGTACAAGAGGATCCTCGTGGTCGGCGCCGAGCTGCACTCGAAGGGCTTGGACAAGACCCCGCGGGGACGCGACGTGGGTGTGCTTTTCGGAGATGGCGCCGGCGCGGTGGTGATGGAGGCCTGCGAGGTCGACGACCCCTTGCGCGAATCGTGCGTGCTCAGCTCGCATCTGCACGCCGACGGCCGTTACGCCCAGACGCTCTGGACCAAGACTCCCGGCATGGCCAACGGGCCGCACTGGATCACCCGGGACGAGGTCGAGAACGGCGAGTTCTTTCCCCGGATGGACGGCCGCCGCGTGTACGTCCACGCGGTCAAGAGGATGCCCGAATCGGTGATCGAAGCCGTCCAGGCCAACGGCCTCAGCGTGGACGACATCGACCTCTTCCTCTTCCACCAGGCCAACCTGCGCATCATCGAGTCGGTGGGTGAGGCCCTGAAGGTGCCGTCGGAGAGAATCTTCAACACCATCCAGGAGTACGCCAACACCACCGCGGCAACCTTGCCCATCGGCATGGACGAGGCGGTGAAGCAGGGAGTGCTCAAGAAGGGAATGCTGGTGGTGCTGTCGGCTTTCGGCAGCGGGTTCACCTGGGGTTCGGTCTTGTTGCGCTGGTAGCTCGCGTCGGCACGCAGCCGCCGGCGAAGCCGCCAGGAGTTCCCGTTCCGATCTTGGCGCATCGACGAACCACAGAGGAAGCGTACCGGGAAGACCATCGATGCTGACGAACGCCTACCCCCTGCTCACCCTCGCCATCATCCTCGTGGCCGGGGTCTTGTCCGGGCAGCTCGCCCGGCGGATCCACCTGCCCACGGTCACCGGCCAGATCTTCGCCGGCATCGTGCTGGGTCCGGCGGTCCTCAACGTCGCCGGCATCGAGGCCATCCACAGCCTCCATCCCATCACCTACTTCGCCCTGGGCCTGATCGCGGTCGCCGTCGGCAACCATCTCAACCTGAAGAAGCTGCGCCACGCCCGGCGACGGCTCGTCTGGCTGCTGCTGCTGGAAGCCACCCTGACTCCCCTGTTGGTCTTCGTCGCGGTGTTCCTGGTGGCCGACGTCTCCTGGGATTTCGCGTTCCTGCTGTCTGCGATGGCCATCTCCACCGCTCCGGCCACCATCGTGGCGCTGGTCAAGGAAGCCCGGGCCCGGGGCATCTTCGTGAACACCCTGATGGCTGCGGTCGCGCTGAACAACATCGCCTGCATCGCCATCTTCGAGATGGCGCGCACCGCCTCGAGGGTCAGCGGCGCCGGTGAGGACGCGCCGGGGCTCCACCGCGTCCTGGTCAACCCCTTCCTCCAGCTCGGAATGGGAATCGCCCTCGGATTCGCCGCCGGCGCCCTGTTGATCCTGGCCACCCGCAAGCTCGTGCGCAGCGACCAGCTCGCCACCGCCTCGATGGCCGCCATCCTCTTCACCGCCGGCCTGGCCGACTACGTCGGGGTCTCTTCCCTGTTGGCCTGCCTCTTCCTGGGGATGGCCCTGGCCAACTTCACCCCGGACAAGGACGAGATCGGGCACACCGTCTTCGCCAACTTCGAGAGCGCCATCTTCGCCATCTTCTTCACCGTGGCCGGCATGGAACTCGACTTCGGCTATCTCAAGCCCGCCGGTCTTTTGGTCGCGGTCGTGATCGTCGCCCGCCTGGTGGGGAAGATCCTCGCCGGCAACCTCGCCATGCGCCTGGCCCACGCCCCGGAGAATGTGCGGAGGAACCTCGGTCTGGCCCTGGTGCCCCAGGCCGGGGTGGCGGTCGGTCTGGTCCTGTTGGTGCAGGAGGATCCCGCCCTGGAATCCATCAGTTCGCTCTTCCTCGCGGTGGGTCTGACCTCGGTCATGCTGAATGAGGTCATCGGCCCCATCCTCACCCGTATCGCGTTGCAGCGCTCTGGAGAAGCCGGAATGGATCGCGCACGTCTCATCGATTTCATCCACGAGGAGCACATCCTCGTCGACCTGAAGGCCAGGAACAAGGAGGAGGCCATCACGCGCCTGGTCGACCACCTCCTGTCGACCACCCGCCTGAAGATCGACCGCGACCGTTTCCTGCAGAACGTCCTGGAACGGGAAGAGGAGATCTCCACCTGCGTGGGACAGGGCTTGTCCATCCCGCACGGGGAGCTCGAAGAGGGTGACGAGATCCTGGGAGTGATGGGCATCAGCCGGGAAGGCCTCGATTTCCAGACGCCGGACGGAGAGCCGATCCACTGCATGGTCCTGTTGGCCACGCCGAAGAGCCGACGCGACCGCCACCTGGAGGTGGTGGCCGCGCTGGCCCGGGCGATCGGCTTCGATCCGAATGTCCGCCAGCAACTCTTCAACGCCAGGAGCCCGGCCCACGTGTGCGATCTGCTGCACGCGGAGGAGGCGACCGACTTCAACTACTTCCTCGAGGAGCCGTCGAAGGCCTAGGATGCGTCGAAGCGGGCCGCCCAGGTCGCTGCCGGCTCGGCTCGTCCTCGCACATGACTTGGGTGAGCCGGTTTCGAAGTGTTCTGGGGCCCGGTGAGAGGTGATGCCATGCGAAAGCCTTCTGCTGCTCTCCTGCTCCTGGTGCTCTGGGCCCTGTTCATCGTCTACGGCACCACCATCCCCTTCGACTTCCGCTTCGATCGCGCGACTGCGGCCCAGGGTTGGCACGACGCCCAGTGGCACCCCCTGCGCAATCCCGAGGGAGGCCGCCTCAGCCGGACCGACGTGTTCAGCAACTTCGTGCTCTTTTTGCCGTTGGGGCTGGTGGCCTTCGCCGCCTACCGCCGGCGAGACCGCGGCCCGCTCGGCCCCTTCCTTTTCGCCGCAGCCACCGGGATCTTCCTGAGCGCGGCGGTGGAAACCCTCCAGTTGTGGTCCCCCTTGCGTACCACCTCCACCAACGACCTCTTCACCAACACCCTGGGGGCGATGGCCGGCGCCGCGGTCGGCGCCTGGTGGTTCTCCCGGGGAATCGGTGTCCTCCTTCCTCCCCTGGAACGTGCGGCGCGCGAGCACCCCAAAGCGGCCTTGGCCGTGGGGGTGGTCGCCCTCTGGTGGGGCTCCGGACTGCTGCCGCTGGATCTCAGCCTCGACGTGGACGATCTCAAGCGCGCGGTGAAGGCCTGCCGCCTGGTTCCCTTCGCACCCACAGACTTCATCGGCCGTCCGGTTCCTCCGCGGCCGGCGGCCTGGGTCGCCGATCTCCTGCGCTTCTCGGTACTGGGGGGATTCTTCGCCTGGGCGCTCCGGCGCACAACGGACCCCACCCCAGTGCGGGGACTTCGCCTCCTCGTGGTCCTTTGGCGTTCCACCCTGCTCACCGCCTTCGTCGCCCTGGGAGTCGAGCTGGAACAAATGCTCGTGGTCTCCCGCGGGACCGACCTCACCGTGGTGGTCCTGGCCGGTGGCGGAGGCCTTCTCGGCGCCCTCGTGTTCGTCCGGTCGTCGCGACCTTCGCGCGCCCTGCTCGCGGCGATGCTCGCGTGGATCGGGGTGCTCGTACTCGACCGCTGGGCGCCCTTCGCCTTCGCGCGGCCCACTGCGATCGGGACGCAGTGGCGCCACTGGCTTCCCTTCCTCCCCTATTTCCAGCGCCTGGGCCCGGCCGCGGTCACCGATCTGATCCGGGAAGTGGGCATGGGAGTTCCCCTGGGACTCTTCTGGGCGCTGTGGAGGCCGTCACCCACAACTCCTTCCGGACCGCGCACCGACTCCGGGAGGACCCCGGACGCGGGAGCGGCGACCGGGGTGGGCCCGGCGGCCGCCGGGCTCGCGGGGTTCCTGCTGGGAATCGTCCTCGAAAGCGGTCAGCTCTTTGTGGAAGGGCGAACCGCCGACCTCACCGACGCCCTCTCGCTCGGCGCCGGGGTCGCCCTGGGCGTCGTCCTCGCCCGGAAGGGGCAAAACCGGGCTTTCGGCTTCAAGACTTGACCGGGGAACCCAGATGACCATCTATATCAGGAGGATCCGGCCCGAAAATCGTTTGGGACGGATGGACTGACGGGCAGACCGGTTCGGAAAGGTCTGGCCGGATGCCTCTCGGCCAAGCATGCTGGATCCACGCGGATGTCCCATGGATCCCTTCCACCAAAGGATGACCGAAAGATGAAAACCTTGCGCATGATGCGAAATGGCGTCTTGCCGGCCATCGCGACGATCGCCGTCCTGTTGCTGATGGCAGCCCCGGCCAGCGCCTACCAGAGCTACCATCCGTCCAATCCCGACAATGGCTGCGTGCAATGCCATGGCGGGTTTGTCGGCGGTCCGGGCAATCCCCTGCACAGCATGCACGTGGGCGGGTCGCAGATGACCAACAACTGCAACCTCTGTCACGGGCCGGGCTTTGCCAGCCCGAAGACCAACACCAGCGCGGCCGATCCCAACCACGGCTGCAATGGCTGCCACATGGGCCCCGGCCTGCGTCTCAGCCACGCCGGCCGCACCGACAACAACGGCTTGCAGTGCATCACCTGCCATCCCAGCGACCCGACTCCACCCCCGGAGAACACCCTGCCCCCCTACTACAGCCGCACCGACGTCAACCTCAGCCAACCCTGCGCCATCGGCCGGGCCAATGGCGGAGAGGACTATTCCGGGAACGGGAAGGGCCTGGACAACGACGGCGATGGAGTCTACGACTTCAACGACACCGATTGCTTCGGGGTGAAGAACGAGGAGAACAGCTGGGGCGCGATCAAGTCGGGTTACGGACGGCCCTGGACGGACGGCTCCAGGTGAAGCCTCAGGCGGGCGGATTTCCGGGAACCCCGCGCCCGGGGGCCTTGCCCCGCGCTCTCTGGAAGGTGCCTTCGACCACTCCGCGGAGATCGTCGAAGAAGGTGTAGAACACCGGCACCACGAGCAGGGTCAAGAGGGTGGCGGTGGTCATGCCACCGATGAGGGTGAGCGAAAAGCTGGTGTAGGACAGACCGGACTGCATCCGCCCGGAAAACGCCAGGGGCACCATCCCCACGACCGTGGTCAGAGCGGTCATCATGATCGGCCGGAAACGGCGTTGCGCCGCGAGGAGGATGGCCTCGCGGCGCTTTTTTCCCTGCGCCCGCAGGCGGTTGACGTAGTCGATCAGAACGATGCCGTTGTTCACTACCACCCCGACCAGCAGGATCACCCCGACTGCACCGAGGAAGTCGATGTTCATTCCCGCGACGAGGTGGATCCAGATCACCCCCAGGCTGGCCAGCGGAATGGTCAGGATGATCGACAGGGGCAGGATGAAGCTCTCGAACAAGAGGCCCATGAGCAGGTAGATGAACACGATGGAGATCAACAGGGCCAGGATCAGCCCCTGGAGATCCTCGTTCAACTGCTGGTGGGAGGCCGAGCGCGAGAAGGACACCCCCTCGGGCAGGTCGATCCGCGCCATGAGCGCCGTCAGGCGTCGTCGTGTCGCCTCTTCCTGTCCCTCCTTCAGGTCGAGGGTGATGGTATGGGTGATCCGCTTGTCCCGGCGCACGATCACGTTGGGGCTTTCCAGCATCTCGACCTCGGTCAGGGCCGACAGGGGCAGGATCCCTCCGCTGCCGGTCGGGACGAGAAAACTCTTCAGGCGGTCCAGATCGCTGCGGTCCTTCTTCTGGAAACGCACGCGGACGGGGATCTCCTTCCCCTCGGCGCGGTACTTGGGAAGGCTTTGCCCCCGCAGGGCGTAACCCACCACCCCGGCCACCACCGCCGGGTTCACCCCGAAACGCTGGGCGCGGTCACGATCGATCACCAGTCCCAGCTCGTTGGGCACCTCCTGTGAACCCTGCCGCATCCCCAGCACCCCGGGCACCTGCACGAAGACCTCTTCCAGTCGCTTGCCCACCGCGTCGAGCTGCTCGACATTGTCCCCGGTGAGCGCGATGTGGAAGACCCCCTCGCTCCGCTCTTCGTTCACGTCCGACTCCTCGCCGGTGTGCAACTTCATCCCGGGCTTCTTCGGCAGCAGCTCGACGACCCGCTCGGTGACCTCCCGTGCGGTGAGGTCGGAACTGCGCGGGGTGGTGAACCAACCTTGCAATGATCCGCTGGTCTTGAGGTGGAAGAGGAACCATCCCTCCAGGCCCAGTTCCTTCTGGTGCTCCTGCACCACCTTCTCCGCCTTCAGGAACCAGGCCTCGGTTTCCTCCAGGGTGGTCGAAGCGGGCATCCGGACATCGATCTCGAAGCCGTTCTTCTGGTTCTCCTGCACCTCGACGAAACGCAGGTTCCTCGCCTTCATCACCCCCATGGTCACCGCGAAGGTCGCCACCAGCAGCAGGACGAGGTCCAGGCGTGAGGCGAGGGTTCGCGCCAGCATCCGGTTGTAGAAGCGATTCAACCGGCCGAAGCTGCGCTCGTAGGCGACCCCCAGGACCCGGCGAAGCCAACCGGACGCGGTTTGCACCACCGCCCTCCCATCCGATCGGCGCGCCGGCAGGGTCAGGTAGGCGCCCAGGGGGATGGCCACCAGGGCCACCAGGAGCGAAGACAAGAGAGCCACGCAGATCGGGATGGCCATCCGCAGCAGGAAGAACTGCCCGGGCCCTTCCACCAGCGCGACCGGGAGGAAGACCACCACGGTGGTCAAGGTGGACATGGTGATCGCGATGCCGATCTCCCCGGCGCCTTCGATCGCGGCTTCCCGCCGCGACAGACCGGTCTTGTACATGCGGTCGATGTTCTCGGCGACCACGACGGAGTTGTCCACCAACAGGCCGACACTCACCATCAGGGCCAGCATCGAGATGATGTTCACCGTCTGGGCCGAGAAATACATGACCGTCAGGGAGACCAACAGACTGAGGGGAATCGCCATGCTGACGATGAGGGTCACCCGGAAGCGACGCAGGAAGAAGAACAGCACCAGGGCGGCGCTGAGACCTCCGATGGCTCCGCTCTGCAACAGGGTATGGAGGCTTTCATCGATCACATCACCCTGGTCGAAGATCTTGAGGAACTGCACCCCGGACAGCCTGGGGTCGTTCTCGAGCCCGGCGTAGACCGAGTTGATCTTGCGGCAGACCTCGCGCGCGTTGGCCTCGCCCTCCTTGAAGACCACCAGCGCATAGGCGGGAAGGCTCATCGCCCGGACCCGATACCTCTTCTCGGGCTCTTCGTACCTGATGGTGGCAATGTCCTGCAGACGAATGCCCGGGGCCACCGGACGCTCCTTCAATTCCTCCAGCGAGTGGTAGCGCGCCACCGAGCGCAACAGCAGCTTCTTGCCCCCCTCCTTCACCTTGCCGCTGGCCATGGTGAACGAATCGCCGCCCAGCTCCTGCGCCAGTTGGTAGATGTTCAGTCCGCTCGCCTCGGTACGGTCCCGGTCGAGCTCGATGAGGATCTCCTTCTCCTCGAGCCCCTGCACCTCGACGTTGGCCACGCCGTCGGTCCGCTCCAGGGGAAGAACGATCGCCTTCTCGATGAGATTGTAGACATCGGTCACCGAGCTATCGACCGCGACGCCGATCACGTAGACCGGGATTCCCGCGGCGTCATGCTTGAAGATGTAGACCTTGTCCGCGTCGTCGGGAAAGATGCGGCGCGCCCTCTGGACCCGGTCGCGGACCTCGCGGTAGGCCAGGTCCATGTCGGTGTCCTGCTTGAAGCGCAGGAACACCCGCGAGCGTCCCACCGCTGAACGCGAGTTGACCCCATCGAGTCCCTTCAGGGTGGCGAATTCCTCTTCGAGCGGCTTGGTGATCTTCTCCAGGACTTCCCGGGGTGGCGCATCCCGCCAGGGAACGAAGACGGTGAGCGAGGGATTGGTGAACCCGCGCGGGATCAACTCGACCGGGATGCCGAGGGTCGCCACCGCCCCCACCACCAGCACGGTCACCAACAAAACCAGTACGGTGACCGGCCGCTGCAGGGAGAAGCGGGGAAGACGCGGGCCCTGGTGGGGTCGGGCGATACCCCGCGAGTCCTTCTCGGCCGGCGGCTCGGGCCGGTCGCCGCGCGGTTCCGCGGTGGCACCGTCGGACGCGCCCAGAGACCGATCGATGGGCTCCATCAGCCGCGACCTCCCGGCGCGCCGCCCCGCAGCCGGACCACCAGGCGATCGAAACTCGCGTACAGGCTGGGAATCACCAGCAGGGTCAGGAAGGTCGAGGACAAGAGGCCCGCGATCACCGAGATGGCCATCGGGGTGCGGATCTCCGCCCCGTCGCCCATCCCCAGGGCCATCGGCAAGAGTCCCAGCACCGTGGTGGTGGTGGTCATCAGGATGGGACGCAGCCGCACGCTGCCGGCCTGCACGATGGCCTCGTCACGGGGCAGACCTCTCCGGCGAAGCTGGTTCACGTAGTCGACCAGCACGATGGCGTTGTTCACGACGATCCCGGCCAGCATGATCATTCCCAAAAAGACCACCACCGACAGGGCGATCCCCAGGAGCTTCAGCGCCACCACCGTGCCCACGAAGGCCAGGGGAATGGTGAACATGATCTCCAACGGATGCAGCAGCGATTCGAACTGGATGGCCATGATCACGTACACGAGGAAGATCGACAGGGCCAGCGCCAGGTAGAGGCTTCCCTTGCTGCGTTCCCACTCCTCGTTCTGGCCGCTGATGAAGAATCCGGTGCCGGCGGGCCAATCGATTTCCGAGTCCAACCGCTCCCGCAGGACATCCACCGCGTGGCTCAGCGACCCCTCGCCCAGATTGGCGCGCAAGAGGGCCACCCGCCGTCCATCGATCCTCCGCACTTCGCTGGGCCCTTCCCCGACCACCACGTCGGCCACCGCCCCCAGGGTGATCGGCCGCTGGCCCTTCGGGTTGACGTGGAGCAACTCCACGTCTTCCACGGTCTCCCGTTCCTGCTCGTCGAGTCGCACCAGGATGGGAACCCGCCGGTCGAGCATGTTGAAGCGGGTGGCCTCGTATCCCTGCACCTTGTCGCGCACGATCTTCGCGACGTTGAAGATGTTCAATCCATACTGGGAGAGCCTCTCCCGATCGTAGATCACCTGGATCTCCGGAGCGCCCGACTGGAGGCTGGCCTTCACGTCGGCCAGCGCGGGCAGGGTCTCCATCACCGCGAGGGCGCGGTCGCTGAGCCGTTTCAGTTCGCCCAGGTCGTCGCCCTGGATCTCCACTTCGATGGGGGTGTGCGAAGAGAAGAGGACCGGACGGGTCACCTGCGAGGCGACGTCGGGCAGGTCGGCAAAACGCCGGCGGATCCGCCGGATGACCTCTTCCTCGGTCTCGACCCCCCGCGACGACTTCCGCAGCAGGACCTTGAACCGCGCGGTGTGCTCTCCCTCGTCCGATCGCTCCGATTGCGTCGGATCGTAGCCGTAGGTGACGATCAGCGATTCGATGTGTTCCTTCTCCGCGAGGATCGCCCTCTCGATGGGCCCGAGCCGGGCCTGGGTCTCCTCCAGGGGCGTTCCCACCGGAAGGGCGACCTCCACCGTGAACTCCCCCTGGTGCACCTCGGGAAGGAGTTCACTGTCCAGGGAGCGCGCAATCCAGACCGTGGCACTCATCGTCAGCAGCACGAGCGCGATCATCCAACCCTGGTGGCCGAGCGCCCATCGCAGGACCGAAGGATAGGAGCGTTGCAGGAAACCCAGGAAGGTGTCGCTGACCGCCCGCAGGGGAAGGAAGAAAAAGCGCAGGAGCCGGGTGAGCAAGGGCCAGAGCACCCTCAAGAGCAGCCACGAAACGGCTCCGAATCCCAGCAGCAGGATCTTGCCCACGATCTCCAGGAGAAGTCCCACCACCAGGCGGATCAGCAGGTACAAGACGGGAAGCACCGTGACCATCAGCCAGAAGCGGCGCCGGCGGCTCGCGGTGCGGAACCCCCGGAGAAAGGCCTCCACGCTGGCGAAGCGCCGCCACGAGAAGCTTCTCGCATCGCCATCGTCACCTTCCACCCCCTGGCGACTGGCCAGCATGGGAATGAGGTACAGGGCCACTGCGGCCGAGGCCAGGAGCGAACACACCACCGCCAGGCCGAGATCGCCGAAGGCCTGACCGGCCACTCCCTCCACGAACACCATGGGAAAGAAGACCGCGATCGAGGTGAGGGTCGAGGCCCACACTGCCGCGCGCACCTCCTTCGTGCCTCGCACCGCGGCGGGAACCAGGCCGTCTCCCTCCTGGCGGCAGCGGTGTACCGACTCGAGCACCACGATCGACGAGTCGACCAGCATCCCGATGCCCAGGGCCAGACCTCCCAGGGACATGATGTTCAGGGAGACGCCGAGCAGGTGCATCGGCGCGAAGGTCACCAGCAAGGAGATGGGAATGCTGGCGGCGATGATGGCAGTGCTCCGGAATTCCTTCAGGAAGAGGTAGAGGACCAGGACCGCCAGCAATCCTCCCAGGACGGCGGTGTTGCGCACCTCGCGAATGGAACTCTCGATGAACACCGAGCGGTCGGCCACCACCTTCAGCACCGCGCCCTCATCCCGGTAGAGTTGTTGGGCCAGGGTCACCGACTCCCCACCCTGCCGGCCTTTTGCCCGCCCCCGGCGTCCCCCCTCTCGACCGGCCTCGAGGGCGCCGCCACCGCTCAGACGCGCCTGCCGCTTCCGCTCGGCGGCCAGATCGAGTCGTCCCACCCGGGCCTTCACCCGCCGGGCCAGCGCCACGATATTCGCGTCGGCTTCCTTGTAGATCTCGATCTGGACGCTTTCGCTGCCGTCGGTGTGGGTGGCGATCTCCCGATCCTTGTTGGAGAACGCGACCCTTCCGAGGTCCTGCACCCGCACCGACCGGCCGTCGACCTCGGCAACGATGGTCTCCTCGATCTGCTGGAGATCCCGGTACTCGTTCACCGTGCGCACGAGATACTCGATGCGGCCCTCCTGGATGGTCCCCCCGGCCACATTGATGTTCTCCTGGGCGAGCCGGTCGATCACCTGCTGGATGGAGATGCCGGTGCGCCGCAGAGCGCCCTCGTCCAGCAGGACCTGGATCTCCTCCTGGAGGCCTCCCTTCACCTTCACGGCGGCGACGCCCTTGATGGGTTCCAGCACGCGCTTCACGTAGAGGTCGGCGATGCGGCGCAAGCGGCGCAACCCTTCCTTGCCGGCAAAGCGCTGCCCCTCTCCGGACAGGCTCAATTCCATGATCGGGTCCAGGGAGGGATCGAAGTGGAGGATGATCGGGCGCCGGGCCTCCTTGGGCAAGAAGACCAGGTCGAGGCGCTCAAGCACCGACTGGGTGGCATCGCTGATCTTCGTGTCCCACGAGAACTCGAGCACCACGTCGCTCAGCTCGGCGCGGCTGACGCTGCTGATCTTGCGGAGACCACCGATGACCCCGAGGGCTTCCTCGATCGGTCGGGAGATGTCGTTCTCCACCTCCTCCGGCGCAGCGCCGGGATACTCGGTGCGGACGGTGAGGGTCGGGTAGGAGAGTTCGGGCATCAGGGTCAGCGGCAGGCGCTGATACGAGAACCAGCCGAAGACCACCGCCGCGATGAAGAGCATCAACACCGCCACCGGCCGGTCGGTCACGAAGGAACGCGGCTCTTCGGCGGGAACCCCGGGGCGCTTCACGGCTGACGGGCCCCATTGGGGGCGGCGCGGGGGCCGGTCGATTCCGTGGAATCGTCGGCCGGGGCATCCTCGGTATCTGCGCCGGTGGCGCCGCGGACCACCCGGACCTTCGAGTGGTTCTTCAGCGCGGCCTGGCCCGCGACCACCACGCTGTCCCCCTCGGCGAAGGAGGTGAGCGGCTCCACGTGATCCTTGCCGCTCAATCCCACCACCACCCGCAGCTTCTCGACGGTGTGATCGGGCAACAGCCGGAAAGCGAAGATCTGGTCGTTGTCGTAGATCAGGGCCCGCTTGGGCAGACGCAGCGCCTCGTGGTTCACCGCGGTGACCAGGGCCACGTTGACGAAGAGGCCGGGCCTCAGGCCGGGCTGATCACCCACCTTGACCGTCACCTTCACCGTCCCGCTCGCCGCGTCCACCACCGGGGAGATGCGCAGCACCCTGCCCTCGTAGGGCTCTTCCCGCACCGCCTTGGCGACGATCCGGGCCTTCTGACCGACCTTCAGCCGGGGCAGGTTCTTCTCGGGCAGGTAGATCCGGGCCACCATCGAGCTGAAGTCGATGATCTCGAGCAAGGGCTGGCCCACCGTGACGTTGTCGCCCACGCTGACCAGGCGCTGGGTGACCGTTCCGGAGATCGGCGCGCGCACCTCGGTATAGGACAGGGAGCGCTGGGCGTCTTCCAGCGACAGACGATCCTGCTCGAAGTTGTAGCGCGCGTCGATGAGCGCCTGTTCGGTGGTCAGGCCCTTCTTCTGCAGTTCTTCCTGGCGCTTGACCTCCAGGCGGGAATGCTCGAGCCGGGCCCGGGCCTTCTCCACCGCGCTCTTCTGCTCGTCGTTCTGCAGGCGCAAGAGGAGCTGGCCCTTCTGGACCGGGTCGCCTTCTTCGAAGAGGATCTCGCGCACCCGGCGCGCCGCTTCGCTGACCACCTGGATCCGGCTCTCGGCCTCGAGGTTGGCCGACGAGCGGAGGATCGACTCCATCGGCCCGCGGCTCAGGCGGACCACCTCGACCGGAATGGCGGAAGTCGCCGCGGTGGAGTCGGCGGCCGTGGGGGGATCGGCCGATCCCGGGCCGCCTTTCGGCGCCTTGCCACGCCCGCAGGCGGAGAGGGGAATCGCCAACAGGACCACGAGCGCGGCCACGCGCGCCGGGTGGAGAAACGCTTGGGACACGAATGCCTCCCGGAAGAAGAACCGGTGCTTCCCTGGGAATGGACGCAGCGGCAGGTCGGAAAGTTCGCCAGAAGACTACGATGGATGTACGGCCGGCGCCCACGAAGGTTACACCCGAGCCGATCCCCTCCCAAGGAAGGCCTTCACCCGGCCTCCGCCAGCCCCCGTTGACCGCCAGGGACCTCCGCCGTAGGCTTCAGCGCGGGGCGCGTTTCCTCCGGCCGTGCAGGACATCGAGCACGCGAGCCCCTTGGTCGTACGCTTGCGGCCCCCGGCATCCGGCCAGCCCAGGAGAGTTCCCATGCCCTACACCCCCATCGTCGGCACCCTCGGCTACATCCTCTCCCCCGATGGCCGCAAGACCCTGCTGGTGCACCGTTCCTTCCGCCAGGACGACGACCAGCTGGGCATGTTCAACGGGGTCGGAGGCAAGATGCTGCCCGAGGAGGACGTGGTCACCTGCATGCAGCGGGAGATCCTCGAGGAGACCGGCCTCACGGTGAAGCGGATGCGGCTGCGGGGCACGATCAACTGGACCGGTTTCGGCCCCAAGGGAGAGGACTGGCTCGGCTTCATCTTCCTCATCGAGGAATTCGAGGGCGAACCCTTCGAGCAGAACGAGGAAGGCCCCTTGCACTGGCAGCCCATCGACCGCCTCGACGAGCTGCCGATGTGGGAAGGCGACCGCCACTTCCTGCCCCTGGTCTTCGACGGCGATCCGCGCGTCTTCCACGGCTACATGCCCTACGACGGCGAATGCCCCCTCTCCTGGAGCTACCAGCGGATCTGAACGATCCGTGGACCAAGGCGGCCTGGGAGATCGGATCGTCCCGCCGTTTCAATGGCGATGCCGCTCCCCGTGGTGGTCGCAGATCGCCGCGACGGGCCGCTCCCCCCGCATCCAGGAACGAACGCTCTCCTCGACCGTTCCCCAGTAGCCGGTCGCCAGCTCGATTCCCTTCTGCACCAGGTATCCGTGCGCACGCCGTCCCAGGCCACCGGAGATCACGACCTGGGCTCCTTGTTCGGCAAGGAATTCGCTCACGCTGGAACAGTGATGTCGGTGTTCGTAGGGATTGGAGAGGGTCCGCGAGGAGACGATCCTGCCGTCTTCCACCTCGACGAAGACCCAGCTCCGGCAGTGGCCGAAGTGGGGGCTCACCCAACCCTTCAGCCCCAGAGTGTCACTGGCCGCCACGGCCACGGTCTGTCGCTTTTCTTCCTTCATGGACTCTTCTCCTGGACTCCTGGGATTCATGCTTCGGGATCCTGACAGTGGCATTCCCGGCCGCGACGGCGGCGTCCCCCATGCACCGGACAGGGTCCACCTCGCCGGCCGCGACGCACGACGCTGCCCCCCTGCACCACCAGCGCCTTTCCCCCCAGCAGTGCTTCGGCCACCGCGCGGCGCGCCTCGCCCACAATGCGTGCGAAAGTGGCCCGCGAAACCCCCATGCGCCGGGCCGCTTCCTCCTGGTACAGACCCTCCAGGTCGGCCAGGCGCAGCGCTTCGAGACCGTCCAGGGTCAGCTCCACCCTTTCCAGCTCGGACAGGGCCACTCCCTGGGGCTTGAAGACCTCGGCCTTCAGGTCGGGCGGGATCCGCCGGGGAAGCGGGGGTCGGGACATCCTCTCCTCCTGGATAATATGAGCATATGCTAATAACTCGGAATGGCAAGGAAAAACCGGGGACGGCGCACGTCTCGGCAGAGGGCCCTCCCCGGTCGACTCGGCCCGAGGAAGCAGCGGGACCACGACCGCCGGCCGGGCGGTCTCAGCAAAGCCGCCCGAGGACGCTCGTCAAGAGCCGGTAGAACTTCCGGGTCGAGGAGATGCTCACCCGTTCATCGGGGGAGTGCGCCCCCCGGATCGACGGCCCGAAGGAGACCATGTCCATGCCCGGCACCTTCTCACCGATGAGCCCGCATTCCAGGCCGGCGTGGATGGCGGTGACCTCCGGCTCGTCTTCGAAGAGCTCAAGATAAGCCTGTCGGACCACCTTCAGCGCCTTCGAGTCCAGCTTGGGCTTCCATCCGGGATAGCCCCCCTCCTCCTTCGCCTCGATCCCGGCGAGCGCGGCGAGTGCGTCCAGCTGGCCCACCACCATCTCCAGGGCCGCTCCCACCGAGGAGCGCGAACACGAGACCGCCTCCACCACCTGGTCTTCGGTCGTCACCACGCCCAGATTGGTCGAGGTCTCCACCAGCCCTTCGATGTCCTGGCTCATGGCGACGACGCCGCTGGGCAGAGCGCGCAGGAAGCGGACCAGGCGCCGGCCGTCCTCCTCGGGCATCACCGCGGCCCGATCCACCCGGTCGATCTCCACCGTCAACCCGTCGTCCAGGCCGGCATATTGTTCCTTCAATTCCGCGGTGGTCGCCGCCACCGCGCGGCGAAAGGCTTCTTCTTCGCCCGGAGCACAGGAGACCACCGCGGCGGCCTCGCGGGGGATCGCGTTGCGCATCTTGCCCCCGTCGATCGCGGCGAGACGCCACGCGACCGCGGCATCGGTCAAGAGCCGGGCCAACGCGCAGATGGCGTTCAGCCGGTTGCGGTTGATGTCCAGGCCGGAGTGTCCACCCAGGAGCCCGCTCACCGACACCCGCAGGAAGATGTGATCCGACGGGGCACTGGATGTTTCAAAAGCCATGCGGAAGCGGGTGTCGATCCCCCCCGCGCACCCGACGAAGACGAGGTCGTCATCCTCCGAATCCAGGTTCAGCATGAGACGGCCCCGCAGGTTCTCCGGCTGCAGGCCGCGGGCGCCGGTCATCCCGGTCTCCTCGTCGATGGTCATCAGCAATTCGAGCGGGGGATGCTTCACCGCGGGATCCTCGGCTACGGCCATGCCCGCCGAGACCCCGATGCCGTTGTCCGCGCCCAGCGTGGTCCCTTCCGCGGTGATCCAATCGTCCTCGCGCACCACGTGCAATCGCCCTTCGCGCGCGTCGTAGGGGCTGTCGGCATTGCGTTCGCAGACCATGTCCAGATGCCCCTGCAGGATCACCGGCGCTGCCTTCTCGCATCCCTCGCTGGCCGGAACCCGCACCACCAGGTTGCCGGTCGCATCCTGGATGACTTCGAACGCATGCTCCTTCGCCCACCGTCGCACGTACTCGATCACCGCCCCTTCCTCGCCCGAAGGGCGACGCATCGTGGTGAATGCCTCGAAGTGTTTCCAGAGAAGCGCAGGCTCCAGTTGCTCGAAGGGGCGGTCGCTCATGGGGGAATCCTCCTGGAAGGTGACGGGGAGCCGGGGGCGTGACCCCGGAGGTTCATCCGGCGTAGCGGCGGCGGATCGCCGGGACGAGGTACTCGGTGAAGGCGCTGTCCAGGTCGTAGCGCGGCGCGAAGCCCCAGTCCTTCCGAGCGGCAGTGTCATCGGTGTCCATCGGCCACGAATCGACGATCGCCTGTCGTTTCAGATCGGGCGCAAACTCGATCTTCGCCTCGGGGAAGTGCTCGCGCACCTTCTCCGCGAATTCGCCGGCGGTGAGACTGAAGGCGGTGATGTTGTAGACCGAGTGCTTCAACTCCTCGCGCGACGCGCGACTCAGCTTCAACAGACCCTCCACCGCGTCGGGCATGGCCATGAAGGGAATGGTGGTGTCCTCGCGCACGAAGCAGGCATAGGGCTCGCCCTGGGCCGCCGCATGCAGCATCTCCGGACCGAAGTCGCTGGTGCCGCCGCTGGGGAGCGTCACCGCGGAAACGAGCCCGGGGAAGCGGATGCTACGGAAGTCGACGGTGCGGGTATCCTTCTCCGCGGCCAGTTGCCGATAGTAACGGGAGAAGTACCGACCGATCGCCTCGCAATAGAGCTTGTTGCAGCCGTACATGGTGGTCGGCGCGATCCACTCGTATTCCTTCACCTTCTTCGCCCGGTTCTTGGTGGCCAGATCGGGAAGGCCGTAGACCGCGATCGAGCTGGGAAAGAGGAACTTCACCGGCCGGCCGCTCCAGCTCGACTGCTCCAGGGCCAGTTGCAAGAGCCCCAGGGTTCCCTCGACGTTCACCTGGTGCGCGGTCTCCGGCGCGAACTCGGCGCGGGTGGAGAGCAACGCGGCCAGGTGATGGATCTCGGTGATCTCGTAGCGGCTGACGATGCGCTCGGTCAGCTGCGAGTCGAGGATGCTGCCCACGAAGACCTCGTGGCATCGCTGGGCCAGTTCTTCGTCGAGCGGGACCAGATCGAGGGCGACGATGTCCTTGCCGCCCTCCTCGGAGATCCGCTCGATGAGACCATGGCCGATCTCGCCGTTGGCCCCGGTGACCAGAACGACCGGTTTGCGCATCATGTTCTCTCCTTGGTGGGCCCGGTCTGCAAATATGCGTTCTGGGAAGGGCTTCGCAAAGGCGAGTTTTCCTCCCGCGCCACCACCTTCTCCCTCTCCATCATGTACCGGATGAGGATGAAGAGCGGAATGAGCCGCCCAACCACGAGAACCATGGATCGGCGATGGTCGCGATCGCGGCGATCAGGAAGAGATCGAAGTAGTTGCCGCCCTCGAAATCGGGGGTGGCGGCTCGGCGGGAAAAGACCATCGATCAAGATGCCCGTTCGTAGGAAGCACGGTCGACGCGCAGGGCCCTCAGGTCCGGGACGTCCAGAGGATGCCAGGCCAGACTCCACTCCCCTCGGCCGGCCTCGAGCACGACGCGCTGGACCCGGGCGGGAAGATCGGCGACCAGCCAACGGCGACCACGATACAGGCGGTAGGCATCCTCGTGCAACGTCGGGTTGAGACGCGGGCCGCCGTCATCTCCCCGCCAGCACAGCGCCACCCGCTGCGGCACCCGCATCGGAGAGAACCATTCGAAGCACTGGCGCGCGTTGCCGTGGACGAAACTGCGGGAAACCGCGATCCTCCACAGCCGGGTCGACTCGGGCGCGCCCGGACTGGGCAGTTCCGGGCGGGAAGGACGCGCGCCGGCCAGCAGGACCGCGCGCAGGAGTTCTGGATGCCGGCTGCCCCCGGGCAGACGTCCGTGGATCTCGGTGACCCGGGCGGCCAGGCGCGGAGCGGAGAAGGAGGAACCCTCGCGGCCACCCAGGGGATCGTGCCGCGACGCGAGCAGGATCTCCTCCTCTCCCTCCTCGATGGGACCATGCGCCCACCAGCGGCCCTCTCCATCGGCGGCGAGCACCTCCGGCGCCGAAGCGGGAAGATGGAGTCGACGCCCTTCGCGCAGACTGTCACAGGGCTGACCGGCCGCGGCCACCACCAGAACCTGGTTCGTGCGGCACAACAGACGCGTTCCCCACTCCAGCGCGGCCCAGCCCAGGGCTCTCTCCAGGGGCAGGCGACCATAACTCAGATTGACGATCTTCGCTCCGCGCAGGATCAGGCGGTCGAGGGAGGCCAACCAGGCGAAGGGACCCGCCCCGGGAGGCAGGCTTTCGAAGAGGCACCGGCTGGGCGCCACCTCACCCAGGGCCTCCAGGTACGAGGCCAGCACCGAGGTGGGGTGCGGAGCGATCACCTCGTCCCCATGGATGGAGAAGAGGGGGATGTGGGGAAGACGCAGGATCGACAGTTCCAGTTGAGGATGTCTCAGGTCGGGCCGGCCGATGTCGACGAAGCCCATGACCGTCGCGTCCATTTCCCTCGAGCAGGGCGGTGAAGGGCCGGGATCGGTCCGGCGGATGACCGTGGTGGGCGCCGTTCCATCCATCTCGGGGAACACCGCTTCGGCGCGCTCCACCTCGGGCCAGCGGGAAAGGGTCTCCAGAAGAGCCGCGCGCTCGTCGCCGGCGCAGCGAAGCAGGACGAGCGGCGCGGTGACCAGCCATCCCGACACCGACGCGGGGGTTTCTCTCTCGATCCGGCGCCGAAGCCGCGCGCGGGCCGGAGCCCAGGCGTCGTCTTCCCCCAAAGGCGCGTTCGCGTCGAAGTCGAGTTCCCTCGCTCCGCGCACCTGCACCAGGACGTTGGCAGGGTGCATCACTTCGGCGGATAGGGCAGACCGCCGTTGGTCTGCTGGGGACCTCCGGCGCGCGCTTCCACGGCCCTCAAGAGAGGAGCGGCGGAGTCGCCCAGCAGCCGGCGCAGCGTACCCTCGACTCCGCTGGCAGACCGTTCCCAGATCCAGGGAACCACATCGAGATCCTTCAACGAGAAGAGGTAGGTGTCGCTGCCGCCGTTGGGAAGACACCGGTAGGCATAGTTCTGGTTCTGGTCCTTGAAGACGAGGGCGGTGTTCCAGCACTCCGTGCGGTTGCCCGTCTGGAAGTACTCACGAGGCCATCTCTTGTTCTTCTTCGGCTTGACGTGCTCGAAGAGCTTTTCCGGGGCGAGATCGTCCGGCGGCATCCCTTCGTCTCGCGGCCAGAGGATGACGACGTAATCCTCCGGGGGCGACTCGGGGCTGGAAGGATATGAGCTCGTGTGACCGGAGGCGTCTTCGAACTCGTAGACCACCGACCGACTGTTGTTCAGGACCAGGAGGACGACCTGGTCGGGATGGAAGGATCCTCCGTCCGGTCCGGGATCGTCCTCGAAACCATACTGGACGAAGGACATCTTCCCGGTCTGGACCGTCAGGTGGTTTCCGCCGAAGTGCACGGTTGCCGGGGCGTTCGGGGTAGGATTGGAGTTCGACATAGCGCTCCTCCATTCGAGCGAGGGTCAAGATCAGGGACCGTAGGCCCGGAATGCGCCCCAATCCCGTTCCAGCGCCGTTTCACCGTGAGCCATCTTCAATTGGGCCGTGCGAAGCGCCTCGGCTGCCGTCATCCCATCGGTGAGATAGCTTCCGTAGAAGGAGCGCATCATCTCCAGGGTCGATCGATCCCCTACTCTCCATAAGGACGCGATCAGGTCCCGGCTTCCCCCGGAAAAGATCGCCGCCCCGAGGGTGGACAGGTCTCCCTGGACGTTGCGAGCGCCGAGCTGCGAACTCTCACAACCCGCCAGGGTGACCAGGGTGACGTTCTGCAGTGGCCACGAGGCCAGATCCTCGGCGCGCACCAGCCCCGGACGCCCGTCCTCGGGCGCCAGCAGGATGTAGGGCTCCCCGAAGTCGTCGAGTCCGCTGTGCGACGCGATGTGGAGGATCGCCGCGCCCTCCAGGTCGGCGCGGACCCGCTCCGCGGTGGCTTCGTCTCCGCGCAGCGTGCTTCCGCGGGAGGAGAGCGAAGCCACCACCGTGGCTTCCCGCTCGGCCAGGGGCAAAGGCCGCAGGCGCAGACCGGGCGGGGTCACCGAGCCGTCGTACCCCACCGCCAGCAAAGAAGCGGTCGGCGGCAAAGTGGGACGCACCGAGAGCAGGACCCGGATCGCTCCGCTGATCTCATGGGAGACGACGTGGTCTTCGAGCAGAGGCCGCCCCTCGCGGCGCAGCAAGACGAAGGGGACGCGGCTGAGGGTTGCGCCGGCGACCACGATGACGTGCCGCGCCGCGCTGAGCTCGGGTTCGGCCGGGTCCAGGAGGAGCGCGGCGAGTTCCTCGGCCAGGGGGCTGGGCCAACCTCCTTCGATCGCCCGCCGCCACGCGTCCACCCTCTCCTCCAACTCCCGGCCGTCCGCCGGAAGGCTGAGGTAGCGAAGATCCGACGCGGAAACCAGCCACAGGTCGATCCGCTTCCGGCACACCCGGTACTGCAGCAACAGATCCTCCGGATCGAGGGTCTCCTGGACCCGGCGGAGGATGTCTCCCGGCACGCTCCCGGTGCCCGGGCTCTCGCTGCGTCCCGGCCCTCCTCCACCCCGCTCCCGGTGGCTTCCTCCGGACGCCTCCTCCCCCAACCGCAAGAGGAGCGCGTGGGCGCGGTCGCGCTCATCCACCGCATAGGCCGCCGCCGGATCCCGGAGGGGACCGGCCAGGAGCGCGATGTAGCGGTCGAAGAGCTCGGAGGCCGGCAGGAGGAATTCGGCCCGGGCCTGGGCCTGGTCCAGCTCGGCGCTCTGGCTCTCCAGGCGGAAAAGAGCCGACTCGTAGCGTCCGGCGGCCTCCTTCCATCGGCCCTGGGCCTCGAGGGTCCGCCCCTGGAGGGTCTCGACCCGCCACAGCTCGTAGTCCAGCTCTTGCCGGGTGCCCAGCGCCTCGGCCGCCTCCAGCGCCCGGCGGACCTTTGCGAACTCGCCGGTCGCCAGGCCATCCTCCGCCTCGGCCAGGAGACAGTAGAGTTGTTGTTGGTGCTGTCCGGGGCCCTGGGCCGCGGCCCTGGCCCGGTCCAGCCATTCCGCCCGGCGGGGGTCTCCCACCGGCAGGGCGCGCCCCCGGACGATCATGCTCCAGACCTTCTCGGAAACCACGCTCTGGTGGTAGGAAGGCGGCAGCCCGGGCAGGAAGTCCGTCTCGACCCGGTCGAGGAAGGCGCGGGCGAAACGTTCGGCCTGTTCCGGATCATCCCGGTACAGCGCGTTCCAGGCCAGGAGGGTGAGGGCGGTCGATTCCAGGTAGCGGTCGCCCCGGCGGCGGCTCTCCCGGTAGGCCTGCGCCGCGGCGGCGAAGGCCCGGTCGAAGTCGCCCCGATCGGCGTAGGATCCCGCCTGGGCGAGGGCGACCGGGGCGGTGGAGATCCCGTAACGTTCGGCCAGCTCGACCAGGGAGGGCAGCAGGTGCAGGCGACGGGCTCGCTCTCCCGCGACTGCATACAGTGCGGAGAGATTGTAGATGCACGAGGACAGGTAGGCGGGATCCCCCAGTTCCTCGGCGCAGCGGACCGCGGCTTCGTATTCGGCGAGCTGTTCGCGCGTACGCCCCATCTCCCCCAGGGCGAAGCCCCGGCCCCAGTGCCAACGACCGGCGAGATACCACAGACCCAGGGCTTCGCTGGCTTCGGCCTTCCCCTCGGAGAAGGCCACCGCGCGCGCGCAGCGCTCCTTCCACTCCCGGCCTTCCTCGGAGAAGAAGCGGTCGAAACGGTGTTGGGCCCGTACCAGCTCGAGGGCCCGTTGTCCCCGCGCCGCATCCAGGGAACGGATGGTCTCGATCCGGCGGCGGACGCCCCGGTAGAAATCGGGAGGATCCCAGGGGATTTCCTCCATGAGCGACTCCACCTCGCGGAAATCGACTGCCATCCCCCCTCGACCCTGGCTCAAGCCGGCCTCGATCGGGCCGTCCAGGTGCTTCTGGAAGGTCAGGAGATAGGGTCCGGGGGCCAGGTGGGCCGCGGTGCGCATCTCCCAGGCCAGGCCTCGATCGCGCGCCGCCTGGAAATGCGGCTTCCAGGTGTCCATCCCCGACGAGGAGGCCCGGACCATCTCCTTCCACAGCCGCCGGCGGTCGGCGGGGGGCAGATCCGGCAGGGAATCGAGCAGGGCCCGGGCGGGCCCCGGACGACCCCACGCGCATTCGATCATCGCCAGACCGTAGCGCGCGCTGCACCGCATCGAGTCCACTTCGAGGATCCCCCGCAACGCACGGGCGGCCTCCTCCAGGAGTTTCTCGCCGTCCAATGGATCGCTCTCCCGCGGCTCCCGGGCGATGCTCGCCGCCGCCTCCAGGAAGACCAGTCGGGCCTCCTGGGCGAGGGTCCATTGCCCCACCCCCCGGGCCCGCCGCAGGGTCCTCAGGGCTCGTTGCGGTTGGTCCAGCATCAGTTGCAGGATCACCGTCCGGGTCCAGGTCTCCAGCCGACGAGGATCCTGGACCGTCGCGGCCAGGCTCGCATCCAGTTGCCCCTCGAGCTCTTCCGGCCCGGTGCCGGGCTCGATCATCGGCTCAAGGACCGGCGGATACATCAGGGCGGTCCAGCGGCCGGGCGCGCTTGCGCCCGGTTGGGCCTTCCCACTGCTGGTGGGAACCAGGCAGAGAAGGGTCAGGAGCAGGAGACGGATCCAGCGCATGGGCCCATTCGACCATGAAACCGGCCGGGCTGTCACCCTCCCAGGAACCCGGGTAGGAACCCGCGCTTGGTTCTCGTCCCAGGAGAGTGTGGACCCAGGAGCGTGGCTTGACGTCCCCCATCCCGGAAAGCAGACTGGCCCCCGAGCCGCTGATTCGATTCTCTGCCGGGAGCCGGGATGGGATACGGAGCCAAGACCCCGTTCGAAGAACTCTACGCCCGCTGCGTGTCTTCCGACGACGAACGAGCCTGGGGTGAGCTGATCCGCCGCTTCGACCGCACCGTCTTGAGAGCGGTGGCCGGCACCTACCGCCTCCTCGTCCCAGGGCGGTGGAAGGCCGAAGATCTCGAGGACGCACGACAGGAGACCTGGATGCGACTCCTCCGCAATCATCGAAGACATATCCGGAACCAACCCGGCCGCACCGAGGGCGCGTTCCATGTCTATCTGCGGACCACGGCGGCCAACGTGGTGCGCGACCGCCTGAAGGCCGAGGGAACCCTCAAACGCCCGAAGTTCGCGTCCCTCGATGGCGAAACCCTCGAGCTGATCCTCGACCAGGCCCGGCACGACGGTCCCGCCCCGGACGAATGGACCCACACCCAGCAGATCCTCGAGCGGGTCGAGCCGGTTCTCCGCGAGCACTGGAAGGACCGTCCCACCTGCCAACGGGATATCGCCATCTGCAACCTGGCCTTCATGGATGGGGTGAGCGCTGCCCGCATCGCCTCCATCGAGGGTTTCCAGCTCAGCCGGGGCGGCGTGGAGAAGGTGATCGAACGGGGCCGCAAGATCCTCCGCCGGCACTTCGGTGGTCCCGGCGCCCGTTCCCGTTCCATCGACGGTGGCCAGGGGGGGGGAGATGGTCCCACCCCGGACCCCTGGCGTGATCCCGAAGAGATCCTGGCCTTCGTGCTGGGAGATCTGGACGAGCGGACCACCGCCCAGCGCATGACCCTGTTGGCCCAGGATGATCGGGCCCGGCGGGAGCTGGCGGCGGTGGCGGCTCTGTTGGACACCCCCCTCGACGACGCGCTGTGGAGCCGACTGCAACTCCACGAGGGTGTGTCGTACTTCCGGGAGCTGCGCCGGAAACTCGAGAGGGAGGACAGACCGTCGATCCTGGCCTTCCCGCGCCGACCCCGGCATCCATTCGCCCAGGCGATCGTGGCTACCGCCGCCCTGCTGGTGGTCGTCTTCTCCCCCCTGCTGAAGAAGCCGGTGCCTTCGGGTACCGAGGGAGGATCCGCGGGTTCCCGGCTCATTCCCACCCTGTCCTACCCGCAGGACGCGGCCGCTCCGCTGCGCCTGGTCCAGCCCTTCACCCCGGAGGCCTCTGGACCGCGGCGCGGCGGAAGCAAGACGGTCGACGAGGAACAGCTCCTGGAGGTGGAGGACGAACTGATCCTGGAGCGCAGTCAGGGCAAGGATCCCGTGGCCACCAGCAACGCCCTCGGCCACCTCAAGCTGGCGCGGGGACGTCTCGACCTGGCCGCGCAGAACTACCAGGAAGCCCTGCGGCACGATCCCCTCAACGCGGAGGGGCTCATCGGACTCGGGGTGGTGCGCTACCACCAGGCCATGGAGATCTCCGACCCCGCCCAACGCAGGGAACTGCTGCAGCAGGCCGACGAGGCCCTGGCCCGGGTGGAGCCCTCCTCGGCTCTCTATCCGCCGGCCCTCTACAACCGGGTGTACGTGGCGCTGGCCGGCGGGGACATCGAGCGCGCCTCCCGGCTGGTGGAACGCTACCAGCAGTTGGCGGGCGGAAACGGCTGGGCGAGTGCACTGCGGGCCGCAGTGGATCGTCGCCGCTCCGGTCGGAACTAGAACCCGGATCGGCCCTTTCGAAGCCGCAGGGCGGACGCAACGAAGGTGGCGGCCCCGGAGGGCCGCCACCTTCTTCGCACAGCAGCTTGTCGGACTGGAGGACCTCGCCGGATCCCAACGGGGATGGCGGGGAGGGCGGTCCCTTCGAGAAGGCTCCCTTTTCTCGTCCGGATCCCCTCCCCAGGAGCCCACCGTTACCGGAGTGTTGGGACCAGTCCCGGTAGAGTGGGTCTCTGGGTACTAGGACGAGATCCGGAAGAGAATTCCCCCCCACGGTTGGTTATTTGATCAGCGCGTTCGCCACCACCAGCCTCTGGATCTGGTTGGTGCCCTCGTAGATCTGGGTGATCTTCGCGTCGCGCATGTACTTCTCCAGGGGGTAGTCGCGCATGTAGCCGTAGCCTCCCACGATCTGCACCGCGTCGGTGGTTACCCGCATGGCCACGTCGCTGGCGAACAACTTGGCCATCGCCGACTCCTTCGAGGTGTTCTTGACTCCCCGGTCGATCATGCGGGCCGCGGCGTAGACCAGGGCCCGAGCCGCCTCGATCTCGGTCGCCCGCTCGGCGATCATGAACTGGATGCCCTGGAACGCGGTGATCGGCTTGCCGAATTGGTGCCGTTCCTTCGCATAGGCCAAGGCCTCATCCAGCGCACCCTGGGCGATGCCCACCGCCTGGGCCCCCACTCCCGGCCGGGTATGGTCGAAGGTCTTCATCGCGGTGAGGAAGCCACTGCCCCGCCGGCCCAGGAGGTTCTCCTTGGGAATCTCACAGTCCTGGAAGACGAGTTCGGTGGTCTTGGATGCGCGGATCCCCATCTTGTTCTCCTCCTTGCCGAAGGAGAATCCCGGGGTGCCTTTCTCCACCACGAAGGCGCTCAGCCCGCGCGGCCCCCGGCGGGGATCGGTGCTGGCCAGGACGGTGTAGATGTCGGCGACCTCGCCGTTGGTGATGAATTGCTTGGTGCCGTTGAGCACGTAGCCGGTCTCGGTCTCCCGAGCGGTGGTCTTGATTCCGCCCGCGTCGCTGCCGGCGTCGGGTTCGGTCAGAGCGAAGGCGGCAAAGCTCTTCCCGGAGGCGATGCGGGGCAGGTACTTCTTCTTCTGCTCCTCGCTGCCGGCGATGATGAGGGGCTGGGCGGCCAGCGCGTTGGCCGAATAGGTGGTGGCCACCCCGGCACAGACCCGGCTGAGTTCTTCCGCCACCAGGCACAGTTCCATGCACCCGCCCCCGATGCCCTCGTATTCTTCGGGAATGAAGATGCGGAAGAGGTCGGCCTGGGCCATCGCCGCCATGGCCTCATGGGGAAACTCCCCCTTCTCATCGAGTTCCGCCCGCACCGGCAGGACCTTCTCCCGGGCGATTCTCCGGGTCAGATCCCGGATCATGAGTTCGCGTTCGTTCAGATCGTAATCCATGGCGCTCTCTTCCATGGGAGGAAGGGGTTGGAATCGAGGGCGATTCGGGAGTCTGGCTTCCCGGCCGCCGACACGGGGGTTCCCGGCCGAAGGACACGCCGATCGCGTCCCGGCGCGGGAAGTCGGCGACCATACTAGGATTCCCCGGCCGGCCGAACAAGAGGAGTTGCCGATCCGATGCCCGGATTCCCGGCGTGCGGGCAGGAACCGCGCGGCCGGGGCGCCCGTAGGGAACGATGGAGATTTTCCTGACGGAACCGCCGCCCTCGCGCGTCCAGTTGGATACATGGAAGCATCCCCGGCATCCGAAGACCTCCGCCGAGCCCAGGAGGGCGACCCCGCGGCCCTGGCCCGGCTCTGGCGGGAGCACCGGCGATGGATCGCGGTGGTGCTGTTGGCCCACATGCCCGACGACGGCGAACTGGAGGACCTGTTGCAGGACGTGGCGGTGAAGATGGTCGAGAAACTCGGCGAGCTGAGGGATCCCCTGCGTCTGCGGCCCTGGTTGCGCAGCGTGGCGGTCCACACCGCCCGTTCGGCGGGACGTCGGACCGGGCTGCGACGGCGTCTGCTCCGGCGGTTGGATCCCCGCCATCTCGAGGTCGCCGACGAGCGCGCTTCCTCGGTGGAGAAGAGGTTGCTGACCCACCTGACCGCCCAGCGTGCCCTGGAGGCGGCTCGCCGCCTGCCGGAGATCTACCGCGAACCCCTGTTGCTCCGCGCATTGCGGGAGATGAGCCAGAAGGACATCGCCCACACCCTCTCCCTGCCGGAGACCACAGTGGAGACCCGCCTGGCCCGGGCCCGGCGTATGGTGCGCGAGCAACTGGAGACCGAAGACCCCCCGGCCCGGATTCCGCAGGAGAAACGAGGACGGGCATTGGCCCCGGGAGGAGAATGGACATGCAGGAAGAGCTCTTGATCGAACGGGTCCTTTCCGGTTCGAGCGAGGCCTCGGACTGGGAGGAACTGGAAGCGCGGGCAAAGCGCGACCCCGGACTCTGGCGCCGCCTGGCCCTCTGCCTGCGCGATGGGAATCTGCTCGCCGACGCGGTGGAGGAAGCGGCCGCACGGGCCGACGCCCTGGAGTGGAACCTCTCCCCCGCGCCCCGGCAGAGGGTGCGCCGGCGGCGTTGGACCGCGGGTCTGGGCTGGGCGGCCGCGGCCGTCCTGGCCCTCCTCTGGCTGGCCCCGACGCCGTCGCCGCGCGGTCTCGAAAACGGCGGCGGAGCAGACCACCCGCAGCCGGGCGCCGTCGCCAGCAGCGACGCCGCGTGGCGCCTCTACCGGGAGGCCGCCGCCCGCGAGGGGCGGCTGGTGGAGGAACTGCCCCTGGTGATGGTCGATCAGCGACCGCTGCCGGATGGAGCCGGGGCCGAAGTGACCTACCTGCGGCGGATCGTGGAGCGTCGCCGGGTCGAGAAACTCCTGGTGCCGGCCTCCGACGAATGGGGTGACGCGGTGGCGGTGCAGGCCCGCCCCGCCTCCTTCCGTCGGGATCGACTCTGAGCAAGAACCCTTGATCCAGGGAGGAACAAGCATGACCACCCAACAGGAACGCTTCATCCGCATCACCGTGGCCGCCCTTTTCCTGATGGTGGCCTTGGCGGTGATCGGATTCTGGGACCAGGTCCGGGCCACCGAGCGCGCATCGGAGGTGTTCGTGATCGGCGAGGCCGAGGACGGGCAGGGCCTGGAGGTGAAGCTGGAGAACGGCCGATGGACCGTCCTTGTGGATGGGAAGGCCGTACCCGAGGACCGCATTCTACGCCACGGGAAGCTCTGGATCGTCCTGGACGAGGACGGGGAAGCCGCCTACCAGGTGATCGTCTCCGACGATGGAAAGGAGATCGTCTCCGCCTCGAAGATCCTCACGGTCCCCCGGCTGCCAAAGGGGAAACGCGGGCTGTACATCGGGGTGATCCTGGACGAGGTCGACGACGCGCTGGCCGCCCAGTTGGGCCTTGAGGACCGGGGCATCGTGGTCCGTGAGGTGATCGAAGACTCGCCCGCGGAGAAGGCGGGGGTCCGGGAATGGGACATCATCACCGAGGCCGCCGGCAAGCCGGTCTCCAGCGCCAAGGACCTGCAGCGTCTGCTCTCGGGGATGAAGGAGGGGGACCGATTGGAGTTGACCCTCCTGCGTGGGGGCAAGCGCACCTCCCTGACCGTGATCCCCGAGAAACGGGAGGGCGATGGGCCCTTCGTCCTCGACGACCACGAAATCCACCTTCCCGGCGGTTTCGGATCGTGGGTCTTCGATCCCGACGAGCTGGAGGATCTCAGGGACTGGAGCCGGGGAGCGGTCCGGTTCTTCCGGCACCGCGGCCGGGACATGGCTTTCCTCTCCCCCGACTCTCCCGACTTCCAGCGCGCGTTGGAGATGCAGAAGAAGATCATCGAGATGCAGGAAAAGCAATTGGGCCGGAGTGAGGACGAACTGAAGGCGATGGAAGACCGGCTGGAGAAACTCGAGGAGCAACTCCGGGAGCTGCTCGAGAAGAAGGAGTGACCGCGCGGGGGGGGCATCCCCCGCAGCGGCCCAAGGAGGTCGCTGGCTCCCTCCGATCTGGACGCGGGGCTTTCTCCTGTGTCATGGTCGTGAGGCCATGTCATCCTCCCCCCAGCCGACCACCTGGTTCTATTCGGATGCTCCCTACCGGGGAGGGGCGGAGCTCTATCTCCAGTGGCACCTGGAGGCCGCCGGTCCGGAGCGGGCCGGGTTGATCGCGCTCGATGCGGAGGGTCTGCGCCCCTGGCTGGACACGCTTTCCCACCGGGGATTCCGGGTGGAACGCCTGCCCCCGGGCCCGGTCCGCCGGCGCCTGGCCGATCTCCGCCGGCGCCTGCTGCAGCTCTCCCCCCGCGTCCTCCACCTCAACCATCCCCATCCCTACGACGGGATCCTGGGCCTGGCCCCCTG
This sequence comes from uncultured bacterium, assembly GCA_964601275.1. Taxonomy (GTDB): domain Bacteria; phylum Krumholzibacteriota; class Krumholzibacteriia; order JAJRXK01; family JAJRXK01; genus JAOZPE01. Next base: position 243,779 of record CAZRMV010000005.1, on the reverse strand, counting down.
GGCCGCCCGTTGGGCGGGCGTGGAACGGGTGGTGGCCACCGAACACCTTCCCTCGGTGCCCCGGGTGGGCAAGCGCTACTGGGCCAAGCGCAGCGCGGTGGGAAAGGTCGACGCCGCCATCTGCGTCTGCGAAGCCCACCGGCCGCTCATGAGCCGGCATCTGGGCTATGCCCCCTCGCGGGTCACCGCGATCCCCAACGGAGTCGAGGACCGCAATCCGGAGGGGGTGATCTGGGCCGAACGCCCCCACCCTCTTCCCCTGGACCTCTTGCCGCAGGAACAAGGCGGCGGCGTCCGCATCGTCCAGCTCGGAAGCCTCGATCGGCGAAAGGGAGGCGACCTCCTGATCGAAGCGGCGGCCCGCCTCGAGCAGCAACGCGTGCCGTTCCAGTTGTGGCTGGTCGGGGAAGGTCCCGACCGCTCCTTCCTTGAGGAGCGGATCGCCAAGGCGGGCCTGCACCGGCGGGTCCATCTCGCCGGCCACCGGGAAGACACCGGGCGGATCCTGCGCGCGAGCGATCTGGTGGTGCTGGCCAGCCGCCGGGAAGGAATGCCCCTGTCCTTGCTGGAGGCCATCTGCCAGGGTCTTCCCCTGGTGGCGACCGATGTCGATGGCGTGGGAGAAGTCCTCCTCCACCGGCGCAACGGCATCCTGGTGCCTCCGGAAGATCCGGACCTGCTCACCTGGGCGCTGCAGGAACTGATCGCCGACCCCCACCTCCGGGTGCGCTATGGTCGATGCAGCCGTCTCCACTACCAGGAGCACCATTCCCTCGCCGCCATGACCCAGGCGACCTTCTCCGTCCACGGGAGGTAGGCGATGTCCCCACCGCGATTCGTCCTGAGCACTTCCGTGCTTCCCTGGCCTCCCGACCAGGGCAGCAAGCGTTTCCAGCTCGAGGTGGCGCGCAGCCTCAAGGAACTGGGCCCGGTCACCTGGATCTCGCGGGCCCTTCGCGGGGACGAGAAGGCGCGGCAGCACCTGGCCGAGGAAGGCTTCGTCCTGCGCCTGGACGAAGGAACCCGCGATGCGCGATGGGCCGCCCGGGCGCGGCGCCGCCTGCGCAGCACGTGGCGGGCGTGGCGCAGCCGGGTTCCCCGCGTGCAGATCTACGGCTGTACTCCGCGCATGCAGGAACTGGTGCGCGAGCAGGTCGAGGCCGATCCGGAGGTGATCGTGGTCGGGGCGTTCTGGTTCGAGGCACCGGCGGTCCGATGGGGACGACCGGGACACCGGGTCCTCGTCCTCTCCGACCTCGAGTACCACCGGGAAGCCGAACGCCTTCGATGCCATCCGGAGGGACGCCTTCCCGCCCGCGTCCAACGACTCCGCGCCGCGGAGAAGGCTGCGTTCCGCAGTTGTGACTCCCTGCTGTGTCTGACCGAAGAGGACTGCCAGGCGGTGCGACAGAGCCTGGCGAGCATGGAGGACGCGCCCGGGGTGCGGCTCGGGGTGTGGCCCGCGGTGGTCCCGGTCGAGGACACCATGCCGCCCTTGCCCCAGCGCGCCCCCGGAGAGCGCCAGCGGTGGCTCTGTTTCGGCTACTGGGCGACGGACTTCAATCGCGACGGTCTGCGCCGCTTCCTCAAGGAGACCTGGCCGGCCCTGCAACGGGCGGTCGAACGGCCCCCGCTCCTGCGCGTGGCCGGATCGGGGCTGACGATGGAACTGCGGCGGGAGATCCAGGCCGCCGGGGCGGAGGCCATCGGTTGGGTCGTCGACATCGAGGAGGAGATCGCCGGCAACGACGCGGTGATCGTCCCGCTCGATTACGCCGGAGGCCTGCGCTACCGGATGCTGAAGGCGCAGGCCGCCGCCCGCCCGGTCATCGCCACCCGGGTGGCGGCGCGGGGATCGGGGGAAACCCCGAATGAACACTACCTGCAGGCCGACACTGCCGCCGAGTGGACCCGGGCCTGGCGTCTCCTGGAGAATCCCGCGTCGAGTGCGCGGATCGCCCGCTGTGGATACGAGTTCGTCCGCACCCACTTCGGCCCTTCCGGCCGCGGGGAGCGCTTGCTGAAGGTGCTGGAGGAAACCCTCGGGATCTGACCCCCTGCCGACCACGCGGAGCTAGCGCGGGGTCTTCAAGGACTCCTCCTGGGCCGCCCGGGCCTTCTCCCGCATCGCGCGGCGGAAGAGGTGGGGCTTCTCGAAGGGCAAGGGCCCCTTCTCGGACGCCTTCCGCGCCGCTTCGAGGCAGGCCTTGGCCTCCTCGGGAAATCCGTTGTCCCCATAATGGCTCACCGTCTCGTAGGCGAGTCGCGCACGCAGCACCTGGACCGAGTAGTTCACCCCGTCGAGGAAGAAGAATCCCAGGGTGCGCCCGTAGCCGTCGGTGCGGTCCGAGCGCAAAAGCTGGATGCGGTGGGCGGCGGCGAAGCGCTTTCGCGCGAACGCGCTCGCCTCGGGCCCGTAGGGTTGGTCCTCGGTGAGGAAGTGGTTGTCATGGGCCACCTCGGGAGTGTCGATTCCCAGGACCCGCACCCTTTCACGATCACCGCCGGGCCAATCGATGACCATGGTGTCCCCGTCGGTGACCCGCAGGCTTTCCGGCGGAACCTCCACCATGACCCGCGCGGGCCGCGGCTGCGGCTTACCCCGCGCCGCCGCGGCCGTCCCGGCGGCCGCGCAGAGCGACCAGAGCACGCAGAGGCCCGCAAGGAAAGGAACACCGAAGGAAGTTGGAAGGCGACGGAAGGACATGGGAGGACTCTCCTGGCCGGGGATGACGGTTCTGCAGTATACTCCCGCCCCCTGGTGGAAACCACAGAAGACCTTCGTTCGTTCCCTGGCGAGGAAACCCCGGTGAACCAGACCCGGCTCGACACGGTGGAGATCGAACCGCCCGGTACCGCCGAGGCCAGCGTGATCTGGCTGCACGGTCTGGGCGCCAGCGGCCATGACTTCGAGGGAATCGTCCCCCTTCTTCCTCTGCCTTCGTCCCACGGCGTCCGCTTCGTCTTCCCCCACGCGCCCGCGATTCCGGTGACCCTCAACCAGGGCATGATCATGCGGGCGTGGTACGACATCTCCGAGATCAACCTCCGCCGGGGACACGATCTGGAGGGAGTCCGCCGCTCCTGCAAACTGGTCCGCCGCCTCATCGAGCGCGAGGTGGAACGCGGGATCGAGGCCTCACGCATCGTCCTGGCCGGCTTCTCCCAGGGAGGGGCCATCGCCCTGCACCTGGGCCTGCGGCACCCTCACGCCCTGGCCGGCATCATGGGCCTGAGCACCTACCTGGTCGAGGAGGAAAGCCTGGCGGAGGAAGCCGCCGACGCCAACCGGACGACCTCGATCTTCCTCGCCCACGGGAGTTTCGACCCCATGGTGCCCTTCGAGAAGGGAGAGCGGGCGCGCGACCGGCTCCAGGAGATGGGATACCCGGTGGAGTGGCACTCCTATCCCATGCAACACGAGGTGTGTCCGGCGGAGATCGACGACATCGGGGCCTGGCTCGAAGGCGTGCTGGCCTGAGCCCGCGGCCTACTTCCCTCGGATCCGCTGGAAGTACCCGCGCGACTCGGCCACGATCACCCCGCTCAGAAGGAGCAGACCCACCAGGTTGGGCAGGGCCATCAGGCCGTTCATCACGTCCGACAGGGTCCAGACGAAGTCGAGGCTGCGCACGGCGCCGAAGAACACCGCCACAACGAACAGCACGCGGTACCAGGGGACGACCCGTTCCCCCAACAGGTACTCGATGCTCTTCTCGCCGTAGTAACCCCACCCGAGGATGGTCGAGAACGCGAACATCGAGAGGCTGATCGCGACGATCCAACCGCCCCACTGTCCGGGCAAGCCGGTGCTGAACGCCGCCTGGGTGAGCCGTGCGCCGTTGGCGCCGCTCTCCCACACCCCGGTGGAGAGGATGACCAGGGCGGTCAAGCTGCACACGACGAGGGTGTCGATGAAGGTCTGGGTCATCGAAACCAGCGCCTGCCGCACCGGTTCTCGCGTCTGGGCGGCGGCGGCGGCGATTCCCGCCGAGCCCAGCCCCGATTCGTTGGAGAAGATCCCTCGCGCCACCCCGAAACGGATCGCCGAGGCGACCGCCGCTCCCACGAAACCCCCGGTCGCCGAGGTCCCGGTGAAGGCGTCGCTGAAGATGAGACCGAGCGCGTGGGGAATGGCACCGGCGAAGCGGAACAACACCACGAAGGTCGCGACCATGTACATGGAGATCATCACCGGAACGAAGGCTCCGGTGAAGCGCCCGATGCTGCTGATGCCGCCCAGGATGACCGCGGCGGCCAGGACCGCCAGCACCACGCCGGTGAGCACCGGGGGCACTGCGAAACTCTCGTGGATCGCCTGCGCCACCGAGTTCGACTGGACCATGTTGCCGATGCCGAATGCGGCGACCGCGGCGAACAAGGCGAAGAGAACGGCCAGGAACCGACCGGCGCGTTTCCAGGGGATTCCCCGGGAGAGGTAGTACATGGGACCGCCCGCCTGTTCCCCCCGGTGATCCACCACCCGGTACTTCACCGACAGCAAGGCCTCCGAATACTTGGTGGCCATCCCCACCAGGCCGGTCATCCACATCCAGAACACCGCGCCCGGTCCACCCAAGGCGATCGCCGTCGCCACCCCGACGATGTTTCCCGTTCCGACCGTGGCGGCCAGGGCGGTCATCAGGGCCTGGAAATGCGAGATGTCCCCTTCGGTGCCCCGGTCCCGGCGCACGACCAGGGCGAGATGGAGCGCTCCGTACAGTTCCCGGAACTGCAATCCCTTCAGACGAACGGTCAGGTAGACACCGGTGAACAGCAACAGGGGAATGAGCAGGAAGGGCCCCCAGACGAAACCCGAGACCTGTTTCAGGAAACTCTCCACCGCGGTCATGCGCGACTCCTTGGATGACTCCGCCGACCCGCCGATTCTCTACCACGGAGGCGCCGCCTTGCAAACCGCCGATCCCGCCGGGCCCCAGACCGCCGCTGGGACCGGCTTGCCCCCTGCCGCGGGCCGGTGTAGGTTGGAAGAGGGTCTTCCCCGCCGATTCCCCCGATGGTCGCACCCGCAGTCGCTTTGCCCGGAAACCACCTCGAAGCGCCGGGAAGGATCGTCGGGACGAGCTTTGCCCCCTCACGAAGGGAACTCTGCATGAAACCGGTTGAACGCCTTCTCAAGATCAAGGGCCGCGAGGTCTTCCGCGTCCACCCCGACGCCAGTGTGCTCGAGGCCTTGCAGACTTTGGCGGACAAGGATGTGGGAGCGCTGCTCGTCATGGAAGACGAGCGACTGGTGGGATTGTTCTCCGAGAGAGACTACGCCCGGAAGATCATCCTCCACGGCAAGACCTCGCGGGACAGCAAGGTCCGCGAGGTCATGAGCACCCAGGTGCTGTGCATCCCTCCCAGCGCGCCGGTCGAGGAAGCCATGGCGCTCATGACCGAGCAAAGAGTCCGTCATCTGCCGGTGGTCGACGAGGGCAAGGTGGTCGGGGTCATCTCCATCGGCGACGTGGTCAAGGACATCATCTCCGACCAGGAATTCCATATCCAGCAACTGGAGAACTACATCATGACCGGGTGACCTGTGCCCTCTCCACCCTTAGACTGGGAACCATGCGACCCATCGTGACGATCCTCTCCTCGGAGATGGACCAGACCCCCCTGATCCGCGATTTCGCCCTGGCCCGGATGCTCCAATCCGACTTCGACGTACATCTGGTCGGTTTCAGCCGCAGCGGAGAGATCTGGGGACCCTTGGCCGGCGAAAAGGACATGGATTACCGCCCCTTCCGGGTGAAGAACGCGTTGCAGTGGTGGTTGGAGTTTCCCCGGATCCTGCCCGCCATCGAGGGTGACGTCATCTACGCGATGAAGCCCCGGAACACCTCCCTCGGGCTGGGCTTCTTCGCCCGCAAGCGGCGGCACGTTCCACTTGCGCTGGACATCGACGACTGGGAACAGGGGTTCCTCTGCCAATCGATCTACTGGGAGATGCGTCTCCTGCGTTCAAGCTGGTTCACCGACCCGCTCAGTCCACTCTACACCCGGCTCCTCGACCACCGGGTGCATCGAACCGAGGCCATCACCGTCACCTCGTCCTTCCTGCAGAATCGCTACGGGGGGGAATGGATACCCCATACGCGGGATCCCCGGGATTTCCGCCCCCCCGCCGAGCGTCCCGTTCGCGAGGTCGCCCGGGTGGTCTTCCTCGGCACGGTCCGGCCGCACAAGGGACTGGTGGAACTGCTGATGGCATGGAGTCGTCTCGGCCGAAAGGACGCGCAGCTCCACATCGTGGGCACTCCGCCCGAATCCCGTCACCTGGCCGAGCTGCCCTTGCCCCTGGACGGCAGCGTCCATTTCGACGGGCTGGTTCCCTTCGCCGAGGTTCCCGGGCGCCTGGCGGAAGCCGATATCGTGGTCATCCCCCAGAGGGAAGAACCCTCGTCACGCGGACAACTTCCCACCAAGCTCATCGAGTCGATGGCCATGGGTTGCGCCACGATCTCCACCGCGATCAGTGACATCCCCTTGTGGTTGAAGGGCTGCGGAATCGTGGTTCCCACCGACAACGCCGCGGAACTGGCCGTCGCGTTGGAACGACTCCTGGACGACCCTCCACTGCGCCATCGTCTGGGCGATGCGGCGCGCCGACGCTTCCTGCGCTTCGGATCGACCGACGCGGTGACTCCCCGGCTGGTCGAGTTGTTCCATCATCTGATCGCCCGAAAGCCCCTTCCCCTGCCGACGCTGGTGGAACAAGCGCTGGGGGACAGTAGCGACGCCGCCTCCCAGTCCGAGGTAGTGCTGGCCTCCCAGGACCAGGGCTGCTAGCCTCGCACCATGGAACGAGATCGCCTGATGCAGGCCGGAGTCCTGGTGACCGCCCTGGTGGTCACTGTCTTCTTCGTGGCGATGATCCGCCCCTACCTGGTGACCATCCTCATGGCCGCCATCTTCGCTGGTCTCTTCCATCCACTCTACGCGCGGTGTCTGCGCCTGGTGAAGGGTCACCGCAACCTGGCCGCCGCCGCCGTCCTGCTTCTCGTCTTCCTGATCGTCATCATTCCGCTCGTTCTGCTGTCGACCCTCGCGGTCCAACAGGCCCTCGAAGTGAGCGGCTCGGCGCGTCCGTGGATCGAGCACCAGCTCAGCCAACCCGATCCCTGGGGCCGTTTCGCCGAGGCCGCCCCCATCCTCGACAAGCTCGGGTTGGATCGCACCGAGATCCTGAAGAAGGCGGCCGAGATCGTGCAGGGCCTGGGAGGATTCTTTGTCGACCAGATCACCAACCTCACCGGACGCACGGTGAGGTTCCTGTTCCACCTCTTCCTCTTCAGCTACGCCCTCTTCTTCCTGCTGAAGGACGGAGGACAGGCTCTTCGGAAGATCCTCGTCTACACCCCCATGACCCATGAAGACGAGATGCTCATGCTGGACCGTTTCGTGTCGGTCACCCGGGCCATGATCAAGGGGACCTTCGCCATCGGCATCCTCCAGGGGGTCCTGGGCGGAGCCGGATTCGCGATGGTCCATCTTCCCGCCCCGGTGTTCTGGGGCGCGGTGATGGTGGTGCTCTCGATCATTCCGGGCATCGGAACCGGGTTGCTGTGGGTTCCCGCGACCTTCTACCTGCTCGTTTCGGGAAGGACCACCGCGGCGGTGCTCCTGGCCTTGTGGTTCCTGCTCATCGTGGGAATGGTCGACAATTTCCTCCGCCCCCTGCTCGTGGGCAAGGACACCCGCATGAGCGAACTGCTCATCCTTTTCAGCACGCTCGGCGGGCTGGCCCTGTGGGGCATTGCCGGACTTCTGCTCGGTCCGATCGTCGCCGCGCTGTTCGTGACGATCTGGGAGATCTACGGCGAGGTCTTCGCCGCCGACCTTCCGCCGGTGGGACCGATCGGCAGGAGTGATCCCCCGCTGGGACCCATCGACAAGGAGTGAAGAGAATCGTCCGGGAACGGGATTCCCCGCCGTTCCCGCAATTCCTGAGACACTGCCGTCGGCGCTTCCTCAACTCCTTGCCGCCGACGCCACCTCCCCGTAGAACTCCTCGAAACCGTCCAGGAAATCCTCCCACTTCTCCTCGTCCACCCTCTGGAGGGCGCGCTCGCGCCACTGGGCGTGGGTGGCCGGGTCCAGGAGAGCGTCGATGGCCCGCCCGATCTCCTCGGGATCGAGAGGATCGGCCACCACGATCCCTCCCTTGCCGACCGCCTCGGCCACCCCACCGCTCTCGGCCCCGATCACCGGAAGACCCACCGAGAACGCCTCGTAGAAGCACAGTCCCAGGCCCTCGACGTCGCGGCCGAGATCGTTGCGCGGCGGCAGGATGAAAGCCCGGCTGCAGGACAGCAGTTGCCACTTCTGGGCTTCGTCCACCTCACCGAAGAACTCCACCGAGTCGAGATCGAGCCGCCGGGCGAGCTGTTCCAACTCCGCCCGGATGGGGCCGTCTCCCACGATGGCGTAACGCAACCGGGGACGCGATCGGAGGGCCTGGAGAACGGTCGCGAGGTTCTTCCGCTCCACCAGTCGGGCCACCGTGATGAGGTGGAAACGGTGTGGACCGGGCTCGATGGTCCGGGTCTGGACGCCCCAGCGCAGCACCTTCCGGCGCTGGGCCTCGGGGTAGACCGCGTGGACGAGGCCGCAGGTGAACTGGGAGTTGCAATGGATGGCGGTCGCGGTGCGGAATGACTGCTCGGCCAGGTGGGTCTTGCCCACTTCCATTCCGTGGCAAGTGACGATCGACGGAGCCCTGGCTCCCCGCAGGGCGCCCAGTTCGTGCAGATGGAAGACGTGCACCACGTCGGGACAGAACCGAACGGATGCGTCCGCTACCATTCTCTCCACCGCCTGGTGGAAGCGGAAGTCCTGGTAGTAGGCACCCCTCCAGAAGAACTGGGGATGGAGATAGCCACGCCGGGGAAGCCACTCTCGGGCGGCCGAGAGGATCTCCGCGGGACGAATGGTGAGAACCTTCACCTCGTGATTGCGCGACCGCATTCCGTCGACGACTCCGCGCTGATAGCTCTGGATGCCACCGACAGATTCGGGCTCGCCGGGGGCCAGGACGTAGAGGATGCGCATGCCGTACCTCAGTTCCGGGCCTGCTCGGAGCGGGGACGGATCTTCCGGGCGAGATCCTGGAAGCGGGAATGACCGCGGACCTTGTCCCAGAGCGGTTCATGATCGAGGTACGCAACGAAGCCGTGCCGTTCCTCGGCGGCGATCTCCAGGAGAGAAATACAACGCCGGGCATCGCCGAACCCGGCCAGGGCGATCGCCGAGTGCAATGCGCGGGTCGAGCGCATCCGATCGTCCCGCTCGATCCGCGCCAGCGCCCTCTCGACCCCGGCGGTATCTCCCAGTCCCCCGTAGGCGTGACCGATGAGGGCGTGGAGATAGCTGTTGGTCGACGCGTCGTCCTCGTGGGCGAGCAGGCGATCGAGTGCTTCATGATACCGCTCCTGCGCGAAGTCATTGCAGGCGGCATGGTAGTGGGCCAGCAGGAAACCGGGATCCATCCGCAACGCGGTCTCCACCAGCTCCCGGGCGGGTCCGATCCGCCGCTGGAGACGATGACTCCACGACAGCGAACACAGGAGATTGAGCGAGGTCGGATCCAGTTCGAGAGCGCGTTCCAGTTCGGCGATTCCTTCCTCGAAACGGCCTTCGGCCACCAGGTGGTACCCCATGTGCTCGTGCACGAAGGAATTGCCCGGGCCGAACTCCACCGACAGTTCGTGGTCGCGACGGGCCTTCTCCCAGTCCCAATCCGCGTGCCGGTGGACATTTCCCAGAAGAGCGTAGGCCACTGCCGCCCGCGGTTCGAGGTCGAGCGCGATCTTGGCCGCTTCCTCCGATCGCGCGAAGCCTTCCCGGGGAGCCACCTGGCCGAAGTAGATCAGGTACAGGTAGACCAGCCCCAGGCTGGTCCACGTGCAGGGGGCCTCCCGTTCCAGCTCGAGCGAATGCTGGAAGCATTCCTTGGCGCGCGCGAGGGACACCGGATGGAATCGGCTGAGATGATACCGCCCCTCGAGATAGAGGTTGTAGGCCCGAGGATTCCGAGGACGGTAGGTGACCGGAGGGGAAATCGGCTCCAGATGGAGAACCGCCCCCAACTTGCCGACCGCCTCGGCCACCGTGAACGGCAGCGACTGCAGGACATCCTCGAAGGTTTCCGACCAGCGGATCCCACCCGTTTCCGGTTCGACCAGTTCCAGATGAAGATCGAAGGTCGTCTCCCTCCGGATGAATTCCCCCCGAACGAGCAGGTCGACCTTCAATCGTCGGGCGATCTCGCCGGGGGAAAGCCGATCGAAGCTGGGATCGAGGGTGGCGCTCGAAGGTCTCACCTCCACCCCCCGGTACTCGATGAGCCGGCCGCTGAGCCCCACCGCGAGCCCGGTGGGCAGGTGCACCTGGTCGTCGGTGGGTGCTTCCAGCCGGGGAGGCAGGACGGCGATGCGCAGAGGACCGGAAGGGGAGTCGGCTCGAGGCGCCGGGAGTGTCTCGACCTCAGCCACGAAGGAATACCCGCGGGAGGGCAGGGTCACCACGTAGCGATGCTCGCCGCGCTTTTCGCCGAGGGCCTTGCGCAGGGCCGCGACGTTCACGGTGAGATTCGCCTCGGTGCCCACGCTGTCCGGCCAGAGCCGACGGATCAATTCCTCCTTGGAGACCACCTGCCCCCGCCGTTCGATCAGGATCCGCAGCAGGGTATAGACCTTGGCGGTGAGATGGACCCGGCGGCGGTTCCGGAAAAGGGGAGGCGGCGTCGGGTATCGAGCTGGAAGGGACCAAAACGGTACACGGGGAGATCCTTGGAAGATATTGGAACTCTTTGGATGCTTTATTGTGACGGGACCGTGGACTTCCCCCATATTATACGCAACCCCGTCACCATTTTCATCCTCCGGGGTAAGAAAGGTTGCGCCGCTGGTCCCACGACTGGATCAAGCGCACCCAGCGGGCCGAGCGTCCTTGGGAGCCGGACGATCGGCCCGCGCTTTTTGAGGTCGGTTCCCGAAGTCCCCACGCAAGCAGGACGCAGGCCGCGCGACCCACCCCGCGTTCAGGACTTGCGCTCCCGCAGATCGACCGCCATCTCACGGATCTCCTGGAGATCCCGCACCATCTCGCTCCAGCCGTACCACAGGGCATAGTCCGGACTGGCGTGGAAGGCTCCCTGGAAGGTGCGCATGCGGTGCTTCAGGTGCATCTCGAAGAGCTTCTGTTCGATCACCGTGGGGGCGTCGTGGAAGGTCAACAGATCGGGGAAGTCGTAGGCATACCCTGCGGGCTTGGCGAGCACGCCATCCTTGTACAAGTCGGCCACGATCCGGATGGCCTCGGCCATGAGGTGATCGGCTTCGCGGATCATGTCGTCGGACTTGGCCAGTTCGGCCTTGGCGAAGTTCTCCGAATGGCATTGGCCGCAGACCGAAAGCATCTTCTCCCGCTCCCGGTCGAAGTCCTCCTGGGTGAGCCGCGCCACGTCAGCCGCTTTCACCATGTCGAGGCGCTCGGTTGGATTCCCCTCGGGATCGAGGACGCCCAGGGCCTGGAGGATCGTCACCTGGTCGGCCTTCCACTGCGGATCTTCGGGCAGGGGCAGGCGCACCGCGAGGAAGCCCCAGGCGGTGCGGACTTCATGGTCGCCCCTGGGCATGTGACACATCTGGCAGGTCGGGGCCGGAGTGTCCCGGGGAAGGGTGCCGTTCTGCACCAGGAGGGCGCGGACTCCGTGCTTCGACGAACTCCACATCTCCCACTGGGGGTGGTCGAAACCCATGTGGCAGGTCTGGCACGCCTGGGGCTGCCGGGCCTCCTTCACCGAGAAGGTGTGCCGCGTATGACAGGCGTCACAGGACGCGTGCCCGAAGACCGATCCCCCCGCCTTCAGCTTCGCGATCTCGTCGGCGGACTTGAGGCCCAGTTTGTGGCACCCCCCACAACCCTTCATCCCCTCATTCAGCGCCTTGGGCATTCCGTGGGCAGTCGGCATGGCCTGGAGGGCGGTCCAGGCGAACGCATGCTTGCCGCGGGAGAACTGCGTGAACTGATCATCGTGGCATTCTCCGCAGGTCTCCGCGGTCGGCGTGAGAGCCTTGGCCACGTCATCGTAGTCGTTGTGGGCATCGCCGTGACATACCGAGCAATCGACATCGTTCTGGCTGTGCTTGGAGAGGTTCCAGTCCTTGACGATGTCCGGAGTCTCGTACTGGTGACACTCCACACAATCTCCAGCCAGCGAAGCCGCCGGAAGCAGGACACTCAGCAGGAAGAGAAAGAGATGGATCCGCCGCATGAGTCAGACCCTCCTTTCCAGAACATGATGTTGGGAATGCCGACGACTCACGGCAGTCAACCGCCAGCGACCGGGTCCGTGACGCGAACGTATCGAGTGTGCACGATGATCCAGGAAAATCAAGCCTGCAACCAGGCTACGGCCTCATCCTCGTCGGTGAAGAGCTTCCACTCCAGCCCGGCATTCTTGGCCGCGGTCTCGGCGAACCGCATTCCCTCCTCGGTCGGAAGGCCCGGCGACACGAGGAGGGCAACCCGCATTCCCCCGGGAACGTCCGCGGTGAGCTGGAAGATCTCGGTCGTGCTGGGCAGAGCGCGTTGCTGGCGCGCGTCGACCAGGGTCCGATCGATGCCCTTTTCGGTGAGGATGCGCCGCAATTCCCGCATGCTCTCTTGGACATCCTCGGTACGAACCTCACCGGAGGAATGGATCACGATGATTCCCCGTTGCTCGTCGATGCGGACACGCTCAGGCATCAGTGCTCCCGGGTGCTGCCGGTGGATCCAGGACTGTGGTGGATGTTTGGCGCGGGCTGGGCGTTCGGCGTGGCCAGCCCCGATGCAGTTTCAATCTAAACGAAGACGCGGTCCAGGCCAACTCCGGCGTGCGCCGGCGAAGGGATGCTTCATCTGTCCCCAGAAGCCACGGGGGAAATCGTCATCCTGGGGCCATCCCAGCTCGATGTCGCGCCCGTCACCGGGTATCCACACCGTGGAGAAGAGGTAGTCCCACAGGCTGAGGGAGATGCCGAAGTTCACCCCATAGCGGGTGGGCAAGTCTTTGGCGTGATGCCAGATGTGCATGCGGGGATTGTTCAGCACGTACCGAAGCGGACCGTAGTCGAGGTCCAGGTTGGCGTGGTTGAGATGTCCGATCCCGAGTGCGATGATGTGGATCACGAAGAAATCGTCGATCCCGAACCCGATCATCCCCAGCGGAAGATACAGGATACTGCGGTAGACGATCGTCTCGATCCAGTGGTACCGCAGCTGCGCCGCGAACCCCATTTCCTTGACCGAGTGGTGCACCTTGTGCGCTTCCCACAACCGGGGAACCCGGTGCAGGAGACGGTGGGTGTTCCACTGGATGAAGTCGGCTACCACGAACATCAGGGCGAGCTGAGCGAGCTTGGGCCAAGCCGCGATCTGCAGGACGGTCAGGTGCGTGATCCCCGCCCGGGCCAGCGCGTCCTGGAAGAGCTGGGAGGCCACGTGGGCGAGGGAATTGTAGCCGATGAGGGAGAAGAGGAAGAAATTGAAGAACATGTAGAACCCGTCGAGCCAGAAATCCCGCCGGAACAAGGGCTGCTTCCTGCGCCAGGGCACAGCGATCTCCAGGCCCCAGACCAGCAGGGAAAGGGCGATCAGCCAGTAGAAGTAGTTCTCGTACCAGGGCTTGTAATCGTAGGAGAAGAGGATCTCCGAGCGGAGGTAGTTCCAATAGCCCACGAAGGAATCGACCGCGATGTCCAGGTACTTCTCCACCGATCCTACCACACCGCCTTGTACCCCACCGGAAGCAGACTCCACTGTCTCCCGTAGACGTGCACCGTGGCCACCGGACCCTCTGCATCGATGACTTCACCTCCGGTGTGCACCCAGTAGAGGATCCCCCCGAAGAGGTTGTAGGCGTCCACCCCGCGGCGCGCGAGTTCCCTCGTGAACTTCCCGCTCCGGTACCCGATGGTACAGTACGACACCACTTTCCGCCCCGCGAAGTCCTGCCGGTTCGCCGCGTACTCGTCCTTGGTGATCGAACCGGGGATGCGGGAGACCGCGATCTCCTTCGCCTTGCGGACATCCACCAGGACCGCTTCGCCATGCTGCAGCCACGCCATCAGGGAATCGGGGGTGACATCGCGCACCTCGGGGAAGTCCCGATGGTACTTGCGATACATCTCTTCGACCCGGACTCTCCGGAACGCGTCGACCGAGTCGCGTTGGGAGGGGCTCAGGGCAGTCGGTGGGTTCTTTGCGCCATCGGGCCCCGAGCAGCCGGCGATGGGAGGGAAGGCCAAGAGGAGCGCCAGGACTCCCAGTGGAAGGATCGCGGCCAACCGCCGCCGGAAACAGCCTCTTTGGATCGTATGCTTCATGACTCCCAAGGGTCTGATGGCGTCGGGACACGGCCCCCCCAGCGCATCCAAGATAGCCGATGCTCTCGGGTCCACCACATTCCGTCTCCCATCCGCCGGGTGTCCGGCCAACGATACCACGGCCACCTTTCGATGCAGCTTCCGCGGATCAGGTCGACCCCAGCTTGCGTCTCCGGAGCGGTCCTCTTATGGTCAAGCGAGGTTCTCTCCCCGGATTCGCCGATCGCGCAGGCCGACCGCACAACACGCGGAGGTGCGGCAAGGAGGTTTCGATGACCCGTTGGATTCCCCGAGCGACGAAATCGGCTGGTGTTGCCCTCTTGGGGCTCTTGTCGATCGGCCTGTTCCTCGGCTTGAGCGGTTGCTATCCCGAGACCGTCGACAACGCGGCCGAGCTCGACCTGGTGCTCACCAATTACGATCAGTCCTTCGATTTCAGCTCGGCACTCACCTATTCGCGGCCTGACACCCTCATCGACATCGCCGCGCTGATCGATCCCGAACTCGGAGCAAAGATCGAGCTGACCCCCAATCAACAGACGCAGATCCTCGGGTGGATCGACGCGGAAATGGCCGCGCGCGGCTACCAGAAGGTCGCCTACGATCCGAACGATCCGACGCCTCCCGACTTCTTCCTCTTGCCCGGCGCGATCAAGACCACCACGGTGGTCGTGGGCGGGGGTTGGGGTTGCTATCCCTACTACTACTGGGGTGGTTGCTGGTGGGGCTACCCGTGGTGCTGTTCCTACAGCTATTCCTACGATGCGGGAAGCCTCGTCGTGAATCTCGTCCAGCGCCCGTCTGGCACCGATCCCGACACCCAGTTCGTGGTGCGATGGACCGGCGCTCTCAACGGGGTCATCTCCACCACTGCCGGGACCATGGCGCGGATCGAGAACGGCATCGGCCAGATGTTCGCGCAATCGCCCTACCTGGGCGCGGCTCCGGGCAAGACGGGCCGTCCGATGGAATTCCTGGAGATGGTGAAGCGAGGTGTCCGATGAAGCGCATGACCTTGATCATCTCCCTTCTGGGCTTCCTGCTTCTGCCCGGGTTGGCCGGTTCGGCCCAGGCCGCACGGCATGTCGCCTACGTCGGGGACAACCTGTGGCTGGGCAGCTACAACGTCAGTATCCCGCTTTCGGACACCAAGGACTACATCGGCCAGACCTCGTGGCTGGGTTTCACGGTGGAAGCGCGGCATTTCCTCAAACCCAACGCCACGGTGGGCTTGCTCACCGGTTGGACCACCATCTACAACAAGAGCTATCGCGTCAGCCAGACCGGTTCGACCACCGTCTCGGGAGTGCAGGCCCGGTACCTCAACATCTTCCCGCTGCTGGCCAACGGGTACTTCTACTTCGGCGACCGCGACACCCCGAGCTTCTATCTCGGCGGCGGCGTGGGAACCTACTGGATCGAACGGCGCACCGAGGTGGGGCTGTACGCCTTCACCGAGAACGATTGGCACTTCGGGGTGGCCCCCGAGATCGGGATCGCCTTCCCCCATGGCCGCACCTCCATCGTGCTGTCCGCACGCTACAACCATGCCTTCGCGGCGGGGAGCGTGAACCAGCAATCCTGGCTGAGCCTCGGCCTCGGCTTCCAGCTCAACTGAGCCCCGGTACCCGGGGGACCCGATCGGGATCCAATGGAAAAGGAAGGGCGGGTGCCGGACGGCATCCGCCCCGCTCGTTTCACCCGGCTCGATGGAGTTCACGACTCCAGCGATTTCTCGAGCTGCGCCTCCTTCCCCTTCACCCTCCCGCTGAACACGAGCGCGATCCCGCTGGCGAGGAGGGGTCCGAGGAACAGGATGATCACATGGAGGCGTCCCCGCTCCGTCGGATCCTCCTGGAACGCGCGGATCAAGTGGAAGAAATGGAAGAAGAAGGCGGACGCCGCGATCAGGAACAGACCCGTGACCCGGGGCCACCGGGACGCGACGAGCGCGGCGAGGAGAAAGGGGACGGCGAGCAAGCTCTGCATGAGGCTGGCCACCCAATCCCCTTCGCCGGAGAGGACATTGAAGACAAACCAGAGTCCACCGAAGATCCAGAGGATACGAAGCGCGGTCGTGCGGGCTCCCCAGTAGGCGAATAGGCTGCTCATCAGCCAGGTGAACCAGAGGGTGATCAGGACGATCTCCAGCAGCGCTTCCGGATGCATCATCACCGGTTCCCTCGAGCGGAGCCAGGCCACGAGTAGAAAGGTCAAGAGTCCTCCCGCCAGGTAGGCGTGGTAGCCGGCCCGGCGCGCCGCCTCCATCTGGAACTCGTCCTTGTCGCGCAGAACGCCGATCTCGCGGAGGACGCCGGGGAGGAAGGCAGCCAGCGCGACGAGAGCCAGGAAGCCCCAATCGATCGCGCTCAGCAGGAAGCCGGCGAGCACCCCGACCGCCGCGATCCGGGTGGCCGCCGACGGACGCCAGCTTCCGAGGTGGAGCTTACGAGTCATTGCCATCTCCTTCCAGGAACGGGGGATCGCCTCCCCCCCAGACTCCAGCGGTTTCGTCTTCGGCCAAGGAGAAGAGTTCCTCGACCGGAACCCCCAAGATGGCGGCCAGCCGCAAAGCCAGGCCGATGGATGGGTTGTAACGTCCCTTCTCGATGGAGAGGATGGTCTGACGGGTGACCCCTGCCCGTTCACCCAGCTCCTGTTGGGTCATCCCCTCCGCTCGCAATCGATGCGTTCTCAACCGGTTTCGGATCCGCAGTTTCGGTTTCATGTCCGTAATGTACAGTAAACTTTACAATATGACAAGTTTATTTTCCATCCCTTCGCCGGAGGCCGGCCCCCCACGGACCGAGGCCTCGAAGAATCCACTTCTCCACTTCTGGAACGGCCAGGTTCTTCCTGGCCACGCGAGATCCGTTGCGGTACATCCTATGCTGCCGGCCCCCGATGTCCGGCGACCGCCCTTCAAGACGGTGTATGACGGTTCCGCCCCCGCCACCGAGGGCAGGAAAACGACCGGTCCCGGCCGGTTCGGCTTCACTTGGAGGTTTCCCCATCATGCGTGTACCTGCGATCCGATTCTTCCTGGGTCTGTTGACCCTGGGCGCTTTCCTCGGTCTGGTCTCCTGCGGAGACGACACCACCACCAATCCCGGCGGCAACAATCCTCCGGGAGACACCACGCCTCCCACGGTCACCGCCACCCTTCCCGCCGACGGCGCGTCGGGAATCTCACCCAACGCCACGGTCTCGGTGATCTTCAGCGAGGCCATGGATCCGGCAACCGCCGACAGCAACGGGGTGACCCTGAGCCAGGGTTCGATCACGCAGCGGGAGTGGAGTGACGACCACACCCTGATCCTGCATCACACCGACTGGTCGGAGAATTCCCCGGTCACCGTCACGGTGAGTACCGCCCTGAGTGACACCGCCGGAAACCACCTGGCCTCTCCCTTCAGCTTCGGTTTCACGGTGTCCACCGTGGATACGATTCCGCCCACCATCGTCAGCACCTCCCCCGCCGATGGGGCGGTGGACGTCGCACCGGACGCGGACCTGGTCCTCGTGTTCGACGAAGCCATGCAACCCACCCTCGACAACCGGACCTTCACTCTGAGCGAGGGGTCGATCATCTCCATGCACTGGGCGGACGATCGCACCTTCGTGGCCACCCATACCCCGTGGCCGCCGGCGACCACCATCACCCTGACCGCCCGAGGCTATCTTTTCGACCTGGCCGGCAACACTTTCGCCGATCAGAGCTGGTCCTTCACCACCCGGAACGACAGTACACCTCCCACCATCGTCTCCATCGACCCCCCCACCGGCTCGGTGATCGACGCCAACACTTCCCAGATCACGATCACCTTCAGCGAGGCGATCGATCCGAGCAGTTTCGACGTCTCGGAAATCAACGTCCAACTCTGGACCCATGTGCTCGATCCCGGGTCGGCCTGGTCTCCCGATGGAACCGTCTTCACCGTCCCCTTGCGCACTCCCCTGCCGGCGGGAATGCGCTTGCGGACCGTCATTTCCGAATACTCCGACCTGGGCGGAAACTGGAACACCGACACGACCCCGTGGGAAGTGACGGTCGCGGGTACGGCCGATGAGTATCCGGTGGACGATACCCTCCGTTTCTGGTTTGCCGACCAGGGCGCCGATGATCAATCCCCGGTATGGGATGGAAGCTGGGGATACCACAATCGGACCTTCGCCTGGGAGACCCCCCCGGACTTCCGGCAGATCGATATGCCTTCTGGACAGACCGTGGCCACGGACTGGCAGTACATGACCAAGTTGGCGAACAAGATCCAGTTCCGCGGTTTCCGGGAACACGATCAGCAGGCGGGGATGGACTTCGACTTCATGTTCAACCCGCCGGCCGACTACGTCCGCCTGCCCATCACCCTGGGAGATTCCTGGGCGGGACAGTCGACCATCACCACCAGCCAGGGCACGGTGGATCTGGATTACAACGTCCAGGTCGCTCCCCAGACCACCGAAGTGGATCTTCCCTTCGATCCGGCCAGCAAGCGCGGTTTCGGGTTCCAGCCGGGCACCCGGTACTACTGGAGCGATTGCCGGACCCTGTACATCTACCACGACATGCTCTCGGCCGGAGACACCCTGGAGGTCGGGATCGACACCCTGCAGGTGGCCCCGGGAATGGGGATCGTCCAGGAATCCAGCCGGAACGACGATCACACCGACGGCAGCTGGTCGTGGAACCGTAGTTACCTGTTCATGATCGAACCCCGCTGAGCCCGATCGGCGGGCCCAGCTCGCCCGGCCCGGGGGCCATTTCGATCCCCGGGCCGGGCTTTCTTCGTCCTCGACAGACCCCCCTGTTCCTCCCTAGGCTGCGTCCAGGGCCCTGGGAGCAGGTTCTGGCACGTCACTGGCTACAACATCCCCGCAGACCCCCGGCGCTCCTTGGCCGCTGAAAACGAGGATGCCCTGTGATCAGGGTACCCCCCGACTGGAGGTTGCAATGAAACGCTCGATCCTGACCGCCGCCGTCGTCCTCATGCTGCTGTCTTCCCTGGCCCTCCCTGCCCAGGCCGGACTCGGGTTGTTCGCCACGTGGTGGAACGGCAGCGACACCCAGAACGGGTTCGGCGGAGGGGCGAAATACCAGATTCCCCTCGTCCCGATCGTTTCGGTCGATCTGCGGGCGTCCTACGTCGGTTTCGGCGATGTGGATCTCTACACCATTCCCCTCGAGGCCACCGGGGTTCTCGATTTCGGCATTCTCTACGGGGGAGCGGCCCTGGGTTACTACATCTGGTCCTCGAGTTCCAACCTGCTCGATCTCTCGGCCAAGGACAAGGTCGGGGGCAGTATCCTCATCGGCGCATCTCTGGGCCTGGGCGCCATCGGCGCCTTCGCGGAAGCGCGCTACAACTTCGTGAAGACCGAAGTCGTCCCGGGTGTGGATACAAAGGCCGATGGGTTCAGCCTCAATCTCGGACTCAACTTCTGAGACCGAAACCCGCCCCGCTCATTTCCGGTGACACTGGATACAGAGATCCATGTCCGGATTCAGCGGGAGATACTTCTTGAATGCGGCCCCGTGGAGCCGGTGACATGAGAGACAGGTCACCGGCTCTTCCGTCCTGGGATCGATCACCTTCTCGCCCACCGGGTGTCCGGCCTCGTGGGCGGACTCGTGGCACTTCGAGCACAAGGCGATCTTGTCGCTCGGGAGATAGCGCGGATCGTTCGCCCCGTGCGGAAGATGGCAATTGCTGCAATCCATCCCATTGTGGGTGATGTACTTCGCCTTGGGGAGCTTGCGGTCGGCCTCGTTGAAGTGACACTTCATGCAGAGCACCCGTTGGGGAGCCGCCAGCAGCGATTCGCCGTTGGAGGTGTGGGCGTTGTGGCACTGGAGGCACGATTCGGGCTTGTCCAGGATGTGATGATTCCGATACGCCATCTTCTTGCGGATTCCGGAATGACATCCGAGGCAGAGTTCACGAGGTTTCTTCTGGAGGGCGAAGGTCGTCGATCCTCCCTGGGCGGCATGGCAGCGATTGCACTTGCCCTGGGCGAAGGGTTGATGCTGATTGGCTCGAAGAAGGTGGTCCTGGTCGCTCCCATGGGGGTCGTGGCAGGTTCCGCAATCGGCGCCCTCGAGGGTACTCCCCCGGTGTTTTGCCATGAAGTCGGCGTCCTGATCATGACAACCAAGGCACAGGTCGGGCACGGCATCTTCCAGCAATGACGCTGATTCGCTGCCGTGGGGTTGATGGCAGGTCATACATTCGCCCTCTTCCACCGGCGGATGGACGACCTTTCGGGCAAGCCAGTCCCTGGTCTCCTGGTGACAACCCTCGCAAAGCTGGGGAATGGGTTTTTCCAGGATTCCATTGAACCGGCTCGCGTGGGGATTGTGGCATTCGGTGCATCGTCCCTTGGCCGCCGGCTCGTGGGCCACCGGCCGCGCGGCTTCCTCGCGAACCTGCTCGTGACAACGCCCGCAGGTCTCTCCGACCCGCCCCACCAGCAACGCGGCATGATCCGAGGCGTGGGGATTGTGGCAGTTGCTGCATTTTCCCTCGGAAAACGCGGCATGGACATGACTCTCCGACTGTAGATCCTGGATCTCATCATGGCACTCGTAGCAGACCGAGGGCTGGGCGACCTCCGGAACCTTGGCGGAAACCAAGGCTGGAAGCAGAAGGAGACCGCCGAAGAGACCCCAGGAAACCATGTGTCCGCGCATCCTCATTGTCCTCCTCCCTCCTCCGGGGCACCTGGGTGGCAAGCATCGCATCCCCGGCTCGCGAATGGATCGTGCTCGACCCGTTTCATCATGCCGGCCAACCTGGAGACATGTGGATCATGGCATCCCGTGCATCGCAGCTCCTCGCCGTCCTGACCCAGGTGCTTGGCCAAGAAGGCATCGTCCGATCCGTCATGGCATTCCAGACACAGGTCGGGAACTTTCTCGACCAGCAGGTGGGCAGATCCCCCCTGGTGCGGGACATGGCAGGTGAGACAGTCGTCCCCGGCCGGTTCGTGGACGATTCCCTTGGCGAAACGATCGATCAGATCACCATGGCACGAACCGCAGAGATGCTTCGGCTCGTCGACCAGCAGATGTTCCAGTTTTCCCTTGTGGGGAAGATGGCAGGCGGTGCATTCGCCGACGAGGAAGGGCTGGTGGATGCTCTCACCGGAGGCGATCGGTTCGGACGGGCCGTCGTGGCAGCTCGTGCACAGCTCCGCAACCGGCGAGATCAGCTGATTGTCTTGCTCGGAAGCATGGGGATCGTGACAGGTGTCGCACTCCCTCTCGGCGAAGGGGGGGTGGAGGACATCGTCGTCGGCGGTCTGCAGCAGATTCCCGTGGCACTGGCTGCAGAGTTCCGCCGGAGCGGCCTTCAGCAAGTACTCCTGGGGCGCGCTGTGGGCCCCATGGCAATCGTTGCATCGACCCTGCTTCAGCGGAGTATGGCTGCTCCGGCTGGCCAACCAGTCTCTTGCCTCCTCATGACACCCGGCGCACAGGTCGAAACGATCGGCCTTGGTGAGAGAAGAGAAGTCCGAGCCATGCGGGACGTGGCATTCGATGCACTCCCCCTCAGCCACGGGAGGATGTGCCTGCTGCGTTTCCCGCTCTTTCTTCACGTCCTGGTGACAGGACAGGCAGAGCTCATTCGGTTCGGCCTTCAAAAGGCGCTTGGACAACTGCCCGTGGGCTCGGTGGCACTGGGTACAATCCTCTCTCGCCGGCTCATGCCGTGAACTCTTGATGAGCTGCGCGCCGATTTCGTCGTGGCATTGCAGGCAAAGGGATTCCGGTTTCTCCCGCAGGAGATGCTCCTGCCGGGAACCATGGGGACGGTGGCACTGCAGACATTCCCCGTCCGCCACCGGAACGTGCACCCCCTCCGGAGCGATCTCCTCGAGATCGTGGCAGCCCGAACACAGGTCCAGCGGGTCGTCTTCGGCCAGGGCAAAGGGCTCTTCCGCGTCGGGATCGGCGTGGCAGGAGCTGCAGTCCTCCGCGGCGGCTTCATGGAACGAGCGGGTCAACAGACCCTTCTCGTTCGAGGAATGGGGGGAATGACATTGCAGGCATTCCCCCGCTGCTACCGGATACCCCTGGTGAGCCTGGACGATTTCCTTCTGCGAAGGATCATGACACGAGACACAGAGCTTCTCGACCGGCATCTTCAAGAGATGCTCGTGGTCGCTGCCGTGGACTTCGTGACAGCTGAAGCAGCCCCTCTTCAGGGGGTCGTGACGGAAGGAGCCGGAGAATTCGGTGTCGTCATGACAATCCGTGCATACCTTTTCCAGCCCATCCTTCAGCAGGAATCTCTCCGGAGCGGCGTGGGGGTCGTGACAGTCGAGGCACTGGCCGGCCCTGGCCGGTTCATGGACATGGGCCCTCTCCAGTCCAAGGGCGGCGGGATCGTGGCACTCCTTGCAGAGAGCCGCCCCGGTATCCTTCAGCCTCAGCATACCCACCAGGCCGTGGGGTTTGTGGCAGGCGCGGCACTCCTTCTTGGCGAATGGCTGATGGCGGACCGAGTCGTCCAGGTCCTTCAATTGGTGGCAATCCAGGCATCCGCCCTTCGACGAAAACCGGCTGCCCCGTTTGACCTGCGCCGAGGACATCGCCGGTAGAAGCAGGATCAATGATGCCACCGCCAACACCCGTACCGGGTAGCCTCTCTTCATCAGGAACCGTCCCTTGCGATCCATGGCCTCAACCTCTTCTCCCGATGGTATCATGACCCATCGCCAAAATAGGTCTCGATCGCATCTTCATTGCGGACGATCGTCGAGCGTTTCTTCAGGAGATCGAGGTGATCGTCCAACAACGCGTTGAACTTCCGCTGGAACATCACGCTGCGGATCGTTGCATCCATTTCCTTCAGGCTGGGAATCCTTCCGGGTCGGCGTCCGTCCAACTGGAAGAACATGAAACCCTGGGCAATCTCCTCCGGCCCGCTGACATCCCCCACTTTCATCGCCTCGATGGTCTTCTGCATGTGATCGTTGAAGCCGCTCAAGGTTGCCCAGGAACGCTCCGTGGGCTTCTCCTCCGAGACGACCGTGTAGTCTCCCTTGATCCGGTCGAAATCGCCCCCCGCATCAAGTCTTCCTTTCAGCTCCTCCGCCTGTTCCTTGTCGGACAACACGATGATGTCCAGCAGGACCTGGTCAGGCCGGCGCCATTTCTCCTTGTTCTGGTCGTAGTACTCCTGGAACGCGGCGTGGGAGAACCGGATCTTTGGAACGATGGCTTCCGCCAGGTAGGACTGGATGAGAAGGTCCCGGCGGGCGCTCTCATAGGCCGCTTTCACCTCGGGCCGTTCGGAGTATCCATCGCGCTCCGCCAGATGGTCGAGGATCAGGCTCTCGGTCTTCGCATCCACCGCCCGTTGGAAGACCGCCTCGAACGGCGCGGTTCCATCGTTCATCGTCTGGTGCGAGATCTCCTGTCGCAACTCGTAGTCGGAGACGGCTTCTTCCGGTCCGATGTACAGAGCCGGGTCATTGGTGCCCTTCATGAAGTCCGCGGTGAATCTCCGGGTGGAATCGGCGACGATGGCCGATACAACGCTTGGAGACCGTTGGACCACGACCACGGTCTTCAGACTGTCCATGAACGCCCGCCAGGTCTCCTTTTTCCGATGACCGAGCAGGATCTTGCGGACCGTTTCCCTGGCGTCGGAGAATCCATCCTCGGGAGCGGGCTTGCGATTCTCCATGCGGACGAAGGTCCAGGCGTCGTTGTAGGGAAAGACCTCGGAAAGTTCTCCGGGCCGGAGATTGCGCGCGGCTCCCACCAGGTGGGCGGGGATTTCCAGGAGCGGCAACTCGCGAAGCAGCCCGCCCTCCAACTTCCGGGTGTCCAGGGAGGAGGCCCGGGCCATGCTGTCCATCGATGCTCCGTTCAAGACCAGGCGACGCGCCGCTTCCGCTTCCTCTTGGGTGCGCAGCGAGATCTGGCGCAGTTGCATGCGCTCGTAGTTCACCCGGTAGGAACGGAGAAGCTCCTCCTCGCTGACGGTTTCCGGCGTCCAGTAGTGGTCTTTCACCCAGAACGAGCTGGCCTTGTTGCGCTTCATCTCCTCCAGTTTCGTCCGGATCTCCGGTTCCTCCTCCAATCCCAGCGCCTCCGCCTGCTGAACCAGCAACTCGTCGTTGATGGCCTTCTTCAGCAACTTGCGCGGGTCGAAGCGTTTCATTCCTTCCTCACCCATCGTTCGATGGGTTTCGGCCAGCATGCGATCCAGGTCGGCGGCGGTGATGGCCGTGCCGTTGACCCAGACCAGGGTGTCAGGAGGAGCTTCGGCGACACCCTCGGCACGGGACATCGAGGCCGGAGACAGACACCCCAGGCAGAGCAGCGCTGCTTGGAGCAACCGAATCACCGCATTCTCACGATTCTTCCGCAACATCCCGTCTCACTTTCTCGATTCGTTCCACGAAACCCCTCAGGCTCTTCAGGGTGAGCCCGATCAACGAATAGGTACGGCCTCGTTCGAACAAGGTCTCACCGTTCTTGCCGGTCCTCTCGTCGAACCACGCGTCGAGGAGTCTCCCCCGTCGCGCATCCAGGATCCGTGCGGAGAGCGAGACCCGCGGGACCGCGGCTCGCGATTCCCCCCGGGCCGGCTCAAAGAGCTCGGCCGTTCCGGTGATCAGGTAGACAACGGAATCCTCCCGGGCCAGGTGGTCCAGCGATGGGCCGTCGACTTCCCCCTTGAATGCATAGCCTTGACCCAGCAGTGCCCGCCGGACCACTCCGGGTTCCAGGCAAGGGTATCCCGCTTGCACCAGGCTGGTCAGCATCAGGTCGCTGACCGTCTGGCCATCACGCCAGCTTTTCTCGGTCCCATCGAAGGGAACGATACAGATCCTGGGAAGAGATGTCGGTCGCACGTCCCGGACCACGCTTTGCGACAATCCCTCCCAGAGTCCAAGGACTGCCTCCCGGACGGTCTCGCGGGCCACCCGGACGACATCCTGCCGCTCGCCTTGCCCGAACAGACCCTCGTAGTCGCGCCCGGAATGGCCCACGCTTGTCGCCGCGAGCACCAAGAGGGTCACCGGATCCACCAGGCGCAGGGACAGGCCGTATTCGGGGGGCTGGGACTCCCGGAACACATCGATCGAGCCCAGGAGAAGCCACCGGGCGCCCAGTTTTTCCCGGATCAAATGGGCGCCCCTGCGGTCGATCTGCCCGATCGCCCGGATCCGGTACTCCCGCAGAAGCGGGCGGGCCTCCCCGGAATCGAGGTACGGCATCCGCATCGAATCGAGTGCGGCCGAAATGAAGCGCTGACCGATCTCCAACGCCCGGAGTCTTCCGGTGCGGTTGGCGAGGGGAAGAATGACCAGCATGGTGGACTCGGGCGCCGCGGCCGCCAGATCCGCCGCCGCCGTATCCCGCGGGGTCCCCGCCCCGGCCGCGGCCGGCCGAGACACCAGGACTCCCATCGACACCGCGATGGACAACCAGAGGATCGAGATGATCCTTCGAGTCGGTCCAACTGCGGGCACGGAAGAGATGCGGAACAGAACGGTCACGTCACGATCCTACTTCACCAGGGTGGATACGCTCTTCTTCACACACTTCTGGGCCACCGCGGCCGGAGACGCTTGAGGGGTTCCCAACAGGCTCGACCAGAATCCGCGGTTGTCGGCACTGGTGGTGGCCGACCATATCGTCGTGCCGGCCTCGGTTTCCACCAGGCGGGTCACGATCGTGACGGTGGTCACGGTGGTTCCCCCGCTGTGCGCCGAGGCCGAAGAAGCCACCGACCCGAGAAACAGGCCCTGGACATTCAGCTTCTTTCCGATCTCGACGATCTCTTCCGTGGAGAGTTCATCCCCCCGCTGCAGATTCATCGCCTGCATGACGCGGTGGACTTCACCCGGTTCGACCACCTCGAAGGCCTTGGTCGACAGGAGTTCCGCGAGAAAGTAGCGGCTGATCTGAGCCCCCGCCCCCCGATCGGAGGTAAGGTTCTCGAAGGGAATGACCGCCACCCGCTCGACATAGCCGAAATCGTAGTCCGGGTGGATGAACACCGTCGAGCCCACCCCACCACACGCCCCCAACAGGAGCACCGGGATCGCGAGCAAGAATGACCATCTCATATCAGGTTCCTTCCGATCATCGTTTCACAGACTGAAACGGATTCCTTCCTCCAGGGCCCAATTGTCCCTTCCGCCGACTTCATGGAAATCGATCCGCGTATAGCGCACATACAGATTGCCGCGTCGGCCCAACTTGTAGGTCAGATTCACACTGTATCTCTCGCTTCGATAGGCCGCTGATCCTCGATTGAGATATGCCTGGACGATGGCCGAGATCTTCGGGGTCAGGTTCCAGCCCAGCAGATAATCCTGGCGGAGGCTCTCATTGACGTCGCGAATGGAATTGATGTTGCCACGCGCGAAGATCGACTGGGTCGGCCGCAGATCGAAACCGAAGGTGTAGACGATCCGGTATCGACGGCGGTCTGCGGGCTTCTCGAGGATGTCCTGCCAGGCCCAGGACGCATTCAGCCGGAAGAAGCCCGTGATCTTGCCGTTGAACGAAGCACCCAGTCTCCAGATGTCGGTCAAGATGTCGCTCAGGTAGTTCGCGGTTGAATTGTATCCACCCTCCACCCCGAGATCCAGGGCCGGAAAGAGGGATCCGTTTGCATCGGCCAGAACCCCGTAGATACGCTGGGTGCGGGTTCCGCCCTCGTAGGTGTTTCGAGCATTGCCGGACACCGAAGAACGGAGATTCGGCAACGGACGCCAGACGAAAGCGTAACCGGCGAAATCGTCCCGCAGGCTCTCGCGTCCTTCCGTGAAGTTCTGGATGGACTGGGTCCATTGGAGGCTGTGGCGAATGACATCCGAGCTCTTGTATCCCGCCCTCAGGGTGTAGTTGAAGAGATCGCGGTTCCCGAGAGTCGACTCTCCCACTTCCTTCTGATAGCTCATGTCGCCACCGAGCGAGATTCTCTCGGTCATCGTGCGGTCGACCCGCAGATCCAGGAGGTGTGTTCGATTGATGCTGGTGACCTCCCCCTTCTGCTGGAGTTCCTCGAAGACCTCGATCTCGGTGACCTGAAGCGGCACGACCGGCGCCAGACCGTCTTTCACAACCTTGATGAAGCGGCCGCTCACCGTGGTGAACTCGAGTTCATATCGCTGGAGCGGCAGGCTGAATCGGGTGATGACGCTGCCGGTGATCTCCTGCCAGTTGAAGTTGTCGTCCGAGGTGTAGACAGTCCAGACCGGCCCCAGGCCCGAGGCCCGATCCACGTAGATGTACACCGCCACCACCGGCCGCGGCGTGCCCAGGTCGGCCCCGATGTTCTGCGCCAGGATCGCGCCTCCGATGTCGATGGGCGGGCTGGTGGGCGTCTGGCGGTCGCCGTCGATGAGGGATGGCACCTCATCCAGCGTCCCCTGGATGGGATTGGGGTCTTCCGCGTACAGACCGGCCCTGAGGGGGACCGCCTGGAAGACCCGGCCGCCGGTGCGAACCTCATTGCGGGAGGTCGAATAGGTGAAATTGTAGTTGGCGGAGACCTGGGTGCGGCCGTTTTCCAGTTCCTCGTAGCCGAGCCAACGCACCAGGTGGTCGTCGTTGGTTGAATTCAGATCGGTGATGACGTTTTCGGTCTCCCGATGACTGAAGGTGTAATGGAGGCTGTTCTTCCGAAGATCCCAGTCTGCGCCCAGGAGCAAGCGCCGATCGCGGACATCCCGGAACTCGGTGTCCAGGTTGTCCTTGATGCTCTGCCAATCGTAGCGGGCTCTCAGCACCGGCAGCCTCTGATTGCGGGTGCTGAACGCGAGATTCAAATCGTCGTTGGTCAGATTCGATTGGATCGCGCCTCCCCTGGAAACCCGGCGGCGCGCCGTGGTGGTGAACCGGAAAACGGGGTGGGTCCAGGTGAAATCGAGACTGGGCTGGCGCTCCTCGGTGAAGACATTGACCGCCAGTTCCTGGGCCAGGTCGAACTTGAAGAACCGGTAGGCAAGCCGCAATCTCATGTACCGCGCGATCGGCAGCTCGGTGTACACGTTGTAGTTCTGTCGGACCGTATCCTGCCGGCCCAGGAGTTCGGCGCGGTTCTGGACCAAGGTCACGTTCGCGTATCCATGCAGCCAGGGCAGGAACCGCGCTTCGGCCGTGCCCCCTGCCGAGACGATCCACCAGGCCATGGTGATCGCGAGAAGAATCCGAGGGATCCGGTTCCCTGCAGGTCGCTTCATGGCGTCAACACCGCGTAGGGTCTGCGTCCCACCGGGACCCAATCCACCAATTCCCGGGACTGGGTCGATACGACGGCGAGACCGTTTCCCTCGGACATCACCGCGAAGATCCGCGAGGAGGATGGATCGACCGTCATCAGTCCGGGCGAAAAAGGCAGACGGACCTGTTCGGTCTCCATGCCTCCATCCACGATCACAAACGAGATCCGCCGGCAACGAGCCGCCGAGGCGACCACCTCCAGGCCCAGGGGGGCCAAAGCCAAGCCCTTCGCCGACGAACACAGATCGATCTTGGTGACGACAGCACCGTTTGCGGTGTCCAGCACCAGGATCTTCCGTTGCCGGACGCTGGCGACGAACAACCGGTCCAGCTCGGGCGAGAGAAGCAGCTCCCCGGCGCCCCCATCGACGGTCCAGCGCCTGGCGGGGTGGTCTCCGCCGAGATCGTAGACGATCACCGCGTCCCGCGTGCGACTGCTGACATAGACCTGCTCCCGCAGACGATCGTAAGCGAACGCCACCGGCTCGGGTTCGACCAGGAACCGATCGACCTCCTGCAGAAAACCCGCATCCAGGATGGAAACCGAACTCGAGCCCACGTTCAGGACGAAGAGACGGGAGCCTTCCTCATCCATCCACAGCCGGCTGGGTTCGTCCCCGGCGGAAAGGACCGCCTTCTGCTCACGGCGATGCGTCACCAGGTCGATCACCGCCACCGCGCCTTCGGAGGCGAGGGCCACGTAGAGACGCTGCCGGATCCGGGACCAGGCCATTCCCCGGGCACCCGCCCCCACGCCGATCTCTCCGCGGGGAAGCAGGTTCTGGCGGTCGAGGAGGGTCACCGAACCGGACTCTTCGTTGCTGACCAGGATGGCTCCTCCCGGAGGGGGCAGGGAGGGCTGCCGGGCGCTCAAGCCGGGATCGTAGGGTTGATCGTGGTTCTCGACCGCCCGGGGAGTCCAGTCGATCACCCACAACGAGGTCTGACCCTCGTCGATCCCCACCGAGGCGGGCAGGACGAGGCTGTCGGGAGGAGTCGGGTGCACCGGGGCCACCCCGATGGGTGCGGTCACCGACGAGAATCGCGGGTGGAACCCGAGATAGGATCCGGCCGGGACTTCGATCTCGGCAATCCGGGAAACCGCCGGGGTCGACGCGTCACTCCGCCAGGTGGTTGTTTCCAGAGGGATCTCGAACTTCGAGGAGGAACCCACCAGGGTGAAACCAGCAAGCTGCAGCTCGACGCCGGCCGAACCACCGTCCTGCCGCACGAGATAGAGAACCAGCCGGCCCTCATCCGGGGCGGCAAGAACCGGTTGTCCGGCCATGCTCGAAAGGAGCATCAGGCAGAGCCACAAGCTTGCGACGCGCACGATTGGACCTCCCGAATCGGAAGACGCCCGGGCCCAGCAGGCCCGGGCGTTTCCAGAATGCAGGATACGTCAGGCTTTGACCAGACCGTAAACCCGCTAGTTCGGATTCGCGTCGAACTCATCCTTGTTATGGCACTTGTTGCACAGCGAACGCTGATTCACATCGCCATACGGATCGGGAATCGCGTACGAACCGGAATTGACCCCGTCCTCGGACAAGAAGGTCACGTTGAAATCCCAACGTCCTGAATCGGGGCCGCTGCTGGCGTGCGCCCGATGGCAGGTGATGCACGAAACCTGGCTCGTGCTCGTCGGACCCGTGGTGGAGCTGACCGTGTTCAACGGATCCTCGAACGGAACCTCGGCCAGATACGCGGTGGCCTGGGTGCCACCCTGCTGATCCGCGGTACCGTTGTAGAGGTTGTAGGTGTTGGCAATGCCCGCTCCGATGGCCACACCGCTGGGATGGATGAGCTTCGTGCCGTTGGCGTGGAAATCACCGTGGCAATTCCCGCACCAAGCGCTCATCCCGCCCTGATAGGCGGTGTGGTTCGTGTTCGACTCCGAGCCGAAGAAGAGGCTGAGACCGTCGGCGGTGGGAGCAGGGTTCGTAAAGGTCGTCAACCCGTCCTGCACCTCCCGTCCCGCACCGTAGAGCATCCGGAAGTCCTGGTTGCCGTGGGGATCATGGCAGCTCGTGCACCCCAACTGCGCGGCCGGGAAGTTCCCTCCCGGCGACGTCGTCAGGGTGGCATCGGGAGCCAGTCCGTGTCCCGGGGCGTTCAGGTTGTGACCCGCCGCATCGCCCGGAATGGCGTTGACCCACGCCCCCGTGCTGTCGACGTCACCGCCACCGTGCCCATCGTTGAGATTGTCTTCCAGAAGGAAGATGAAGTTTCCCCCGCCCTTGAGAGGAGCCGGATCCAGGACGTCGTTGGCAAACACCGCGCCGAGATGAGTGGCGTGGCAGTCGAGACAGAGGTCGCTGGGTGTTCCGTCCTTCAGGAGCCAGGGGTTGCCATTGGGAGCGTCCGGATCGACCAGTACTCCATCCTGGCTGTTGTGCATGGTATGGCAAGCGTTGCAATGGGCCACACCATGATCGTGGAATGCCAACGCCGGGGCTGCGACGAAACAGATCCCCAGAGCCAGCAGGAACGCCTTCTTCATTGCTTCCACCTCCGTAGCTATGAGCGAAGGCTTGCTAGTAACCGGTCGTGGACGTGAAATCGTCCGCGCCCCGTCGTGCTGCGGCGGAATTCGCCGCTGTCTCCGCACTCGTCCTTCCCGCCAAGGCTTTGGTGTCGACACCGTCGAGACCCAGGGCCTCGTGTGATGAGCCGGAAGCGGAAGCCCCCGATGAAGCATTGCGGGAAGTCGAGGGTCGGATGACCTCTGGAATCGCACAGGCCTGAACCCGATTCAGGAAGACCTGTCCGATGTAGACCTGATCGGAATCATCGACGCCCAGCAGGCTGGGGAAATAGAACCAACCCGGGTTCTGCCCGCGGCCGCCGAATTCTCCGAGGAACTTCCCCCACTTGTTGAAGCAGAGGACATTGAATCGATGCCTGTCCAAGACGAGGATGGTTCCGTCGGTGGTGACATCGACCGCGACGGGAAACGCGAAATGACCCGGCGTCGATCCCACCGATCCCAGGACCTTCACGAGCCGACCTTCGTTGTCGAAGACCTTGACCCTCGCCTCGCTCGAGACGGGCAGATAGATCCGGCCGCCCCGGACCTTCAAGTCGCCGAAGATCAGCTCTCCCGGATCCTCGCTCTCCTCGCCCACCACCGGGAAACCGCGGACCGGGGTTCCGTCGCTGCGGTGGATGGAGATTCCGCTTCGATCTCGGTCTTGGAGAAGCAGATAGATGCGTCCCTCCTCATCCAGATCGAAGTGGCGCACGCTGGCCAGGAGGTCCGCGTCGATTCCGACCGGCCCGAGGAAGAGGCCATCGAAATCGAAACGCAGAAGCCGGGTGCCTTGCTTCGTCGAGCCCAAGAGCAGGATGGTCCCTTCCGGTTCGACCGCGAGATCGACGGGAAAGCCGAAATGCTCGTCGCCGGAGAATTCGAAACGGTAGACCCCGGCGGTATCGAAGATGACCACGCGGTGATGGCCGGAATCACCGATGAGGATCTCGCCGTGGGCTCGATCCACGGTCAGACAACTGGGGCGGAGCAACCCGTTCCCTTCCCCGGGCGGGGAGAGGAAACGCAGGAACTCGGCGGGGATGGACGGCTGGGCGAAACCCTGGGCCACAACAAGGGCAAGCATCCCCACCACCAGGGCCAGGACGCCCGGAATCCGACGGAGAGGGTCGTGCAGGAAACGAGTCTTCGGGCTTCGGGACGATCTCACCATGGTGCGGGGTTCCGAGGAGCGGTTTGAGAAGGAGAAGCCGATCTGATTTTCTTGAAGTTAACACCATCGCAACACCGAAGTCAATTCCTCTTTTGCCTCCGAGCAGAAAACTCGTCCCCCATCCGGATCGCCGAATGGCACGGAACTCCTTGTCCTATTGATGATTAGAACAAGAGCACATTTACGAACGTTGACTCGGTCGCCGAAATGACCTCCTGGTCCAGGAGGATCCGACGTTCCGAGAAAGGGTGTTTACTTGTTGTTAACGTCGCCAGCGACGGGAGGGGACCCCCTCCCCGGGCATCGGCCGGGAGGCCCAATCCCTTGGCAGGAATCGAGTTGTCGCCGTCCGGGAGGCCCGTGCGATCGCGGGGACGATCGAGGACTCAGCGTGCGGCGACCAGCTCCAGTCGATGCCGCGGTGGACCGGGCAAGAGAGGGATGGCCTGGCCCGTCTCCCAGGCGGAGTGCCCGGCGAGGAAATAGGGGGAGAGAGGATGGCCACACTGTCCGCCGGGCATGTGGAAGATCCCCTGCTCCTCCCGGCCGGGCGACACCACCAGGCGCTCGCTGGCCCCGTGCCGCCGGTGCTGGACCCGGGGCATGAACGAGTCGCCGGGCAGTCCCTTCCGTGGCGCGGCGAGCCAGCGCCGAAGCCAGGGCGCCAGGTGCACGAAGGGGTGGACGATCTCCTCCTGGTTGAAAGCGCCCCAGGTGTAGATGGAGAGCGGCCGGCCGTGCCACGTCGCCTCGCTCATCGTGCGGTCGATCGCCTGCAACACGAAGTCGTCCCAGCTCGCCGACCAGGGGGGGAGCAGGTGCGGGGGGCGCTGGGTGAGGATCTCCCAGGTCACCGCGTGGCGGTAGGGCAACCAGCCGGTGCGGAAGCCCGGATCGGCCTGGGAGCAGGGAGCGGTGAGGAGATCGTAGATCCCGTCGATGCACTCGAAGCTGAAGTTTCGCACCAGGCGATAGGCCACCGAGGCGGTGTCCGCCCGGCCCGACCAGTAGTCGCGCACCATCTCGAGGAATCGCCGGCGAGCTCCCCGTAAGCCAGCCCGTTCAAGGGTCTTCAGGGCAAGGGAACGCCACCGCTCCAGGAACACCGCCCGATCGTCCAATTGCACCGCGAGCATGTCCTTCTCGTCAGGACGCGACAAGGCGCGCAAGTCGTCCCGGATCTGGCGGGCCCTGGCCCCGGTGGCGTAGCCGCCGTCGCCGATCCGCTCGAGGTCTTCTCCCGCCGTCACCCGGTTGTTGGCGGTCCACAGCAATCCTTCCGGGGGATCGATCACCCGGGGCTGCCGGGAGGCTTCCAGATAGCCGTCCCAGCGATGGTCGCCCTCGGCCCAGGACACCGGCAGACGGCCATCCCAGCCGACCCGGCGGGGAATCGCCCCGGCCAGGGTCCAGGCGATGCGTCCCCGATCATCGGCGCACACGAGGTTCTGCTGGGGAATCCCGATGGAGGCGGCGAGATCGACGACCTCCTCCACGCTCCTCACCTCTTCCAGCCGCAACAGGTTCAGGTTGACCGTCTCGGGGTCATGGGCGGTCCACCGCAACGCGAGCCGTCGCCCCTTGGTGTCCCGACCCCACACGGGACCCCAGATGGTCTCCTCGACCCACAGGGTGTCCGGCGTGGAGTGGGCGACCTCGAGGATCTCCGGGATCCGCCGCATCCTCTTCCAGCCGTCGGGAGTACGGTAACGCAGGGAGTCCTCCGGGTCGGTCCGCAGGATCACCAGATCGGCCCAGTCCCCGTCGCTGTTGGTGAAACCCCACGCCACATGCCCGTTGCTCCCCACCGCCAGGGCCGGGGCACCGGGCAGGGTCACCCCCACCACCGAATGCTGCTTGCCCTTCTGACTCCACGACATCCGCACGCGGTACCACGTGTTGGGAAGTCCCAGGGCCAAGTGCATGTCGTTGGCCAGAAGCGCTCCGCCGTGGGCGGTCCGGCTTCCCGCCACCGCCCAGTTGTTGCTGCCGGCGGTGTCGTGGAGCTCCACCTGGATCTCGTGGTAGCTCTTTCCGTTGTATTTCCAGGTGCGGAGATCGCATTCCTCTGCAGTGGGCAGGACGACTCCTTCCACTTCCCCCTCCTCCAGGGGAGCTTCCCAGCGGTTGCCCCGCGGCAGGAGCATCTTCGCCAATGCGGGGGGAAGTTGATCGCGCACCACCGCCCAGGCCTCTTCGGTCTCTGCGCTGGAAAGACTGAGGTCGAGGAACATCGCGTAGAGGGTCAGGATGGTGTCTTCAGGAATCCACCGCTTCGGGCGTTGGCGCAGGAGGAAGTACTCGAAGGGCCGGGCCTTCAGGTCCTCGAGGCCTGCGTCCACGCCCTCAGCATAGGCTTCCAGGATCTTCCGGTCAGAGGATGGAAGTCCTTCCAACACCTGTCGCGCCCGCATGCGGAAACGATGACGTCGGGTGTCGCGATCGCTGGCGAGAAGCGCCTTTCCCAGGAGCGCGCTCAGCTCTCCGGCGGCCTTGCGCCGCTGCAGGTCCATCTGGAAGAAGCGGTCCTGGGCGTGCAGGTATCCCAGGGCGCGAGCGGCGTCCGGCCGGCTCTGGGCGGCGATGTCGACGACACCGACGGAATCACGCGTCACGACGACCGGCGCGGACAGGCCTTCGATGGCCGCCCGGCCGTCCAGCCGGGGAAGGCTCGACC
The DNA here is from genome assembly GCA_964601275.1 of uncultured bacterium. Classification (GTDB taxonomy): domain Bacteria; phylum Krumholzibacteriota; class Krumholzibacteriia; order JAJRXK01; family JAJRXK01; genus JAOZPE01. Next base: position 208,763 of record CAZRMV010000005.1, on the reverse strand, counting down.
GCAGGGCTAGAACCCCGCCCAACCCGAGGAGCGACGCGAGGGCCAGGAGGGTTGCCGCGGTGACCCCGAGGATCCGGCCGATGCGCCGCCACCGGAAGACCCTGGCTCTCCGGGAGAGCGTCATCGTTCCTTCCCGCCCGGTTTCTTCCGCACCTGGAATGCCTCCGCATCGATCGAGCCTCAGAGATGCCCCCGGAAGGGAAGAGCGCCGATGTCCCAACCCCCGGATCCAATCGCACGAGAAGCGCGCCGGGTCTCAGCGCACGACCACGCGTACCGGGTCCACACGATATCACCAGCCGTCCCGCGCACGAAAGACAATCCGCTCGAGGAGTCCGCTCCTCCCCCCTTGACGCGAACCGGGGTTGAGGGTACCCTGGTCACATGATGCGCAGTGTGGATTTCCTTCCGATTTCGGCCGGCAACCGCTGGTGGTGGCCTGCCCGATTCTTCGGGTAGCCGGTCGTGATCCACCGCCAGTAGCGCGTCGAAGACAGAACCCGGATCGCCGATCACCCGCTACCCGACAGGGAGCGGGTTTTCTGATCCCGGGAGGAAGGAACGGTGATTCCGGACATGGTACAGCCCTCGCTCGAAGAATTCACCGCCGCGTCCCGGAACCAGCGTGTGCTCGCGCTGCGGCGGCGCCTTCCCGCCGACCTGGACACCCCGGTCTCGGCCTTCCTCAAATTGCGAGCCGCCGACGACCCGCGGTTGCATCCCCGCTTCCTGCTGGAAAGTGTCGAGCAGGGGATCCAGGTGGGGCGATATTCCTTCATCGGGGTTTCCGCGGCGGCAACGGTGACCTTCGCCACAGGAAAGGTGACCATCCAGCGCGACGGCGGTGCGGGCCTCGAGCCCACCCCCACGGGCCCCGACGGGGACCCTTCCCGACCTGAACGGGACTTCCCGTCTCGGATCGAGGTCGTCGAGGCGGGAGCCGACCCCCTCTGCTTCCTCCGCGAGGAACTGGAGCGCACCCCGCTTCCCCACGACTTCGAGCTGCCCGGTCCTTTCGCCGGGGCGGTGGGATACCTGGGCTGGGAGATGGCCGGCTGCTTCGAGCGCCTGCCCCGGCCCGGCCGCGGCGGGCTCGATCTGCCCGACTACCACTTCGTGATTCCCCGAGCCCTGGTGGTCTTCGACCACGTGCGCAGTGAGATGGAGATCGTGGTCCTTCCTCCCCCGGGCGACCCCGTTGCTTCGTACGAGCAGGCCTCACACCTGATCGAGGGCATCTCCGAGGCCCTCTCCACCCCATTGGCCCACCACGAGAGGACACCGAAGGAAATCGAAGCGGTCCCGCCGGCATCGAACCTCTCCCGGAGCCGTTTCGAGGAAATGGTCACCCGGGCGCGCGGTCACATCCTGGCCGGTGACGCCTTCCAGATCGTGCTCTCCCAGCGATTCACCGGACGCTGCAGCGCCGATGCCTTCCAGGTCTACCGGGCCCTGCGCATCCTGAATCCCTCTCCCTACCTGTTCTTCTTGGACGGTGGGGACTTCCAGTTCGTCGGCTCGTCGCCGGAGGCCCTGGTGCGCCTGGAGGGCCGCAGGGCCACCGTGGTTCCCATCGCCGGCACCCGCCCCCGCGGAATGGGCCGGATCGAAGACGAGCGTCTCGCCGCCGAGCTTCTCGGCGACGCCAAGGAGCGGGCCGAACACATCATGCTGGTCGATCTCGCCCGGAACGATCTCGGACGGGTCTGCACCCCGGGAAGCATCGAGGTCGATTCCCTCATGGAAGTCGAGCGCTATTCACACGTGATGCACATCGTCTCGAAGGTCAGCGGCGAACTCGGCGAAGGTCATGACGCCTTCGATCTGTTGCGTGCGGTTTTCCCGGCCGGGACGGTCAGTGGAGCGCCCAAGATCCGGGCGATGGAGATCATCGCCGAGCTGGAAGCCGAACCGCGTGGACCCTACGCCGGATCGATCGGCTACTTCGGACGGGACGGGTCGATGGACATGTGCATCACCATCCGCACCATCGTGATGCAGGGAGACACCTGCAGCGTCCAGGCGGGGGCGGGGATCGTGGCCGATTCCGACCCGGCCCGAGAGTACGAGGAAACCGTCAACAAGGCCCAGGCCCTCATCCGGGCGATCCACATCGCCCAGGAAAGGTTTTCGTGACTCGAACGCCCGCGCGGCGAGGTTCCCGGCGAAAGTCGCCGGCGTCCCGAACGAGGATTTCCATCATGCACCTGATCATCGACAACTACGATTCCTTCACCTGGAACGTCGCCCAGTACGTGGCCCAGCTCGGCCGTGAGGTGAAGGTGGTACGCAACGACGAGATCGACGTCGCCGGGGTCGCCGCGCTCTCGCCGGAATCGATCATCATCTCCCCGGGACCGGGACGGCCCGACGGCGCCGGTTGTTCCAAGGCGGTGGTCGAGCACTTCCGCGGCAAGATCCCCGTCCTCGGAGTGTGCCTGGGTCACCAGTGCATCGTGGAGGTCTACGGGGGGAGGATCGACCGCGCCGAACGGATCATGCACGGCAAGGTCTCGTCGATCCATCACGACGGACGCACCATCTACGAGGGTCTCCCCGATCCCTTCGTGGCCACCCGCTACCACTCGCTCATCGCCCTGCCCAAGGATCTCCCTTCCAGCCTGGAGATTTCCGCCCGGACCGAGGAGGGGGAGATCATGGGGGTGCGGGCCCGCGAAGAGGAACTGGTCGAGGGGGTGCAGTTCCATCCGGAATCGGTCCTCACCCCGGTGGGACTCCGCCTGCTCGAACGCTTCCTCGACGCCGCCGAGGGGGTTCGGACATGATCGCCCCCATCATCGAACAGCTGTTGCAGGGCCGGTCCCTGAGCACAGAAGAAGCGGGCGAGCTGATGGGCCAGATCATGGACGGAGAGCTCGAGCCGGCCCAGATCGCCGGTTTGCTGGTGGCCCTGCGGGCCAAGGGCCCCTCGGTCGACGAGATCGCCGGCTTCGCCCGGACCATGCGCGAACGGGCGGTCCGGGTGGATTGCCGCCGGGATCCTCTGGTGGACACCTGTGGAACCGGGGGAGATGCGGCCGACACCTTCAACATCTCGACCGCGGCCGCGATCGTCGCCGCCGGGGCCGGAGCCAACGTGGCCAAGCACGGCAACCGGGCGGTCAGCTCGCGCAGCGGCAGCGCCGACGTGCTCGATGCCCTCGGGGTCCCCCGGGTCGAGGCAAGCCGGGTGGCCGAAGTGATCGACCGGGCAGGCATCGGCTTCCTCTTCGCGCCCTTCCACCATCCGGCGATGAAACACGCGGCGGCACCCCGTCGGGCCCTGGGCGTCAGGACCATCTTCAACCTGCTGGGCCCCTTGACCAACCCGGCCGGGGTGCGGCGTCAGCTCATCGGCATCTACGATCCCTCTCTCCTGCGGACGATTGCGGAGGTGCTGGATGAACTGGGTTCGGAAAAGGCCTACGTGGTCCACGGCAGCGACGGCAGCGATGAGGTGTCGGTGTGCGCAGCGACCGAGGTCGTCCTGCTCGACCGGGGCTCGACCCGCTCCTTCACCTTCTCACCGGAATCGGTCGGACTGTCCTTGCATCCGGCCGAGGAACTCGCCGGAAAGGACGCGGTGGAGAACGCGGCCATCATCCAGGGGATCCTCGAAGGAAGGCCTGGCGCACCCCGGGACGCGGTGGTGGTCAACGCCGCCTTCGTCCTGTGCGCGGCGGGGGTCTGCGATGAGATCGAAGAGGGAGTCCAGGCCGCGGCGACGGCGATCGATGAAGGGCGCGCCCTGGCCGCGCTCGACGCGCTGCGGAAGGCCAGCCGCGACGCAGCGGGAGGCTGACCGTGGGTTTCCTCGAACGCGTCATCCGCGACAAGCGGGCGGAGGTCGCCGCCCGAAGGCAGCGCACTCCCCAGGAGGTGTTGCAGGCCCAGGTCCGTCGAATGCAACGAGGCGAAGCCGGAGTAGGAGCCCACCACTCTCCCGGCGCCGGCTCCCAGGCAACCCATGCGGTGCGCGATTTCGCCGCGGCGCTGAGGAACGACGGACCTCCACATCTCCACCGGGTGATCGCCGAGCTGAAGGGACGCACCCCGACCATCGAGAGTTTCGCCGCCGCGTCCGACCTGCCGGCATTGGCCACCGTCTACCGGGACAACGGGGCCTGCGCCATCAGCATCGTGGTCGACGAGAAACGATTCGGGACCTCGCTCTCCCTGGTGGACGAGGTTCGCCGGCGGGTCGATCTGCCGGTGCTGGTCAAGGAGTTCGTGATCGACCCCTACCAGATCTGGGAGGCGCGGGCCGCCGGGGCGGACGCGTTGTTGCTCATGGTCCGCCTGGTGGACGATCCCACCCTGAGGGAATTCCTCGCCCTCGTCCATGAACTGGGCATGACCGCCCTGGTGGAGACCCATGACGAAGCGGATGTCGAGCGCGCCCTCGCCGCCGGAGCGCAGGTGATCGGCGTCAACAACCGCGATCTCGACCGCCTGGAGGTCTCCCTGGAGACCGCGCGCCGGCTTCTGCCTCTCATTCCGCCATCGCGCATCCGGGTGGTCGAGAGCGGCATCCATGCGCGCGAGGAAGTCGAGGAATTCTCCCGTTTGAACGCGGACGCCTTCCTGGTGGGCGGCGCCCTCCTGGCCGCCGCCGACCCCGCGGCCACCTTGCGCGACCTGGTGGGCGCCCCCCGGAAGTGGAGAAGGACGCCTCCGAAGGTCAAGATCTGCGGCCTCGTCCGGGAAGAGGACGCCCGCCGGGCGGTCGAGCTCGGCGCCGATTTCCTGGGCATGGTGTTCGCCGAGAGTCCGCGCCGGGTCTCGCTGGACCAGGCGCGAAGGATCCGCCGCGCCGTCCCCGAGGCCTCGCTGGTCGGAGTCTTCGTCGACGCCTCGCTCGAGGAGATCGTGGAAACCGCCGCAACCTGCGGTCTCGACTATCTCCAACTCCACGGACACGAGAGCCCCGAGGACTGTGCCCTCGTCGCCAGGAGGACGGGGAAACAGGTCATCAAGGCTCTCGTTCCCACCGAGCCTCTCGACGCGGACTTCCTCGCCCGCTGGGACACCGCCGATCTCCTGCTCTTCGATCTTCCCAGGTCCCAGCAGCGCACCTCCCCGGCAAACGAGGGGTTGGGCTCCGGGAAGGACCAGGGGATCCAATCCGGCAAAGACCAAGGAGCCCGATCCGACGGAAATCGGCTCCAGCACTCCAGCGAAGAGAAGCGACGGACGCTCCTGTGGCGGATATTGACCTCACATGGGGACATTGCGCCGGCGGGAACGCGACTCCGGTTCTTCCTGGCCGGTGGGCTCGAACCGGGCAATGTACGCCGCGCCATCGAGACGGTGCGTCCCTGGGCGGTCGATGTTTCGCGGGGAGTGGAATCCATTCCCGGCGTCAAGGATCCTGCCAAGCTCAAGCGCTTCATCCAGGAGGTGCGCTCGTGACCGAGAGGAAGGCGAAGACCCGTTTCGCGAAGGAATCCCGGGGCCGTTTCGGCGACTACGGCGGCCAATACGTTCCCGAGACCCTCATGGCCTGTCTCATCGAACTGGAGGAAGCCTACGCAGAAGCCCGTGCCGACGAGGACTTCCAGGCCGAACTCGACGGCCTGCTCGCGACCTACAGCGGACGACCGACTCCACTCTACCGGGCCGATCGGCTCGCCGAAGTCATCGGAGGAGGCCATTCGATCTATCTCAAGCGGGAGGATCTCAACCACACCGGCGCCCACAAGATCAACAACTGCCTGGGCCAGGCGCTGCTCGCCCTTCGCATGGGCAAGAACCGCATCGTGGCCGAGACCGGGGCGGGCCAGCACGGCGTGGCCACCGCCACCGTCGCCGCGCGTTTCGGTCTGCAGTGCCGCATCTACATGGGTGAGGTCGACATGGAGCGGCAACACCCCAACGTGACCCGCATGAAGCTGCTCGGAGCCGAAGTGGTGCCGGTGGACTCGGGCAGCCGCACCCTCAAGGACGCCACCAACGAGACCATCCGCGACTGGGTGACCCATGTGGAGACCACCCACTACATCATCGGTTCGACGGTCGGTCCCCATCCCTATCCAACCATCGTCCGCGACTTCCAGCGGGTGATCGGGGACGAGACCCGCCGGCAGATCCTCGAGCTGGAGGGAAGGCTTCCCACCGACCTGGTCGCCTGCGTCGGGGGAGGATCGAACGCGATGGGCCTTTTCACCGCCTTCCTCGACGACGAAGAGGTGCGCATCTACGGGGTCGAGGCGGGAGGGTCTTCCCAGGGCCACGCCGCGCCGCTCGCCCTGGGCCGACCGGGCGTGCTGCACGGCGCCTACAGCTACCTGATGCAGGACGAGGACGGTCAGGTGATGCCTGCGCACTCCATCGCGGCGGGACTGGACTATCCGGGCGTCGGCCCGCAGCACAGCGCCCTGCGGGATTCGGGCCGGGTGAGCTACGACCGGGTCGACGACGACGAGGCGCTGCGCGCGTTCGCCCTGCTCTCGAGAGTGGAGGGCATCATTCCCGCCCTCGAGTCGAGCCACGCGCTCGCCTTCACCCAGCGGCTGCTGGAAAACGATCGCGAGCCGGCATCGCGCCGCCTCGTGGTGGTCAACCTGTCCGGGCGCGGAGACAAGGATGTCGACGCCATCGCGGAACGCCTTCAGCCATGAAGCCGAGAGGAACCACGGGAGGAAAGGATCCCATGCAACTGGGTGAAGCCACCGAAGCTCTCCGTCAACGCGGGCGCAAGGCCCTGGTCGCCTTCTTCACCGCGGGATACCCCGACGAGGAGACCTTCCTCTCCTCCCTGCGCGAAGCCGGGCGGGCGGGCTGCGATCTCATCGAGGTCGGCGTTCCCTTCTCCGACCCCATCGCGGACGGCCCGGTCATCCAGGCCGCCTCCACTGCGGCCTTGCGGAAGGGAATGACCCTCTCTGGGGCCCTGGAACTGTGCTCCCTGGTCCACCGGGAGATCTCCCCGCCGCTGGTGGTGATGAGCTACATCAATCCCCTGCTGGCGATGGGCGTCGGCGAATTCGCCCGCCGCGCTGCGTCCAGCGGAGTGATCGGGGTGATTCTTCCCGATGTCTCCCACGAGGAATCCGGCCCGCTGAGGGCGACCCTGCGCGGGAACGGACTGACCACCGTCGACCTCCTCGCCCCCACATCCTCCACGGATAGGGTCCGGACGATCGCTTCTTCCGCCGAGGGCTTCCTGTACCTGGTCTCGGTCACCGGGGTGACCGGAAGCCGTCACGCGGTCCACGCCGAGCTCGCCGCCTTCGTCGACCGGGTCCGCGCCGAAGCGAAGATTCCCCTCTACGTGGGGTTCGGAATCTCCAGCGCCGAAGAGGCCGCGGACATCGCCCGCGTCGCCGACGGTGTCATCATCGGCAGTCGCCTGCTGCGCCTCTTGGGAAGCGACCCGAACGGGCCAAAGCGCGTGGGAGCATTCCTCGCCGAGGTGCGCGCCGCGCTCGATGGAATCGAGTAGGAGGCCGCTTCGGCGCGCCCTAAGAGGATATGCCTGGAGAGGAGCGCCGCGATGCCCAGCGCCGGTTCAGCGGGCAGAATGAGCTTGCGACCCTCTCCACACCTCCTGGATGACCCCACGCATGAGAGGGGTGGCGAGCTGGAAATCCCGGCCGACGGGATGCGGCTCGGGAAACCATTTCCACAGAAAGGCTCCGAGCACGCGGGGTTCGACCTCGATTTCCTGGAGGGCGACCTTCAGGCAGCGGGCCTGGAGGGCAACGGCGCCGGCCTCGCCGCTTCTTCCCCCTTCCCACGGGCGCACGGCGGCCTGGGGACTCTGGTTGTAGCCCAGCTCGGTGAACAGCACGTAGCGATCGTGCTCGACGGAATAGCCCCGGAGTTCGGAGAGAATCGCCTCCCATCCCGCCCGCAACGCGTCTTCATCGGGATCGGGAGTGTCGGTCACCGGGAAGTAGGCCTGGATGCCGATCACATCCAGTGCGTCCCAGAAGGGAACCCGCCGGTAGTCGCTCCAATTCGCGGCGTAGGACAAGGGCGCCGGAGTCACCCGGCGCACCTTGGCGATGAGCTTGCGCCACCGGGCTTCGCGGGAGAGGGTCGCGTCGAGTTCGACGCCCACGCAGAACCCGTCGGCTTTCCGGCTGAGTGCGGCCAACCGGGTGATCCATTCGCCATAACTCGCGAAGAAGCGATCCCATTCCTCTTCGCTCTGGTAGGAGATCTCTCCCCGCCAGGCGAAGCGGCTGCCCCAGTATCCCAGATGCGGCTTGATGAAGACCTTGAGTCCCCGGCGGTGGGCCTCGGCGATGGGACGTTGGATCGACTGCGACCACGCGGGGTCGTCCAGCGACGGAAACCGCACCGTTCCATCCTCGGAGATCCAGGCGTAGGGATGGGTCGACACCCAGTTCGCGCCCAGGCTCCTGATGCGGTCGAGGGTGGGCTCGATGGTGTCCCATCCCCAATCGCGGCCATCCCGGTGGGTGCTGATGGTGATTCCGCGCACGGGCGCGGCGGCGTGGGTGAGACAAGCCCCACCCGGAAACCACCCCGCCAGCAGAAACCATGCAGCCAGCAGGACGGTCGCCGCTCTCCCGCACATCGGGCCGCGACTCCGCCCCGAACGACCCGAGGGTGCGGCGACGGCTCTAGATCGCATGATCCAGCACCGCGAAGAAATGGCAGGTCGTTCCGGCCAGCACGAACAGATGCCAGACGAAATGACCGTAGGGAATCCGGTGGTTCAGGTAGAAGAAGGTGCCCAACATGTAGGCCACCCCCCCGGCCGCCAGCAGGATCAATCCCTGCGGCGCCATGTTCATCAGCAAGGGACGGATCGGGATCACGATGAGCCATCCCATGAGGACGTACATCAAGGTGGAGAGTCGCCGGTAACGCACGCCATAGCCCAGTTTCACCGCCACCCCGACCACCGCGGCTCCCCACACGATACCGAAAAGGGTCCAGCCCCAGCGGCCTCGCAGGATCCCCAGGGTGAACGGGGTGTAGGTGCCGGCAATGAGAAGATAGATGGCCGCGTGATCGAAGCGCTCGAGGAGTTGTTTCCGGGGACCGGGCGGTGCGGCGTGATAGACGCACGAGGAGAGATAGAGCAGCATCATCGCCGCCCCGAAGACGCTGCTCGCGACGATGTTGGCCGCCCCGCCGGTGCGCACCGCACGCACGACGAGAATGGGCGTGGCCGAGACCGCGGCCACAAATCCCAGCCCATGGGAGATGCTGTTCGCAAGTTCCTCTCTGGGAGTCATCCGCGGTTCCATGAGCCGCCTACTCCCCGGTCACCAGGAGCCAGATTCCCACCGCCATGAACCCCAGGCCGGAAGCCCAGCGGAGATACCGCGGGTTCACGTACTCGGAGATCACCGCGCCGGCCAGCACACCCAGTGCCGAGGTCAAGACCAGCGCCGCGGCCGCGGCGGCGAAGACCGTGGACTTCGAATGTGCGCGGTTCGACGCGTACAGCAGGGTGGCAAGCTGGGTCTTGTCCCCCAGTTCCGCGAGGAAGATCGTGCCGAACACGGCAACGAAGAGTTTCAGGTCCACTGGTTTCCTCCTTCGGCGATCCAGTGCCGGCCAATGCGAACGCACCCTCCAGACGGTATTTCCGGCGCCGGCTTCCCTGGCCGGTCACACTTTTCCATTGTATCCAGTATAAGCGGAAGGTCCCCCTCGACCACGCCGTTGTCACGGCAGGAGTTCCCATGAATCGACGCGAGTTCCTGAGCAGCGCCCTCTTGGCCGGTCTGGTGGGCGTCAGCGTCACCGTGGCCGGCTGCTCCAGCAGTTCCGACGACAATGGACCCACCGCGCCTCCACCGGGAAGCAGTGACGTCCAGGGAACCGCCACCGGCAGCGGACATACCCACAGCGGAGTCATCACCGCGGCCCAGCTCGACGCGGGAGTGGCGGTCAGCATCCTCTTCAGCGGCAGCGGACATACGCACAACCTTCCCCTGAGCGCGGCGGAGGTGGCGCAGATCGCCGGCGGCATGATGGTGCAGAAGGATTTCAATGACCGGCACCTGCATACCTACACCTTCAACGGATAGGCCAGGAAACGATCAGTCAGCCCGCAGGTGATCGAGCACCTTGTCCATCCAGTGATGGGTGCGTCGATAACGGCCGGGATGAAGGGCCAGGATCTCTTCCTCCGATTGGATGAAGCGGCCGCCGACCAGTTCATCACGGCCATGCTCGACCAAGGCCCGCACGGTCTCCGGCGTCTGTTCCAGGTGGAATTGCAGGCCCAGCACCCTCGATCCCAGTTGGAAGGCCTGGTTCTGACAGGCCGCACTGCGCGCTAGGGGAACCGCGCCCGCCGGGAGCTCGAAGGTGTCCCCGTGCCAGTGGAATACCTCCAGGACGGGAGGAAACGCAAACCCACCGACCGCGGGAATCGCTTCGATCGGGAACCAGCCGATTTCCTTTTCCGGGTTGGGAACGACTCTGGCCCCCGAAGCGGCCGCGATGAGTTGGGCTCCGAGACAGATTCCCAGAACCCGCTTTCCCGCCTCGAGGGCCGCGGCGATGAACTCCTTTTCCGGCGCGAGCCACGGATGCTTTTCCTCGTCGTTCACTCCCATCGGACCACCCATCACGACCAGGAAGTCAAGGGCATCAAGCGAAGGAAAGACCGCCTTCTCGAAGACCCGGGTGCTGGTGACATGGTCCCCCCGGCGGTCCAGTTCGGACTCGATGGTTCCCAGTCCTTCATGGGAAACGTGGGTGATGCAGTGGACTCTCAAGATCCCGGTTCTTCACGGGGAACTCCCTGGGACTCCCCGTTTCCGCCCTGGACGGTGTCGCGGATCCATCGCAGGTACCCGTCGCTGCCGAAGACCACCGCGGTCGCCAGGATCTCCGGTTCCTCGTAACCATGGACCTCGCGGATCGCCCGCTCGATCTGTGGATACCTGGCCGCGGTCGACTTGGCGGTGCAGGACCATTCCCGCGCCGATTCCCGTTCGCCCTTCCACCAGTAGGAACTGGTGATGGGTCCGGAAATCTGCACGCAGGCCGCCAGTTTCTCCTCCAGCAGCCGCTCGGCGATCCGCTGGGCTCCCTCCCTCGAGTCGATGGTCGTGGTGACCTGGATGTATTCACCCATGGCATCCTCCTTTCGCCCTCACGCTAGCCCACGGAGACGAGTCCGACAACCGGCGAAGTGTCGTCCGAATGCGCTCCGGCAGCGCAGCGTCCAACCCCCGCAAACCCGTCCCACGGGACCCGGTGGAGTCATGGATCGGCCCAAAGAAACGCAGTGACCTTCGACCAGAAGCCCGGATGCTGATGGCAGTCGGAATGTCCCCGTCCGGGCAGGATCCAGAGTTCGGCGGGAGGAGGATTCGCGGCCTTCATCAGTCGCTTTGCTTGATCCAGGAGCACAACCTCATCTTCCCGCCCGTGCACGATGAGAAAACGCGCCGTCGCCCGCGTGATGTTGTTCTCGGGGGCGAGGTCGTCGAAGGTGACGCCGATGCGCCACTCGAAATAGCGGAACAACGGCGCGATCACCCCAGCTGGAACACCCCGCCGGGCGAACTCCGCCCGCATGATATCCACCGGATGCGCGAAGGCGCCGACGGTGACCACCGCGCCGATGCGCCGGTCGTGCGCCGCGGCGTAGACCGCGGCAGCGCCCCCGATCGACAGTCCAACCACCCCCAGGCGCCCGGGGTCGACCTGTGGTCGGTCCACCACGAAGTCGATTGCGGCCATGATATCCTCGGCGAACTTCAGCATGCTGGAGAAGCGGTCTTTGTCGCTGCTGCCGTGGTTGCGCGAATCGAAGGCCAGGAGGTTGAATCCACGGGGATGGAGGTTGTCGATGTAGTCGAGCACCCTCTCGACATTGCGACCCCAACCATGCACCAGGAGCACCGTGGGGGGAGTCTCCTCCCCCGAAGGCGGCCTCTCCGCCGGCACCCACCAGCCATACAACTCGCGGTGGTTCCGGGTGGGAAACCGCACTTCCGCGAACCCGATCCCCAGGTCGCGAGGAGTTCTTCGATGGATTGTCCTGGGGTTCCGGTACACGCGGGAAAGACCGAACGCGAGGGCCGCGGCAATAGCCGCCAGAGTGATCACGATCCACAGCAGGAGACTCACGATCTCTTCCTCTCCAACCTGGCGAGTCCACGATGTATCGGCCGGATACCCTCCGCCATCTCTTCGCGATACGATGCTCACGGGGGATTTTCCCCGTCACTTCTCCCAGATCTGGAACGGTCCGAACCGCAAGGTCGGAGGATGGTCCGACGAGAATCCCAGCGCGTTGAGCATCCAGGGTGGAGTCGGCTCGCCGCCGGGGGTGTCTCGACGGACCAGGACAACAGGTCGGTTCTTCGTGTGCTGCGCATCGATCGGAACGTACGAGGTGTCGGGAATCCGCAGGTAGTTCGAGAAATCCTCTCCGGCAAAGAACCAGGGGTAGGTTCCCCATACCAGGACATCCCGATGGCGGAGCCGGCGATTCAATTCCTTCCACGGCACGGTGATGTCCTCCTCGAGGCGACTGATCTCCATCAACCGTGCGGGTCGTGAACGTTCCCGGGCCCGTGACCATCCCGGGGACAGGATGGCGGCCGCGCAGAAGAGCGAGATGAAGAGACCGGTCAACAATGATGCGGCCCGCCAGGTCCGAAGTGTCTTGTGACTCGAGAACCCGATCGACCGGGTCCAGGCGACCCGACCATCCCAGGGTTCCCCACGCCAGATGCGGGCGACCCACGCACCCAGCCGTTCTGAGATCCAGCGATCCGCCGTCTTATCGTTGGAACCAGACCCTTCCACGCCTTCCACGATCCCACTCGTCCTCCGCGCCATCCGGGAGAAGATCGTGTCCAGGACCGCCGCCAAGGGAACCACCTGGAGACCGAACGGTACGATGGCATAACGGATCATCGAGTACCCGTGGATCAGCCAGTCGGGAGTCTCCCCCAGCGCCTTGCGCGGGAAGCCCGGAAGCTGCGCGGTCACCGCGAACATTGCGAGAGAACCCAGGAACAGGCTGAGGATCAGCCCGCGCTGCCGCCGCAACCGGAGGGCCACCGGAACCAGTCCCAGTCCGATCAATGGAAGAAAACCCAGGTGCCGGATCACCCCTCGGAGATAATGGAGTCGAGCGTTGGAGGAATCGCGGAGAAAGGGCCAGATGGAGGTGAACTGGTCCCCGCCGAAGGAAGGTCCGTGGGCTGCACGTTCAAACAGCACGATGTTGAAGACCGCCACCTTCGCCGGGTACAAGGGGTTTCCGGTCACGATCCAATTGCGCAGGTAGGGAACCGAACCGACCGCCAAGGCGACCGCCGCGACGGCAAGGAGCACCTTGCCGCGGGACCATCGATTCTCCCTGCCCCATCGGGCCAGGAAGGCGATGCCCAACACGATGCCGATGAAGACGGGAGCATGGTACTTGGCCCCCGCGGCGAGGCCCAGGGCGACTCCGGCCATCCATCGCTCCCGGCGCGTTCGCAGCCGACCCAGGGACCAGACCAGCCCCGCCAACAGGAAGGCGGCCATCCACAGATCTGTTTCCTGGTCGCCGAATTGACGTCGCAACGCCGGGGAGGTCTTCAGGAACAGTCCCACCACGAACCACGCAACCACGCTTCGCACCCTCATGAACGACATGAGACGCACCAGCGCCGCCGCGAACAGGAGATACGCTCCGGAATTCTGCAGCCAGATCAGCGCATCATGCCAGTGGCTGCTCCACCACCATCCCCCGGAGAGTTCGCCATAGGGAGGATAGTGGCTGTACGGGCCGGCGAGACTCCAGATGTGACCTTCGAGATAGGAATCCAGGAGCATGGGCAGGTGGTAGAGCAGACTGTCGCCGTCCCAGGGGGTCCGGGCCACCTCCTTGAGAATGGACTTCGCAATGGGAACGGCGATCAGGACGATCGCCATCAGGGCGACGATCCATTCCATCCGGTCCGCGACCGGCGGCGCGGCGGGACGCGCCGTCGACATGGAAGCAAGCGTACCGGCGGGTTGGCCGTCATCCTCCGGGAGTGGGTCCGGCCGCTCCGGTTCCTCCAGCTCCGGGTCCGGTCGGCGGAGGAGCCAGAAGAAGAGCAGCGACGAGATCGCAGCCACGGTGGCGTGCACCGCGGTGGGTCTCATGAGGCCCGCCGCCGAGAGGAGGAGCTGGCTTCCCACGATCAGACCCGTCCACAGGACGATGGCGGCGCAGAGCATCGCGGCCAGCCCGTCCCGGCGGAAGCGCCACGCCCACTGGACGGACGCGGCGACGGAGAATGTCGTCCCGAGGAGGAAGAGGAGAAGATCCACGACCAAGGAGAACCCTCCCGCCGACAACAGGACCGATGCCGTGGGCGCCGCGCGCCATCGGAATCCGAGCTGGAACAGACCCTAAACGATCCTCGGGGAGGATCCCAGGACATCCTCCGGGAGTGGGCGGGACGATCGCACCGCCCACAGGTAGACCACCGCCATCCCGACCGCCTGGGGAGTCCGGAAGAGGATCTCGACCAGAGGGTGCAGCGCGTAGTCGCCTCCCCGGGCACCGGGGTGGGTCAGGTAGACGAAGATCCAGGCGGAAGGTAGCGCCAAGAGTCCAACGCCGACCTGCACTGCGACATTCCGGGCCCCGACTCCCCGCAGGGCGAGCCACGGCAGGATCGCCATGTAGCTGAAGATCCAGACATCGCCCGCCACGAGAAAGAAGGTGACGACCCACAGGAGGAAATCATCGGCCAGGGACCAGACGTGCCGCCGGCGCCAGGTGGTGAACAAGGTGAAGGCGGTCACCACGGCCGCGTAGGTCAGGCTCATCCACCTGGCGGCGGAAACCGCGACGGTCGGACTTGCGACCGCTTCCAGGCTGCGTCGCGCGCTGAGGTAGACCAGGTGCCGCATCCCGGAATGCCCCAACCACGGGTAGTCCGCCTGATGGACATTGCGCAGGAAGTACTCGATTCCCACCACCCCGTGGATCCCTCCATTGTCGAGCCGCAGTATCCAGGGCACAGAAAGGAGGGCGAGAATCGCGACCCCAAGACCGACCCACAAGTAGCGCCGGCGCATGAGCAGCGAAGGAACCAGGGCGAATGAATAGAGCTTGGTGAGGATGGAAAGGATCCAGGCCGTCAGCGCAGCCCGCTCTCTTCCCTCCAGGAGTAGAATGGCGCACAGCAGCATCAACAGACCCATGGCGAGATCGAACTGGCCGGCATGGAATTGTCCGAAGAGCGGATACGAAATGAAGACCGTTCCCATGGCCCATGGGCGGCGAGGGTTGCCCGGATGCCGGCGGAACACCCACCGGTAGAAGCCAAGCAGGGCGACTTCCCCCAGGAGAACCCAGATCCAGTAGGCCACCTTGCTCCGCAGAAGAGACAGGGTGAAGGCGGACAGCAGGGCGGGAAACGGCAGGTAGCGGTACGGGGTCGGGTGCCCGTAGCCCATGTCATAGGGCGAACCACCGTCCGCGATCGCCACCCCGGCGGAATGGACTGCTCCGAAATCGTATCCCGGACCGCTGTAGGCGGGTTCCATTCCCAGCGGATCGAACCATCCCGTATCCAACGAGACGATCATCACCACGTGCACCACGATCGAGATTCCCAGGAGAACCCGTCCCGACCGCAGCCGGGGGAAAAAACGATGGGGCCACAGCCCCTGGACCAACCAGAGTCCCTGCAGCACGACGAGGGTCGACCAGATCAGGATTCCGGTGACGATTTCGTGGGTGGGAATCATCGGCACACGCGATTTGGAGGACAGCGACATCCGGTAAGAGACCCAGGGGGAAGACGAGGGCCTTCGACCGAGCCACTGTAACTTGCGGAAACCGGATTCACCAAGGGTTGTCCTGGCGCGGGGCTCTTTGCCGGAGTTCATCTCCGTGGTCGTTTCAGGGGTTCCCATCGGCGTTCGACTTCGAGGATGTAGGTGTCCCGATCGCCGCTCGACTTCGAGGATGTGGGTGTCCCGATCGGCGGTCGTTTCCGAGGAGTGGGTCTTCCAATCGATTGTCTTTTCCGAGGGATTCGGTGTATCGTCTGCGCACCGCGGAACGGCGACGCTTCCCCGCATCCCCCCCATCGCACCGCGGCTTGTTCGTCTGAAGAGTGCGAGACCCCCGAACTCCTCACGCACGATGGGCCCCAACACATTGTCGAGGATCCAATGGACAAGAACCAGTTGAGACGGGAACACCACTTGAAAGGGACTCCGCGCGCCGGTCTGATCATGGCGACCTTCGGCTTCTTCATCGGGTTCGCCGCAGTTTCCCTCTACGGCCCGGTCGCCAGCAAACTCAAGGAATTGCTGGGAATCTCGGGCCTGCTGGTGGGTTTGCTGGTCGCCGCACCGAATCTCTCGGGCTCGCTGTTGCGCATCCCCTTCGCCGCCTGGGTGGACAAGGCGGGAGGGAAGAAGCCCCTGGCCATCCTGCTGATCCTGGCCATCGTCGGCATGGCGGGCCTGTCCGCCATCCTCCTGCTGTACTATCCCCACCTGACGAGGGGCATGTACTGGTTGATCGTCATCTTCGGCATCTTGAGTGGATGCGGGATCGCCACCTTCTCCGTGGGCATCGCCCAGACCTCCTACTGGTTTCCCCAGTCCCGCCAAGGGATGGCCCTGGGCACCTATGCTGGCATCGGAAACACCGCTCCGGGGATCTTCGGGATCATCCTGCCATTCGCGTTGCGTACCTTCGGACTGCCGGTTTCCTACGTCCTGTGGTTCGGTTTCCTGCTGGTCGGCACCATCATCTACCTCGTGTTCGTGCATGACGCCTACTACTTCCAGTTGACCCGGCATGGAACTCCCCCGGAAGAGGCAAAACGGATCTCGAAGGAACTGGGGCAGGAGCTCTTTCCCTCGGGCAGCACCATGGAATCGTTGAAACGATCGGCGATCATTCCCCGCACCTGGGGCCTGGTGCTGCTCTATTTCACCTCCTTCGGCGGATTCCTGGCCCTCACGGCGTGGTTTCCCGTCTACTGGGTCAAGAACTACGATTTCAACCTGCGGGAAGCCGCTCTGCTGATGGCTTTCGGGTTCTCCCTGCTGGCCTCGGTCATCCGGGTGTACGGGGGGCACCTCAGCGACAAGTTCGGGGGAGAGCGTATTGCGATCTTGAGTTTTTCCACCGTACTGCTGGGAGCGGGCATCCTGTTCTTCGCCCATTCCTTCGCGATCTCCCTTGCGGGCGAGGTGGCCATCGGCGCGGGGATGGGAGTCGCCAATGCCGCGGTCTTCAAACTGGTCCCCAAGTACGTTCCAGAGGCCACCGGGGGAGCCGCCGGATGGGTCGGAGGACTCGGCGCGTTCGGCGGATTCGTCGTGCCACCGCTCCTGGGGATCTTCGTCGACCACTACGGGAATGCCGGGTATGCGAAGGGATTTGCCGTCTACGTGGTGCTGGCGGTGATCTCCATCATCACCTCGGTCATCCTCTTGAGGACCCGGCGAAAGAGCGCGGCGGCCGCCTAGGACCGCTTCTCTCAGGGGTTCCGGGGCTTCATGCCCAGACGGGACGCGAGCCGGTGCAGGTTGCTCCGGTGCATTCCCAAAGCCCGCGCGGTGGCGGCCCAGTTCCCGTGGTTCTTCTCGAGCAGTTCCTCGATCCGGGAGCGCTTGCACAGATCGCAACGCTCCCGGAACCCCAGATGGTCTGTGGGAACCGAGCGTATGAAATCGATGGGGTCCGCCGCGGGCGGATTCCCTACCGGCCGCAGATCCAGGTGCCGCGCCTCCAGGACCACCCCTTGTCTGGGACGGCGGCTCCTGGCCGCCCGCAGCATACCGCGGCTGATGACGTTCTCCAGTTCCCGCACGTTGCCCATCCACGTCTCTCCCATGAGCAGCTGCATCGCCTCGGGGGAGATCTGGGCCGGGGGAATGCCGAGCCGGCGGCGGCAGCGGCCCACGAAGTGGTCCGCGAGCAAGGGGATGTCGCTCTTCCGCTCGCGCAGCGGAGCGACGTGGATGGGGAATCCGGCGAGCCGGTGGTACAGATCGGCGCGGAAACGGCCTTCCTTCACTTCGGACTGCAGATCCCGGTTCGTGGCCGCGATCAGGCGCACATCCACCTGGATCATCTGGTCGGAACCCACGCGCTGGATCTCGCCGGTTTCGAGAACGCGCAACAGCTTGCCCTGGAGCTCCAGGGGCAACTCCCCGATCTCGTCCAGGAACAGGGTTCCGTGATCGGAGATCTCGAATTTCCCCAGGCGGTCGGCGCAGGCCCCGGTGAAGGCACCCTTCACGTGACCGAAGAGTTCGCTCTCGGCAATCGACAGGGGCAGGGCGGCGCAGTTGACCTGGACCATGGGTTCGTGGCTTCGATCCGAGCCCGAGTGGATGCGGCGAGCCACGAGCTCCTTGCCCACCCCGGTCTCGCCGGTGATCAGGACCGGCATCATGCTCGGGGCCACCACATGGATATCGCTGATCAATCTCCGCATGGCCAGGCTCGTCCCGATCATCGTCTCTTCCGTCGACTCGAAGATGGTCTTGTGCAGATCTTCGGCGAGGGCGCTGGAGTGGTCGATCTTCTGCTTCATCGTCTCCAGCAGGGAGGTCATGCGCATCGCGGCCCCCGCCAGGGCGGCCCAGGTCTCGAGATCCCGGTCGCTGACCTCGTCGAAGGCCTCCGCGTCCAGCGCATCGAAGGTCAAGGCTCCGATGACCTCCCCCCCGTCGGTGACGACACAGCCGGTACAGGCATGCACCCGCGATGTCTTCGGATCGACTCCCTCGATGAAGCCGTCGAAGGGATCGGGCAGGGAGCTCTGCGGATCGAAGCGAACCGGGGTGGAAGCCTTGAGGACGATGTCCAAGCGGGGGTGGTCACACAGCTCGAAACGAAGTTCCTGGATCCCCGGCTGCAATCCCACGTTGGCCATCGGGACGAGGGTCCGGTTCTCCAGGCGCAACAGGCACGCCGCGTCATAGGGGATCACCGAGCGCGCGGTGTCGAGCAGGCGGAAGTATCGGTCCTTGGGCTGAAGCGGGATCGTCAGGTCCCGGGCCATGTTGAGGACAGCCTCGAGTCGATCGTCCGGTTGGGGTCGAACTGACAACAAAGCGGACCTTTCAGATAACACATGGAGGGGGTCCCAAGGATAACAAAGGCCTCGGATCGGCGTCAAGCGGCCAGAACGGGGGCGGCATACCGGTTGCTATCGGGAACGATCGGAAGCAATCCCCCCGCACCAGGAAGCTCCCTCTTGAGCCTCGAGTCCCCACTGGAAGATCTCAAGACCCGGCCCATTCCGCGGCTGATCGCCGATCCCCTGCTCAGCGATCATCGCTGGCTGCTCCAGCAGATCGACCGGCTGGTGATGCTCTGGAACGAGGCGCAGAACCGCCGGCCGAACCCGGGCAGCGTTTGGGAGGATCTGGGCTCGGTCCTGCAGAAGATGCGATCCGGCCTCATCCAGCACCTGGACCGCGAGGAACAGGTGGTCTTCCCCGCCGTCCTCGACGGCAACGCCGACGAGGTCCGTGGAACCATCCGCGATCTCGAACTCGACCATCATTCCATGCAGGAGTCCCTGGCGCGGGTCCACGAGCTCTGCGAGGCCCTGGGCATCCCGGGAGATTCCGGCGAGGAGGAGAAGGGCTTCTTCACCGCGCTCACCGCCTTTCAAGCCCGCATCGAACGACATGCCCTGATCGAAGACCAGATTCTCTTTCCCCGGGTGTTCTTCGAACAGCCGGATTCCCCGAAGTCAAGTGAGGATTCGCGATGAAGATCGAGGGGCCAGAGACCGGAGCCAGGAACCGGATGCGCCGTTGCCATGCCCTGAACCCGCTCCATCTCGTCTGGTTGGCGATCATTCTCCTCGCCGGCTTTCCCGTGACCAGCTCGGCGCAAGAGGCCGCCGATTTCTTCCGCCAACATTGCTCCAGTTGTCACACCATCGGCGGAGGGCGCCTGGTCGGTCCCGACCTGAAGGATGTCGGAAAGAAGAAGGACGAGGAATGGCTGATCGAGTTCGTCCTGAATCCCAAGGCCAAGATCAACAGCGGCGATCCCTACGCCCGCCAGCTCCTCGAGGAGGCCCGGGGAGTCGTGATGCCGACCGTTCCCGGAATCTCCCGGGACCGCGCGAAAGCGCTGCTCAAGATGATCGCCCACGAATCGACCCTCGAGAAATCACAGTTCGCCGGCTCCCAGATCAGCGACCGCCCCTTCACCAGTGAGGACGTCGTCGCAGGGAGGAACCTCTTCCTCGGGAAACGCGACCTCAAGAACAGCGGACCCGCCTGCATCTCCTGCCATACCGTCCACGGACTCGGGGGACTCAGCGGAGGGCGCCTCGGTCCCGATCTCACCAAGGTCTACGAGCGGATCGGCAGCCGTCCGGCCCTGGCGGCATGGTTGCAGAGCCCGGCGACCACGACGATGCGATCGGTGTTCTCCGCGCATCCCATCGACTCGGAGGAGATCCTGCCGCTCGTAGCTTTCTTCGAGAACACCGCCAAGGCCCCCGCCGAGGACACCGCGGTGCCCATGCTGAACTTCTTCTTGATCGGCCTGTTCGGTGCGGCGCTGGCCATCGCCGCTTTCGATGGAATCTGGAGGCGGCGTTTCCGCGCCGTCCGCCGCCCGCTCGTGGATGCAAGCTGAGAGGAATTTCGATGAGCAAGGATTCGAAGATCCCCTGGATCGCAGACGAGATCGCTCCCGACGCCCGGGGTTGGGAAGAGTTCTACCGCAACCGCTGGCAGTACGACAAGGTGATCCGCAGCACCCATGGAGTGAACTGCACCGGGGGGTGCAGCTGGGGCATCCATGTCAAGGACGGGATCGTCACCTGGGAGATGCAGCAGGTCGACTACCCGGAGCTCGAGGCGGGGTTGCCCCCCTATGAACCTCGCGGGTGTCAGCGCGGGATCTCCTATTCCTGGTATCTCTACAGTCCTCTCCGCGTGAAATACCCCTACATGCGCGGGGCGCTGCTCGATCTGTGGCGCGAAGCGCGGGGTTCCTACGACGACCCGGTCGAGGCCTGGAAATCGCTGGTCAGCGATCCCGAGAAACGCCGGCGGTATCAGCGCGCCCGCGGCAAGGGGGGCCTGCGGCGGGTCGACTGGGACACGGTCCTGGAACTGATGGCCGCCGCCAACATCCACACCATCAAGAAATACGGTCCCGATCGGATCGCCGGGTTCTCCCCCATCCCCGCGATGTCGATGATCAGCTACGCCGCCGGTTCGCGGATGCTCCAGCTCATGGGAGGGCTCGGGCTCTCGTTCTACGACTGGTATTGCGACCTGCCGCCGGCCTCCCCGGAGACCTGGGGAGAACAGACCGACGTCAACGAGTCCGCCGACTGGTACAACGCCAAGTTGCTCGCGGTGATGGGCTCGAACCTCAACATGACGCGCACACCGGACTGTCATTTCGCCGCGGAATCACGCCACAACGGCACGAAGATGTGGGTCTTCGCCCCGGATTTCAACCAGGTGGCCAAGTACGCCGACGAGTGGATCTCGATCAACGCGGGGCAGGACGGCGCCTGGTGGATGGCGGTCAATCACGTGATCCTGAAGGAGTTCCATCACGAGAAGAAGGTCGATTCCTTCCTCGATTACACCCGCCGATTCACCGACGCGCCGTTCCTGGTGGAACTCGACTCCGTCGAGGGAGTCTACCGGCCAGGTCAATGCCTGAGGGCCAACCGCCTGCCCTCCTACGCCGGAGTCGAGAACGGCGACTGGAAGTTCCTCATGTGGGACGCCAACGACGATCGCCCCCGGATGCCCGGCGGCAGCGTGGGGCACCGGTGGGGAACACAGAAGGGGAAGTGGAATCTCAAGCTCGAGGACGCCGAAGATGGAGCACCCATCGCGCCCGAGCTCAGCTTCCTCGACCGTCACGACGATGTCCTGCAGGTCGAGTTCGACGACTTCGGCGAAGGAACCACCCTTCAGCGGGGGGTTCCGGTGCGTCGCCTGCAGGCGGCGGACGGGAGCACCCTGCTCGTCACCACCATCTACGACCTCCTGATGGCCCAGTACGGCGTGGGGCGCGGGCTGGCCGGCGACTACCCCGCCGACTACGACGACGACAAACCCTATTCGCCCGCCTGGTCGGAGAAGTACACCGGGCTCGGTCGCGAAACCCTGCTGCGCTTCGCCCGGGAGTGGGCGAATACCGCGCTGCACACCGGGGGGAAGTGCACGATCATCATCGGGGCGGGAATCAATCACTGGTACCACAACAACCTGATGTACCGGGCGGGGATCCACGCCCTGATGTTCTGCGGGTGTATCGGAAAGAACGGGGGCGGTCTCGCCCATTACGTGGGGCAGGAAAAGCTGGCGCCCGGAGAATCGTGGGGCGCCATCGCGATGGCGAAGGATTGGCATCCCGCCTCGCGCCTGCAGAACGCACCCAGTTGGCACTACGTGCACTCCGACCAGTGGCGTTACGAACGATCCTTCACCGATTACCACACCGTCCCGCAGAAACAGCCCGGCGATTCACTCGCGCGGGGCCACACGATGGATGTGCAGGTCAAGGCGGTACGCAGCGGCTGGCTGCCCTTCTACCCGCAGTTCAACCGCAATTCGCTCGAGCTGGTGAAGGAAGCCGAGGCCGATGGCGCAGCCACCGACGAAGAAATCGTCCAGTGGGTGGTCGACAAGCTGAAGTCGCGGGCGATGAAGTTCGCGGTTGAAGATCCGGACAGCGAGGAGAACTGGCCGCGGGTCTGGTATATCTGGAGAGGCAACGCGCTCATGTCCAGTGCCAAGGGACACGAGTTCTTCCTCAAGCACTACCTGGGCACGCATACCAACGCCATCGCGGAGGATCTCGCGGAGGGCTCCCTCCAGGAGGTGACCTGGCACGCCAACGCGCCCCAGGGAAAGATGGACCTCATCGTCGATCTCAACTTCCGGATGGACACCTCGGCCCTCTATTCGGACATCATCCTCCCCGCGGCGACCTGGTACGAGAAGGACGATCTCAACTCCACGGACATGCACAGTTTCATCCATCCCCTGTCCAAGGCGGTCCCGCCCTGCTGGGAAGCCAGGAGTGATTGGCAGATCTTCCGTTCCATCGCGAAGAAGTTCTCCGAGCTCGCGCAGAAGCATTTCCCCGAGCCGGTCCGCGATGTGGTCGCGGTGCCTCTGGCCCACGACACCCCCGCGGAAATCGCCCAGACCACCATGAAGGACTGGATCACCGGAGAGATCGAGGCGATTCCGGGAAAGACGATGCCCGGCTTGAAGGTGGTGACCCGCGACTACCGCAACCTGCACAACCAGTACTGTTCGTTCGGGCCCTTGGCCCGCAAGAACGGCCTGGGAGCGCACGGAACCCACTACGCGATCGAGGACCATTACGAAGCGGCGCTGAAAAAGCTGCCGTCACAGAAGTGGGGCGGCGAGACCTATCTCTCTCTCAAGGACGACGACAGCGTCTGCAACATCATCCTGCGATTCGCCACCGTGACCAACGGCGAACTCGCCTACCGCTCCTACAAGAACATGGAGGAGAAAGTCGGGCTGCCTCTCGCCCATCTCGCCGAAGGCTCTCGCGATGTCGAGGTGACCTACAAGAGCATCCAGTCCCAACCTCGTCGTTTCATCAACAGCCCCATGTGGTCCGGTCTGACCAACAAGGGCCGGGCCTACTCCCCGTTCACCTACAACGTCGAGGCCAAGGTTCCGTGGCGCACCCTCACCGGCCGCCAACACTTCTACCTCGATCACCCGGGCTACCTCCAGTTCGGCGAGCATCTGCCGACCTACAAGCCCAAGCCGCTCCCCACCGAGTACGCCGACCTGCGGTTCAGCAAGGAAGTCGGCAACACCATGATGCTGAACTACCTCACGCCGCACGGGAAGTGGCACATCCATTCCACCTACGGGGACAACGAGCGGATGACGACGCTCTCCCGCGGGGTCGAGCCGCTGTGGCTCAACCACAAGGACGCCGAGCAACTCGGGATCAAGGACAATGACTGGGTCGAGGTGCACAACGACAATGGAGTCGTGGTCACCCGGGCCGTGGTCAGCGCCCGGATTCCCCGGGGCATCTGCATCCAGTACCACTCGCCCGAGCGCACCTATTCCGTGCCCAAGTCACCCCTCCGCGGCAACCGGCGGTCGGGGGGTCACAACAGCCTGACCCGTACCCGCCTGAAACCGAACCTGATGGTGGGTGGCTACGGACAGTTCACCTACCACTTCAACTACTGGGGTCCGACGGGTGTGAATCGCGATACGCACATCCTGGTTCGCAAGTGCCCTGAGCTGACTTGGTAACCGGGGGGAGAACGGCATGAACATTCGCTCACAGATTTCCATGGTTTTCCACCTCGACAAGTGCATCGGGTGCCACACCTGCAGCATCGCCTGCAAGAACGTGTGGACCGATCGTCCGGGCACCGAATACATGTGGTGGAACAACGTCGAGACCAAGCCGGGCACCGGGTATCCCGCCCTCTGGGAAGACCAGGAGAAATTCAAGGGGGGGTGGGAGGTCTACAAGCAGTCCTTGCACCTGCGATCGACCGACAAGAAGCGCATCGTGGCGAACATCTTCCACAATCCGCACATGCCCAGCATGGATGACTACTACGAGCCCTGGACCTACGATTACCAGAATCTGTTCAACGCTCCCGAGGGTCCGGATCAACCCACGGCACGGCCCATCTCGCGCGTCACCGGCGAATTCATGGACATCGAATCGGGTCCCAACTGGGACGACGATCTCGGTGGCTCGCCGATCTACGCCGAGAACGACGTGAACCTGGAAGGGCTCAGCGAAAAGCAGCGTGCCGAGCTGAACGCGGTCGAGCGCCTGGTGTTCTTCTACTTTCCCAGGATCTGCAACCACTGCCTCAACCCGGCCTGCGTGGCTTCGTGCCCATCCGGCGCGTTGTACAAGCGGGGCGAGGACGGGATCGTGCTGATCGACCAGAAGCGGTGCCGCGCGTGGCGCTCGTGCGTGTCCGCGTGCCCCTACAAGAAGAGCTACTACAACTGGCACACCGGGAAATCCGAGAAGTGCATCCTCTGCTTCCCCCGGCTGGAGACCGGCCAGGCACCCGCCTGCTTCCATTCCTGCGTCGGCCGCATCCGCTATCTCGGGGTGCTGCTGTACGACGCCGATCGCATCGAGGAGATCGCCAAGCTGGACGAATCCGAACTCATCGAAGGCCATCGATCCATGATCCTCGATCCCCACGATCCGGGAGTCATCGAAGAGGCGAAACGATCAGGCATCCACGACGCGGTGATCGACGCCGCGCAGAACTCCCCGGTCTACAAGTTCGTCAAGGAATGGAAAATCGCGTTGCCGCCCCATATCGAGTACCGGACCCTGCCGATGCTCTTCTACGTCCCCCCCATGTCGCCGGTGATGTCCGAGCAGCACGGCGACTCGGTGGTGAACCTCGAGAATGGCTTCTTCCACGACATCGAGACCTCTCGGGTGCCGTTGAAATTCCTCGCCAACCTCTTCGGGGCCGGCCACGAGGCGAAGTTGACCTACGCGCTGAAGAAGCAGAAGGCTGTACGGTGGTACCGCCGTGCGGTCACCGTGGGGGATATCTCCATGGATACCGCCGAGGAAATGCTTCGGGCGGCCGATCTCACCGTCGAGGAGGCCGAGGCGATCTACCGGCTGACCTCCCTCTGCACCTTCGATGACCGTTTCGTGATCCCACCCGCCCAGCGGGAGGAAGCCATCGAGATGCTCGAAGATCCGCATCTCCACCGTCAAAGCGCCGGTTTCGGATTCCGTTCCGGCCCCCAGAGAGGTCTCTGATGCAAACCCGCGCGCAACTCTACGACCGGATCTCGACCCTCTTCGCCTATCCCCCTCCCGGCTATCGTGCCGCCATCGAGGATGTCCAGGAGGCCTTTGAGCGCACCTGCCCGGAAGCCGCGGGCGAGATGGCCGCTTTCGCCCGCGAGCTCTCCGAGATGGAAACCACCCGCCTCGAGGAGCTCTTCACCCGGACCTTCGATCTCAACCCGGAATGCTGCTGTGAAGTGGGATGGCATCTGTTCGGAGAGCGTTATGAGCGCGGTTCCTTCATGGTCTGGATGCGCAATCAGCTCCGGCGCTACGAGGTGCCGGAGACCGGCGAGTTGCCGGACCACCTGGTCCATGTCCTGCGGGTTCTCGGCCGCATGGATCCGGAGGAAGCCCGGCGTTTCGCCGCCGATGCGGTCATTCCCACCCTTCACCGCATGACCGACAGCATCCAGGACAAGAACCATCCGTTCCTGCACCTGCTCAAGGCGGTGTCCTTGCAGCTCGTCACCGATTTCGGAAATCCGACGATACGACGCGAAGGGAAGCTACAGGAAGCGACCGTATCCCCAGCTGCCATCCAGGAGACCAAGGAGTAACGCATGGGTTCCGGCGGAAACTATCTCGACCAGATCTTCTTCGGTGTGCTTCCGTATCTGGCTTTGACCCTGTTCTTCCTGGTGTCGATCCAGCGGTACCGGGAACACAAGTTCACCTACTCGAGCCTGTCCTCGCAGTTCCTGGAGAACGAACAGCATTTCTGGGCCTTGGTTCCCTTCCACTACGGGATTCTCACGGTGCTGGCCGGACATGTCGTCGCGTTCTGCATCCCGCGCGAGATCCTGGCCTGGAACGGCTCGCCCCTGCGGCTCTACATCCTGGAGATCACTGCTCTCGTCTTCGGGTTGATGACCTTCGTCGGCCTGATCGTGATCCTGGTGCGGCGCCTCATCTTCGTGAAGGTGCGCACGGTGACCACACCCTCGGACTGGGTGCTCTACGGCCTGTTGCTGCTGCAGGCCTTCACCGGCGTCTACATCGCGGTGGTCCACCCCTGGGGCTCGTCCTGGTTCGCGGCCGCGGCCGCGCCCTATCTCTGGTCGGTCGCCAAGCTGAAGCCGGAGATCAGCTATGTGGTCGCCATGCCCTGGATGGTCAAGCTGCACATCGTCAACGCCTGGCTCGTGATCGGGTTCTTCCCCTTCACCCGCCTGGTCCACATCCTGGTGGTTCCCAACCAGTATCTCTGGAGGAGAACCCAGGTGGTTCGCTGGAACTGGAATCCTCGCACGCGGCGCGCCAACCGCTGAAGTGGGATCGGCTACGAGGTGAAGAAGGAGGCGTCGACCGTGCACGACAATGGACTCCATTCCCCGTTCGACGGAGAAGGGCGATGAACCGGAATGTCCTGACCGCCCTGTTGGCGGTGACCTTTGTGTTCAGTTTCGTCATCCTTCTCTCCCAGGAGGGTGGACAACACCTTCTCTGGAATCGGGAGGGATACGCGCCGCAGCAGCCCATCGCGTTTTCCCACCGGCTCCATGCCGGAGAACTCCAGGTCGATTGCCGGTACTGCCATTTCGGGGTGGCGAAGAGCCGCTACGCCGGGGTCCCCGCCGCCAGCGTGTGCATGAACTGCCATCGCTTCGTGCAGGCCACTCTCGGGGCGGTTCGCGAGGAAGACAAGCTCGCCAAGGCCGAACAACGGAATCCACGTCCGGTGGTCTCACCGGAGATCGCCAAGATCTACGATGCCCTCGGCCTGGACACCCACGGGAAGGAAGATCCGCAGCGGAAGCAAGACCCCATCCGCTGGGTCCGGGTCTACCGCGTTCCCGATTACGTGCGCTTCGACCATCGACCCCACGTCTCGGTGGGCCTGGCCTGCCAAAGGTGCCATGGACCGGTCGAGACCATGGAGCGCGTCCGCCAGGTGGGCAGCTTGAGCATGGGGTGGTGTGTGAAATGCCATCGGGCGCTGAGTCGATCCGGTCTCGCCGGCAAGGTAGTGCATGCGTCCACCGATTGCGTGACGTGTCATTACTAGCAGGAGCATGAATGATGTCCAAGAAGGCTGATGGTCACAAAGGAAGAGCACCCAGGGGCTTGCGACCTTCGACACAAGGCGTCGATGGCTCACCGACGGCCCGCGCCCCGATGAAGGGAATCTCCCGTCGCCATTTTCTCCAGGCCACCGGTTTCGCGTTCATGGGAACGATCATGTTGGGCTGCGGCCGGGCCCCGGAAGAAGAAGACCTGCCCTATCTCCGGCAGCCGGAAGGTTCCGTCGCCGGCCGCGCCAATCTCTACGCCACGACCTGCGGGGGCTGCGGAGCGGGCTGCGGGATCCTGGCGCGCAGCCTCGACGGCCGTCCGGTGAAACTCGAAGGAAACCCGGAGCATCCGCTGTCCAAGGGAGGGCTCTGCGCGGTGGGACAGGCCTCACTGCTTGGACTCTACGACAGTCAGCGGCTGCGGAATCCCGTGATCTCGGGTCGTCCCGCCGACTGGGCGGAAGTCGACCGGTTGATGCTCGATCGGTTGCGCGATCTCCGGGCGAAGGGGGCGGCGGTCCGCTACCTCAGCGTCCCCATCGTCAGCCCGAACAAGCGGGCCCGGGTCGACGGTTTCCTCGCGACCTTCTCCGACGCCCGGCTGATCCAGACCAGCCCCACCTCCCACTCTCCGATCGCCGAGGCGCATGAACAGACCCATGGGGTTCGTGCCGTCCCGCGTTACCGTTTCGATCGCGCCGAGATCATCGTTTCGGTGGATGCGGATTTCCTCGGTACCTGGATCTCGCCGGTCGAATTCACCGCGGGCTGGAGTTCGCGCCGGCGTGGTGACGATCCTACGCAGGGGTTCTCCGAGCACATCCAGTTCGAATCCCGGCT
The DNA here is from genome assembly GCA_964601275.1 of uncultured bacterium. Lineage (GTDB taxonomy): Bacteria > Krumholzibacteriota > Krumholzibacteriia > JAJRXK01 > JAJRXK01 > JAOZPE01. The sequence goes on along the minus strand of CAZRMV010000005.1, from coordinate 180,137 downwards.
GAGTCTCACCGGAACCAAGGCCGATCTCAGGCTGCGGATCGCTCCGAGTGAACGGATCGCCTTGCTCAACCGGCTTCTTCTGCATGTCCGCCGTCTGGCGAATCACCCCACCGGGACGATCCAGGCCGGCAAAGTCGATTCCGTGGACGATTCCCGCCTGCAGGCCATCGCCGCCCGGTTGTGGAACCACCGCGGTGCGGCGCTGGTGGTGTGTGGAGCCGAAGATCTGTCAGCCCAGCTCCTGTGCAATGCCCTCAACCAGATGCTGGGGAGCTATGGAAGGACGGTGGATCTCTCCCAACCCAGGACCGTGTTCCCCGATGATGAAGGGGAACTGGACTCGCTGCTCGACGAGATCGCTGCAGGCAGGGTGGACGCCCTCTTCATCGACGGTTTGAACCCCGTACTCGATTTCCCGGGTGGCCCGGATCTGGCGGAGAAACTGGACGCGTTGCCCCTGGTGGTCCATTTCGGCCCCTACGAAGACGAGACCGCCGAGCACGCGAACCTCGTGTGCCCCGATCATCACTTCCTCGAGGCCTGGTCCGACTCCATGCCGGTCGCCGGGATCACGAGCTTCACCCAACCGCTGATCTCTCCTCTGGGATCCACCCGACCGGTGGTTGAATCCCTCACCGTCTGGACCACCGGGACCCTCATCGGGGCCCGCGAGCAGTTGCTCGCCCGTTACGGAGGAGACGAGTCCCATTTCCATCGACTTCTCAGCGACGGCTTCGAGATCCACGAAGCTCGCCCAAAGCCGGGCTCGTACCGTCCGGAAGCGTTGCAGAGCGTCCAGAGCGCGTCCCGGCACCCGTTGGAGCTGGTTCTCTACACCAAGGTGGCGATGCCGTCCTCGGCCCACGCCTTCAACCCCTGGTTGCACGAGCTTCCCGATCCGGTGACCAAGATCGTCTGGGACAACACCGCCAGTCTCTCCCCCGAACTCGCCCGGTCCCTTTCGGTCGGTGACGGCGACGTCGTCCGCATTTCGGTGGAGGGAGAAGGAAGCATCGAGCTGCCGGTCCTGGTCCAGCCCGGACAACACGACTCCGTGGTCGCGGTGGCCCTGGGCTATGGATCGACACTCAGCCGCCGTTTCGCTGAAGTCGGGCCGGACTGGCTCGAAGAGAAACCCACCCTCGGCACCGATGGACTGGTGGGAGTCTGCGCCACTCCCCTGCTGGCGTTCGAGGAAGGACGCCGCAGATTCAGCGGCCGCGCCATCACCATCACCGCGACGGGTGAACATCGTGAATTGGCCCGGACCCAGGATTACCAATCCATCGACGTGCCCGAACACCTCGCACCCGAAGGGATACGCCGCCGGCCGATGATCCGTGAAACCACGGTCGCCGCGCTCCTCCATTCCGGATCCGAAGAACACGAGAAGGAGCACCGGGAGGGCAACGGCCTCTGGCCCGACGACCACCCCTACGAAGGGCATCACTGGGGAATGGTGATCGACCTCACCGCCTGCACGGGGTGTTCGGCCTGCGTCACCGCCTGCCAGGTCGAGAACAACGTCCCGGTGGTGGGAAAGGACGAGGTCCGCCGCAACCGCGAGATGCACTGGATCCGCATCGACCGCTATTACACCGGCGACGGGGACGATCTCGAGGTCGCCCACCAGCCCATGATGTGCCACCAATGCGACAACGCTCCGTGCGAAACGGTATGTCCCGTACTGGCCACGGTGCACAGCGACGAAGGACTGAACGAGCAGGTCTACAACCGCTGCATCGGCACCCGCTACTGCATGAACAACTGCCCCTACAAGGTGCGCCGTTTCAATTGGTTCGAGTACGCACACGAAGACGCCTACGAGAACCTCACCCTCAATCCCGAGGTGACGGTGCGATCGCGCGGAATCATGGAGAAGTGCTCTTTCTGCGTCCAGAGAATCCAGGAAGCCAAGGTCATCGCCCGACAGGAAGGCCGGGAAGTCCGCGACGGAGACATCCGAACGGCATGCCAGCAAAGCTGCCCCGCCCAGGCCATCGTGTTCGGCGATACCAACGACCCGGAGAGCGCGGTATCACGCGCCATCGGGAGCCGCCGTCACTACCGGGTTCTCGAGGAGATCGGCATCCGGCCCTCGGTGGGCTACGCCAGCCTCGTGCGCAACCGACCCGAAGAACCTGAAGGCCGACACCATGATTCGTGAAACCACTTTCAAACAGCGGCCCCTCATCGATGGGAACAAGTCACCGGGACAGGTGACGGCGGACATCTGCCGTCTCCTCGATGGGAAGCCCACGGCCCTGTGGTGGGCGGCGTTCTTGACGTCCGCCAGTCTCTTGGGCCTTGGGGTGGTGGCCATCGGGTATGAGTTCCTCACCGGAATCGGCGTCTGGGGTCTCAACAATACGGTGGGTTGGGCCTTTGACATCACGAACTTCGTTTTCTGGATCGGCATCGGCCACGCCGGAACACTGATTTCCGCGGTTCTCTTCCTGTTCCGCCAGCGCTGGAGGACCTCGGTGAACCGCGCGGCCGAGGCCATGACGATCTTCGCGGTGATGTGCGCCGGGTTGTTCCCGTTGATCCACCTGGGGCGGCCGTGGTTCGCATATTGGATGTTCCCCTATCCCAATGCCCGCGGTTCCCTGTGGATCAACTTCCGTTCCCCCCTGGTCTGGGACTTCTTCGCCATCGCGACCTACTTCACCATTTCCCTCACCTTCTGGTACCTGGGAATGGTCCCCGACCTGGCCACCATCCGCGATCGCCTCAAGCCCGGGATCCGGAAATACCTCCTGGGCCTGGGCAGCGTTGGGTGGAGCGGCTCGTACAAGACCTGGATGCGTTATGAAACGGTCTACCTCCTGCTCGCCGGCTTGGCGACTCCGCTGGTGATCTCGGTGCACACCATCGTCAGCTGGGACTTCGCCACCTCGGTGATTCCCGGGTGGCACTCGACCATCTTCCCCCCCTACTTCGTGGCCGGTGCGGTGTTCTCGGGGATGGCGATGGTTCTCACCCTGATGCTCATCGCCCGCAAGACCATGCACCTCGAAGACTACATCACCACCCAACACCTGGGCGCGATGACCAAGCTCGTGCTGTTCACCGGATCGATCGTCGGCCTGTCCTACCTCACAGAATTCTTCATCGCCGCCTATTCATCGAGCACCTACGAACAGTTCACTTTCCTCAACCGGGCCCTGGGACCTTTCGCGTGGGCCTACTGGATCATGATCAGTTGCAATGTCCTGACCCCGCAACTGTTCTGGTTCAAGAAGATCCGGGAGAACTTCCTGTTGGTCTTCTTCCTGTCGATCTTCGTGAACATCGGCATGTGGTTCGAGCGTTTCGTGATCATCGTGACCTCGCTGCATCGCGATTATCTCCCATCGAGTTGGGCCAGTTACTCCCCGTCTCTGGTCGAGATCGCGACCCTCATCGGGAGCTTCGGACTCTTCCTCACGCTGTTTCTGCTCTTCGTACGGTTCGTTCCGGTCATTGCGATGTCCGAAGTGAAGGGCGTCCTGAACATCGGGAAGGGAGGACATCATGAGTAGGGAAAGCCGCCGGTATCTCGTCGGCGTCTTCATGACCGAGGAAGATATCCTGGGCGCCACCAGGACCGCCCGCGAGATGGGACACAAGATCGTCGACGTGTATGCTCCCTACGCGGTGCATGGACTCGAGAAAGCCATGGGTTTGCGGCACACCAAGCTTCCTCTGGTCACCCTGGTTCTCGGGGTGCTCGGAGCCGCCCTGAAGATCTGGTTCGAGTACTGGACCACCGAGACCTCCTGGCCGCTCAACGTCGGGGGCAAGCCCTGGAACTCCCTTCCGGCATTCATTCCGGTGACCTTCGAGGTGATGGTCCTGTTCGCCGGCGTCGGCACGGCAATGGCATTCCTCTTCGGGCAGCGGCTCTTGCCCGGGCGTAAGGCCAAGATGCCGGTCGAAGGCGTCACCGATGACCGCTTCGCCTTGATCCTCGAGGAGACCGATGCGGCCTTCGACAAGGCGGCGACCGAGAACATGTTCGCCGATTTCAACGCGGTCGAGGTCATCGAGCGCGTCGAGCAGGAGCTCTTGCAATGAGCGCGCATACCCGGATCGATCTCGTGCTTCTCTTGGGCACCGTCTTCTTCGTCCTGTTGACCGTCGGGGGCAGTCGGGACATGTCCCGGACCAACATGGAATACATGCCGGACATGGCCTATTCAGAAGCCTACGAGTCCTTTTCCCGCAACCCGATCTTCCCGGACGGGATCACCCTCCAGGCTCCTCCGCCGGGAACCGTGGTCCACGGTCGGCCGCCGCTGGAGTATGACGCTTCGGCCCATGACGCCGAGCGGGCCGGGCGTGAACTCACCAGTCCCATCGACCCGAAGGACAAGATCTCGTTGCAGCACGGCGCCGAAGCGTTCGGAGTGTTCTGCCAGCCTTGTCACGGGCCCACCGGCGACGGGGACGGCCCGGTCGCGCGTCGGGGATTTCCGCCGCCTCCGTCCCTGTTCTCGGAGCATTCGATGGGGCTGAAGGACGGTCGGATCTTCCACATCATCAGCTTCGGACAGGGGAACATGCCGGGCTACGCCTCCCAGATCCCCCCGCGCGACCGCTGGGAGATCGTGACCTATCTCCGTCAGCTCCAGGCCCGCGCCGCCGCCTCGTCCAAGGAGAGCGATCCAGACCGGGGTATCAAATCCGATAGGGAGGGCTCGTGAACGGCCAGAACACCTCCATCCGATTCAGCAATCTCGTCCAGAGCATTTTTTCCATCCTGGTCGTGATCGGTCTGATCACCTTGATCACGGGTTTCTTCGTCCACCCGGATCGCATCGTCTCCAATCTTCTGATCCTCAGCTTCGGCGTCGTCGGACTCGGTCTCGGCGGCGGCCTGTTCATCTCGACGCAGTACCTGAGCGGGGCCGGCTGGGCGGTCGCCCTGCGCCGGATTCCCGAGGCGCTGGTCATCCTTTTGCCCTTGGGAGGCATCGGAATCCTGGCCGTCCTGGTCTTGAGGCCCGAATTGTACCCCTGGACCCATCCTACTCCAGAACTTGAGCACATGATGCTGGGCTTCAAGGGACTCTGGCTGTCCCGCCCCTTCTTCCTGGGTCGTGCGGTGGCCTACCTCGTCGTGTGGAGCGTGCTGGCATGGGCTCTCGTCCGCAACTCCCGGGCCCAGGATGCCGATGGGAATCTCCTGTTCTCGCTGCGGAATTCCCGGGTGGCCGCGATCTACGCGGTGGTGGTCGTGATCACCTTCTGCGCCGCGTCGTTCGACTGGATCATGTCCCTTTCGCCCCAGTGGTACTCGACCATCTTCGGATTCTACAACCTGGCCGGGATGTTCGTGGCCACGCTCGCGATGATGACCATCTTCTCGGTCTGGCTGCAGAAGCGCGGGGAGTTCCGGGGTGTGCTCAGCGGTGAACACCTGCACGACCTGGGCAAGCTCCTGATGGGATTCTCCACTTTCTGGGCCTACATGTGGTTCAGCCAGTACATGCTGATCTGGTATTCGAACCTGCCCGAGGAGACCGGATACTTCGTGCTTCGGCAGTCGGGCACCTGGAGTTCGCTGTTTCTCTTGAACCTCATCGTGAGCTGGGCGCTGCCCTTCTGCGTCCTTCTGCCCGCTTCCTGCAAACGCAGCCCCTCGGTGATGGTCAAGGTCTCGGTCCTGCTCCTGCTGGGACACTGGCTCGATCTCTACTTGATGGTGATGCCGTCGGTCTCCGGTTCGTCCGGCGCCCAACTGGGACTCTGGGAAGTGGGGTTGCTCGCGGGAGCGGTCGGGCTGGTCGCCCTGGTGGTCACCCGCCAGCTCAACGGCGCTCGGATCGTCCCGGAACATGATCCGCGGCTTCGACAGAGTCTCCAATACCACTCCTGAGTTTTCGTCAGCATCATATGAGCAGTCACAACCTCTCCTGGTGATGGGGACGGTTCGGGGTTGAACCCGGTAGGTCGGTATCGTTCCATGGCCCAGAACTGCTCTTCCAGAGCAACCCACTGTTTCCGTCGGACATGCTGGAGGTTTCTCCGCCCCTGGATGCGCCACGAAGCCGCAGGATCCTGATGGTCTCGTCCTCTGACCGTCGCTCGAGCATCCGCGCGTGCAACCTTTCGTTCCAACGCATCTTCACTACCTGATTCCCTCTTCGAATTCTCCAGACAACTCCATAGCGTCCCCGTTTTCTCTTGTGCCAAACGTATTTTGTGGTATATTCGGACTTGCCTCCCCGAACCATTGAATCTGCTGATTCCCCTGGATGGCTGATAGGCAGCCATTCGAGAGGTTTCGGCGTCGGTCTGCTGGTGGCCCATGGATGGGGTCTGCCAGCAAGTGGGGGTTTCTATGCCTGATTCCAAGCGGATCCAGAGTTTTCATCCAGGGAACGAAGGTGATGGGTGGAAGATCCGTGGGCAATGGGTACCGGGAGAATCCCCGCGCATCTTCCGGCGCCGTGGTACAAGTAGACGTATAAAAGACGAAAATATCCAAGGTCACGGAGCTCGGCTCCCCGCCCTGGACTCCGAACCTCGCAACACTCTCCTCCTGGAGATGGACCGCGAACCGGCAACCACTCCGAATCTCCAACCACTCCCGGCAAGCCGATGCAGTGAACATCTGAACGAGAAATGAGCCCCCATGTCCCACGCCTCCTTCGTCCATCTCCATGTGCATAGCCACTACACCATGCTCGCGGGCGCCTCCTCTCCCCGGGACCTGGTCGAGGCCGCGGCCGGGTCGGGACAGAGCCACCTGGCGTTGACCGATGTGAACGGCGCCTGGGGCAACGTGGTGTTCCAGAAGGCCTGCGCGGAGGCCGGGATCACTCCCATCCACGGGATCGAACTCACCGGCGCCCCCCCCCTCGATCCCGAGGGCAGTCGTTGCACCGCCCTCTCCCACGTACCCACCGGCCCCTTGCGCGGCCCACGGAAGCGCGCGGTGTTGCTCGCCCGCAACGCCCAGGGCTGGGCCGCGATCTGCCGCACCGCCAGCCTGCGCCAGCTCCGGTCCGATTTCGACCTGGCCGCCGCCGTCCGGCAGCTCCTGCTCGAGCACCCGCGCGATCTCTTCGTGCTGAGTGACGACCCGGCCCTGTTGCGAATCGGAGCGCCGCTGACCCCGCAGGGAAGCGAACCTTCCCCTCTCCACGTCCTCCTCTCCTGGCAGGAGTGCATCCACCAGCCCGAGCGCCTGGCCGGACCCAAGGCTCCTTTGGAGGCGCTGGAGATCTGGCGCCGTGCCCCGCGGGTGCCCAATCGCCGCCGTTTGCGCCGGCTCGACCAGCTCGCCCGAAGCCTCGGCCTGCCGACGGTGGCCAGCGGCGAGGTCTGGTTCGCCCACCCCGAGGACCTGCTGACCCAGCGCGTACTCAGCGCCATCCGCACCCGCGGCGCCCTCGCCGGTGTCGCCGCCCGGGACCTCGCTCCCGAAGGGGCCTGGCTGCGCCCTCCCGAGGAAATGGCACGACTCTTCGACGAATTCCCCGAAGCCGTCCGCGCTACCGGTGAACTCGCCGACGCCTGCACGTTCCAGATGCAGCTGGGAGAGTGGACCTACCCCGAATTCCCCCTCCCGAAGGGCGAGACTCCCGAGAGCCGCCTGTGGAAGATCGCCTTCGACGGCCTCGCCCGGCGCTATCAACCCATTCCCCCGAAGGCCATGGACCGTCTCCAGGAGGAGATGCGGGTGGTCGATCGCCTGGGTTTCGCCGAATACCTTCTGGTGGTATGGGACATCGCGCGCTTCGCCCACGAGGAAGGCATCCCGGTGGTGGGCCGCGGTTCGGCCGCCAACAGCCTGCTCTGCTACGTGCTGGGCATCACCAACATCGATCCTCTCGCCCACGACCTCTTCTTCCAGCGCTTTCTCAACCCCGAACGCGTCTCCCCGCCCGATATCGATCTCGACTTCTGTTGGCGTCGGCGCGACAAGGTCCTGCGCTACGTCTACGATCGCCACGGACCGGACCGCGTCGCCATGATCGGTACCCTCTCGACCTTTGCCGCGCGCAGCGGGGTGCGTGAAGTGGCCAGGACCCTCGGCCTGAGCGACCGCGAGATCACTCCCATCACCGATCGCCTCCCCCACCGCAGCCTGCAGGACCTCGAGAGCTGGCAACAACGCATCCCCGAGGCCCGCGACCTGCCCCTCCACGAGGAACCCTGGCGCAGCATCCTCGAGGTGGGCCTTTCGCTCGAAGGATTCCCCCGTCACATGGGCATCCACGCCGGCGGCGTCGTCATCGGCCGTGCACCCCTCACCGACCTCTTTCCCCTGCAGTGGTCCCGCAAGGGCTTCATCATCACCCAACTCGATATGTATTCGATGGAAGACGTCGGCCTGGTGAAGATCGATCTGCTCGCCCAACGCGGATTGTCCGTGGTGGCCGACACCGTCGAAGCCGTCTGCCGCAACACCGGCCGTCGCATCGACCTGCAACGGGATCATGCCGACGATCCCGCCACCCGGCGCGCCATGGCTCGCGGCGAGACCATGGGTTGCTTCTACGTGGAATCGCCGGGCATGCGCGCCCTTCTGCGCAAACTGCAAGCCGACACCTTCCCCCTGGTGGTCGCCGCCTCCTCGCTCATTCGTCCCGGTCCCAGCGACAGCGGCATGATGCGCCGTTTCGTGCAGGCGCACCTTGGGTTGGAAGCGCCGCAACGTCTGCATCCCGACCTGTCCTTCCTCGACGAGACCTACGGCGTGATGGTCTACCAGGAGGACGTGATGCGGGTGGCCCACGTCATCGGCGGACTCAGTCTGGGTGAAGCCGATCTCATGCGCCGCGCCATGAGCTTCAAGGGCAGCACCGAGCAATTCCTCTCGCTGAAGAAGAAGTTCCTGGATGGCGCGCGACAGCGCGGCATCGACGACAAGATCGCCGCAGAGATCTGGCGCCAGATGGAGAGCTTCGCCGGTTACGCCTTCTGCAAGGCCCACTCGGCCGCCTACGCGGTGGTGAGCTTCCAGGCCGTCTACCTGAAATGCCACTGGCCAGCCGAGTTCATGGCCGCGGTCCTGAGCAACCAGGGCGGCTATTACCACGCGAGCGCCTACCTGGAGGAAGCACGGAGGCTCGGGCTGAAGATCCTCCTTCCCGACATCAACCACAGCGAGATTGTCTTCACCGGCCACGATGACGAGCTACGCATCGGCCTCATGCAGGTGAAGGGACTCTCCACCCGCACCATGAAGGCCCTCGTGCGCGAGCGGGAGAGGCACGGCTTCTTTGTTTCACTCGGCGACCTCCTGCGCCGGGTTCCGGAGGCCGCCGAGGACGAGATCGCTGCACTCATCCGCGTGGGCGCGATGGATTGCTTCGAACTCAGCCGTCCCGAACTGTTGTGGAAACACAAGATCCTGCGGCGTCAACGGCGGCGTCATCGCGGTGAGAAGACCGTTGCGGTTTCCCGCGCGGGTGGTGTGGCCACGCTCTTTCCCGAACACGCGATGACCGCCGGGCAAGACACTTCCATCGTACCGCGCATTCCCGACTGGAGCGTCCGCCAGCGTCTGCGGTTCGAGCAGGAAGGGCTCGATCTCAGCGCGAGCCGGCATCCCATGGGGATGCTGCGTTCCTACCTCGACACAAGAGGAGTGCTTCCCGCTCGGGAAATCGCCAGCCATGTGGGTCGGAGGGTCCAGGTGGCCGGCATGCTGGTCACCACCAAGAGTACCGTGGTCCGCCGCACCGGCCAGCCGATGAAGTTCCTGAGTCTCGAGGACGAAACCGATCTCATCGAGGTGACCTTGTTCCCGGAGGCCTACCGCCGCTGGGGACACGTATTGCTCACCCGCGGGCCCTATCTTGTCACCGGCCGGGTGGAAGACGACCACGGCAGCATCACCGTGACCGCCGACAAGGTGGAGTTGCTGGGATGACCTCTCCCGCTGCTGCCAGGAACCCGACCGCGACGCCGGGATATCATCGACGTCACAGAGACCCGAACCGTGCCCTCAGTTTCCGCACCGCCCTCCGCACCGACTCGTCCGATGCCAAGGCGGCGATCTTTGCGAAGGGAACCCACCGTGCATCGAGCGCGTCGCTGGCCGCCGCCAGTCGACTCGAGGCGGCGACGAACAGGAACCGCAGATCGAAATGTTCGTGCGCCGGCTCGGCCGAACGCCCCTCCCGGGCCGCCCGCAGAGGGATGTGGTGTACGTCGACATCCAGGAGCCCATCGCTGATCTGCTTCAGTTCTTCTACGCCGGTTTCCTCCCGCACTTCCCGCCGTGCTGCCGCGATGACGTCCGGGTCGCCGGGGTCGACGTGACCTCCCGGCTGGAGCCAGCGGTGCAGCTTGGAATGATGGATGAACAACAATGCTTCTTGTCCGGGATCGAGCACGAAGGCGCTGGCGGTGAAGTGTCCTGGCGTGAAATGACAACGCGAGAAGGGATCGTCCGCGCTCGCGAGGAGTTCGTGCATCCGGTGCAGGTGTTCGGCTTCGAGATCCTCGGCGGGGACGTGGGCGTCCAGCATCCGGAACAGGGCCTCGCGCCGACCCACCGCCGTCCCGGAATCGTCACGCTTCCGTGCTCTCTCAGTACCCATGGTCTTTTCCCTTCTCCCTGGTCCAAAACGCCCCGATCATGAACGGAAGTCATCCACGATCAAGCGATTCTGCTTCTCTGTCTGCTACCGGCATTCCCAGCGGGTGCCCGGCCTTCCGACCTGGGCTCATCGCTGCGTCTGGGTACGGAATCGACTAGACTATGGACCAGTGCCCCGACTCGAGGCATGTTCTCCATGGATCCAGATCTCCAACCCACGCTGGAAAGGATGTGGACAACGATGGCGGTCGAGATCAACCTGGTCTACGAAGGTGGGTTGCATACCCGGGCCGAACACGGACCCTCCCACACGATCCTGCACACCGACGCCCCGGTGGACAACCAGGGAAAGGGGGAATCCTACTCGCCCACCGACCTGGTCGCAACCGCCCTGGGCTCGTGCATGTTGACCATCATGGGCATTGCCGCCCGTGACCATGGGATCGACATCGAAGGCACCCGGGTCAAGGTGGTCAAGGAAATGATCGCCGATCCCTACCGCCGGATCGCCAGCCTGACCGCGACCATCACCATGCCCAGGGCACTTCCCGAGGAACAACGCCGGATCCTCGAGGGGGCGGCCCTGACCTCGCCGGTGTACCAGAGCCTGGGTGAGAAGGTACAACGACCCGTCGAATTCCTCTGGCCTGAGCCGGAACCGCCGGTTGAATCATGACATGGCCGGCGGCGACAAGAGCGGTGTCGTCCGTTTCGCCAGCATGGCAGAAGGCCTGGGTGGTGATGATTCCGGCCGCTTCCGTTTGAGGACCACATCGACCGCACGGATTCCCGGTTTCCCGATGGGCACCATCTTCCCATGGAGATTGCGACATATCACGAGAGTCTCGAGCGCGCGTTATCCGTCGCGTTCGCGAACAGGGCAGTGCTCTACAGAGCCTGATGCCCGCTGGGTCCGTACTGAACGTTCCGGATTCGTTGTGTCAGGCCTCGTTGATGAAACTCTCGTCATGACCGCTCGGAGAGCGACGTGAGCTTCTTGATCGCCAGGCCGAGCCACAGGAACGTCAGTCCGGCGAAGAGCAAGCGCAGGCCCACGATCCAGCCGATCACCAACGCGGAGCTCTCCGGCCAGTGGGCCCAGATCAGGATCCCGGCCACAATTCCCAGGATCGAGCTGAGAACCATCGCTCCCTTGCCGAGGAACGGCGGCAGGGAGAAGGCGTAGACGAGGGTCACGATTCCCTCCAAAAGAATGGCGATTCCCAGGATGAGGGTGAGCAGGGCCAGCCCCATGCCCGGCTCGGCGATCAACCAGATCCCCGCCACTGCATAGAGAGCAGCCATCACCAGGCGCAGGACCGGGTGTCCGGCCCGGCCCGCGGTGAAGACACTCACCAGGTACATGATCCCGCCGGCGAGCAATGCCCATCCCAATACGATCGCCACGGCCAGACCGGCATAGAGAGGGCGGCCCAGGCACACCAACCCCCCCAGGAGCAGGAGAGCTCCCAGGGTGACCAGCCAGCTCCCGGATTTGCGGATCTCCGGCAGGATGGTGGCAGTCTCCGTCATGACGACTCCTTTGGTCGGAGGATACGACGGATGAGACTACCCGCTCCGTCACTTCTTGTCGAAGACGTAGATCATGTGGCGTCCCTCGACGGTCACGAAGGCGGTCAAGGGGAAGGCCGGCTCGTGGTCATAGCGCCAGTAGAGCCACCAACCCCGCCCCTCGTGTCCAGGCACCCGGAGGATCTGCGGAGCCACCGGCGGTTGCTCGTTCCATCCGAGATAGACCGGCCCGCTCTCGATCACCCGGGAGGAATTGCCCACCTGGACCTGGGACGAACCCTTGCCGCCGGAGGAGGAGGATGTGGCGTAACCGACCGCGTCGGCCTCGGTCTCCGGATCATAGAGACCCAGCCCGTCGTAGGGAACATTGGGATCGGGATGGTAGCTTCTGCTCCGCAGACCGTATCGTTCGGCGCCGGGGAAGTCGTCGACCGGCGACAACCACCGTCCCTTGGAGTCGACCAACCGAACGTCGGAACGATCGATCTCCAGCGGAGCGCTCTGGCGGTTGTTCACGATGAGGTCCAGTCCCAGGAAGGGCTTCACCTCATAGGCGGCGACGGCGATGTGGACCGCCTTGTCCCCAGCCACCAGGCCCTCGCGCATGGAGGAATCCGGTTCGAGTTCGTCGTAGCGGGGAAGCTCCGCGAGACGGATGCTGTACTCACTGGTGACCCCGACCAGAACGGAACCCTCCGCCCCCTTCTCGGGATCATGGTGGACGCCGCCGGTCGAAGCCGAACACCCGGCCAGGACCCCGGCCAGGATGATTGCCAGCGTTATGCGACCCATGATGTTCTCCCCTGGCTGAGCTGCCGTGTCCCCCCCGGGGGACCGCAGCAACTTCTTTGCCCACTTCGGGTTGGGTCGCGGCGCAGCGATCCTTGCTCCTGCCGGTGGCCGTACGTTCCCGCTTCGTCCCCAACCTTACCCGAGATGGCCCGCCCTCTCCGGGCCCTCCGGGATCCTCCCGACGCATCCTGCGACTGCGCCGCGACCTTGACACCCTCCCGCCGGGAGAAGATGTTGATAGGTCACCACGGTCATCCTCCGGCGCCCGGGGCGTTCACCGGGTGTGAACCAGCCGGGACCGCAGGAATCATGTTCCCGACGGAAAGCGAACCCCAAACCCTCAGGTAGGAGTCATCATGGACAGGCCCATGCGTGTGGCCGTGACCGGAGCCGCCGGTCAGATCGGCTACAGCCTTCTTCCCCGTATCGCCGCCGGAGAGATCTTCGGAAAAGATCAGCCGGTGATCCTCCAGTGCCTCGAGATTCCCCCGGTCATGAAGGTTCTCGAGGGAGTCGCCATGGAACTCGACGACTGCGCCTTCCCCCTGCTCGAGGACATCGTGCTGGCCGATGACCCCAAGGTGGCTTTCAAGGATGCCGACCTCTGTCTCCTGGTGGGATCCAAGCCCCGCGGAAAGGGCATGGAACGGAAGGATCTCATCCGCGAAAACGGTCCAATCTTCGTGTCCCAGGGTTCGGCCATCCAGGCGGTCGCGGGCAGTGAGGTGCGGGTCGTGGTGGTCGGAAATCCCTGCAACACGAACTGCCTCATCACCATGGCGAACGCCCCGGAGATTCCCCGCGATCGCTTCAGCGCGATGACCCAGCTCGACCACAACCGGGCCCAGAGCGCCATCGCCAAGAAGGCCGGGGCCCAGAGCAAGGATGTCCGCAACGTGGTCATCTGGGGCAACCACTCCTCCACCCAGTACCCCGACTGGCACCACGCCATGGTCAAGGACACCCCGGCCACCGAGCTGATCGAGGATTCCTGGTTCAAGGAGACCTTCATCCCCCACGTGCAGAAACGCGGGGCGGAAATCATCGCGGCCCGCGGACATTCCTCGGCCATGAGCGCGGCCAATGCCGCTCTCGAGCATGCCCGGAAGCTGTATCAGGGCACCCCGGAGGGCCGCTGGACCTCGATGGCGATTCCCTCGACCGGCCATTACGGTGTCCCCGAGGGACTCATCTGCTCGATCCCGGTCACTTGCGACGGAAGTGGAACCCCCACGCCGGTCCTCGACGTAGAGATGGACGAGTTCAGCCGGGAACGTCTGCAGGTTTCCGTGAATGAACTCATCGAGGAGCGCGAGACGGTCACCGATCTCCTCGGTTGACGAAGTGCGGCTCGGATGAGCCAGCTCAACGACGGGGCCGGTTCGCTCTCGAGGTGGACCGGCTTTCGGTCCCGGCGTTGCGGCTCTTGTTTCGCTTGAGCCCGCGCCGAACGCCTCCTTCCCCCAGGGGGCTTCCTGTTCTCGATCCACCGGACTGCCCCGGGAGGTGACGATCGCATGATTCCATCCATCCGACGGCGGTTCCATCGCGCCTTCGGGCCGAGGACTCCCGCATGGCCCAGGACAGCTTTCGCGACCGTGACCTTGGGGTGGCTCATGGCGGCCGGAGTGACCCCGTCGCAGGGGGCGGGAGAATCCCCGGACACGTCTCCTCCCCCACGGACGATCACCACCACCGACAGTCTCATCGTCGCCGTGCCCGGACCCGCCGAACGCCCCCTCACGCTCCAGGACTGCATCGAGGCGAGCCTGGCCGCCAACGATCAGCTCCAGGCGCAACGGACCCGCCTGGCGGAACTCCGGGCGCAGAAGACCCAGGCGCGGGCCGACGGACTCCCCACGGTGAACCTGGTCGGACGCTTCGATCGGGGTCGGGACCCCAGTTTCGCCCTCGATTCGACGTTCAGCGGCGGAGGGGGATTCGGGGGCAACGTGGACACCGGGAACGCCACCTTCGACTCCCTCTTCACCGTGGCCATGGGACAACTCTTCGGAGGAAGCAGCTTCATTCCACCTCCCGAGGACATTCCCTCCCAGACCTTCTGGCGGGCCAGCGCCGATCTCTATTGGGAACTCCATCCCACCCGGGTGCTCTACGCGGTCAAGGCCGCGAACATCGCGATCGATCAGCAAAGCCTCACCATCGTCGACACCGAGAACCGGACCATCGAGCAGACCATGCGGGACTACTACCTGGTCCTGGCGTCCAGCGCATTGGCGCGCTCGGTGGAGGCGGAATTGAAGGCCCGGCGGGAGTTCCTGGACATCACCCGCCGCAGGTACTTCCTCGACCTGGCAACCGGGTTGGATACCTTGCAGGCTCGCGTGCAGATGATGAACCTCCTTCCCCAGTTGCATCGCGCCCGGCAGGACGTGATCAACGCGGGACGCTCGCTCAACGCCCAGATGGGTCGCGATGCCCGCACGCCCCTCACCCTCGTCGGACGTTTCACCGTCGAGCTGGATCCCATCGACCCGGAAAAGGCAGTGGCCCTCGCCCTGCGTCGACCCGACGTCCAGCAATCGGCGATGAGCGAAGAGTACCTGCACCACGAGAGGAACACCCTCAAGAGCGAGATGCACCCCTATCTCACCGTCGACGCCTCCTATGGTTTCGTCACCCGAAAGCTCGACGAGTTGACGAATACCGGGCACGACTTCTGGCGCACCGGGGTCGCGCTGACCATCCCGGTCTTCGACGGCTGGCTGACCAAAGGAAGGGTGCACGAGCGCGACGCGGCGATTCGCCGCACCCAACACCAGACCAGCGGTCTGCGCCACAGCGCCGAGGCGGAAGTCCTCTCCGCCCTGGGAGAGTTGACCGTGGCGCGGGAGAACCTGGAAGTGGCGAGGCTGAACCTCCAGCAGGCCGAGAAAGCCCTCGGGCAGATCAGTCGCAAGTATGAACTGGGAAAAGCGGGATACCTGGATGTCCTCAATTCGCAGGCCGCCCGTTTCACCGCGAGCAGCAATCTCATCCAGGCCTACCACGACGTCCTGGTGTGGACGGCG
This sequence comes from uncultured bacterium, assembly GCA_964601275.1. Classification (GTDB taxonomy): domain Bacteria; phylum Krumholzibacteriota; class Krumholzibacteriia; order JAJRXK01; family JAJRXK01; genus JAOZPE01. Next base: position 164,237 of record CAZRMV010000005.1, on the reverse strand, counting down.
ACGATCAAGCGAGCCATGGGAATGCGGCCGACCCAACCCCTGTCCTCCTTGAAGGAGATGCACCCATGAAGCACCTCGCTCTACTCGCCCTGCTGGTCGCCGGCCTGGGCCTGGGAGCCTGCAGTCGGGAGGCAGCCCGGTCGGACACAGCGGACAACCGACAGGCTCCCAAGAACGTGCGCGTGCTGCGCGTTGAGCCAATGGACATGGAGGAGTACCTGACCATCTCGGGACCCCTTCGGGCGGTGCAAGCCACCGATCTGAGTACGGAAGAAGAGGGAACCGTGGCGTCGATCGAACGCGACAAGGGCACCCGGGTGAAGAAGGGCGATGTCATCATCCTGCTCAAGCGCGACCTGCTCGCCGCGCAGCTCAAGGCAGCCACGGCCGACCGCAAGATGAAGGCCTACAATGAGGAGCGCACCCGGTCGCTCTTCGAGGAGAACTCGGTGAGCAAACAGGAGATGCTGCTCGCCCATACCCAACTCGAGAATGCCAAGGCCGCCGAAGAGGTTGCTCGAATCCGCTACGAACGCGCTGCCATCAAGGCGCCGTTTGACGGGGTGGTATCCGCCCGCCTGGTCGAACCGGGTCAACTCGTGGTGATGGGGCAGAAAGTCGCCCGGGTAATCGATCCGTTCACCCTGCAACTCGATGGAGGGGTCACCGAGAGGGATATCGCCTACCTGAAGGAGGGCGCAGCGGCGGAAATCAGCCTCGATGGAAGAACGCCGGTTGCGCAAGGGCGCGTCGCCTGGATCGGACTGGAGGCGTCGGAGACCACCGGCAAGTTTCCCATCGAGATCCGCATCGACAACCCCGACCTGACATTGCGGCCCGGTGTGGTGGCCAGAGCGCGCATCTTGAAGAAGGTCCATCACGATGCCCTCGTGATTCCCCGGGATGCGGTGGTCCAGCGCCCCGGCAAGCGCGTCGTGTTCGTGGTGGAAGACGACCGCGCCATCGAGCGGTCGGTCACATTGGGACCCGGGGAAGGCCTGATGGTCATGGTCACCGAGGGACTTCGGCCGGGCGATCTCCTGGCGGTGCGGGGACAGCGCGACCTCGATGACAGGGTTCCGGTGATCATCCAGGAAACGGCGACCGCTCCGGACGGGAGCATGCCGGGCGATCCCGAGGTGGTGCGGGGAGACGGCCCTCGATGAAGATCACCCGCCTGGCAGTACGCAAGCACATGACGACCCTCGCGCTGATGGCGATCGTCAGCATCCTGGGAATTGCCGCGTACATCAACTTGCCCCGGGAGAGTTCTCCCGACGTGAAGATTCCCTTCGTCATGGTGTTCGCTCCGTACTACGGAACCTCACCACAGGACATGGAGAACATCGTCACCCGCAAGCTCGAGAAGCAGCTCAAGGGCCTGGACAAGCTCAAGGAGATGACCAGTCACTCCAGCGAGGGCGCCACCACCGTGGTGCTGGAATTCACCTCGGACGTTGAGATGTCCGACGCGCTGCAGAAAGTCCGTGACGCGGTGGAAATGGCCAAGCCCGACCTGCCCCAGAAAGTCAAGGACGACCTGGTGGTGCAGGAGATCTCTTCGGAGCAATGGCCGATCATGCAGGTGGTCCTGTCTGCCGACTACGACCCATGGAGTCTCAAGCAAGTGGCGGAGGATCTGCAGGACGATCTCGAACAGATCCGGGGAGTCCTCAGCGTCGATCTGCTGGGCGGGGTCGAGCGCGAGGTCAAGGTGGAGGTCGATCCCGACCGCCTGCGCTTCTATGGTCTCTCCCTGCAGGATGTGGAAGACGCCATCGCCCTCGAGAATGTGACCCTTCCCGGGGGAGATATTTCCCTCGGCATCTACGAGTACCAGGTGCGGGTGCCCGGCGATTTCGACGACTATCGCGAAATCAATGACATCGTTGTCAATCCCGAGGCGAAGACTCCGGTCTACGTCAAGGATGTGGCGAGAGTGTCCTTCGGCACGAAGGATCCCGACACCATCAGCCGACTGAACGGGCATTCCTCGGTCACTCTCTCGGTGAAGAAGCGCAGTGGCGAGAACATCATCCGCATCGCGGACGAGGTGCATCGCATCGTCGACCGGTGGAAACCCGATTTCCCCGCGGGCACGAAGGTCGCCATCATCTCCGACCAGTCCACGGATATCCGCCACATGGTGAACGAACTCCAGAACAACATTCTCAGCGGACTCATCCTGGTCGTTGTGGTCCTGCTTCTCTTCCTCGGCTTCACGAACTCGGTCTTCGTCGGCCTGGCCATTCCCTTCTCCATGCTCATTTCCTTCGTGGTGCTCGAAGCGAGCGGGATCACACTGAACATGGTGGTCTTGTTCAGTCTCATCCTCGCCTTGGGGATGCTCGTGGACAACGCGATCGTCATCGTCGAGAACATCTACCGTCACCGCACCCTCGGAAAGGAAGCGGAAGAGGCGTCCATCTTCGGCTCGCACGAGGTGGGCGGTGCGATCACCGCGTCGACGATCACCACTCTGTGCGCGTTCGGACCGCTCGCCTTCTGGCCCGGAATCATGGGCGAGTTCATGAAGTACCTGCCCATCACCGTCATCATCACCTTGTCAGCCTCGCTTCTGGTGGCCCTGGTGTTCAATCCGGTGCTCTGTTCGCAGTACATGCGGATCGGGGATCCGAACAAGGTGAAGTTGGGTGATCGACTGCTTGCGCTGGGTTTGCGAAGCTACGAACCCGTTCTCAAGTGGGCACTCGCCCACCGTGCCCGGACCCTACTGGGAATGGCGGTTCTCTTCGTGGCGGTCCTCGTCGCGTTCGGGTTCTTCAACACCGGTATCGAACTCTTCCCCGACATCGATCCCACCTTCGCGCTGGTGCAGTTGAAGGCGCCGTCGGGAACCCGTATCGAGGTGAGCGACTCATATGCGCGTCGCGTCGAGAAGGAGGTGGCCGAACTGCCCGATCTCAAGGCCTACTTGACCGGGGTTGGAGTGACCTCCGACGGTTTTGGCGACCCCTCGACCGCGCCGGCGAACCTCGCCCGCGTCGATATCGAGTTCCTGCGCTCGGAGGAGAGGCATGGATCGACCCGGGCATACCTGGAGGATCTGCGCCATTCGCTCAGCGGTTTCACCGGCGCTGAACTTTCGATCGACAAGCAGGACATGGGGCCGCCGGTCGGCCCCCCGGTGGACGTCCAGATACAAGGCGACGATTTCGACGTGATGGCCGCGCTGTCCACTGAGATCCAGGACCGCATCCGGGACATCCCGGGGTTGGTCGACCTCCACGACGATCTCGACCGACGCCGTCCGGAGATCGTGGTCCGTCCGGACCGCGAGAAGGCCGCCCGCTACGGCTTGCGCACCCTCGACATCGCCTCGACCATCCAGACCGCGATCAAGGGAGTCGAGGTCTCCAAGTACCGCCAGGGCGAGGATGAATACGAGATCATCGTGCGATACGACCAGCCGTCGCGCCGGAATGTCGAGAAACTCGAGGAGTTGACGGTCTTCTACGAGGGAAGGAGCATTCCGCTCACTGCCTTCGCCTCGGTCAGCTATGAGAGCGGGATCAGCGAAATCCAGCGGATCGACAACCGGAGGGTGGTGAACGTCCTGGCCGACGCGGCAAGCGGATTCAATGCCAACCAGATCCTCTCCGAAGTACAGCGGCGCGTGGAGGGAATGGAACTTCCTCCCGGCTATCACATCGAATACAAGGGCCGGAACGAGGATGAACAGGAATCGGAAGCGTTTCTGTCGAAGGCCTTCATCATCGCCCTCATGCTCATCTTCGTGGTGCTGATCACCCAGTTCGACTCGGTCACCACTCCGCTGGTCATCATGGCCAGCGTTGTGTTCTCCCTCATGGGCGTCTTTCTGGGCTTGATGACCACCCGGCTCCCCTTCGGCATCATCATGACCGGGGTCGGAGTGATCTCCCTGGCCGGGATCGTGGTGAACAACGCCATTGTATTGCTCGACTACGTGGAACAACTCCGAGAGCGGGGCATGACCAAGCACGAGGCGCTGATCGAGGCGGGGAAGACCCGTTTCCGTCCGGTCATCCTCACCGCCATCACCACCATCCTGGGGTTGGTCCCTTTGACGACCGGTTTCTCCCTGGACTTCGGTCACCTGTTCCGTGGCGAGTTCGGTCGCGTCCTCGTCCTGGGCGGCGAAAGCAGCCAATGGTGGGGTCCCATGGGAGTGGCGGTGATCTGGGGTCTCGCGGTGGCGACCTTTCTCACCCTCATCGTGGTGCCGGTCATGTACTCTTCGCTCGATCCACTCAAGCGGGGCGCTCGACGAATCCTTCACCTTTCGCCTCAACAGCCTTAGTATCGGGCCGATCACCTCTTTCCATCGAGCGCACGGGAGGCGCCATGTACCATTCGTTTTCCTCTGTCCAGGACCCGATTGCCCGATCCGGAGGAGCCGCCGCCTCGCTGACCGACGGACACCGCGCGGGAGGCACCCTGGCCGTCATGGCCATTCTCCTCATGATCGCCGTCCTCGATCTGCTTCCGGAGACGACCTTCGCGCAGACGGCGAAACGCGCCTTCGAGATCGCCGATTTCTACCGCAGCCAGAACGTCTCCGAGCCGATCCTGAGTCCCGACGGAAGAGCCGCGGTCTTCTCGGTGGAACGAACCGATCTACCCAAGGGCGAGAAGTGGTCCGATCTCTGGACCCTCGACCTCAAGACCCTCCATCCCCATCAACTCACCCACCTGCGCAAGAACGATGGGCATCCACGGTACTCACCGGATGGAAAGCACCTGCTCTTCGTGAGTGACCGCGAGGATGAGCAGCAGCTGTATCTGATGGCCACCGCCGGAGGTGAGGCCCTTCAGCTCACCCACTTCCCCGCGGGACTGTGGGACGCCGAGTGGAGTCCCGACGGCCGATGGATCGTGGCGGTGAGCGAGGTCTACCCAGAGTGCGGGGTCGACGGCGATTGCCACGAGAAGATCGCCAAGGCGGTCGAAGACGGTCCCCTGAGCGTCCACGTCGCAGACAATCTGTTGTACCGGCACTGGACCGCCTGGCGGGACGGAAAGTACACGCACCTGCTCCTCATCGATCCGCATTCCGGCGAGGTGGTGCGGGATCTCACTCCAGGGGCCTTCGACTCGCCCACTTTCTCCCTGGGAGATCGCGGCTTCGATCTTTCACCCGAAGGCACCGAGATCTGCTACGTAAGCAACCACGATTCCGTCCCGGCGACCTCCACCAACGCCGACCTGTGGATCGTCCCCCTGGACGGAAGCGGGGAGGCGGTCAACATCACCGCGGCCAACCACGGCCACGACGGAAGCCCCCTCTACTCTCCGGACGGCCGCTGGATCGCCTATCTCTCCCAGGAGACCCCGGGTTACGAGAGCGATCTCTACCGGCTGATGCTCTATGACCGCCGCAGCGGCGAGATCCGGGTGCTCACCGACCGCAGCAATTTCGACAACTGGATCTCCGATTTCCGCTGGGCTCCCGACAGCAAGTCGATCTACTTCCTCGGAGCGGTTCCGGCGCGCAATGCGATCTTCCGCATCGACCTGCGGTCGGCTTCGATCAAGGAGATCCACCGCGAGCACCTCATCCACGGATTCAGTCTCACTCCCGACGGCAAGACCATCATCTACAACCAGCGCGCGATGGATCTTCCGCTCGAGATCTACCGGATGCATTCGGACGGACGCAAGAACGAGAGAATCACCTTCTTCAACCGCGAGCTCGAGGAAGAGGTGGACCTGCGCCCGCCGGAGGAGCTGTGGCTCGACGGAGCGGGCGATTACAAGGTGCATGTCCTCCTGATCAAGCCGCACGGCTTCGATCCTGCCCACCGCTACCCGCTCATCCTCAACGTGCACGGCGGTCCCCAGGGAGAATGGACCGACAACTGGCGAGGCGACTGGCAGGTGTATCCGGGTAAGGGCTATGTCATTGCCATGCCCAATCCCACCGGTTCCTCGGGATACGGCCAGGATTTCACCGATGCGATCGAGGGCGACTGGGGCGGGCGGGTCTACCGCGATCTCATGAAGGTCATTGATCAGCTCGCGCAGCTCAGCTATGTCGATTCAACCCGCATGGGGCTCATGGGTTGGTCCTTCGGAGGCTACATGGTCATGTGGATGGAAGGGCACACCGATCGGTTCAAGGCGGCGGCATCGATGATGGGGCTGTTCGACCTGCACTCCTTCTATGGCGCCACCGAGGAACTCTGGTTCCCCGAACACGACTTGAGAGGTACTCCCTGGACCAGCGAACTCTATCGGAAATGGTCACCCTCCGACTTCGAGGCCCATTTCAAGACCCCTTGCCTGGTTCTTACCGGCGAGAAGGATTTCCGGGTGCCGTATACGCAGAGCCTGTCCTATTTTACCGCTTTGCAGCGGCAGGGCGTCCCCAGCCGCCTGGTGGTCTTCCCCCGGTCGGGCCACTGGCCCAGTTGGATCGAGATGGCCTTCTACTACAATGAGCACCTGGCGTGGTTCGCGAAATACCTGGGCGGAGGCGAGGCCCCCTATGACCGGGAGGATTTCTCCCGGAACCTGGTGTTCCCATCGCACAAGTGAACGGCTCGCCTCTTTGATCCCGTTGACGGTGAAAGGAAGACGACATGAAGAGGATCGTCGTGCTGGGAGCCGGGCAGAGCGCGCCCTATCTCATCCACTACCTGCTGGAACACGCAGCGGAGCAGGATTGGTTCGTCACCGTGGGCGATCTCGACCAAGAACTCGCCCAAGAGCGGGTGGGACACTCCGAGAGGGCCGAAGCGGTCTACTTCGACGTCAATGACGCCGAACTGAGGGAAACCCACATCGAAGCGTCCGATGTCGTCATCTGCATGATGCCTCCGATCTACCTTTCGATCCTGGCCTCCGATTGCGTCCGGCTGAAGAAACCGATGATTTCGGTCTCGTATCGAAGCGCAGAGATTCGCGACCTCGACCGGGATGCCCAACGCCACGGCGTCCTTCTGCTCTGCGAGATGGGACTCGACCCGGGCATCGATCACATGTCGGCCATGCGGCTGATCCATCGTGTCCAGGACGACGGGGGAAGAATCGTTGCTTTCTGTTCCTACGGAAGCGGGGTGCCCGCGCCGGACCAGGAGATGAATCCTCTGCGGTATTTCATCACCTGGAACCCCCGCAACGTGGTCATGGCGGGGGAAGCCGGCGCCCAATACCTGGAGAACGGGCGCATCAAGCTCACCCCCTACCACCGCGTGTTCGACCGCACCTGGCCGGTCGAGGTGAACGGTCTGGGAACCTTCGAGGCCTATGCCAACCGCGATTCCCTCTCCTACATGAAGCTGTTCGGACTCGATCACGTCCACACGATGATCCGGGGTACCTTGCGCTATCCCGGGTGGAGCGAGACCTGGTCGGCGATCGTCCATCTGGGCCTGCCGAACGAGACCTTGCGCATTCCCGACCTGGCTCGACGCAGCCCGAAGGAAGTCGTCGAGATGTTCCTCCCACTCAACATCTCCGGGGAATCCGTCGATATCGAGGATCGGGTGGCGCGCACTCTCGGCATCTCCCGCACCGGTCGGGTGATGGACAATCTGCGGTGGCTGGGCCTGTTCGACAGCACCCCTTGCGGTTGTCCGGGAGAAACCTCCGCCCGCATGATGGAGTGCATTCTCAAGAACAAGTTGCCGTTGGGGGCGGGGCAGCGGGACATGGTCATCCTGAAGCACCAACTCGACATCGAGTACGAGGACGAACGGCCCGCCGAGCGCATCGTCTCGACCATGATCGTCAAGGGCGAGATCGATGGTTTCACCGCCATGTCCAAGACGGTGGGCATGCCGGCGGCGATCGTCGCCAAGCTGATCCTTCAGGACAAACTGAACCTCATCGGGTCGCAGATCCCGACCCATCCGTCGATCTACGAGCCGGTCCTGGCGGAGCTGGAACAGGAGGGTATCTCCTTCGTGGAAGAGCGTTTCCCCCTCCCCTAGTCCCGACCGGCAGAGTTCGCCCGGTTCCACCGCGAGGAAAGATTCCGCTTCCCGGGGCGGCGTCGACCTCGGGGTGGGGTCCGCGGCGAAGAAAGCTCGCTTGCCCTTTTTGCCGGGAATCCTGCTATACTTGGTCCCCCCGTACCGAACGGCCCGCCGTTCGGAGCGGGGCGAACAACCGTCCGTCCTCTCACCCCCGAACCCGACCGAGGTTCGAGAAAGCAGATTCCATGACCCTGAAGGACCACGAAGACCAGCGACCCGAGGAGGCCGCCGGGTCTGCCGAGGCCACCCAGCCCTCCGTCGAGACGCCACCCACCGAACCCGCCCCCCCGCAGCCCGCTCCCGAAACCGCCGAGACCGATTCGACGGCTGAAGCGCCCGCGCCCGAGACCCCCGAGTCCACCTCGAAGACCGAAGACGCGGCGACCGAGACGACCGAAGCCACCGAGGACGCCGGCGCGCCCGAGACCCCCGAGTCCGATTCCGAACCCCAGGCCGCGGACCCCGACACGGGAAGCGAGCCGGTGGTGGCGGAAATGACCCCCCCCACGCCCGCCGAGCCCGCCCCGACGGTGGAGGCCCCCGCCACGGAAGCGGTGGCTCAGGACGCGACGGGCGCCAAGAAGAACGACGAGGCGAAGGACGGCGCGTCCCCAACGCCGCAAGAGACCGATCCCGAGGTTGCAAGAGCTCTCAAGAGAGCCGCCGCCTCGGTGGGGCCCACCCTGCGGGCGGGCAAGCGGTTGAAGGTCACCATCGTCCAAGTGGGAGAGAAGGACAGTTTCGTCGACTTCGGTGGACGCAGCGAGGGCACGATCGCCACCAGCGAGCTGAAGGACGAGAAGGGCGAACTCAAGTACAACGTGGGTGACGAGATCAACGCCGTGGTGCGAAAGGTCGACAACACCCCGGTATTCACCCTGGGCCGCCGGAGGATTCCCGCGAACCTGGGCAAGGTGAAGGAAGCCTTCGAAAACCAGGTTCCCCTGGAAGGGAAGGTGAAGTCGACGAACAAGGGCGGCTTCGAGATCGATCTCCACGGAGTGAGGGCCTTCTGTCCCTTCAGCCAGATCCAACTTGGATACTGCGACCATCCCGAGGAATACGTGGGACAGAAGCTTCCCTTCCTGGTGATCACCTTCGAGCGGGGCGGCCGCAACATCGTTCTGAGCCGCCGCAAGCTCCTCCAGGAAGAGAGCAAGGCCGCAATGGGCGATACCCTGGAGAAACTGGAAGAGGGCGCGGTCTTCGAAGGTGTCGTGCGCCGCTTGCAACCCTACGGAGCCTTCGTCGACATCGGCGGGATCGACGGTCTGGTCCACGTCAGCGAGATCTCCCACGGACGCGTCCTGAACCCCCAGGATGTTCTCAAGGTCGGCGACAAGGTCCACGTCAAGGTGATCAAGCTGGAAGGAGAGGGAAACAAGCGCCGGATCAGTCTTTCGATGAAGGAACTCGAGGACGATCCCTGGGAGAAGATCGAAGATCACTTCGTCCCGGGAGCGAGCGTTCCGGGAAAGGTGGTCCGTCTCACCGACTTCGGGGCCTTCGTCGAGTTGGAGAAGGGTGTCGATGGGTTGATCCACATCTCGGAGATCTCCACGGAAAGGATCCAGCATCCCAGCGAGAAACTCCAGAAGGGGCAGGAAGTCGAGGTGCGGGTGCTGAAGGTCGATCCCCAGCAACGGCGGATTTCCCTGAGCCTCTTGAGCGAGGAAGAATCGCTCGCCGCCCACCAGCGTCGGGGACCGCGGAGAGGACACCATGGCGGCGAGGACGGGGAATCGATGCGGCACCATCGTTCGTCCACTCCGGAGGTGGAGGAGGAAACAAAACCGGATCTCACCAAGATGCCGTTCGAAGACGCGCTGCAAGCCCTCAAGAACAAGTTCCGCGGAGACTGAGCCGCAGGAAGGGCTTGGATGGACACATCGCAAAGGGCGGCCCCGGCGGGGCCGCCCTTGCTCTGTGCTTGCGCGCGAGGGAAGCGGACGGGATCAGTACATCTCTCCCATTCCGTTTCCACCGCCTCCTCCATCGCCGGGGCCCTTCTCGCAATTGGCCTGCCAGCGAGCCCGGAAGAATCCCCAGCCGCCGTCACCGTGGACCCGGAATTCTCCCCGCAGGGCGCCTTCGACGTTTCCGAAACGTCCGGCCCAACGGCCCTGGAAGACTCCTTTGCCATCTTCCAGCAACTCCCAGCGACCCTGGAGCAGACCGCGGATCTCACCGGTCCGGCTGATGATCTTCCCCGCGAAGACCCGCTCGCCATCGCCATTGATCCCCCAACGTCCCTGCACGAATCCGGTGGCCATTCCGAAACGGCTCACCCAGATCCCGCGGAAGAGTCCCCCGTCACTCCCGGGATCAGCGGCCCAGAAACCTCGAAGGAAACCGGCCGGGCAGCGCGCATCGACGGTCCGTCCTTCGATCGAGATCGCATTGCCCAGATTGTCGACGGTTTCCAGGATGGAGAGGCTGTCCAGGTCGGCCAGGCTCAAGGTGGTGCTGTACGGGCCGGTCCTCAGGATCAGGGATCCATCGGGATAGACTCCGCTGCTGTCGGGGCGTTGCAGCACGCACACCAGCAGGCCGTCGAAGTGGGGACCGGTGAAACTCTGCCAGCGAAGGACATGGCGATTGTCCCGGGGCAGAAGGTGATCGATGGGCCGCTCGAACCGGATCGTCCGCTTCAGCGCGAGAACACCCCCGCTCACCTCCAACTCACCCGACCAGTCCACGACGTCCTGGCGGTCCCACTGCGTGGAATCGGGAATACCATCGAGCTGGCCCCACAGGATACGAACCATCGTCCGCTTGAGACGCGGATGATCACGCATCGTGGGTTCCTGATCGAGGACACTGTCCTCGTCGTCTTCCATCGTGAGATTCTGATCGATCATCATCGACTCATTCAGGAGTTCATCGTCTCCGAAAGCCACCGGCTCATCGGTGTAGGCCAGACCTCCGTACTCCTGGTTGAGGTCGATCTGATCGAGGGAGTTGTCGCCGCCGATGGTGGCGGGCGAGCTCCCCAAGGGATTGGAATCGTTGCTGCAGCCGGCGGCCACCATGGCCACGGTCAACACCACGACTCCCCACCGGGCGAAAACTGGAATCTTCATCGGCGTCCTCCTGAGGAAATCGGCCGGATCCGCCCGGCCGCGAATGATGTCCCGCTCGAGGGGACAGCAAGGGAAGGACCGTGCGGGGGACGAAGACCGAAGCCAAAGCATGTCAAGGGCTTAGCGTTCTCTGGGAAATCGTGGCGAGGGGCCTCGGTTGTACTCAACGGTACACCCTGGCGAACCAGGTACACCCAAACGGGGGCGACGAGGATCTTTCCGGTGGGGGCCGCCTTGACGCGGTCGGATCGCTCCTGGCACAATGGGCCCAGGGAAGGCTCCCCGTTACCTTCCTCGAAAGCCCTCGGGAGTTTCATGGCAAGTTGAGATCGGCGTTGACCTGACATCATGAATTCGACATCTCGTGCGAGGCGGCGCCGTCGGTTGGGTTCCGCCGCGTGGTTCTTCCTGCTGCTTTGCTCCACTTCCACGGTGTCGTGGTCGGCCTCGCCCGCCATCCCCCGTTCCGCACATGGTGAACGGCCTTTCCTCGATTTCTCGACCTCGACCAAGACCACCAGCTCGAAGGTGGCCACGCCGAACCAGCTCCTCTACGACATCGTCCATTACGATCTCTTCCTCGATCCGAACTTCAACGACGGCAGCATCCAGGGCACGGTCACGATCGACCTGAAGAGTCTCGCCAACGGACTGGATCGCATCGACCTCGACCTCTTCCAGGACCTTGCCGCCACCGGGGCCCACGATAGCCAGGGTCGTTCCCTCTCGCTGACGCATCAGAACGATCTCCTGACGGTCCAGTTGGCCACCCCGCTGGCCCTGGGAGACAGCACCACCATCACCGTCGACTACGGGGGAATGCCCCAACCGGCGGGCTTTCTGGGAATGCAATTCCTCGATCACGCGGGAACGCCCATCCTCGCCACCCTGAGCGAACCCTACTACTCGAGATCGTGGTGGCCCTGCAAGGATCTTCCGGACGACAAGGCCACCATGCAGCTCCGTCTGCTTGCTCCCGCCGGCTACTACTGTGCGGGAAATGGAATCCTCACCGGCGAGCAGGTCCAGCCCGACGGTCGGACTCTGTTCACCTGGACCGAGAACTACCCAATCAGTTCGTACAACGTCTCCATCGCCGTCACCGACTATGTCGGTTGGACTGAAACCTGGACTGCTCCGAGCGGGAAGCAGATGGAGCTGGAGTACAAGGTCTTCCCCGAAGATCTCCAGAAGGCCCTGGTCGATTTCTCGGCCACGCGCGAGATGCTCGACCTGTATTCCCAGCTCTTCGGCGAGTACCCCTTCGTGGACGACAAGTACGGAATGGCCGAGTTCATCTTCGACGGCGCCATGGAACACCAGACCATGACCAGCTACGGCCAGCAACTCATCACCGGGGACGGGTTCTTCGAGCGGCTGGTCGGCCACGAGTTGTCCCATCAGTGGTTCGGCAACCTGGTCACGGTGAAGGACTGGGACGAAGTGTGGTTGCACGAAGGTTTCGCCACCTATGCCGAAGCGCTGTGGATCGAACACAAGAGCGGCTTTCCCGCGATGCGGACCTTCATGCGGCAGATCTCCGCGTACAACATCGGATTCTGGGGTCCGGTCTCTCCCCCCACCCCGCTCTTCGGTGACACGGTGTACCAGAAAGGCGCCTGGATCCTGCACATGTTGCGACACATGGTGGGCGACAACGATTTCTTCCAGATTCTCCGCACCTATACTTCCGACCCCTCCTTGCGATACGGGGCGGCGACCATCGCCGATTTCGTCCGCATCGCCGAGCAGGTCACATCCACCGAGTTGAGTTGGTTCTTCGACGAATGGCTCTACCGCGTGGGACGGCCTGACTACGGCATCACCTGGATCACCGAACCGAAAGGCGAAGACTACCAGGTGGTCGTCACCATCCGTCAGGTGCAAAGCGGAGCGACCTACCGGATGCCATTGGATTTCGTGGTACAGACCACCGCGGGGAGCCAGACCTTCACCGTCTGGAACGACGGCGACTACCAGGTGGCTTCCTTCCTCGTTCACGCCCAGCCGGTCGATGTGCAGCTCGATCCCGACGACTGGGTCTTGCGATGGAATCAATCCGGCAACACCGTCACCTCGACTCCCATGGTCCAGCCCACGATCTTGCAACTGTTGCCGAACGTACCCAACCCCTTCAATCCTTCCACCCGGCTGCGTTTCGTGACCGCGGGCGAAGTGCCCGTCCAGTTGCGGATCGTCGACGCGCGCGGTCGCACCGTGCGCCACGCACTCAGCGGCGTCCTGTCCGCCGGATCGCACGAATGGATCTGGAGAGGAACCGACGACAGCGGCCGGCCGGTGGCTTCCGGCGTCTACACGGTCATCCTCGAAACGCCAGGACGGCGTGAAGGACGTCCCATCACCCTCGTGAAGTAGGTTGGAAGCAGGACCAGCCGACTGTGTCGAGTGTACACCCCATGGAACTCGACCAACGCCGGGGTTGGAGGGTGCTTGGCTGACGCCGAGAGTGTGTCAGTCATACGAGGGACCCTCGTCGCCTAGCTTTGCCAAAGGATCGATCCTGAAGTGTATCCGTGCACTCCAGCCGGTCCTGCTACCAAGGCCCGACCCGATCATTCCCCCGGAGGCGACCCACACCGCGTCAAGCGATGGAGATTACGATGGCGCGGCTTCAGAGCGCCCGAAGGATCGGGCGGATGATCATCCGGAAACCCCAGGGTGGGTATGGCGAGGGTTGCGAGAGCGGGGTTTCGGACTACCGTCACACCGGTAGAGAAGCAGCGCGGTGGACCGGTTCGTGGATCGGCCAACCAGCCCACGACACGATGTCTCCTGTTCTTCACCTTACGAACACGAGTGTCCCTCGTCAATAGCTCCCGCTGCACGACTTTCATCCACCCGCGCAGGGCCTCACGCAACCGGAGCAAACCGCAGTGTCTTGTCGATCGCTCATTCTTCCAGAATGTTCCGCAGCCATCGCTCGGTGAGCTCGAGCACCCGTTCCAGGGCCGAGGTCGTTCCTTCGAAGGGGTGCACGGCACCCCAGGTGTGGCCGGTTCCTTCGATCCATTCGATCCGGGAGATCTCTCGATCGCTTCTTCCGGCAAGGAGTTGTTCCGCCTCGGTAGGATCCACCGCGAGATCCCCGGTCGCCTGGAGGATGAGATGGGGAAGCGAACTCTGGGCCAGGCGGGTCTGCAGGTCGTAGCGCTCGGCGTTGCGCAGCGCATCTTCCAGGAGATCGATCCCGATGGCCATGGTCTGATGGGTGCGTGCGTTGACGAACTCCAGTTTTCCCTGCTCGCGCCACTGTTCCAGTTGTCGTGGGGAGTACCGCAGGGCGCGCGCGACGCCGTTCCAGCTCACCAGGGCCCCGACCGATGGGTGTTCCAGGGCAGTGACCGCCGCGGGTAGATGACCCCGGCTGTGCGCCACCAGCCCAAGTCGTCCTTCCTGAAGCCGGCGGGGAAGAGGCGCCTCCTGGAGAATCCAATCGAGCACCCTGGCGAGATCGTCGAGTTCCGTCGCGTAGGTATTCTGCTGGAAGAGATCGAGGCGATCGAACCGACCCGGGCGTTCGCCGATCCCATTGCAGGAGAAATCGAAAGTGACCGCCGCCCAACCCCGCTCGGCCATCCAACGCCCCGAGTAGGGGAAGAAGCCCCAGTCCTTGAACCCCTTGAAGCCGTGGACGAAGACCACGACGCCGACCATCCGGGCCCGGTCGGCGGGGTGCCGCAGATCCAGCCGCAAGGGCAATCCGCTCGAAGCGGTCAGCTCGTGCTGGCTCTCATGGATCTCCATCGGTACCTTCTTCCGCACATCCTGGAGAATGGATCCAAGCCGCAAGGACCGGCTTCCTCCTCTCCCGCATCGACTGTTTCCATCGCTTCCGGAGAGTCTGGACGTGAATCCCCTTCCTGTCATCAACGCGGTCGTCTTCGACCTGGATGGGACCCTGGTCGATTCCCGCACGGCGGTGGTCGAAGCGGTGGCCCGCGGGGTCGAACGCGTCCTGGCCCGCCACGGAGTGGAACGCCCACGGGCCGACCGGGACCGCATCGTGCAGGCCATGGGCCTGCCTCCGCATCGCTACTACCGGGAGATCCTTCCCCCCGCCGCTGCCTCATGGGCGCGGGAGGTCCAGGACGAAGCCACCGCGGAGGAAGTGCGCGCGCTGGCCGCCGGAGAGGGCCGTCTGGTCCCCAAGGCCCTGGAAACCCTCTCGGAACTCCGCGCCCGGAAGGTCCGGATCGCCATCGTGAGCAACGCCCAGGAACCCTATTTCCGCGCCGCCCTCGAGTATCTCGGCCTCCAAGCCCTCAGCGATCACCGGGAATGCCACGAGCAGCTTCCCGCACACTTGCCGAAGGGCAAGGACATCCTTCTCCAACGGGCCCTGCGCGCCGTCGACACCGCGCCGGAGAACGCGCTCATGGTGGGAGACCGCCGCGAGGACATCGCCGCGGGACGGCAGGTGGGAACCCTCACCGCGGCCGCATCGTGGGGCTTCGCGGCCCCTGGGGAACTGGAGGAAGCGGACTGGTTGCTCACCACGATGGCCCAGCTCCTCGATCGGATCCCCGGCCGGCCGCCGAGGGAATCCCCTTGGTCACCCGGGGGACTCTAGCCTACAATGTAGGGGTGATGGATCTGAAGGTGGGAAGTTCAAGCGACAAGTGATATTGATTTGCAATTTCATGGAATCCCACCTATCTTGGATGTCCCGTGACGATCCATCCTGGCTGCCCCCTTCCAGGGAGGCGCCACGGCCCATTCCCCCAGCCGCGAGGTGAGGATCCCATGACCCTGGACCAGCTCAAACCCGGTGAACGTGGCATCGTCACGGGCTGGAACAGCCCCGAGCCCCCCAGTCGCCTTCTCGAACTGGGGATCCTCCAGGGCACCCAGCTCGAGATCATTCGCACCGCCCCGCTGGGCGATCCGATCGACGTGCGGGTGCGGGGCTACCACCTTTCCCTCCGCAGGCAGGAAGCCGGGCTCATCGAGGTCCGGCCCCTCTGAGCCGCTTCCATGGCCCCAGCGCTCCCCGGATCCCCGGCCGCCAAGGATTCCCCGACGCAGACCCGGCTGGTCGCGCTCGCGGGCAATCCGAACGTGGGCAAGACCACCGTCTTCAACCAGCTGACCGGCTTGCGCCAGAAGGTGGGCAACTACCCGGGGGTCACCGTCGAGCGCAAGAGCGGACGGATTCCCGCCGATGGTGGCCCCGAGATCGAGATCATCGACGTCCCGGGAACCTACAGTCTCAACCCCCGCTCGCTCGACGAGGAGATCGCCTACCGGGTGCTCGTCGGGGAGATGGGAGGCCAGAGGCGGCCCGACCTCATCGTTTGCGTGGTCGACGCGGTCAATCTCGAGCGCAATCTGTATCTCGCCAGCCAGGTGATCGACCTGGGCATTCCCACCCTCATCGCGTTGAACATGACCGATTCGGCCGAGCGGGAGGGCATCCTCGTCGACGCCGAGGGCCTGGCGAGGGAACTGGGGGTGCCGGTGGTTCCCCTGGCCGCCAGCAGTGGACGGGGGATCGATGAACTGAAGGCCGCGCTCAAGGGCCCGCTGCCCGAAGTGCCCCCGCGGGGGTGGACCGTCCCTCCCGCCCTCCTGGAGGAGGTCGAACGGCTCGCCGAGGATCTCGCCCGGGAGGTTCCCCAGCTCTCCTCCGCGTCGCGCTTCGCCGATGCCCTGCGCGCGGTGGTCAACACCACCGCGAAGACCTTCGAGAGCCACCATTCTTCGACCTTCTGGGAGAAAGTGGAAGAAGCGAGGAAGCGTCTGCGCCGGCAGGGAGTCCTGTATGAACAGGCGGAGATCGTTGCGCGCTACGAGTGGATCCGCCCCTTGGCCGAAAAAGTGGTGCACTATCGGAGGGCGGAAAGCCACCGCACCTTGAGTGAGCGCATCGACTCCTTCCTCACCCATCGAGTCCTCGGACCATTGTTCTTCCTCGTGGTCCTGGTCGTGGTCTTCCAGGCCGTATTCAGTTGGGCTCAGCCCTTCATGGACTGGATCAACCAGGCAATGGGGGCGCTCGCCGCCGTCGTCGAAGGAACGATGCCGGCCGGGTTGCTCCGCGATCTGCTGGTGGACGGAGCCATCGCCGGAGTGGGGGGAATCGTCGTCTTCCTTCCCCAGATCCTCTTGCTGTTCTTCTTCCTGGGATTGCTCGAGGACACCGGCTACATGGCGAGGGTGGCTTTCATCATGGATCGTCCCATGCGCCGTTTCGGCTTGAGCGGGCGTTCGGTGGTGCCCCTGATCTCCTCCTACGCCTGCGCGGTGCCCGGGATCATGGCCACGCGCACCATGGACAACCAGAGGGATCGGCTCGTAACCATCCTGGTTGCTCCGTTCATGACCTGTTCGGCCCGCCTGCCGGTCTATACCCTGGTGATCGCGGCATTCGTTCCCGCCGGAGGGTTCTTCCTCATGAGCTACAAGGCGGCGGCCTTGCTGGCGCTCTACCTCATGGGCACCGGGACCGCGATGATCGCCGCTCTCATCCTGCGGAGAAGGATCATGCCCGGAGCGGAATCCACCTTCGTGATGGAGCTTCCTCCCTATCATCGTCCCCGCCTGCGGGATCTCTTCTGGCGGATGATCGAACGGGTGAAGATCTTCCTGACCCGCGCCGGCACCATCATCCTCGCGGTCAGCATCCTCCTCTGGTTCCTCGCCGCCTTCCCCCAGGCCAAGCCCGATCCGCTCACCGGGGCCATCGATCCCGGCCAGCAACTCCAGAACTCCTTGATGGGGCGGGCCGGCCGGAGCTGGGAGCCCATGTTGCGTCCTTTGGGCTTCGACTGGAAGATCGGGGTGGCCTTGCTCTCCTCCTTCGCGGCGCGCGAGGTGGTGGTGAGCGCGTTGGGAACCATCTACAGCGTGGGAGACGCCGGCCCCGCGCAAGGCGCCCACTCCGCGGGCACACATTCGCTCATCGAGCGGATGAAACGAGACACCTATCCCGACGGACGTCCGGTGTGGACCCCCCTGGTAGCCGCCAGCCTTCTGGTGTTCTTTGTCCTTGCCTGCCAGTGCATGTCCACCCTGGCGGTGGTGAAGCGGGAGACCAACTCGTGGCGGTGGCCCCTCTTCATGTGGAGCTACATGTTCGTCCTGGCCTGGACCGCTTCCTTCATCGTCTACCAGGGTGGACGCCTGGTAGGATGGGGATGAGAGCCATGGAAACCCTTCAACTGATCGTCGTGCTGGTTCTGGTGGCGTTGGCCGTCTTGGTGACCGTTCGCCATTTGCTGCGCCAGTTCCACTCGGCCGACCCCGATTTCAGTGAGAGCGGCGGTTGTTCCAATTGCCCGGCCTCGGGGGCGGGAATCGCTCAGACCTCGATCCGGGGAAGGTCCACCCGCAAACGGGCCAAGACCTCGTAGTGGATGGTGGAGGCCCAGCGGGCAAGGGTTTCCGCGGTGATCCTCTCGTCGTCTTGCTGTCCCAGCAGAATCGCGGTATCTCCGACCGCCACCTGCGGCAGGTGACTCACGTCGACCATCATGAGGTTCATGCAGATGCGACCCCGCACCGGACAGCGGCGGCCGTGCAGGAGGACGTGGGCCTGCCCTCCCATGCTCCGGTCGTAACCGTCCGCGTAGCCCACCGGCAAGACCGCGAGCCGGGTGTCGATCTCCGCCTTGTCGGTGCACCCGTATCCGATGAATGAACCGGCGGGAACCCGCTTCACCTGCGCCACCTTGACCTTCCACTGCAGCGCGGGAGCCAGCTCCACCGTGCTTCTCCCTTCCTGGGCGGCGGAAACCTGGGTCGCGGGGCTCGGCCAGTAGCCATAGGCGGAGATCCCGATGCGGGCGAGATCCATGTGCCGCCGAGGAAAGAGGATGGCCGCCGCGCTGCAACTCATGTGCACCCGCCGCGGTTGCAGTCCCTCCCGCCGAACCCTCGCCAGAGCTTCCTCGAAGGCGCGGTTCTGGGCGTCGGCATAGGAATGGTCGGTGGTGTCCTCGATGTTGGCGTAATGACTGTGCAGACCTTCCAGGGAAAGCCGGGGGTTGTCCTTGATCAATGAGAGACACTCGAGGAACTCCGGACCGGCCACCCCCTGCCGCCAGGTTCCGGTCTCGACCTTCAAGTGGATCCGCGCCGTGGTCTCCAGGAGCGCCGCGGTTTCCGCCATCTCCTGCAGGCGGGCGGGGTCGTAGACCGTGCAGTGGAATCCCCGCTCGAGAGCGTCGCCGAGCTCCCCCCGATCCAAGGGGCCCAGGATGAGGATGGGCCGTCCCAACCCGAGTTCGTCGAGCTGGACCGCCTCGGGGTGGGAATGCACACAGAACCAGTCCGCCCCCGCCCGGGCGAAGGCCCCGGCGGCAATCGCCAGCCCGTGACCGTAGGCGTTGCTCTTGACCACCGGCGCCAACTCGGCTCCCTTCGGGAGGAGCCGGCGGAACGATCGAAGGTTCTCGCCGAGCCTTCTTCCGTCCACCTCGATCCATTGCATCCCGGGAACGCGCGAACTCATCCTGAACCTTCTTGCGCCCCGCGGGGCACCTGCCCGCCGAGGCCGTGCCGGTCGGGTGGATCGGCCTTCAGATGACCGTAGAGCTCGTGTCGATGGCGCATCAACCGGAAGCCGAGATCGCGGGCGATGGCCTCCTGGAGGGCCTCGATCTCCTGGTCATGGAATTCGATGATGCGGCCGGTGCGTTCACAGATCATGTGATCGTGGTGCTCCTGGCTGCGTCTCTCGTAGCGACGGTGGCCGTCCCCGAAACTCCGCTCCACCGCGAAGCCTCCTTCGACCAGCAGTTTGAGGGTCCGGTAGACCGTGGCGTAGCTGACGTGGTCCTCCCGTTTCCTCACTTCGGCCAACAGCTCGTCGACGCTGATGTGGCCCGCCATCCGGGCAAAGACCTCGACGATGAGGGTCCGCTGTCGGGTCGACTTGAGGCCCTCGCGCTCCAGGTGGGCACGGAAGGAGGCCGGAAGTTCCCGCGTGCCGGGAATCTCGTCCATCAGGTGGCGTGAAGTGCCCCCGGGCCGCGGGTTCACCCGTCCCGATTCGGCGAGCGCCTGGTCCCGGAACGGACACGAGCGGCCGGACGCGAAGGCTTCGCAGATCCCGAAGAGTTCATGGCGATGCCGCTGGATGTGGAACCCGAAGGTCCGCGCAACCTCCTCCTGCCGCCGTTCCAGCCGATCGGAGTGGAATTCGATGACGGTGCCGCACTCCAGGCAGATGAGATGGTCGTGATGACCTTCCCGGCGCACCTCGAAACGGGTCTGGCCGTCGCCGAAGCGATGGATCGAGGCCAGCCCCCCCTCGACCAACAGCTTCAGGGTGCGATACACCGTCGCATATCCGATCGAGGCATCCCGAGATGCCACCTGCGCCGCCAGCTCCTCCACGCTCACGTGTCCGGGAATGGTTGCAAAGACCCCGGCGATGAGGTCCCGCTGGCGGGTGCACTTCAGTCCTTCCCGGCTCAGATGCTTGCGGAACCGCTCCACCAAGGAAGGGGATCCGGAAGCGTCGCCGGAAGAAGGAGTGGAGGACATGGGATTCCGCCGGGATGCCGGCCGCCCACGAGGGGCCGCCGTCGATTCGACCTGAAGATGAATTCCAGTTTCAGACCACACCCTACGTCGGCCGCGCCGGGACCGTCAAGCGGCCCCTCTCGCGGTGGGACGCCCGACCCGCCCGCCGCCCAGCTCAGCGGGAGATCTGCAGCCGCACCGCGAAGGAGTCGCCGGCCGCCACCGCCCAGAGCGCCCCGTCTCCCCATCCCAGACTCACGAATTCGCCGGGCCGCTCGAAGACCTCCCGAGCGAGCACCGCGTCGGCCCGGCCGTTGTACCCCTTGAGCCGGTAGATGCGCCCGGTGGTCGCATCGGCGCACCAGAAATGATAACCATCGTAGGCCAGGCCGGTGGGGTACATCGACGGCGAGGCCACCTTCCTCGACACCCGGCCTTCCTCCACCTCCACCCGCTCGAGCTTGCGCGCGTCGCAGTCGACGACCCACAGGTAGGTGCCGTCAAAGGCGATTCCGCCGGGGTGGTGGCCGGGGAAGGGCAGGGTCAGCAGGACCGAGCCGTCCTCCGGTGAAATGCGATAGATTCCTGCCTGGGCCCCCAGGAGGCTGCCGCAGCTCCACCAGGCCTCGTCATCGGCGGTCAATCCGGTCTCGTACCCGTCCCGCTCGCTCGCGATCAGGGAAACCTCCCCCGTCCCGGGGTCATAGCGCAAAAGCCGCGCGGTGAAGGAGGAATCGGGGGCGGAGAGACCCCGGTTCTCCCCCGCCAGCAACACCAGGGTCGAGCCGTCCGCCAGAAGACCCCGCACCCCGTCGGTCGGGAGGCGAAGCTCGCGGCGGTCGACGACCTGCAGCTCGGGCAGGGCGGACAGCTCGGCGGTCCGACCGACGAGCGGGCCCAAGGCCGCCAGGAAGAAGGTCAGTCCAATTCCCCACAGCACGTGGTCTCGGCGCACGACGATCCAATCTCCGCTGGTGGACGACCCGGGCAGCCGGTCCCCCCCGGATGGGAAGACCCGGTGGACCGGGCCCGGTGGAATGAGGACTGTAGCGGCCTCGACCCGGCCTGTCGACGGCGGAATCGGCGGTGGTCGAAGCGCGGTCGTGCGGCGGATGCGGACCCCCGATCCGGGCTGCCCGGGGCCTCAACGCCGAACGCCGGGCCTCCATTGCAGAAACCCGACGTCCGGTAGCCCAGCGAGATTCGCGATCGAACGGACGGCATCCCATGCCGGGGGCTTGCTGGCAGGCGGCGGAGATCCCTCGTATTCCTGACACATCTCCGGCCGCCTCTGGCCAGCAAAATTGGCTTGTGTGCCGATCCACCTTCATGGGAGAGCATGGGACGTGCCAGGAACGAATCAACCTCCAGATGGAGGAAGATCCGCGCAACCCATTGGATTTCAAGGAGATGAAAATAGACAGAGAACGGGGAGAGAAGGCTCCCCCCGGGAGGACCTAAAGAATATTTACTATTTAGTAAAATGATTTGACGGTTTGGGGCCAAGATCGGTCGCAGGCCGACCCTAGGTGTCCGAACCGCCGGTTTCCTCGGGACTGCTGGAATCGAAGGTGGTCGGCCCAGAGACTTCGCCTCCGAAGATCACCCGGTCGGGAGGGCCGAGCAGGGTGATGGTGACGCGCGCCACCCGGTTGGCGTCGGCCGCCTCGATGACGCCGCGGATGAAATCTCCGTCCCGCTGGACGCGAACCACCAGGTCTTCGCTGGTCTCGATGACGAGGGTCTGATCCCCGACCCGCACCTCGTGCCGACCCGCCTCCAGCTTCAATTTCAGGACATTGGCCGCCTCGGCGGGCTGCACGACGGTCGAGAGAAGAACCGCGGCCACGAGCGCCAGAGCGGCGAACAAGCCAAAGCGCATCACAGGAGGACCTCTCTTCGAACGCGGGAATGATCATCCGGGTCACCCTGGACTACCCCAAGACACTATACGAAATCTGGACCCATATGGGAACCCTCCAGATGAAAACTTCGCCGCCACCGCCTCCGGCCCCGAAACGGGGCATAGGTCACGATTCCGGCCTCAGGCCCCGCTTTCCATCCGCTTGCGCGACCGGGGGCTGCGACGGCTCGGATTGAGCTCTTCGTAGCGCCGCAGCCGATTGTAGAGGGTGGGCTTGGTGATTCCCAGCAGCCGGGCGGCCTTGGTCTTGTTTCCGACCGCCTGCACCAGCTCCCAGGCCAGTTCGAGCTCGAGCCGGGGCATCAGGGGACGCTCTTCGGAATAGTCCTGTCCCTCCACCAGGCTGCGGACCGTCTCCGGCAGACCGGCCCGAGGCCGTACCGAGGGTTGCCCGGCGCCGAGACGGGGCATGTCCTCCACCCTCAACAGGTCCCTCCCGGCGAAGACGATGGCCTTCTTGATCACGTTCTCCAGCTCCCGGATGTTGCCGGGCCAGTCGTACTCCATGAGCCGCTCGATCGCCTCATCGGTGATCCCCCGCACCGGCCGACGGAATTCCTCCGAGAATGAATGCAGGAAGTGATGGACCAACGGCCGGATATCCTCCTTGTGTTCCCGCAGCGGCGGCAGGTGGATGGTGATGACGTTGAGACGGTAGAAGAGATCCATCCGGAAACGCCCTTGCTCGACCTCCCGGGAAAGGTCCCGGTTGGTGGCCGCGATCAACCGCACGTCGCTATGGATGGTCTTGCTTCCCCCGACCCGGGTGAAGGTCTTGTCCTGCAGCACGCGCAGCAGCTTCGCTTGCATCGCCAGCGGCATCTCGGCGATCTCGTCGAGAAAGACGCTTCCCCCCTCCGCCCGCTCGAAGATCCCGATGCGCCGATCCACCGCAGAGGTGAACGCACCCTTCTCGTGTCCGAACAGTTCGCTTTCCAGCAAGGAAGAAGGAATCGAGGCGCAGTTCACCGCCACGAATTCCCGCTTCGAACGCCACCCCGCGTTGTGGATGGCTCGTGCGACCAGGTCCTTCCCGGTTCCGTTTTCTCCGAGAATGAGGATGGTCACGTCGTTGTCCTTGACCATCTCGATCATCCTCAGCACACCGACGATTTCCGGACTCGTGCCGATGATTCCGTAGGCGGCGCCGGGTTGGGCGTCGGGTTCCTTGATCAGGTTCTGCAGCGGCGGCGTGATCGAGGCCTCGCCGCTCAGGCTCAACAGCCCCGCCACCGCGGTGAGAAAGACCTGTTCCTTGTCGTCAAGTTCGCGCTCGCACCGGAGACAGAGCCATTCCTCCCCACTCGCCCACAGGCGCAGAACCACCCATGGCGAACGGGAGACGAGTCCGCCGGTCGACTCCGACTTCAGCTGTGAAAGGACTTCCTCCAGCCCTTCCGGGACGCAGTCCCGTTCGATCGTGGCCCGGACCAGCCCGATCGTGTCCTGCGGTGACGGTCGCACCAGGTGCACCTCGGGCACCCCCAGGGTTGCGGCCACCGCCCTCAGAACTCCCTCGATCCGCCGCCCCTGGAGATCCCCGCCCGGCGACAGCAGATCGGCGATCGCCTCCAGGTGCCGGTCGACTCCTTCGGGGACTGAAACGTTCTCGGGGATCTCCCCGACGCGGGACTCCAGGTCGAGAAATCGCTGGGGGAATCGATGGATCTCCTGCCGCACCGCGATCTCCCGCGCCTGGCGAAGAGTGGCCCGGGTCTTCGAAACCTCTCCCATCTCCCATTCGAGTTCCGCCTTGCGGGCCAGGGCGTCCACCTGGAGATCGAAACGGTGGATGGCGCCGAAATTGCGCGCCGCCTTCGCCAAAAGTTCCAGGGCTTCCTCCAGCTTGCCGTCGTCGCGCAACAGGCCCGCTTCGTAGATATCGAGCATCGATCCCTCGAAACGCGACGGGACCGTCCCCAGCAACTCCCTGGCCTCGGCGAGCCGCTGACGCACCTCGTCGAGTTCTCCCAACTTGATCTGCGCCCGCAGCAACCGCCGCAAGGTGGCCAGGCGTTCGGTATCGTGGTGGATGGAGCGGCAGATCTCCAGGTCGCGCAGCAGGTAGTCCCGCGCCTCCTCCCACTTGCCCTCCTCCATGGCCGCCTCACCCAGCAGACCATGCGCTTCCGCCTCACTTCGGAGAGAACCGCAACTGCGCGCGGCATGAAGACATTCGGCCGCGCAGGCGCGCGCTTTCTCGGGGTCGCCCTGCACGATCGCCAACAGCCCCAGGTTCAGCTGGGCGTTGGCCACCCCCACGGTATCGCCGGCCTTGATCTTCACCGTGAGGCTGCGCTTGAGACAACGTTCGGCCTCCAGCAGGCGTCCGAGGCTGCGGTAGGTCAACGAAAGGTTGTTGTAGCTGCGGGCCACGGCGATCGAGTCACCGGCCTGTTCCCGGAGCACGAGAGCCCGCTCGAGATTGATGAGACTCTGCTGGTAGTTGCTTTCCTCGTACTGGAGAAGCCCGAGCTGATTGTAGGCCTTGGCCACCTCGAGCGGATGGCGTTCAGCGTCGAGGATCCTCAATACGAGTTCGCTGTAGCGGGCCGCCTCCCGGGTTCTTCCCAGGCGAAAGAGCGCCCACGAAAGGTCGAGATAGAGCCGACACCTCGGCAGGGCACTCAAGTCCTCCTCGTACTTTTCCAGCGACGCCCGGACCAGATCGTTGATCTCCAGGTAGTCTCCCCGATCGGTCTGGATCGCGGTCAGGGCGAGCGTCAGATCGACCGCGAGCTGAACCAGTTTCCCGCTGGCGGGAGCGCCTTCCTCCTCGACCTCCTGAAGGGCTCCCTGCAGGATCCCCAGCGCCCGCTCGGTCTCTCCCAGCTCACTGTGGACCTCCCCCATGATGAGAGCGGCCCGCCCACGATCCTCCAGCTTGGAGCGGGCCCTTCCTTCCCGCGTCGCCAGCAGCCGCTCGTAGGCCGCGTAGGGGAGCAGCCGTTCGCCTTCCTTCTCGCACTGCTCGGCGATCTGGCGCACGAGACCCGGCGCCCGGGGCGGATCGTGGTCCAGCGCCGACTCCAGGTCCAACCAGAGTCGGCCCCATCCGGGGCGCCCTTTCAGGCTTCCGAGAGTCGAGGACAACAGTCCGGAAATCTCCTTCTCCCGGTCGGCCGCGACCTCGATCCGGGCATCCCAGGGAAGAGTCAAGAGCAGTTGCCGTTGCGGGCCGCCATCGTCCGCCATCCCATAGAGGCATTCGGCCCGTCGTCGTTCGTGGAGTTCTCCCACCGCCTCGGCCAGTTCATCCTCCCGGATCGAGAACGCGCGCCGGAGGAACTCTCCCGAGAGGGGCCGGCGGGCCACCTGCAGAGCTTCGAGGATCCGTCCCGCGAGCCCTTCCCCGGCTTCCTGCTTCGGCGCGGAGGGCGACCCGTCACCAGGGAGGTTCCATTCGAAGCCCCGTTCCGAACCCTTTCCCCGCAAACCCTCCAGAAACAGCCGGGAAGCTTCTCCCGAAGTGGAAGCTTCCACCAGCACCACCACGATCTCCCGCTGGGAGAGCCAGTCCATCGAACGCAGGTACTGCAGACTCTGGGCGAAGGGCGCGTAGGAGGAATAGTTCCTCAAGAGGATGACCGGTCCGTGTTCCTGGCCTCCTCCTCGACGGTAACGCTGCACCGGCGAACAGACATGGGGGCGCAGGATCGCCAGACGTCTCTCGGAGATCCTCGCCCATGCGGTGATCACCTCGGCCGCCTCATGCAGACTGCGCGCGCCGCCCTTGACGATGAGCGCGCCGCCCTCCTCGCGCAGCGCCTCCAGCGTCTGGACCAAGGGGCGCAGCGGACGGGGCGCCGGCGGCTCCGGCTCCTCGGCCACGAGTTCCGCCTGGATGAGCTCCACTTGGCGGCGCTGTTCGCCGGAGAGGCGTCCCCCGGCCATCTTCAGGTAGCGGCGGCACAGTCCCCCCAGTTCCTCGCGCAACTCCCGCGATTCCTGGCGGCACAGGAGGCGGTCGTGGTACGAGAAGCTGGAGGGCGAGGGCAGGACGTAGGCCAGCGGCAGGAAGAAGGGACCCTGCTCGTCCCGGTAGAGCATGTCGAGTTTCAGTCCGCCCGCCGGGCACCCCGCGTCCTCGTGCCGTTTCAGTCCGTCCAGGATGATGCGCAGGTCGCCGACGGCCAGCGCACCCTCGGCGGCCAGGAGCTGGCTCTCCCAGGGATGGGCCTCGATGGGAGGCAACAGGAGATGGAGGCCCTCGGCGCTGCGGACCACCGTCAAGGGGAGCATCGGCCGGAAGAGGGGCCCGCCCTCGAAGAACTTCAGGCGCACCCGCAACGAGAGTTCCCCGGCGCTCTCGACCTTCGGACCCACGGTGAGCAAGGAACCCAGGGTGTCCGAGGCCACGTCGCGCGCCAGATCCAGTCGCAGGTCACCCCCGGCGTGCAGGGGGACCAGACGCTGGAATCGGTGGGCCACCAGGACATCATTCATGGCGTTTCCCCGCGGACCGGCGATGCCAGGGGTCACACCGCCGTCCCCACCACCATACCGCAGGGGGGAACCTGAAAACAAGTTGTCATCCGTAAATCTATTTTCCGGAAGACGGGGCCGGGGATCCCGAAGGCACCGGACCGGGCCGCCAACGGATGCCCACGAGCCAGGACCAGTCCACGGGGCGGTGTTCGGACGGCCCGGTGGTGGCTGCCGCCCCCAGGCGCAGCCCCAGATCCTCCACCGGGTACCAGGTCCACTCCATCTCCCCCCAGAAGGTCTCGGGCAGTCCCGCCATGTCGTAACGGAGCTGGAGCGCGCCATCCCAACGACGGCCGGCGGCGTGCCAGGCCGCCATGAGCCCGCTTCCGGAGGGCCAGTCCTCACCCGGACGGCCATCGGGACGCTGACCCGAGGGCGGTGGGGAGACCCGGCGGGCAAACCACCCCAACCAGGTCCTCCCGGTCAGGAGATGTCCGAGGGAGAGTCGCAGGCGCAGGCCCACCGAGGCCGCGTCGCTGCCGGCGGGGTAGAGACCCTCGTCCCCGAAGGGAATCGTCCCGTCGATGTCGAAGGCGAAACCGAGGGCTCCCGGCCCCCCGAGGTGGGTGGACAGGTCCACCCAGGCCGGCGCCCCTCCATTGCGAACCTCGTCCTCGCTCTCGACCACGGCATAGCTGAGGCCCCCCCCGAGCGCCACGCGGGAGGTGAGTCGGGTCCACCCGTTGAGGTGGTACCACTCCACGCGGACGTCATCGGGCAGACAATAGGTCCTCAACTCCAGGTCGATCGGACTGGGATGCCGGGGAAAGTCCAGGGGATCCAGGGGCACCGGAGGAAAGAGCGGCTGGTGCACGTCGACGACCGCACCCGACCGTTCCGCCGCGGCGGCGAGAAGCAGAACGGCCACCGCGACCCCGATGATGTGTCTCATGTGTCGTTCCCCCGGGGGGGCATGAAGGCGCGGGAGAGGATCAACTCTCTCCCACGATGAGCTGGATCACCCCGTGTTCGCTGAACTGGACCCGGATGGTCTGCCGGTTCCCGGGAAGGGTCACCTTCTCCACGACGACGCCGTAGTCATCCCAGCTGCGATGATGCACGACATCGCCGACCTCATAGTCGCGGGAGGGGTCGTAGGGAATGGCCCGGCTGATGTCGAGATCCTCCAGAGGGGTCTCTTCGCCGGGGGAATTCTCCTCCTCCCCCTCCACGTCCTCCATGTAAGGCAGGATCCCCTTGCACCGCGGGCACTTGAGCCAGATCACGCCATCCTCGCTCGTGTCGCTCACCACCGTCATTTCCAGGTGGTCCTTGCAGACCGAGCAATACTGGCGCATCAGAGTGCCCTGCTGTGACATGGGTGGAGTCTCTTCCTCAGGTGGCCGACCCTACCGCGATGAGCCGACGATTCTGCAACAATCCTCGGCTTCTTCCTTGTGGTGATAGCGCATCCCACAAACCAGACAGCGGTAGTTTCCGTTGATCCGTCCTTCTCGTTCTGCCTTGGCGATGAGTTGGTCATACCTCACGAAGCGTTTTTCCTTGATCAGAGCCGAGTCTTCCGACTTCGTCATCTTCCCTCCCTGAGACTGATCCATCGTTCACCTCTGACATCACCGTTGCTCAGGAAGCCGAATCACATAGAAGCAATCAACGGCTGCGCGATCATAGAGAAGCGGGGGCCGCGAGTCAAGTGACCCAAGCCTCACGAATCGTCAGGCTGGAGCGCGTCCAATGCCCACTCGAGATCGTTCAGGAGATCTTCCACGTCTTCGATGCCGACGCTGATGCGCAAGAGACCCTCGGTGATGCCGAGGGCGGCGCGCTCTTTCTCCGGAACCGTCGCGTGGGTCATGACCGCGGGGTGGCTGATGAGACTCTCGACTCCCCCCAGACTCTCGGCCAGGGTGAAGATCTTCACTTTTTTTACTACGTCCTGGGCCGCGTCAAGGTTCCCCACGTCGAAGGAGATCACGCCCCCGAAACCCCGCATCTGCCGCCTGGCCAATTCGTGACCAGGGTGCTGGGGGAGACCGGGGTAGTAGACCGTCTTCACCTTGGGATGTTCGGACAGCCAGGAGGCGATCCTTTCCGCGTTCGCCTCGTGTTGCCGCATGCGCACGGCCAGGGTCTTGACCCCCCGCAGGGCGAGCCAACAGTCCCATGGGCCGGGCACCGCCCCGGCGGCGTTCTGGAGGAAGCGCAGGCGCTCGTGGAGTCCATCATCGTTGGTGAGGACGATGCCGCCCACCATGTCGCTGTGTCCATTGAGGTACTTGGTGGTGCTGTGCACGACCAGGTCGGCCCCCAGGGCGAGGGGGTTCTGGAAATAGGGGCTCATGAAGGTGTTGTCGACCGCCACGGTCACGCCGCGGTCATGGGCCAGTCGGGCCGCCGCGGCGATATCGGTGATGGTGAGAACCGGATTCGTCGGCGTCTCCACGAAGAGCAAACGGGTCTTCTCGGTGAATGCCGCCTCCAACTGCTGCAGGTCGCTGGTATCAACGAAGCGGAAGGTCTGTCCGAATCGCCGGAGGACCATCTCGAAGAGCCGGTAGGTTCCTCCATAGACATTCGAGGTGCAGAGAATCTCATCCCCGCCATCGAAGGTCTGCAGGACGGCGTGGACCGCCGCCGTTCCGCTGCCGTAGGCGACACCGTGCTTCGCCCCTTCCAGGGTCGCCACACAGCGTTCCAACGCCTCGCGGGTCGGATTCTGGGTGCGCGCGTATTCGTAGCCACGATGTTGGCCGATGCCGTCCTGGGCGTAGGTGGAGGTCTGGAAGACCGGAGTCATCACCGCACCGGTGACGACTTCGGGCTCCTGCCCCGCGTGCACTGCGTCGGTTGAGAATCCCATCTGGATCGAACCCTTTCTTCTCTCTCGTGCTTCCGGCCGGCGGCTTCTTTTCCCGGCGGCCCCGGGCTACTCTTCTCCGGGAAGGAAACCCTGCTCCCTCATCCACTCGTCATCGAAGATCTTCGAGATGTACTTGCTCCCCGAATCGGGGAGCAACACCACCACGATCGCATCGGAATCCATCTCCTTCGCCACATCGAGCGCCACCGCCACCGCCGATCCGCTCGAACCTCCGGCGAAGATCCCCTCCTCCTTGACCAAGCGCCGCGTGATGAGGAAGGACCTTCGATCGTCGACGCTGCGCACCTCGTCGACGACATCCTTGTCGAGAACGCTGGGGACGATGTCCTCCCCGATTCCTTCCACCAGGTAGGGATGCGCCTCACCGGTTTCTCCGGTCTCGAACCACCGCTTGAGAATGCTTCCCTCCGGATCGACCCCGACGACGCGCACCTCGGGATTCTGCTCCTTGAGATAGCGGCCCGTCCCACTGATGGTGCCGCAGGTTCCCATGCCGGCCACGAACGCCGAGATCTCGCCCCTGGTCTGTTCCCAGATCTCCGGGCCGGTCGTCTCGTAGTGGGCGCGGGGGTTGGCGTCGTTGAAGTACTGGTTGGTCCAGATGCAGTTCTCCGTCGATTCGGCGATCCGTCGAGCCACCGAGTAGTAACTCTCCGGATGATCGGGGGGAACCGTGCTCGGGGTCACGATCACCTCGGCACCCATGGCCCGCAGCAACGAGATCTTCTCCTGGCTCATCTTGTCCGGCATGGTGCAGATGAGCTTGTAGCCGCGCACCGCGCAGGAAAGCGCGAGACCGACGCCGGTGTTGCCACTGGTGCATTCGACCACCGTTCCGCCGGGATGCAGCAGGCCGTCCCGCTCGGCGGCGTCGAGCATGGAGGCACCGATCCGGTCCTTGACGCTCCCTCCGGGATTCATCATCTCCACCTTGACATAGACGCGTGCGCCCGCCGGATCGGGCAGGTGGCGTAGACGTACCAGGGGAGTGTTGCCGATCGCGCCGGTGATGTCCTCGAAGACCCGGGATTCCCTGGATTCCAGTGGTGCACTCATGGAAGGCGGGCGGTGGCCCTGGCTCCTTTCCTGCAAGTGGAGGGGATTCAGTGCCGGCCGGCGTGGGGATGCGGCCGCGTCCGGTCTCTCACCGGCGGCCGCAAGCTACCACCCTCCAGCCGGCCGCGTCAACCGCACCGGGGGAGATGGGAAGTCAGGATCCAGCCGCCAGACCGCTCCGGGCGGCCCCGGGCTGCGGATTCGACCAGGTGACCGCGAGTGCGTCCCCCACCGTCACGATCCCTTCCTCCCTCATCTCCCTCAATTCGCGCAGGAAGATCTGGGAGGTGGCGAGCGCGTCGGAGAGGGCCCGGTGATGCTCTCGCAGTGGAACCGAGAGACGACTCGCCACCGCGCTCAGCCGGAACCGGCCCCATTCCGGATGGAGGCGTCGGGAAAGACGGACGGTACAGAGCTGCGGCATCGGAGGCGGGCGGTGCCCGGACCGTTCGAGTTGCGCCCGCAGGAAGGGGTAATCGAAGTCCACGTTGTGCGCAACGAAGACGCTGTCGCGGAGAAGATCGAGGATTCTCGGAGCGATCTGGTGGAAGCGGGGGGCGTCCTGCAGCATGGCTTCCTCGATCCCGGTGAGGTGGCGAATCCACCGGGGAATCGGCCGAAGTGGATTGACGAGACTCGAGAAGGTCCCTCGGATCCGGTTTCCTTCCACCCGGACCATACCCACCTCGATGATGCGATCCAGACCCGCCTGACTCCCGGTGGCCTCCAGGTCGACCACCGTGAACGCGGCTTCATCCAGGCGGAGATTGCGGTAGGGGGAATGGGCCAGCTCCCAGAGCTGGGGACGAGTCCGATGGAAGCGCCGATCCCGACCCAGAAGGGTCTGGATCATGAGGGGCGCAATGCTCTCGCCCGGCTTCCGGGTGAAGAGATGTTCGGCCAGTTCGCGGCTGGGAACGGGACGGTTGACCTGAAGGAAGTAGGCCTGCGCCCGGCGGCGCAGGCTCTCGAGATTCTCGGCACGCAGTTCGGTACAGGAATCCACCGGGGTCTCCGTTGCCATGCAAGGTGCTGGGGTGGACCCCTATTCTACCACAGATCAATCCCGGGCAGGGGAAGCGGCCAGCTTGCGGACCTTGGCGGGAAGCCCCGGCGCGGCGCGGTCGTGTCCGAACCCGACGCACCGCAGTTCGCTCCGGGTGACGAGCGGAGGGGGGGTGTCCCGGCCATCTCCCTCGGCCGAGAGCGTGGTTGTGCTGCGGGCAATCAAGAGTCCGAAGATCGGGACCTTCGGGGAGAGTTGGGCCACCGCTTCCACCCGGTTGCGGTAGATCAAGCGCCGTTGTCCCATGTTCACCGTGTCACTCCGGGTTTCGCTGAGGCGGACTTCCTCCCTCGACAGGATCACCCCGGCGACGAGGGTGTCGGGGAGGTCACGTCGCTGGACCGCGGGCGCCAGGAAGGGGTCCTGGAACTGCCGTCGCAACAGGCGTTGCTTCTTCACCTTCTCGACGTCCTGCTTCTCCACCGCTCCGCCGGGAAGGAGATGATAGATCTCGCGGAGCCCATCGAGGATCTCGCCCCGGCGCAGTGAATCCAACCCGGCGATCCTCAGCACGAACGACTCTCCTTCGTCCTCCGGATAGAGAAGCTGGATCCAGTGTCCTCCGCCCGGAGCGTCGGCGAGGACGGTCACCCGGATTCGTTCGGTGGACAGTTCCCCCTCGGCCAACTCCGAGTCGACGAACTCCACCCACCCTCCCGGACGCAGGTCGAGATCGATCAGGCCCCGGCGCCACCACGAGAAGATCTCCTGGGCCCTTGCCCCGGCCGGAAACAAGACCGCCGACGCGAGCAGGAAGATCAGGAATCGGCGCATCGGAAAACCTCCAGCCGGCCCGGGAAAACGCCAGCGCCCGGAGACGGAATCCCCGGGCGCCTGGATCTGCTCGAGGCCGACACGGTCAGTGTGCGATCACCGCCCAGCGGGTCCTGTAGTCGAAGTTCGGATCGAACTCCTTGGTATGACACTTCGTGCAGGAATCCTTGGCGAGCTTGGCCCACTTTCCGTCGCGCGTGTGCTGGGATCCGTAGCCATGGCAGGCCTCGCACTGGACATTGAAGAGGGTGTTCTGCCCCTTGGTGGAAACGGTCGGGTTGAATCCGCCGTACCAGTTCCATCCCGTGACGTGGCAGCTGATGCAATCGGGATTGCTGGTCTGCCCTTTGGCGACCAGGGTCTGCCACGCTTTCGCGTGGGGACTGGAGCGGTACGCGTCGTACTCGGCCTTGTGGCAGTTCGCGCAGCGTTGGACGCCCAGGAAGCTCTCTCCCGGATCGCCCTGGTTGGGAGTGGGCTTCAGGGAAGACTTCTTCGCCAGCTTCTTGTTCGATTCCAGGAAAGCGTCGACGCGCTTCTTGATGGTTTCGTTCTCGGGCGCCTGCTTTCCCAGCTCGTGGATCTTGAGGACGGCGTCCTGGATCGTTCCGTCCTTGGCCAGCATCAAGTCGAGTTGCCCGATGTACTTTCCCTGGGGATTGGCGGAAACGAGGTAGGTGTCCCCCACCTTGTTCAACCGCCGGTATTGTCGGGAATCGGCTCCCTCGATGCAGATGTCCACCCGCGCCTCGGGTCCCAGGTCCATGAGCAGTTCCCGGGTGTCCCGGGTGCTGGCGTTCGAGTACAGGATCACCAGATCACACTTCTTGCGCAATTCGGGAACGTACTTCTCCAGCGCATCCCGCGGCGAATCGATGACGAAGTTGTCCGCCTTGGCGGACATGGTGATGATCTTGTAGCTCTGCCCGATCACCGAGATGATGCCCACGCGAATCCCGTTCTTCGTCACCACCGCATAGGGGTCGAACAGCAAGTCGGGGGATTCGTCCAGGCGGAGGTTGGCGCTGACGTAGTGGAAACCATGCTTTCCGGCCTGCTCCTTCAGGAAATCCAGACCGTAGTTCAGGTCCCATTGCCCCACCCCCATCACGGGGTAGTCGAGCTTGGCCACCTCATCGAGCAGGAAGAGGGTCTGGGCCTTGGCGGCGTCGGTGCGACGCCCGTACATGTTCCCC
Source organism: uncultured bacterium (assembly GCA_964601275.1). Lineage (GTDB taxonomy): Bacteria > Krumholzibacteriota > Krumholzibacteriia > JAJRXK01 > JAJRXK01 > JAOZPE01. The sequence continues at coordinate 130,337 of CAZRMV010000005.1, read as the reverse complement.
GCGTCGAGATGGAGAACATGGGGATGATCCTTGGCGATCTGTTGGAATATGGCGGCCCTCCGGGCCAGCCCACCGAGCGGTTTCGCCTTTCACCCACACGGCGCGATTTCGCCGTGCACCGCGCCTTCGAAGGTGAGCGTCAGATCGACCAGGTCCTCCGCCCGGGACGCGGGCGTCGAGAGGAAGAGCGCGAGGGTCGCCACCAGAGCGAGCCCGCTCGCCGGGATCTTCCATCTGTGCATGATCATCCTCCGGGATGGGTAATGGGAGAACCCGGCCAGAGCCGGGTCCGGCGCCATTCTAGCAAGATTCCTTCCGCCCTGGCAATCGGCAACTGCGGTGGGCCCTCGGTGCACGCCGCCCCCACCTGCGGCGCCCCGCCGGGCGCGCCGGGAACCAGGGCTTGAACACCGAACCCCCGGGAGGGTTCCCGCCCGCGCGAAGGCCCCCGCTGAACGCGGGGGCCTTCTGGAAACTGGATCTGGGCACCGGGGGGGCGGATCCATGACCGTGAACCAAGGAAGAGCTACTTCCTCTTGTTCACGTGGTCCTTGAGAGCCTTGCCCGCGCTGAAGGCGGGAACCCGGCTCGCAGGGATGACGATGGTCGCACCCGTCTGGGGGTTGCGGCCCATCCGCTTCTTCCGCTTGCGGCTCTCGAAGGTGCCGAAGCCGGTGATCTGGACCTTGCGGCCCCGGGTCAGCTCCGAGGCGATGATGCCCTTCTTCGGATCGGTGTCGAAGAGCAGGTCGATGATCGCCTTGGCCTGCCTTCCGGACAGGTCGGTCTTCTTGGCCAGCTTTGCGGTCAACTCGGTCTTGTTCATGGGACAGACCTCCTTTCAGAACCCCCATTAGCCCCCATCAGCGGGGGCTGTCAATCGAAAATGTCGAGGATGGGCCGATTTTTCGGGAACCTGAGCGCGCCCTCCCTCTGGGGACCGACACCTGGCCCAGCAGCCATCACTTGTCCGGCTCAGTAGGATCCCAACTGGTTGAAATAGCCCCCTGCGCTCTGGTTGCCCAGACGATACTGGATATCGGGCAGCCCCTTGAGATAGATGCGGAATGAAAAGTCGGTGGCGTCGGTCACGGTGCGCCGGAACTCGATGCGCCAGCAGTGGATATCCCGGCTGAGGCTGAAGGCCTGGTTGGTGAAATCCCCGGTCTGGATGTCGAAATTCGAGGAGTACTCGAGATTCCAGGAGATGGGCAGCATCACGCTCCCCCGCACCGAGATGCTGGCCCGGGTCGGCTGACCGCGGTTGTTGGTGATGCTGGCCCGGCTCTGGATCTGCCAGGGCATGCTGTTCTCTTCGCTGCTCCTCTGCAGGGGCTGGGCCTCGGGGACCCCGGTGTACCACGGGTTCTCCAACCCGGCGGCTTCCGTGGTGTCCGCGGGTGCGCCGAGCCGCTCGACCACCGCGTTCTTCGGTTCCTCCCGCTGCAGGATCTCCCCTCCGAAATCGACCTTTCCCGCCAATCTCAGGTTGGTGTTCACGCTGGTCGCGAGCACGTCGAAGTGGTAGGGGTCGATGGTCTGGTTCATGGTGAAATCGATCACCCGGGTGAACCCGGGACTGATGCGGATGGTCGAGCTGATGTTGTCCCAGTTCTGCCCCGCGGCGGCGTCCGGCCGGTAGGCGGTCCGTAGGTTCCAGGCGAGCAGGCGCTCGAGCTTCTTGATCTGTTCCCCCTCAGATGGCGGTGAGGACGCATCCCCGTCCGAGGCCGCCCGGACTCCTTCGGAGCTCTCCGCTCCCGGGTGGGTGGCGTACTTGAAGCTGAATTCATTGCCGAGGGTCAGGCCGATGCTCTGGCTGGCGGCCTGCTTGTCCCCCAGCTTGGGCCTCCACGAGTGCGTCGCCGAGAACGAGAGCTTGTGCTTGATGCCTCGCAGCGCCCCGATATGGGTGTTGAAGATGCCGTAGAGATTGGTGCTGAGGCCGTTGCGCCAGGACAGGCTCGGTGTCGAACCCTCCTCGGTGATGTTCCCTTCCTCCACCAGGACCGGCTTTTCCTCGATGATCGGTTCGCCGTTGCCATCGAGGATCGGAACGCCGTTGCTGTCCTTGAGCGTGTCGGGCTCGGTCGCCCACGTCTGGAAGTATTCGTCCCGCCTTTGGTACGACTCGGAAAAGCTTCCGGACGAGGTGAAGTTGAACGGGCCGATCCGGAATTGAGGATTGTAGGTCAACGACCAGTTCCCCGACGCGGAGTATTGATCGACCTTGCCCACTTCCCGCCGTTCGATCTGGATGTCGCCCCGGTAGCTCTGCCCGAAGGTCATGTCCCTCAGGATCTGCTTGAGTCCGCCGCCCTCGCCCCGGCGCCGCGCCGGAGGCAGAAGCGGGCGGCTCTTGAAGCTCAGGGAGATGTTGGGCAGGGTCTGGCGATAGAGCAGGTTGTCGGTGAGAGGGTCGTCATCGGCGGAATTCACGTACTGGGTCCGACTGGCCGAGGTATTCAGGCGCGTGCCCGAGGCGAAGCTCCGGCTCATGGTCAGGTTGCTGCGCAATTCGGTGGGCAACAGGTCGTTCGAATCGCCGGTGATCGGATCGATGTTGGTGATGTTGTTCGAAGTCAGGTTCACGTTGGCGGTGAGATTCCACGCGTCGAAGAGTTCCGGCTGGCGATGGTCGGCCAGGAACTTCCATTCCGTTCCCTTCTGCTGGTCGGAGAGCGATTTGGTCCAGGTGAACTCGGCTCCGCCGCTGAAGCCATAGCGGACATTGTACCGATTGCGGATCTGCAAGGAGAGGTCCCGCCGTTCGTTGTAGGATCCCTTGAAGGTGAAATCGGTGTATTCGTTGGTCGCCCAGTAATACCCCATGTCCCGGATGTAGCGGCCCTCCCGGCTGCTGATCCCGAGGTTGACGTTGGGGAAGATGATGCCCGAATGCCGGCCGGAGTCGATCTTCTTGAAGAAGAAGGGGAAGAGGAAGACCGGCATGTCGCTGATGTAGGCGGTGATCTGCCGGCCCACCACGCTCTTGCCGATCTTCACCTTCATTCTCTTGGCGCTGAAATGGTAGTGGGGATGTTCGAGGTCGCAGGAGGTGTAGGAGCCCCCGCTGACCAGCAGTGTTTCATCGTCCACGCGCCGCACGTGCTTGCCGTAGTAGAATCCGTCTTCGTAACGGGTGATCCCGTTCTGGATCGCCCCGGTCCTGTAGTCGAACAGGTAGCCCATCTTCTCGCCCACCAGCTTGCTGCTGGTGTCGATGAGCATCGGGTCGCCTTCGGCGATCATCTCCCGCTTCGTTGTATCGAAGTAGATGTCCTGGCTGGTCAAGGTCAGTTCCCCGTGGCTCACCAGGGCGGTGCCGTGGATGTGGATGCGCCCCTCCTGCACCCGGAACTCGGTCTCATCCCCCTCGTAGTGCACGGTGTCCGCGAGCCGCCCGTAGTCGACCCGTCCGCCCTCGATTCCCTCGGCGAGCGGCTTCTTCTCTACCTGGAGACTGTCCAGGGAGACCCCCTCGGCGGCGGCCAGGCTGTCCAGCCGGGCTCTCTGCCTCTGCGCCAAGGTGTCCGCCCGGGCCCGCAGACGCAGGATCGATGCGCGTTCGAGGAAGCGGTAGTTCCCCTGGCTTGTTCCCCCCACCGTGACGCGCCGGACCTGCTGGCCCGAAAAGTCGATCTCGATGGAATCCCCCTCGGCTTCGTTCACCGAGATGACCTCGCTCTGATCGTCGGGCAGATAGACACTCTGCGCGTGACCGGACACGCGGGTGCGCCGGATCTCCCCCACGTCGAAATCGATCCACAGGCTGTCGCCGTGGAGCTCGTTGGCCAGCGGAATGCCGGTGAACGACTTCGAGAGCGAATCTGGAGTGGAATCGATGAGGGAGGCTCCATCGAAGATCTCGATGCGCTGGAGCTCGCCCTGGTCGTAGTGGAAACGGATCTTGCGGCCGGTCATGCGGCGGCGTCCTTGTTCGACCTGCGGGTTCCCGGTGAGCACCAGGAGATCGCGCCCGAAGAAGTCGGCGGTGTCGGCGTGAGCCACCGTCGTCCCCTGGTGGAAACCGACCTGACCGATCGCCCGGCTGTGCTCGGTGTTCTGGTCGAAGCTCATCCACCGGCTGACCACGTCCGCGGTAGACCCCCGCTCGGTCTGGCTCTGCAGGTGGGGCAGGGAATCGACGAAGGCCACCCCGGTTTCCCGATACATCAGGCCGTGTTCGCCGGTCACCATGGTCCGCGCGCGGGTGTCCACCACCTTCACCCCGCCGAAGGCTTCGATGACGTTGTCCTTCCGATCGAAGAGAAGGCTGTCTCCCTCCAGGGTGAAGGTCGAATCGATGATGCGGGCCTGCCCGGCCAGGGCCATGCGGTCGTCGTCACGCCAGAACACCCCGCGCCGGCCCTGGCCCAACACACCATCGGCGGTCTCCATGCGCACGTGACCGTAGGCGCGGCCCACGTTGGTGAGTTCCTCCACCCGAACCGAATCGGCCCACAGCTGCAACGATTCGGAGACCGCGTGGACTTCGCCTACGATCCAGGCGAAACGGCCGCGCTCGTAGTAGCGCGCGTGGTGGGCGGTCACCGTCATGTCGCCGTGGACGAGGAAGTTCACTCCGCCTTGCAGGAAGAGCACCGGTCCGGCGGCGGTCAGCCGGCGGCGCCCACGTGCCGCCTGGTAGTGCAACCGCCGGTCCTCCTCGGCCGTGGAGGAGCTGTGCCGGGAAGTGTCCGCAAGGGCGGGAGAGACACCATTCCCTGCCGCGGAGGGCTTCGTCTCCCCGGTGGGTTCCTGGGCCAGGCCGACCAGCGCGCCCCGGGGGGCGGTCAAGGCGATCCACGCCGCCACCGCGCAGAGGACAGCGGCGGGCACGCCGCGGCGGTGGGGAGAACCCGCGTTCTTCCCCGGCCGCGGACGCAACGTCGCCGGACAAGGGCTCAAGTCAGGACTCACACTCCCCGCTCATCGAGAGCGCGCTTTCCCCCAGCAGGGCGGCGCCGATCGCCGCCGCCGACCATCCCAGCTCGGCCGCGACCAGGCGCACGCCGCGGCGCGCGGCGGGCATCGCGCGGTCCTTCATGCTGCGCCGCGCCGGACCGAGCAGGAGATCGCCGCTGAGCGCCACGCCTCCCCCGATGACGATGACCTCCGGATTGAAGACATTGACGTAACCCGCGCAGACCAGGCCCAGCAGGCGTCCCACGTCGGCCAGGATGGACTTGCTGAGGGGATCCCCCTCCCGGGCGGCCTCGGCCACCGCGCGGGTGCTCAGCTCCCCCTCCTTCCGGCAGGCCTTCAAGAGAGTCTCCTTCTCCTCCTCGGAGGCGGCATCCAGGCGGCCGCCGGCCAGGATCGCGATGCCCTTGGAGCCCAGGTAGGACTCGACGTGTCCCGGTTGACCACAACTGCACGGCGGTCCGTCGACCTGGAGGGTCATGTGTCCCAGTTCGCCGGCCACCCCATGGCTTCCCCGGTAGAGTTCTCCGTCGATGAGGATCGCTCCGCCGACCCCGGTGCCCAACGCGAGCAGGATCGCATTGCGCGCTCCCCGGGCGGCACCGAGCTTCCACTCGCCGTAGGCCATCGCGTTCACATCGTTCTCCGTTTCGACCAGGATCCCCCCGAGGCGGGGAGAGAGTTCGTCGGCGGCCCGCCAGCCCTCGAAGGCGGGCAGGTTGGGCGCCTGGACCACCGCCCCGGTCGTATCCACCAGCCCCGCCACCGCCACCCCGAGGGCGTCCGCCCCTTCCTCCCCGACGATCCAGGGCTCGATCGCTTGCGCCAATCGTTCGGTGAAGTCGGCCGGGCCGCATTCCCCCCCAGTGGGAAACACCTTTTCCCGGAGAATCGTTCCGTCCGAGCGGATCAGCACCGTCTTGCAGGTGCTTCCGCCCACATCGACCCCGACCAGGCGTTTCATGCCAGGACCTCCCCGAAACCGTTCATGGCTGCTTCCGGCGGCGCAGCGGTGCCCCTTGTTCCCACACAGGAGAGCGCGGGGGATCGAAGATGTCGTCGATGCCCAGGCGGTCGAGCGCCTCGGCCACGGTGAAATTCGAGCCGGTGAGCAGGATCCGGGGCGATCCTCCGCTCCGGGAGATCTCCCGGGCCCATCTTCGCGCGGACTCCAGGCTCTCCCGCACCCCTCCGGCGATCTCCACCGGGTGGTCCCCTCCTCCGGGGGCGCCGACCATCGCTTCGGCCAGGTCCTGGGGACGTCGCGCGCGAACCCAGCGAGGCGCGGTCACCAGGATCCGTCCTGCGCTGCGCCGCAGCTCCGCCAACACCGGGTCCACTTTCTTGTCCCTCATCACCCCCAGGATCAGGATCCGCTCGTCGCAGCGGCCCTCCCTCTGGAAACGACGCACCAGTCCCCGCAGCGCCGGCGCGTTGTGGGCGGTATCCACGATCAGCGGAGGGTCGGTGCCCACCCACTCGAAGCGGGCGGGAAGTCGCACCCTCGCCAGTTCTTCTTCGATCTCGCCGGCCGGCCAGCCCTGCCGTTGCGCCAGGCGCCTCCAGGCTTCCCCCACCACCGCGGCCAGCTTCGCCTGATGCTCTCCCCGTTGAGCATGGATCGAATCCATCGGCGCCAGCGCCCCGAGGTCGACCACTTCCGCCCCGGTCTCCTTCAGCGTGTCCACCGCGAAACGATGGACGTCCTCGGGAAGAGGAGCCAGGAAGAAGGGGACACCAGGCTTGGCCAGGCCGATCTTCTCGTGGGTGATCTCCCGCAGGCTGACGCCCAGGATGTGCTGATGATCCGCGCCGATCGAGGTGAGCAGGATTCCGAGGGCGGGCACCGCGTTGGTGGCGTCGAGGCGGCCGCCGAGCCCGGTTTCCAGGACCGCCAGCTCCACCCCCTCCCGCGCGAAATGGACCAGGGCGAGCCCGGTCATGGCCTCGAAGAAGGTGGCTCCACTGGCCTCGATATCGTCCCGGAATTCCCGGACGAGGGCCGCGAGATCCTCCGAAGGAATGGGATGTCCGTCCACCTGGATGCGCTCGCGGAGGTCCAGGAGATGAGGGCTGGTATACAGGCCGGTCCGCAGCCCCGCCCCCCCGGCAAGGCTCTGGAAGTAGATGGCCGCGCTGCCCTTCCCGTTGGTTCCGGCCACCACCACGCTGGAGAGACGCTCCTGGGGATCGCCCATCCGGCGCAGGAGATCGCGGATCCGCTCCAGTCCCGGGCGCATGCCGAGGCGGTGGAGCTGGAACAACCAACGCTGCGCCTCGTCACGGGCGTGGAAGGGAGGAACAAGCGCGTCGAGATCGAGGGCCTCAAGCTCCGGCGCTGGCCCCATCGGACTCCTCCTGCGGACCGGGCCCCGTGGATCGGGTGAGGAACCGCAGCGCCTCGTAGACCTCGCGCTTGAGCTGACGGCGCTCGACGATGCGATCGATCATGCCATGCTCGAGCAGGAATTCGCTGCGCTGGAAACCCTCGGGAAGTTCAGCATTGATGGTCTGTTGGATGACCCGTGGACCCGCGAATCCGATCAGCGCGCCCGGTTCGGCGAGGATGACATCGCCCAGCATCGCGAAACTCGCGGTGACGCCCCCGGTGGTGGGATGGGTGAGGATCGAGATGAACGGCAACCTCTCCTCGGACAGTCGGGCCAACATCGCGCTGGTCTTGGCCAACTGCATCAGCGAAAGCACCGATTCCTGCATCCGAGCCCCGCCGCTGCGGCTGAGGATGACCACGCCCATGCGATTGCTGAGCCCGTCCTTCACACAGCGGGCGATCTTCTCCCCCACCACCGAACCCATGCTTCCCCCCATGAACGAGAAATCCATCACCGCCAGGGCGACCGGGATGCCCTCGATCCGGGCCAGACCGCAGATCACCGCGTCCTCCTTCCCGGTCTTGGCACGATAGGCCTTGAGCCGGTCGCGGTAACGCTTGGAGTCCTTGAAATCCAGGGGGTCGGCGCTCACCAACCCGCGGTGTCGTTCCTCGAAACTGCCCTCATCCACCAGGAGATCGAGGTACTGCTCGGTGGTGATCGGCATGTGGTGTCCGCACTGGTAGCAGACCCAGAGATTCGCTTCGAGTTCCTTGTGATAGATGAGATCTCCGCAGGCGGGACACTTGGTCCAGAGATTCTCGGGCACCTCGAGGCGTTGGCGCGGCGGCGCGCCGTCCTTGCGCAACAGATCGAGCCCCTTGCGGGCGCGCTTGAGCCACGATGGCATCGACTTCCTCCTCCTGGACGGCTCTCAATCTAGGCCCCGGAGCCGGGATTGGACAATGGCTCTTTCGCGGCCGGAGAGTCCAGCTCCCGGAGCATGATCACCGCGTCTTCATCGGTGTCGGGATAGTAACGGGGTCTGATCGCCACCGCCCGGAAATCCTGTCCCCGGTAGAAGGCAATGGCCGCCTCGTTGCTCCGGCGCACCTCCAGGGTCATCAGGGCGGCCCCGGCGGCGGCGGGGTCGGCCAGCACGCGCCCGAGGAGGGCCCGGCCCACCCCGCGGCGGCGGCATCGGGCGAGAACCCCCAGATTCACCAGGTGCAGTTCGTCGGCGACCCTCCAGCAGAAAGCATAGCCCACCGGCTCGTCCCCCAGGAACGCGAGGAGGGGGATCCTCTCCGGCTCGGGGCGCAGTTCGGCCTCGATCATCGCCCGGCTCCAGGGATGGGGGAAGATCGCCCGCTCCAGGGCCAGAAGGCGCGGGAGGTCCTCCGGGCCGGCCCGCCGGATGCGCAGAGCTTCGGTCATCGCCTACCCCTAGGTCTGCGGGGGACGCCGGCGGTGGACTTCCCGGCTCAGATCGAGTCCGTGGACCCGTTCCGCCTGGCTGAGCCCCAGGTAGACGGGCAGGAGGGTCGCCGGATCGGCCGGGGGACACCATGGATCGCCGGCTTCACATCGCAGGGCCAGGGTCGAGGCCAAGGACGGCGCGACCCGGCGCGAAAACCCCATCGCCGCAAGCTCTTCCAGCAAGGACTCGAAGGCTTCTCCCCGCGGGGCCTCCCCCGCCCGCCCGGCGTGCTCTTCCCCGCCCGGGATCCTCCCCAGGGCCACCACGCTCCGGGGGGAGGGGAGCCCGCGGACCGAATCCATCAGGTCCCCGACGGTGAGACGACCGGGTGCAAGGCACGGCTCGCGCCGTTGGTTCTCGAGGGTCCAGGCCGCGGCGTAGACCGCATCGCGTCCGGCCTCCAAGAGCGCCAGGACCGTATCCCCTGCCTCCACCCCGCGCCCTCCGATCGCCAGCATCGAGAGACTGGTCGCGGCGAACAGGGGACGACCCAGGGCGAAGGCCAGGCTCTTGGCGCTCATCACCCCGATCCTCAGTCCGGTGAACGAGCCGGGGCCGGTGACGACCGCGAAGGACTCCAGGTCCTCGATCTCTGCCCCGGCGCTCGCGAGCGCCGCGTCCGCCAGGGGAAAGAAGGATTCCGCGTACCCCTGCCGCGGATCGTGGAACACCTCGGCCACCAGTTCCTCCCCCCGGGCCAGCGCCACCGAGCCCCCCCACCGTTGCGAGGAGTCCAGGGCCAGGGTCAGTCCCATCGTCCCCCCCCTTTCCGCCCATCGCGGAACAATCCCTCCGGGATCGGCCGATCCGAATGCTCCAGGATGAAGATCCGGGGAAGCGTCTCCGCCGTCTCGCCGGAGCAGAGAGCCCGGCGGTCGAGCCGGATCTCCATTTGCCAGCAGGGACGAAGCATCTCGCGGACCGACTCCGCCCACTCGACCACCACCAGGGCCCCCGACTCGCGCGCTTCGAGCAGGGAGAGGACGAGATCGGCATCAAGCCCAGAGCCCATTCGATACAGGTCGGCGTGGACCATTTCCGGAAAACGCCCGCCGGGGGGAAGAGGGTAGCGGTTCTCCAGGGTGAAGGTGGGAGAGTCCACCACCTCTTCCTCGACCCCCAAAGCCCGCACCAGCGCGGCCACGAAGGTGGTCTTGCCCGCCCCGAGCTCTCCTCCCAGGCAGATGGCATCTTCTCCTTCAAGGACCTCCGCCAGCTCCTCGGCCAGGCGGGCGGTCTCCTCCAGCGAGCCGCTGATCACCTCCACCGCATCGCTTGCCGTCATCTCTCCACCGTCAACGTGCAGCAGGGAATGATCATCTCCTCCATGGAGATGCCCCCGTGCTGGAAGGAACCCCGGTACTGCCGTTCGTACTCGTGATAGTTCGTCGGGTAGACGAAGTAGTTGTACTCCTTGGCGCAGATGTAGTTCTGGATTGGGCTGTCCTGCGGCAGGCCGAAGTCCTCGGGATTCTTCATGATGAACGCCGCCCGATCATCAACCACGAGGTTGTCCCCATACTTGTAGCGCACGTTGGCCGAGGCTTCCTTGCGAGCCTTCACCTTCGCCGCCTTGCGCACCTGCACCGAGCCATGGTCGGTGGTGATGATCACCACGTTGTCGCTTCGGGTCGCCAGCGACCGGAGGAGTTCGTAGAGCGCGGAGTGCTGGAACCACGACCGCATCACGCTGCGGAACGCCACTTCGTCGGGCGCGAGCTCCATCAGCAGTTCATTGGTCGAACGCCCGTGCGAAAGGATGTCGAGGAAGTTGATGACCCCCACCACCAGGGGCACATCGCCGAGACTGGGAATCTGCTTCGCCATCGCCTCGGTCTCCTCGATGTTGTAGGTCTTGAAGTACTTGAAGTTCACTTTGCCGAGGCCGAGGGTCTTCAGGTTCTCCGCCAACAACTGGGCCTCGAAGGCGTTCTTGCTGCGTTCTTCCTGGGCCGATCCCCTCCACCACCGGGGATGGCGGCGGGCGATCTCCAGGGGCAACAGACCGGAGAAGATGGCGTTGCGGGCGAAGGGCGTCGCGGTGGGAAGGATGCTGTAGTAGAGCTCCTCTTCCACCCGGTAGAGGGGGTGGAGGAAGCCTTCGAGTTGCCGCCACTGGTCCAGGCGCATGCAGTCGATCACGAAGAAGAAGACCTTGTTGCCGGCACGGAGGTGTGGAGCCACCCAGCGCTTGATGACGTCCGTGCTCATCACCGGGCGGGCGTTGCCCTGCAGCCAGTTCCGGTAGTTCTTCTCCACGAAACGGCCGAAGTTGGCATTTGCATCGCGCATCTGCACCCGGTGGGTCTGCACCAGCGAGCGGTCGGAGATGCCACTGAGCCGGATCTCCCAATCCACCATCTTCTCGTACACCTCCATCCATTCGGCGGGAGTGGACGCTTCCATGCGCTCCTGGCTGAGCCGGGAAAAGACCTGCAGGTAGTCCTGGCTGACCTGCCGCTCCAGGATCGCCGACTCGTCCAGGGCCTTCTTGAGGGACAGGAGAATCTGGTTGGGATTGACCGGTTTCACCAGGAAGTCGTTGATCCGCCGTCCCAGCGCCCGGTCCATCAACTCCTCTTCCTCGCTCTTGGTGATCATGATGACCGGAATGGTCCCGTCGATCTCACGGATTCCCTGGAGGGTCTCGATTCCTCCCTTGCCCGGCATCATCTCGTCCAGAAGCACCACATCGAAACGCCGGTTCCTCAATTCCACCAGGGCATCGTCCCCGTTGCTGACCCCGACGACCTCGTAGCCCTTCGACTCGAGGAAGAGGATCTGGCTCCGAAGTTCGCTGATCTGATCGTCGATCCAGAGGATGGCACGGGTGGTCATGGTCTCTCCAAGCGGGGGTGATCGGGTCCAGGGGCCAAGGTACGACACGAACGGGGAATCGACGAGGGAATCCCCTCCGCCGGAATCGGGCCTTCGCCCTCCGCCGACGACGGAGGCCGCTGCGGCGAGGCCGGGGAACCGAGGCTTCCACCCCCGCTCAGCGGGTCTTCAGCCGCACCCGGAAGGTCGACCCGCGGCCGGGTTCGCTCCAGGCCACTTCCACCTTTCCCCCGTGGTACTCGTCGACGATGCGGCGCACCAGGACCAATCCCAGTCCCCAGCCTCCCTTCCGGGTACTGAAACCGGGAGAGAAGATGCGGCGTTGCACCGCGGCGCTCATTCCCTTCCCGTTGTCGGTGACGGTGATCACCACTTCCAGGTCCTTCGGGTCGTAGTGACAGCCGACCTTGACCAGACCGGCGTCCTTGTCGATGGCGTCCAGGGCATTCTTGATGAGGTTCTCCAGAGCCCATTCGAGCAGATCGGGATTGATCGGAGCCAGCGGGGTCTCCTCGATCTCGGTCACCATCCTCACGTGGGTCTTCAGGTGGGGAAGACGCCGGTCGAAATAGGTGCATGCGCTGCGGACCAACTCGTCCACCCTCGCCGACACCAGCTTGGGCCGGCTGCCGATCTGGGAGAAGCGGGCCGAGACCTTGGCCAGTCGCTGGTGATCCTTCTTCAGTTCGCCGAGGACCTGGCCGTGGTCGACCCCCGCTCCTTCCAGTGCGCTCGACCCGGAAGACGATGAACCCGCCGCGGCCTCCTCGAGAAGAGCGAGCCAACCGCTCATGCTGGTCAGGGGCGTCCCCATCTGATGGGCGGTTTCCTTGGCCATTCCCACCCACAGGCTGCGTTCCTCGCTCCGCTTGAGATTGCGGAAGGCCACCAACGCCACCCCCATGAAGGCCACGATCAGCACCGCTTCGAGCATCGGCATGACCGTCAACCGCCGGGTGATGTTGCTCTCCCCGTAGTGCAGGTAGAAGAGAGCCGGCCCGCCCTGCGGACCGTAGACCGGCAGGGGGGAACGCCGTTGATCGAAGGATCTCACCTTCTCCACGAGTTCGGCCATCACCGGGTCGACCGGATTCCGGGGATCGTCCTTCTGCAGGACGCCGGGGTCGTCGGGCAGCGGAATGCCCACCTGGTTGGCGTTCCAGAACACCGGGCGGCCCGCGGCGTCGGTGAGGATCACCGGGACGGCGAGCACGTCGAGCGACTCCTTCAGTTCCTTGAGTTGATCCGGATTCTCCGACAGGAGTCGTTCGGCGGCCAGATCGGCCAACAGGCGCGTGGTCAACTGCGCCTGCTCCTCGACACTCGCGGTGAGATCGAGGGAGAACACCACGATCGCGATCACGATGAGCGCGAGCCCTACCAGGATGTAGCTCTTGAGCAGAGCCCGTACCGTGGGTCCTTTCAACACGCCCCGAGGCGACATGTGAAGACTCCCCTCTCGCGTGCCCCCCCGGCGGGCCGGACTGCCCCGGGCACCCGCCGGACCGGACCGCCCGATGCCGGCCGGGCCGCCCTCCTACTGGATGGTTTCCCGTCCGTCCATATAGGGGCGAAGCACCTCGGGAACCCGGATCTTTCCGGTGCCGGTCAGGTGGTTCTCCAGGATGGCGACCAGCACCCGGGGCAAGGCCAGGCCGCTGCCGTTGAGGGTGTGGGGATGGATGGCCTTGCTCCCCTTCTGCTCGCGCCAGCGGATCTGGGCGCGGCGGGCCTGGAAATCGCGGAAGTTGCTGCACGAGCTCACCTCCAGCCAGGCATCGACCCCCGGACTGTAGACCTCCAGATCGTAGCACTTGGCCGCGGCGAACGAGAGATCCCCCGACGCGAGTTTCACCACTCGGTAGGGCAGCTCGAGGCCTTCCAGCAAGACGGTGGCGTCCTGGACGAGTTCTTCCAGTTCCTTCTCGCTGTCCTGCGGCCGGGCGAAGCGCACCATTTCGACCTTGTGGAACTGGTGGACGCGAAGCATCCCCCGCGTGTCCTTGCCCGCGCTGCCCGCCTCGCGACGGAAACAGGGGCTGAAGGAGACGTAACGCCGGGGGATCTCGTCGGGCCCGAGGATGCTCTCCCGGTGGAGATTGGTGACCGAGACCTCCGCGGTGGGAATGAGCCACAGCCCGTCCGTGCGGGTCCGGTACATGTCGTCGGCGAGCTTGGGCAACTGTCCGGTTCCCAGGACCGCCTCGCTGCGGACCAGGTAGGGAGCATTGATCTCCACGTAACCCTGCTCGAGGTGGACGTCGAGGAACCAGTTGATCAACGCGCGCTCCAGACGGGCGCCCGCGCCCTTGAGCACGGTGAACCCGCTTCCGCTCATCCGGGAAGCGGCCGGCAGATCCAGCAAGCCGAGGCTCTCGGCGATCTCCCAGTGGGGCCGGGCGTAGTCCAGTCGGCGGGGCTCACCCCAGCTGCGGACGATCTCGTTCTGCTCCTCACCGCCCCTGGGCACATCGGGATCGGGAAGATTGGGAATGGAGAGTTGCTGGTCCAGCAGCTCCTCCTCCAGCTTCGCCAGCCGGGCGTCCCCTTCCTTGATCCGCGCCGAGACCTCCCGCATCGCCGCGATGGCCTCCTCCGCGGATTCGCCCTTCTTCTTGGCCTGGCCGATGGCAAGCGATGCGGCGTTCCGCTGCGCCTTGAGCTCCTCGAGTTCGCCCAGGAGCCCGCGTCGCTCGCGATCGAGGTCGAGAAAGCGGTCCAGGTCGGCCGACTCCCGCTTGGCGGCGATACCTTCGCGCACGAGTTCGGCGTGTTCGCGGATGAATCGGCGGTCGAGCACAGCGGGTCTCCTGTGTGTCTTGCACGGTCGGCGCCGGTAGGGTATCAAGACGCCGACGGGTTCCTTCCGTCGCCCAAGCTAGCCGAGGGCACACCACCCAAGCAAGAGGTCATCGAGCGCATGTCTGTTCCGCCGTCCACTTTCCGCACATCCGATCCGCGCTGCCGACTCATCCTGGCCCTGGATTTCCCGGCGGCCGACCCCGCCCTGGCCCTGCTTTCCTCCCTCCAGGACGAGCTGCGGTGGGTGAAGGTCGGACTTGAACTCTTCACCGCGGAGGGACCTTCGGTGGTGGAGAGATTGTGCGCCGAGGGATACCGGGTCTTCCTCGACCTGAAGTTCCACGACATCCCCGCGACCATGGCCGCCGCGACGCGACGCGCGGCGAGCCTGGGGGCGAGCCTGTCGACCGTCCATGCGCTCGCCGGAGAGGGGGTGCGGGAAGCGGCCCGGGCCGGGGCGGGGTGCCGCCCTCCCCTGGGCGTACTGGCGGTGACGGTGCTCACCAGCCACGCCCCGGGGAGCCTGGAGACCTTGGTGGAGAGCCGCCTCTCCACCTCCGGACTGGCGGTGCGGCTGGCGGTCGAAGCGGTCGGCAAGGGAGCGGTCGGCCTGGTGGCGTCTCCCCTGGAAGTGTCCGCCCTGCGGCAGGCGGTAGGAAACGAGCCCTTGATCGTGTGCCCCGGCATCCGCCCGGCGGGGGCCATAGCCGACGATCAGGCCCGTGCCACCACCCCAGCGGCCGCCCTGCAGGAGGGAGCCGATTTCCTGGTGGTGGGCCGTCCCATCACCCGCAGTGCGGACCCCGCCGGGGCGCTGGGGCGCATTCTGGACGAGATGGCAGCCGCGGTGTAGGGTGGGATTTCCCTTCCGAGCGGCCGCTCTTTGGCAGGAGGAGATCATGACCCCCGGTGGGCTCCCGTCCGATGAACACTTGAAGGAATCGGAAGTACGCGATCGTCTGGTGGAGTTGGGCGCGGTGCTCGACGGCCACTTCCAACTGAGCAGTGGTCTGCACAGCAACCGTTATTTCCAGTGCGCGCTGGTCTTGCAGTATCCCGAGCTGGCCCGGGGCCTGGGACGCTTGTTGGCCGAGCACTGCAACGAGCTGGAATACGACTTGGTGCTCTCGCCCGCGGTGGGGGGCATCCTGATCGGGCAGGAAGTGGCCCGCGCGCTGGGCCGCCGGCATCTCTTCTGCGAGCGCAAGGACGGCCGCCTCGCCCTCCGCCGCGGGTTCGGGATCCGCAAGAGCGAATCGGTGTTGCTGGTCGACGACGTCCTGACCCGGGGGACCTCGTTCGGCGAAATGCGGCAACTGGTCGAAGAACAGGAAGCGGAAGTCCACGGCATCGCGGTGATCGTGGACCGCCGGGAGGCCGGGGTCGAGGTGCCGGTGCCGGTCCACGCCCTGCTCGTCGAGGACGTCGGAACCTGGGACCCCGCACAGTGCCCCCTCTGCCGGCAGGATGTCCCACTCGACACCCCGGGTTCGCGCCATGGCGCCTGAGGAGGCGCGCCGGCTGTCCCGACGTCTCTTCCTGCTGGCCTTAGCGGTCGCGTTCCTGGCGGCCACCTGGGCTGTGACCATCGATCCTCCGCCCAATCTCGACCGCTACGACTACGTCGGAAGGGCCTGGCACGCCACCCAGGGAGAGGGATTGCGCCCGCTGATCACCTACCCCCTGCGGATGGTCTTTCCCCAAGCCGAGAGCTTTCCTCCCCAGAACCTGACCCGCCCTCCCCTGTGGCCGCTCCTCTTGGTCCTTCCGGTGGCCGCGGGACTGGGGTCGCACGCGGGAGTCTGGCTGGCGCTGATCCTCTTCGGTGGATTGCTCCTCTGGGTGCAGAAGGTGGGGGACGAAGCCTTCGGCGGAGGCGCCGGCGGATTCGCCGCCCTCGTCCTGGCCGCCTCCTTCACCACCTGGCGGGTTCTGGTCGGAGGCGGTCCCGAGATCGCCCTGGCGCTGCTGACCCTCCTGGTGTGGAGTTGGCGGCCCCGTAACGGCGGCATGGCCACCCACCTCGCCTGCGGCAGCCTCTACGGCTTGATGCCCCTTCTGCATCCCACCGGTTGGTTGCTCGCCGGGGCGACGTTCTTCGCCCGCAGCGGACGCTATGACCGGAAGGATCTCCCCTGGCTGATCCTGGGGGCCGCCGCCGTCGCACTTCCCTGGCATCTGCATCTCTGGCTCATCACCGGCAACCCGCTGGGAACCCTCCAGTCCTACGCCGAACTGGCCCGCAACCTGGACGATCCCGGGGGCCTGGGTCCCTACCGGGGCCTGGTCCCCCATCCGACCTGGCAGGTGCTGACCCATCGCGGGGGGGAGGTGGCGGCCCTCGGCCTGCACCGCCTCAAGATGCACCTGCTCCACCTGGATGCCTGGATCGCGTTGCCGGCCGCGTTGCTCGTCCTCTGGGGGGCGGCCGGCGAAGCGCGGCTGGCGTTGCGCGACATCCTGCTCGTGGCTGCGGTCGCGGTGGTCCTTTCCCCCTTCAGCGCCGAATTCCGCCCCCTCTTTCCCCTGCTGCCGGTGATCTGCCTGTGGGCAGGGGCCGGATTGGCCCGCCTGGGCGCCTGGCTGCGTTCGGTCCCATTGCGAACCACCGTGGCCATGGTCGCGGTCGGGGTGGGATGGCTTCCCGTGCCCGGCGCCTCGTCCTCGCCCCTGCAGGATCCCGCGGCCTGGCCGCTGGCCTTCCGTCGTGCCCCGGCCCGGGTGGTGCAACGGCTGCAGACCGCCGGCAACCCCCTGGCCGCGGTCTTCACCGAGAGCGCCCATCTGGCGTGGGCCAGCCGCCGGCAGGTGGTCTTCCTCCCGGAGAGTCCGGAAGTCCTCGACCGGCTGCGCCGCATGCCCCCTCTGCGCGGGGCCATCGTGCTCGCCCTGGGACAGGGAAGGAGAAGCAAGTGGGTGGAAGGTGCCGCGTGGAACCGCCTGCTGGCCCGCTGCACGGTGATCTACGAACATCCGGAAGGTCCGGTGCTGCTGCGGTTGCCACCGTTGGAGGAATCCGGCGGAGACGCTGCCGCGACTCCGCCGAGCGCCGGCGACGCAAGCGACCCTGCGTGGAACCGCCTCGTCGATCCCATCCATCGATTGTCGGCGGACGATCGGCCCGGGGATCTCAAGGAGATCCCGGTGCCCCCCGCCACCCGCCCGGGACTCCGGTTGCGAGCCGAAGCCCTGCGCGCCCTGATGACGATGGTGCAGGCCGCCAGGGCCGACGGGGTGGAACTGAAGGTGGTCAGCGCCTATCGATCGTGGTCGCGCCAGGAGGAACTCTACCGTCGGGCCTGCCAGCAACATGGACCCGACCAGCGATGGGTGGCCCCTCCCGGCGCGAGTGAACACCAGCTCGGAACCACGGTGGACTTCGCCGACCACGCGTTGCGCCAGGTGGTCGAGCCCGGCTTCGCCCAGACCCCCGAAGCCCACTGGCTGAAGACCCACGCGATCGACTGGGGATTCCACTTGAGCTATCCCCCCGATTCCACCGATGCGGGATTCTACCATCCCGAGCCGTGGCACTACCGCTATCGCCCCCCCGCGGGCTCCGGGGACCGGGGGGCGCCGCGATGAGGGCCGTTCATCTCGAGTTCGTCGCCGGGCTCACCGCCGGCCTTCTCGAGTCGGGGGTGATGCCCTGGCTGTCCGGTCATCTGCGACGGCAGGCCGGCCTGGTCTGCTCCTTTCCCCAACTTCCAGAGACTTTGGAAGAGACGGTACGCCGAAACCTCACCCGACTCCCGGACGATCGCCTTCGCTGTCGCCGCGACGACCGCCTGCTCGAAGCGGCCCGGCAGTATGGTCTCTCCTCTGCGGAACGGAAGGAGGCCGCCCGGGCGCTCGACGATCGGTTGCGGGAACGATCGTTGGAGTCCGGCCCGGAGCTCGTGCGGCTGATCGTGGCCGGCCCGGGACTGCGGCCGGTCGATGAAACCATCGAAGTCCCGTGCCTGCCCCGGTCCGCGCACTGGTGGGTGCGGAGTTCACTCCTGTTCGTGGGACCTTCCCCGAGCGGGGAGACCCCTTCGACCGCGGAGGTGGAGTCCTGGTGCGAAAAGCTTCTCGCGCACCGGGGAGTCGAGCGGGTCCTGCACGGTGAACTCCTGGACGCGTGGTCGAAGAGCGGCGGCCTCTCTTCCCCCCCTGCTCCTTTCGACCGCCTCCTGCTGGTCGCGGTGGCTCGTTCGGGCTTCAGTTTCGAGAGGGAGAAAGCCTCGGTGGGACACCCCGAGGTGGCGCCGGAAGAGCAAGGCCTCCTGCTGCAGTACCAACCGGACCGAAGCCAGAGCGACGGAGAGAACGAAGACTGGCCGGCCCAGTTGCACGACTACCGCATCGCGGTGAGCATCCTCCGCCATCTCGGCCTCGGAACCGCGAAGTCCTCGATCTCTCCCTTCCCCTTCTGAGCCGTAGACCGGAGGGCGAGAAAAGCGGCGCCGAGACGAATCTCGAACGCCGGTTTCCTCGGGGAGAAGCGGTGGTTTGTCAAAGCCACCAGAAACTGAGCAAGGTGCCAAGGGCAAGGAGCGGAAGCGCGAGAAGCAGGAGAAGGATCAAGGGAACCACGATCGCGATCAGTGGTGACACCAAGACCCCCACGATCGCGACCAGGACCAACCCGACCACAACCTTCAAGAGGATGAATCCCAGCTTGAGCGGCCACAGGATGCATCCCAGGACCAGTTTCAGCACGGACAGGACCAACAGGGTCGCAGCTCCCAGAATGGCCAGCCCTACCAGCACGCTGAACAGATCCAACATCGCGAATCCTCCCGGACAGTCTACTCCATCTACGAACCGAAGTCCAAGAGGTTGCGCCCCAACCCCGCATCTTCCTCTTCCCAGGCGAGCTGCCACGATGCTGACAGTTCTGACAGTCCCTTCAACTTATTGTTCGGCAATTAGTTGGGTATTCCGCATGACAGGTCCAAGGGGGACAGGCCCTCCGGTGGACCGCCGGCGGCTCTCCGGGGGATCCGGTCCCGTGATTTCCTCTGGTCTTCATTCCGCCGGTGGACTATGCTCATCGATGCGGGCTGCCTCTTATTGGCCACTCGGTTCGGCTAACCACGTTTCAAATCCGGGACAGCCTTCGAGGCGGCTCGCACGAATCGAAACGGCCCGGGACTGCGGTCCCGGGCCGTTCCTTTCCCATGGATGTTTCCGCCCGCCCCGTCGGGGCCGGCGGATCCCGGATCAGGACTCCGGTTGCTCGAAGAAATCGTCCTCCACCACCGGATTGATCTCGATGAGTTCGGTGGTCACGCTCATCAGGTGTTCCCCGGCGTTGGTGATCTCGATCGAGCGGGGATAGAGGATTCCCCCGCTTTCCTTCCAATCGGAGAAGATCGACTCCTGCAAACCCACCTGCTGGGTGAGCATGTTCGGTTGCATGGACGCTTCCTTCAGCAAGCGATGCGAAGCGGGATCGAAGTACAGCTTCATCCAATCGTCCCCATCCAGGCGCACCAGCACCACCTCGGCCTCGACATCGCCGACGGTCTCGGGAGACAGGGCTTGCACCTGGAAGTCCTCGATATGCCCGAGGATGTAGTGCGCGTCCTCCACGATCTCCCGCCGGGCATCCTCGGCGTCGTCTTCCCCGAGAGTCTGCATGCCCCCCGGGCCCTTCACCCAGGCTCCCTTGGGGGAGACCGCCCGCGTCATCATCCCCTGTCCCATCGGCAGGGTGATATCCGCCCGTGACCGGTCGGGATACACGGTCCAGCTCTCGATCCCGATGGAGAAGTCCATTCCCTGCATGCTCATGCTTGCGCTGTCCTTGCGATGGATGCTCTTCAGGGTCGTGAGCTTCTCTCCTCCCAGGGCCGCTTGCCCGGCGGCCAGGATGGCCTTGCCTTGCTCGATGGTCTCGGCGGTGGGCTCGGGGAACTGTGGAGAGGAGGGTTCGGGGATGCTGATGTCCAGATCCTCCACCGGGCCGAACTCACTCAAGTCCGCGTCCCACTCGCTCTTCTTGCCCACGGCCACGATGGCGAAGTCCTCGGGGTGGATGCGGCGCTTGGCCACGTCCTCCACGCTCGCCTTGTCCACCTTGCGGACCTCGTCCGGATACTTCTCCAGGAAATCGCTGGGGTATCCATAGAACTCGTAGGATTGCAGACGGGTGAGGGTCTGGTTCTTCTGCTCGAAGTTGAAGACGTAGGAATTGAGCATGGCCTCCTTCGCCCGGGTCAATTCCGCGTCGCTGACCGGTTGGTCGCGGATCTTGTCGATCTCGCCGAGCACCGCCTTCATCGCCTGGGCGACGGTCGTGTTCTTGGTGCCGCAGTAGGCCATGAAGGCTCCCTCGTGGGCCATGCCCACTCCCGACGAACTCCCGACGCCGTAGGCCAGACCCAACTTGCTGCGTACCTCGTTGAACAACCGCGACCCGAAGGACCCGCCCAGGATCCGGTTCATGACGATCATCGAATAGTAGTCCGGATCGTCCATCCGCATGCCCAGATGGCCGGCCGCAAACCAGGTCTGGCTGACGTCTTCCTTGTCCGCGATCAGGACGCGCCGGGGCTTGGGCTCGGGAGCCTTGGGAAGCGGAGGAACGGGATTGTCGACGCGGGGCCAATCCGCCAGGCGCTTCTCCAGCGCCGACAGCAGAGCCGCCGAATCGAAATCGCCCCACATCGCCAGGCTCATGTTCTCCGGGTGGTAGAAGTACTGGTAGAACTCGACCAGATCGTCCCGGGTGATCGCGTCGATGGTGTCGTACTCGGGAGTGCGTGCATAGGGATGCTCCGGCCCCCACACCGCCTTCGGGATCTCGCGCTGCAGGATGCCCATGAGCTCATCGTTCCGGCGGGCGATGGCCGCCCGTTCGGCGGTCTTGGCCACCTTCACCTTGTCCTCTTCGAAGGCCGGGTGGCGCAGGACGTCCGAGACCAGATCGAGTCCGCGGCCGAGATCCTGGCTGAGGAAGGAGAACCGCATCCAGCCCTCGGTGTCATCGATACCGCTCTCGATGAATGCCCCCATGCTCTCGAGGGTCTCGTCGAGCTCATCGCCGCTCATGGTCTCGGTCCCACCGGTGCGCAGGACGTCACCGGTGATCGAGGCCAATCCCACTTTCTTCGCCGGTTCGTAGACCGAACCGGTGTGGACGAGGAGGCGCCCTTCGACCAGCGGCCAGGTGTGGTCTTCCATGAGATAGACCACCATCCCGTTCGCCAGTTCATGGCGCTCGAACGACGGGATCTGCACTTTGCCCAACTCGGGGTAATGCAGTTTCTCCCACGGTTTGCTGCGCGCCATGGCCTCGGCGGCAGAGAGGGTGAGGAAGAAGGAAAGGGTGACGACCAGTGCGACGGCGACCTTCAGGCCGCGGGTTCCTCTAGCTCTCATCCTTGGCCTCCTTCTTCTCCGTCACGATACGGCCCACCGTGAGATTCTTCTCGATCAGATAACGATTGGCCAGACGGGTGAGATCGTCGAGGGTGACCGCGTCGATCTCCTGGGGATACTGAAGTCCCTTTCTCCAGTCGCCGAGCACGATCTCATCACTGCAGAGATTGCGCGCCAGGCCCATGTTCGACCTCATCCCGCGGATCCAGTTGGCCTTGAGACGGGTCTTGGCCGATTGCAATTCCTCGGGGCTGATCTCTCCCCTCTTGATGGCCTCGATCTCGTCGAGGATCGTCGTCTCGCACTGGTCGGCGGTGAAGTCCTTGGCCGGAATGGCGAAGACGAGGAAGAGCGAAGGATAGAGCTCGCCAGGGAAGGAGGTGAAAGCACCCAACTGCACCGCGGACTTGTCCTCCTTCACCAGTTTCTTGTAGAGGCGGCTGCTCCGGCCATTGGCGAGGACCGCCGTCAATACGTCGAAGGCCGCATCGTCGGGATCGTTCTTGGCCGGCTTGTGATAGCCCATGACCAGGAGCGGTTGCCCGGGATCCTTCAGCGTCACTTCCCGCATGGCGATCTGCTCGGGCTCGACCGTCCGCACCGGTTCGGGGACCGGCGCCTTCTTCCAGGAACCGAAGTATTTCCGCGCCAGTTTCTTCACCTGGACCGGATCGACATCGCCGACCAGGCAGAAGACGATGTTGCCCGGCACGTAGTACTTGTCCCGGAAAGCCCGGGCATCCGCCCGGGTGAAGGCCTCCAGATCGCTCATGTGGCCGATCGTCGGCTGCCCGTAGGGATGGGCCTTGTAGGCGGTGGTCACGAACTCCTCCAGCAAGCGGCCGAAGGGACTCGAGTCCGTGCGCATCCGGCGTTCTTCCTCGACCACGTCGCGTTCCTTGTAGAACTCCCGGAAGACCGGATGGATGAACCGTTGCGATTCGAGGTAGGCCCACAGCTCCAGCTTGTTGCTGGGAAGCTTGTAGAAGTAGGTGGTGACGTCGCTCTGGGTGGTGGCGTTCAGACCGGCGCCGCCCGCCTGTTCGACGATATTGCCGAACTCGTTGGTGACCACATACTGGCCCGCCGCTTCCTCGGCCGCGACCATCGCGTCCTTGGCCGCCTTCACTTCTTCCTCGCTGGCCCCGCTGATCTTCGCGTGCCACCAGGCCGCCTGGGCCGCGTCCACCGCGTCCAGGGCTTTCTTCTCCTTGGCGTAGTTCCTGGTTCCGATCTGTTTCGATCCCTTGAACGCCATGTGTTCGAACATGTGCGCGAGTCCGGTGATCCCGGGAACTTCGTTCACCGATCCCACCTTGCACATGGAGACGTAACTGAACACCGGCGCCTCGTGGCGCTCGACCACGATGAATCGCAAGCCGTTGTCCAGGGTGAATGTGGTAATGCTCTTCTCGAGCGCCGCGACGTCCTGGGAAAGCGCCGGCAAGGCGCCTTGGACCAGAATGGCGAGCAGGAGAAGACACGTCAGAGCTGCTCTGCGCATCTGCCCTCCTCCGATGAGAGGTTGTTGTGGGGTGAGAGAAAAGGGAAGTCGAAACCGTTGCGGACCAGGCCGTGGACTTGAACCTAACAGGCTGATGATCATCCGTCAAAACTTCCCTTCTGGACGGCTGCGGGAAACATAGGGGGAGGTACCATCGAGGAACCTGAGCCTTTGTTCGCGCCCCCGCCGGATGCCGATCCTGGGGGTCCGGGCAAGCGAGCGCGGGGGTTCATGGGGCCAGATGCCCAGCGGCCCGCGGACCAGGTCGAGACCATTGTGCCGCAGGTCGATCCCGAACGCCTGGCAGAGCTTGGCCGGGCCGTTGGTCAGTTCACGACCCTGCCGGCGCCGGCGGCGCCGCATGATCTCCTCCCCCGCCAGCGGCTCTCCGGCCCGCAACAGGACCGCCCCGGCCTCGTTCCTTGGTCCCGACACCACGTTCATGCAATGGTGCATCCCGTAGGTGAAATACACGTAGAGACGGCCTCCGATCTCGAACATCTCCGCGTTGCGGGCGGTCTTTCCCGAGTAGGCGTGGCTGGCCGGGTCCTCTCCTTCCCCCAGGTAGGCTTCCACCTCCACCAGCCGCACCGCCAGGGTACTCCCAGCGTCCTTGAAGACCAGGGCGCACCCCACCAGGTCGCGGGCAAGCTCCACCGTGTCACGGGTGAAGAAACCGCGCCCCAGGCGCTTGGAGGAGGGAAAGAGCGTCGCCATCAGTCGAGCAGGTACTCCTTGCGCGAGAACACCCATCCCCCGAGCAGGGTGAACACCACGAGCGAGGCGAGGAGGATCGCAAGCGACCCCCACGCCGGCATCGAGTAGTCAACCGCGAGAAGATGGCGGACAAAGGTGCTGAATGACGAGGCGAGATCCTGGCGGTGCCGGATCAGGTTGCGCAGATGCCACTCGAGGGTCCACATCTGCAACCGCATGGGGGTCATGGAAACAGTGGTTTCCCAGGCGAAGATATAGAGGATTCCCCAGACCAGCGGTTTCCTGAATGCCGTCCCCATCAGGGCGAAGACCGCGGTATAGCAGAACACCGCGAGCAGGACGACGAGGAAGTAGTTGGTGTACATCTCGATGAACTCGAGACTCAGGACACCACGATTGCCCACCACCATCAAAAGGAAGCACACCCCCAGCGACGCGGCCAGCAAGAGCCCCGCGACGGTCTGGACCGCGAGGAGGCGTCCGGCGTAGATGGCCATCTTGGACAGGGGGCGGGTGAAGAGGTAGGTGATGGTTCTCCCCTCGATCTCGTCGTGGACCGCCGGAACCCCGTAGAAGAGGCTCACCAGGTAGACCAGGGCCTTCAGGTAGACCATTCCCGCCAGATTCGCGAAGAACATGGTGGGAACGAGTTGGTCTGTTCCGAACATCCGCCATGCCACGGTCAACAGCAGCGGGAGCAACAAGGCCAGGCCCAGGAACACCAGCCGTTTCCGCCGGAGGAGATCGACGAGAGCGGCCCGGTAGATGAGGGAGATCGTGGCCGAGGGGGAAAGAACCCCCTCCAGGGCGCCGGGGGCCAAAGGTCGTCCGAAAGCCGCGCCGCGCAGGTCTTCCGAAACCGCTGGATGGTTCCCGTTCACTTCACGTCCTCCACGAGGTACTCGAAGAGACTCTTGAGATCGTCGTCGAGGGTGGTCCACGAATGGATGCTTCCCGGCTTCTCCAGCGCGATCCGCGGCAGGTTCCGATAGACCTGGCGCGGCAGATCGGATTCGATCAAGAGCATCTTCTCCGATTCGATCCTCACCCCCTGGACATCGTCCATCTCGATGAACCGCGCCGCCAGCCGGCGAGGGGAATCGCAGTGGATCTCGATGCGGTGTGGGTGCCGTTCAATGGCGTCCCGGATCTCGCCGATGTCCCCCTCGGCGAGGATCCGCCCCCGGTGGATCAGGAGGATGCGCGAGGTCATGGCCTCGACCTCGTGGAGGATGTGACTGCTCACCAGGACCGTCTTTCCCTCCCGGCCGAGCCCGATGATCAGTTCCATCGCCTCGTGGCGACTCACCGGGTCCATTCCGTTGAACGGCTCGTCGAGAAAGAAGATCTCGGGGTCGTGGGCCAACGCCTGGGCCAGCTTGATCTTCTGCCGCATTCCTTTCGAGTATCCCCGCACGCTGCGGTCGGCGTCAGCGTCCAGATGGGTCCTCTCCAGCGCAGCCGCGGCGCGGCGGTGGGCCTCCTCGCGGGAAAACCCCTGGAGGCGGGCCAGATAGACCAGCATCTCCCGTCCGGTCATGGATTCGTAGAGAGCATCGGGTTCGGCGACGTAGCCGATCCGGCGGAACAGACCCCGGTGCCGCAGGGGGTCACGGCCGAGGACGCGGACCGTTCCCCGGGAGGGAGCGAGCTGACCCGCCAGGAGCTTGAACAGGGTGCTCTTGCCCGCCCCGTTGAGGCCCAGCAATCCGGTCACCCCCGGACCGATCTGCACGGTGATGTCGTTGACCCCGATCACCTGACCGTACCAGCGGGAAAGGTTCTCCGCCGCCAGGGTCACCCCTGCGGGAGGACCCTGGACCTCGGCCGGGCCGCTGCCCTGAAGAACCCCCGCGGTCACAACGCCACCTCCACCGGACGGATCTTCCGGCGCAGCAGGAAGTATCCCCCCACCACCACCGCGGCCACGATCAACCAGCTCCACCCCTCCGCGGTGCTCAAGGGGCCCTTCACTCCGAAAACCGCCGCGCCGACCTGTTTCACGTTCCGGTCGAGGTCGAACAATCCCCACCACGGCTGGTGGGTCAGGGTGGACAAGAGGCTGGTCACTCCACGAATCGCCAGGAGCCCATAGAGCAGGACCCAGCTCACCGCGATGATCGCGCTCCGGCGCGCACTGGCAGACAGCAGCAGGATCAGGATTCCGGCGGTCACGGCCCACACCAGGCAATAGACGGTCAACGCCAGGGGGACCGGCCACACCGAGGCGAAGTAGCCCTCCCGGGTGCTCACCGCCACAGCGAAGATCCACAGCAACAGAACCGGCAACCAGCTCACCAGGAACACGAAGGCGCTCACGATCCCCAGTTTCCCCAGGATGTAGTCGTTCGGGGTGAGCGGCCGCGAGAAGTAGATCTGCAGCGCATTGTACCGGCGGTCCCGGGAAATCAATTCGGTTCCCGAAAGCAGGACGAAGAGGATGACGAATGCGCTCTGGCCTCTCACCGCCTGGTAGAAGGTTCCCATTCCGCCGGGGACCAGGCCGCTGGACTGCAAGAGACCACCCGACCGCAAGTCGCCGTAGAGGATGACCCCCCGCACCAGGATGACCACCCAGGCGAGCATCAAGAGCACGATGGTGCGCCGCTTGCGCAGCTCAGTCAGGAAGTTGCGGCGCAGGATGGGCCACCACCTCAGGGGGCGTCGGCGCAGTTGGCCTTCCCAACGGGCGTATCCCTGATCGTAGACCGGCATCAGTCCACCGCCTCGAAGAAGGTATCCTCGACGGTCCGTCCCGCCGGGAGGAGATGACGCACCTGGACCTTGTCCCCGAGACGGTCGACCGCCTCGAGGATGGGTTCCATTCCCCGCTCTCCTTCGCGCAGTCGGACGCGGATTCCCCCCTGGATCTCGGTCCAGTCGTGACCTTCCGCGCGCAGGAGATCACCGAGGGCGGCGAGATCACCGCGGCCCTTCAACTCGAAGAGCAGGTGCTCGTGGAGGGGATCATGGATGACCGGCCGACGAGCCTTGAGACGGCCGTCCTGCAACACCAACACGGTGTCGCAGGTCTCCTGGACGTCGGCCAGCAGATGGGTGCTCAAGATCACCGAGATGCCCTTCCCGCTGAGCTCCCGGATCAACGAGAGCATGGCCTCGCGCCCGGGCGGGTCCATCCCATTGGTCGGTTCGTCCAGCAGCAGGAGATCCGGGTCATGGACCAGGGCCTGGGCCAGCTTGAGACGTTGCTTCATTCCCTGGCTGTACGAGCCGAGATCGCGGTAACGCGCTTCGCCCAGCCCGACGTAGTAGAGCACCTGGTGGGCTCGCTGCATCGCGTCGGACGATTCCATCCCGCTGAGTTCCCCGGCGTAGGCGGTCAACTCGACCGCGTTCATTCCGGGAACCAGGCACTCGCTCTCGGGAACCAGGCCGATGCGAGCCCGGATGGCAATCGCCTCGCGGGCGGGATCGTGACCCAGCACCTCCACCCGTCCCGGCTGGACCGGCAAGAGCCCCAGGAGCGTCCTCAGGAGGGTGGTCTTCCCACTGCCGTTGGGCCCGAGCAGACCCACCGCCCCCGGCGCCAGCTCGAAGTGGAGACCGTGCAGGACGGCCCTCTCGCCGTAGGACTGGTGGAGATCGCGCACCCGGACGATGGAACGGGTCATGCTACCCGCAGAAGGCTCGGAAGTGGAGGTGGCCGTGGTCACGGTGTTCTGCACCTGGAAGGGGCATGGATGGACGGTCGAGGCTACCCGAGGCTCTACGCTTCGACAGGACAGGAGGTTGCAGCCATCTGGAGGCCCATCCTAGCGCAGCCGGTTCCGGATGTCACCCCGGCGGCACCCCCCCGAAGGCCGCCAGGGGGCACCGCCGAGAGGAGCGGGCCGAAGGAGGGCCCGTCGCAAGGCGCCGGCAACTCCCGGGCCCACCTGGATGAAAACCGACCACCTACTTGTCTTTCCCCGGATTCGATGCTAGAATCAGGCTATTCCTGACACGATCCCGCTCGTCTTCGGGGCAGACGAACGAACAGCTGGCAAGCGTCCGCGGCGTGGCCGTGGGCCCCAGACGAGGACATCTCCCAGGAATGGGTGATCTCCCAGAGAGGATTCCCTCATGCATCTCCGTCATCGCGGTCTCGCGTTCCTCATCTTCGCTTCGGTACTCCTCTTCTCCGTTCCTCTCGCCCATGCCGTCTTCGATGTGAGCTGGGGCAGCTCGTGGGACGGGGTTCCTCTCCAGGACGTCATCGACAACTACCTCTTGACGCAGTTCCCGGGGACCTACAGCCCGGGAGACATCGACGTCCTGACCATGTACGAGGGCTACCTGCCCGGAGACGCCGATCTGAGCCCAGTACCCTACTGGCAAGACTCTTCCTTCCACGGGATGATCGTGGTGGAGGTCGCCGGGTACAGCAACAACAACATCATGGGCTGGTACGAGATCTCGTCCCCGGTCATCGATGGCTTCAATGACGGGGTGATCTTCAACGGCAGCGATGGTGCGGGAGCAACCAAGGTCATCAACTTCACCGCCCCCACCAAGTTCGGATTCTGGCTCGATCCCAACGGCGATCAGGACAGCCGGGGCGCCCCCCAGCCGGAGAAGTTCTACACCGACCGGTCCCTGAACGACATCGGCCCCGACGGCAGTGGCGCCATCCATCCTCCGGAGAACGGCGATCCCCAGTGCCTCATCTACAATGTCTCGTATCTCTTCGGGCAACCGGCCTACATCCTGTGCTGGGAAGACCTGGATTCGGGCCTCTCGGTCAGTTCCATCCCACAGCCGAACAGCACCGACAACGACTACAATGATCTGGTGGTCCTGATCCGGGCCTCCTCGCCCGTTCCCACCGAATCGAGTTCCTGGGGACAGGTCAAGGCACTGTTCGGAGGACGTTGATCGCTCGATCGCTCCTCACGGCGAGTTTTCGTCCGGCCGAGGTCAGCGCACCCCGGCCGTTTTCTTTTCTGCCTCGGCCAGCTTGCGGGCGTTGTATTCCTCCGCCACGTGGAAGAGGCCCAGGCGATCGTCCGCCTGCCGGAGCAGGTCCACCGCCTTCCAGAGCTGGTCATCCCCCTTGACGGAAACCTCGTAGGCGGCCATCGAGCCATGGTAATGGCGCTCGAGCTCCCGGCGGATCCCTTCCTTGATGTAGTCGAGAGTGTCATCCATGAGCT
This sequence comes from uncultured bacterium, assembly GCA_964601275.1. GTDB lineage: Bacteria > Krumholzibacteriota > Krumholzibacteriia > JAJRXK01 > JAJRXK01 > JAOZPE01. The sequence continues at coordinate 101,213 of CAZRMV010000005.1, read as the reverse complement.
GCCGGTTCCACTCCAGTCCGAATTCCGTCAGGTATCTCTTCAGGTTCTCGCGCTTGGAAGCTTCCTCGTAGAATCGGTCCAACATCGCCGGGGTGATCTCGAAGTCCGGGGTCAGGCGGTCGTGGTCGATGCTGTATTCGGTGGCGAAGGTGAAGAAGATCCCGTCCCTCTCCAGACACACCTCCGCGTCACTGAGCAGTGCCGGCTCGAGCTCCACATCCGGAGTGATACCTCCACCCCCGTAGACCTTCCGGCCCATGTCGGTGAAGAAGACCTCGGCCTCGCTGCGGGAAGACGTCGCGCCGGCCTCGTCCGTCTTGGCCTTGGACGAGGGGGTCGGCGACTTTGAATCGTCCTTCTCCTTTTCCTCTTCGCCCTTCCCGGGCGGGGATGAGCCCTCGCTCTTCTCCGGGTTCTCCTTGACCTCCTGGACCTCCTTGCCCTGTTCATCCACCAGCTTGCCCTCCCGGGTCCGCTGGCGATGGATGGAGCGTCCGCTGGGGGTGTAGTAGCGGGCCGTGGTGAGCTTCAACGCGCGGTCCGGGGGAAGGTCGAAGACCGTCTGCACCGAACCCTTTCCGAAGGTGGTCTGCCCGGCGATCAGTCCCACATCGTGATCCTGGACCGCACCGGAGAGGATTTCGCTCGCGCTGGCGGTACTGCCGTTCACCAGCAAGAGAAGCGGGGTCTCGTCCCAGTTGGCTTCGCTCTTGCCGCTTGCGTAGTAGCTGACGTTGTTCCGCATGTAGCGGCCCTTGGTGTAGACGATCAGCTGTCCCTGCTTCAGGAAGAGCTCGCTGACCTCCTTCGCCGAACTCAGGAGTCCTCCCGGATTGAACCTGAGATCGATCAACAATCGTTTCATCCCCTGCGTCTTCAGGGAATCGATCGCCGTCTTCAGCTCGGTTGCGGTGGTCCGGGCGAAATTGGTGATGCGTACGTATCCGACCTTCGCGTCCTCGTCGATCATGAACGCGTAGGGTACGCTCTCCAACTTGATGATGTCGCGGGTGATGGTGTAATGGCGGATGGTATCCTCGCCGGGCCGGCGGATGCCGATGGTCACCTGGGTCCCCTTGGGACCACGCAATTTCTTCACCGCGTCGGTGGTCTTCCATCCCTCGGTGCTCTCTCCCTCGATCTCGACGATCTGGTCTCCCCCCTGGATGCCCATGAGATAGGCCGGGGTTCCTTCGATCGGAGAAACCACGGTGATCCAACCGTCGCGCACGGTGATCTGGATGCCCAGTCCCCCGAATTCCCCCTGGGTGCTGGTCATCAGGTCCTCGTAACTCTGTGGCGTGAGGAGCTGGCTGTGCGGATCGAGTTCGTCGAGCATCCCCTCGATCGCCGAGTCGATCAATTCCTGGGGATCGAGTTCGTCGACGTAGTTGCGGGTGATGCGTTCGTAGACCCGGCCGAAGAGTTCCAGGCTGTCATAGTACTCCTGGCTGCGGGTTCCCTTCTTCTGCGCCTTGTCGCTGCGACCAGCGGTGGCACCGATGACGAAACCCAGGCTCAACAGGCACGCTACGGCCAGTGTGAACACGAACTTACGACTACGAAGCTGCATGGGAGGTCCTTCAGTGGGATGGATGGAGGCCGGCGGATCGCGATTGGAGGAACGGCCGGCGGCCAGCAGTCAGGGTAAGATCTTGTACCGATGGCGGCAATATGTGTTCCGTCCCCCTACCACAACTCTTCGCGGCGGCCGAACGCTTCCAGCCGCTCCCAGGCCTCCTGGAGCAACGCATCGGGAGGAAGGCTGCCATCCAGGACGGCGAACCGCTCCCGATGGCGGCGGGCGAGCTCGCGATATCCCTCCCGCACCTGCCGGTGGAAGGCGAGATCCTCCCGCTCCATCCGGTCCCGCCGGCGGCGGCCCATCCTCTGTTGACCCAGGAGGGGATCGAGATCGATCAGGAAGGTCAGATCGGGGAGCAAGCGGCCGGTGGCCAGCTGGTTGAGCCCTTCGACCGTCTCCATTCCCAGTCCCCGGCCGGCTCCCTGGTAGGCGGTGGACGCATCCGCATACCGGTCGCAGAGAACGATTTCCCGCCGCTGCAAGGCGGGCCGGATGACCTCGGCCACGACCTGGGCCCGGGCGGCGAGCATCAGGAAGAGTTCACTCCAGGGACCCACTCCGGTCTTGGGGTCCAACACCAGTCGCCGGATTCCCTCACCCAGGGGAGTCCCTCCCGGTTCCCGGGTCAGGATCACCGGCAGATCTTCCGCGGTGAGGCGGCGAGCCACCCCCTCGAGCAAGGTCGACTTTCCGCAGCCCTCGACCCCCTCGAAGCTGATCAGGATCCCTCGACGCGGCTTCATGCGCTCCTGCGGCTCCCCGCGATCATGCGCCCGTCCCACCGCGGGGCGGTCGGTCGAGCTTGGGCCAGACGTGGACGATCCGCTGGACGACGGTGACCCAGGTGAGCGCGGCCAGGGCGAAGATCACAAAGCCCAGGGCGGTGCGCCCGAACACGAGACCCAGGCCGAGCAGGACGATCCGCTCGGGTCGCTCCAGCCAACCCACCTTGCAGTCGGTGCGCAGGCCCTCGGCCCGCGCGCGGGCATAGCTGGTGGTCAAGGAGCCGGCCAAGGCGATCAGGGTGAGTTCGCGGGTCCAGGGAAGGGAATAGACATGGTGGACCTGGTCGTGCAGGAGGGCCACGAAGAGGGCGGTTTCGCTCACCCGATCGAAGGTCGAATCGAGGAATGCGCCCAGGTCGGTGACCCGTCCCTGACGTCGGGCCAGGGCGCCGTCGAGCATGTCGAAGGCGCTGGCGAGAAGAAACGCCAGTCCTCCCCAGAAGAGGTACCCTTCCCACACCACGAAAGCGGCCCCGAAGTTCAAGAAGAGGCCCAGGAAGGTGAGCGTGGTCGGGGTGAACCCCACCGTATCCAGCGCGGAGACCAGCGGCGTCAACCTCTTCCGGACCGCTTGATGGAGATCGAGGTTTCCCATGGCGCCAGTCAACCCTGCCCTTCCCGTGGTGTCAAGCGGTGCCGGCGGCGATCACCAGGACGAGCTCCCCTTTGGGAGGGTGGGCCTGGTAATGCTCCAGGAGCTCCGCCGGGCGGCCCCGGCGGACCTCCTCGTGCAACTTGGTCAGCTCCCGGCACACCGCCATCCTGCGTTGTGGAAGCAGCTCGGCGAACAGGGGCAGGCTCTTCAACAAGCGATGGTTGGATTCGAGCACGACGATCGTCCGCTTCTCATCCTTCCAGGCTTCGATCTGGGCGCGGAGGCGTCCCGACCGACGCGCCAGCCAGCCCTCGAACACGAAGCGGTCGGTGGGAAACCCGCTGAGCACCAGGGCCATGAGGATGCTCGAAGGGCCGGGAACCATGGTCACCGGGAACCCCGCGTCCACCACCGCCTTCACCACCCGGTATCCCGGATCGGCCACCGCCGGGGTGCCCGCATCGCTCACCAGGACGACCTCGTCACCCGCGCGGAGGTGTTCGACGATTTCCCCGGCCCGCTGGGTCTCGTTGTGATCGTGGCATGAACGCAATGTCTTTTCGATCCCCAGACGCTTCAGCATCCTTCCCGTGTGCCGGGTATCCTCCGCATACACCCACCGGGCGCGCTGGATGGCCTCCCGCGCCCGGGAGGAGAGATCGTCGACATTGCCGATGGGAGTGGCGACGAGGATCAACACCGCAATCAACCCGCCCAATCGCGTGGATAGAGGAAATCCTTGTCGACGGTCCGGTTGCTCAGCTTCACGATGACCGGCATCTTGCGCTTGTACTGGCTGTTGCGCATGAGGGACACGACCCGGTCGATGAATTCCGGGGAGAATCCCAGCTGCCGCAGACCCTGCCGCCGCTCCCTCCGGTCGACCAGGTGATAGAGCAGGCGATCGACCTCGGCGTAGGAGAAGCCCAGTTCCGCTTCGTCGGTCTGGCCCACCCACAGATCGGCGCTGGGAGCCTTGTCCACGATCTCCGCCGGAACCCCCAGGTGGCGGGAGAGGGCGAAGACCTGGGTCTTGTACAGATCGCCGATGGGATTCACCGCGCTGGCCGAATCGCCATGGATGGTCGAATAGCCCAGCAGCAGCTCGGTCTTGTTGGAGGTGCCCAGGACCAGGGCCCCTTCTGCCCGGCTGTGGTCGTAGAGGATGGTCATTCGTTCGCGCGCCATCTTGTTGCCGCGGCGGCCCCGGTCCGCTTCGGGGTGCCGCTGGAAATAGGCGTCGATCTGGGGGGTGATCTCCTCGAGGCGGCTCTCCAGGCCCAGCGCGTCCGCCACGAGTCGTGCGTGCTCGAGGCTGGAGGGGGCGCTTTCCCGGTAGGGCATCATCAAGGCGAGGACGTTCTCCGGCGAGAACGCCCGTGCGGCGAGAGTGGCCACCAGCGCCGAATCGACCCCCCCGGAGAGCCCCAGCACCACCCGGGTGAAACCGCAGCGCTCCACTTCGCGCTTGAGGCCCCGGCAGAGAACGGTGGTCGCCGCCTCCAGATCCAGGCGCAGGAGATCTTCGGCCGGATCGGCTTCCCTGGGCACCTTCTCCTTCACCGTCAACGCCCCTCGTCCGTCGTCCGGTCTCCGTCTCCGGCCGCCTCGCGGCTGCGCCGGGACGCGATGCGGAACCATTCCCTCTGGATGAGGTCGAGCTTCTCGTCGCGCAGCACCGGATTGCTCAGGCGCGCTTGACGCACCCGTTCGAAATCGATTCCGGCGATGACCAGGTCTTCCTCGTAGAGCGGCCCCGCGGCCATCTCCTCTCCATCGGGACCCAGGAGAACGCTGCGCCCCCAGAAGACCAGCCCATCTTCGGTACCGACGCGGTTGCAGAAAGCGATATAGCAGCCGTACAGGCGCGCGTAGGTACGCAGGGTGTCGACCCAGGTCAGGGCGTTCTGGGGAATCTCGCCCTCACGCAGATCGCGGACGGGACTGGCGGTCTGCACCACGATGAGATTCGCCCCATCCAGAAGAAGCGTGGTGATGAGGGAAGGATGCCAGGCGTCCTCACAGATGGAGAGACCAATCCGCCCGAAGCGGGTGGCGAGCGCGGCGATGCTGTTTCCGCTCCCGACGAAACGCGCTTCGTCGAAGACCCCATAGCTGGCCAGATAGACCTTGCGATGGACCTGGCGCACCCCTCCGTCCTCCAGGTAGAAGGACGCGATATACTGGGCGTGGTCCTCGCTCTCCTCGATGCCACCCACGCAGAGGGACATGCCTTTGGCCGCCGACGCCAGCTCACCGAACACTTCGTCGTCGGCACGGAGGGCAACGTCTCCCACCATGTCCTGCAACAGGTAGCCGGTGAGTGAGAGCTCGGGGAACACCAGGAGATCCACCCCCTGCTCCGCCGCGCGCTCGATCCACTCCCGGTGCTTGCGGAGATTGCCGGGCACATCGCCCAGGCGGAGATCGCATTGCGCCAATCCGATTCTCAAGTCCATCAACGATCCCTTTCTTCCAGGGCGTCGGATCAGCCGGAGGAAACGAGCCTCTGCACCTCGTGCGGCCGACCCGGCGTTCAGTGCCGGCGCCAGAATTCGGGCGCGAAGAGCACAAGGACAGTATAGATCTCAAGCCGGCCGAGAAGCATGCAGAGAATCAAGACCCACTTTCCGACCAGGGGAACATGGCTGAAATTGTCGGTGGGGCCGACCGTGCCGGCTCCCGGACCGATGTTGTTGAGAGTGGCGGCAACGCTGGAGAAGGCCGACACGAGATCGAGCCCGACCAAGGTCATCAGGAAGGTGGCGACCGTGGTGATGATGGTCATCAAGAGGATGAATCCCAGGATGTTGGTGACGATTTCCGACGGTACCGCGGAGTGGTTGAACCGTATGGCGCACACCGCCCTGGGATGAAGCAGTTTGCGCAACTCGTTGAAGGCATGACGAAGAAAGATGAGGAATCGCACGTTCTTCATCCCGCCCCCCGTCGATCCCGCGCATCCTCCGATGAACATCAACACCAAGAGCAGATACTGGGGCATGTGACCCCATCGCTCGTAATCCTCGGTCCCGAAACCCGTGGTGGTGAGGATGGACACCACCTGGAACACGCTGCCTCGCAGGTTCCTGGCTACTGCCATCTCCCCCAGGTGGAGATTGGAGAGGAAGATGACGAGAGAAGCAACCACCGTCACGGTGAGGTAGGTCTTGAACTCGTCGTCCCGGAAGTAGCTGCGGACTCGACCGCGGAGGGCGGCGAAATGCAGGGAGAAATTCACCCCGGCCACGAACATGAAGAAGATGATCACGATCTCCGCGGCGGGATTGCCGAAGGACGCGACCGAGGCGTTCCGGGTGGAGAACCCGCCGGTGGCCATGGTGGTGAAGGTGTGACAGACCGCGTCGTAGGGCGACAGTCCGGTGAGAAGAAGAGCCAGCACCTCCGCGGCGGAAATGAGGACATAGACCCCCCAGAGCAACTTGGCGGTTTCCTTGATGCGCGGAGTCAGACGGTCGGGAGTGGGACCCGGGGCCTCCGCCCGGAAAAGCTGCATTCCTCCGATCCCCAGGACGGGGAGAATCGCCAGACTGAGCACGACGATGCCCATGCCCCCCAGCCACTGGATCAGCGAACGCCACAAGAGCATGCTTCTGGGCAAGGCCTCGATGTCGGTGAGAATGCTGGCCCCGGTGGTGGTGAAGCCGCTCATCGACTCGAAATAGGCGCTGGTGAACCGGGGAATGGCTCCACTGAACACGAACGGCAAGGACCCCACCAGGGCCACCACGAGCCAGCCGAAGGTCACGATCAGGAAACCGTCCCGCGACCCGAGCTGGTGCTGGCCTCTTTCCGAGAGGGCCAGCCCCCCTCCGAGGGCCGCACCAAGAACCATGCACAGCGAGAAGACCAGGGTCTCCGGTTCGCCGTAGTACATGGCCGCCGCGAGCGGCAGGATCATCGCGCAGGAAGTCGCGAAGACGAGAAGACCCAGGACCTTCAGGACCACTCGGAGGTTCACGATCTTCCCACCCGTCGCTAGAAGAGCTTCTGCACGGCACGTACCGCCTTGGGCAGGGTGAAGACCAACACCTTGTCTCCCGGTTCGATCACGTCATCCCCGCTGGGGATCACCACCTGGTAGGGCTTGATGATCGCCCCGAGCAACGCGTTGTCCACGAAGTCCAGCTTGGAGATGGGAACCCCCACCACCTTGGAATTCTCGGTGGCCTCCAACTCGATGATCTCCGCTTCGTTTTCCTTGAGCGAAGTGAGACTGAGCACGTTCCCTCGCCGGAAGTACCGCATGATCGCGTCGGCTGTGGACAGACGGGGTGAAACCGCGGCATCCACGCCGATGGTCGAGAGCAGGGGAACGTAGTTGGGCCGACGGATGAGGGCAATGGTCTTGCGCGCTCCATGGGTGCGCGCGAGAAGACTGGCCATGAGATTCATGTCGTCATCCTCGCTCAGCGCGACGAAACCGTCGACATCCTCCAGGCCCTCGCTCTGGAGGAACTCGAGATCGGTGGGATCCCCCAACAGGACCAGGGCGTTGTCCAGCTTCATGCTGGCCCGGTGGGCGAGATCCGAATCGGGTTCGAGCAGCTTGACCGCGATTCCCCTCTCGCTCAGCAGTCGGGTGAGGCTCACCCCGATATTGTTCGCCCCGGCGATCATCACCGAGCCCACCGGGGTGGTCTCCAGCGCCAGGTACTTCAGGCTGTCTTCGATCTTGCCGCGGCGCCCCACGAGAAAGAGTTGATCGTCCTCCTGCAGGACGTCCTCGCCGCAGGGGATGATGGTCTTGCCCTGTCGCGTGATGGACGCCACCAACGCCCACCGCGAACCGATCTCCCGGCCGATCTCGCCCAGGCTCTTGCCCACCACCATCGCGCCCGGTCCCACCCGCGCTCCGATCACCTGCACCCGCCCATCGGCGAACTCGTAGATATCGGTCGCCGCCTGCTTGATGAGCAGCTCGTAGAGGGACTTCACCGCTTCGCGATCGGGATTGATGAGATGGTCGATCTCCTCGAAGCAGGCTTTCTCCCCGGTGTAGTACTCCTCGTTCCGCACCCGGGCCACCTTGGTGGGGACTCCGAGACGGTGCGCGGTGAGACAGGCCAGGATGTTGATCTCGTCCACATTGGTGACCGCGATGAGGATATCGGCCTTCTCGACCTCGGCTTCCTTGAGCATGGGAATGGTCGCGCCGTTGCCGTGGAGAACCAGCGCGTCCAGGTGCTCCTGTGCTTCGGCCACCACCGAGTCTTCGGCCTCGATCAGGATGACATCGTGGTTCGCGCGGCTGAGCCGTTCGGCCACGATCGAACCCACCGCTCCCGCGCCCACGATGATGATCTTCACCGGCTGACCTCCATCCCGCCGCGATCAGAGCTGCAGGGCATTGAGAATCTCCACGGCCCGCTCGCAGTCCTCGCGCGAGACATCCTTGTGGGTGGTGATCCGGAGGCGGTGGGCTCCGAATGCCACCGCCAGGAGTCCTCTCCGGGCCAAGCGATCCAGGACATCGTCGGCGTCGAGCTGGGGATCGAGATCGATCAGGAGGATGTTCGTCTGGGGCTCCACCGGGACTCGCATCCGCGGATGATGGAGGTTCTCCGCGATCCATCGCGCATTGCGGTGATCATCCTGCAGGCGCTCGAGATTGTGATCGAGGGCATGGAGACACGCCGCGGCCAACAGTCCGGCCTGGCGCATCCCGCCGCCCAGCCGCTTGCGCACGCGGCGCGCCCGGGCGATGTCCTCCGACCGGCCGGCCAGCACCGATCCGACCGGCGCACCCAGGCCTTTGGAGAAACAGACCGACACGGTGTCGACGTCTCGGCACCAGCGCTCCAGGGGCACTCCGGTGGCCACCGAGGCGTTCCACAGGCGAGCCCCGTCCAAGTGCAACTTGAGCCCATGCTCCCGGCATCCGCGGGCCACCTCGGTGATCGACGGAAGAGGAAGGATGGTTCCCCCCGCGCGGTTGTGGGTGTTCTCCAGGCACACCAGCGAGGGCCGGGTCTTGTGCGGATCGTCCGGGTGCAGGGCCGCCTCGATCTGCTCCCACCGCAGGACGCCGGCCTCCCCGGCCACAAGAGTGGGCCACAAGCCGGACAGCACCGCCCCCGCTCCGGCCTCGTAGTGGTAGATGTGGCTGTCCGCTTCGAGGATCAACTGGTCGCCGGGTCGGGTATGCAGGTTGATCGCGATCTGGTTGCCCATGGTCCCGCTGGGCACGAAGAGGGAATCCTCCTTGCCCAGCAGCCGGGCGACCCGCTCCTGCAGGCGGGCGATGGTGGGATCGTCGCCGAAGACATCGTCGCCGACTTCGGCCTCGGCGATGGCCCGGCGCATCCCGGGGTCCGGGCGCGTGACGGTGTCGCTACGGAAGTCGAGTGGTTCCATGGAGCTTCGGTCCCGGCAACGGAACCCGCCCACCCCCACCGAGGGCGATGGGTGGAAAGGGGATCTCCGGTGGAGTCAGGTCAGGGCGACCCGGTCCTTGAGCACCTTGCTCACCTTGAACACGGGAACCCGGCGCTCGGGCACGGGAACCGCCTCGCCGGTCCGCGGATTGCGCGCCATCCGGGCCTTGCGCTGCTTGACCTTGAAGGTGCCGAAGCCCCGGATCTCCAGGTGTTTGCCTTCGGCGAGAGCCTCCCCGATCTTCTTCAGGAAGAGTTCGACGGCTTCGGCGACTTCCTTCTTCGTGAGGCCGGTCCGCAGGGCAATGTCCTCGACGATATCCTGTTTGGTCATGGGAACACCCGTGGGATGGAGGGATGGATGCCGGAGACGCCGCTCTCCGGGCGGCCGGAACCGCCTGCCAGCCGCTAGCTAAGGGATAGCCCCCATCTAACCCCTTGTCAACGTGGACCTTGGGTTGTGCCTCGAAGAATGTGCACGCCGCCCATCCCCCCGTATCGACCGCACCGGCCCTTGGGGACGTCCCCCGGGAGGTCCGCCCTTGCCACATCCACGCGCCTCGAGGGGACACCATGACCCCCGATCGGGCGCATGCACATTCTTCGAGGCACCGGCAAAATGAATCCGGAGGTCGGCTCGAGGAGACGATTCTTGCTTGCTCGCCCCTGCGCGATTTTTCCCAGGTTTTCCTCAACACCTTGATTTTCAAGAACTTGTCTGGGCTCGGGTCGGGCCACCGGGCGCTGGCATCCGCTTTGCTGTGCCCCCCGGGGGGGAGGTGCTTCCGGCCGGGAGGATCCCGCCGCGGCGGGACCGCGGAAGCGCCACAGGACGACGCAACCCGAATTCGCACCCACAGTCTGGAGTGGAGGTCCCTGATCATGGAACGTACCCCCCGCCTCACCCTGATTCTTGTCGCCTTGTTCGTGCTTTCGGTCGGACTGGCCGCCGGTTGCAGCAACGACAGCGGCACCACCGAACCGGCCCTGGACACGGTACCGCCGGCCATCCCCCTGGGGATCTCGGCCTCCGTCCCCGGCCAGTCGGAGGTTGCGCTGAACTGGGCGGCCAACACGGTCGACCCCGATCTCGCGGGATATGTCGTGTATCGGAGCCAATCCGCCAACGGCGGTTTCCTGCCGGTCACCCACGGAACGGTTTCCACCAATTCCTTCCTGGACACCACGGTCGAGCCCGGTCACGACTACTGGTATTCGGTCGCGGCCCGGGACATCAACCGGAACGAGAGCGCTCGAAGCGCCCCGGTCAAGGTGACCGTGCCTCTTCAGAACCCGCCGCTGCCCATCACCCGCTGAAGCCTCCGGACTCCCACTCCGAGGTGGCGGATGGGACTCCTCTCCCGGTGAGGGAGAGGAGTCTTTTCGTTTCCCGGGTCACCTCATGCCTCCCTCTGGGGGAAGAAGGGGGCCCATCGGGGTGAGTTGGTACGAGTTTCGCTGACAAGTCCGCGATCCCTCTACCGGCGCCCGGAAACGCTGGAATCCGGTCATTTGTCCTTGTTGGGAGCACCATGGATCGCAATCTCGAGAAAAATCTTCGCAAGATCCAGGGCCTGCGCGCCAAGGGACACCTGGAAAAGGCCCTCAAGCAACTGCAGGATTGGGCGAAGAAGCACCCCGACACCCCGCACTACCAGTACGAGGCGGCCATGGTGGCCCTCGATCTGGGCGATCACGGCACCGGTCTGCGCTGGCTCAAGAGCCTCTTGCGGAACGCGCCGGACAGCCGGGGACGGATCCTCGATGCGATCTCCGAACGCTATGAAGCCGAGCCGATCCTTCCCCTGGCGGAATTCCTCGTGGACCGCTACCTCGCAAAATCGCAGATCGACGCGGCGGTGGAGGTCGTCGAACGGCTTTGCGAGGGTGATCTGGAGACCTACCGGAAGAAACTCATGGTGCGCCGCCGGTCCCTCGCCGCCAATCCCTCCGAGGAACTCAGCCGGGTCGCGTTCTACACCCTCCTGGCGATCGCCCACGCCCGCAAGCATCCCGAGGACTTCGCCGAGGCCGTCCTTGGACTGCTCGAGAATGTCCCCGACCAGGAGGAGATCCTCCTTCCCCTGTGTGAGAAGGAGGTCCAGATCCATTCCCGTTCGCCCGAACTGGCCGCGGCGGCGGGGCAATGCGCCCTGGCCGCGGGCCAGGAAGAACGAGCCTGCCAGCTCTTGACCGCCGCCGCGACCGGTCCCCTGGCGGCTTCGCTCCTGGAGAAGCTCCAGGATCACCGGACCACTCCGGAGGTCCGCGGGGCGTGGCTGAAGACCCTGGGAGAACTCGCCGTGGCGGCCGGGGAAATGGAAAAGGCTTCCCGATTCTTCTTCGAAGCGGCCGATGCCCAGCCGACGCTGCGCAAGGACATCCTCGCCCGCATCGAGAATCTTCCCCCGACCATCGAACCGCAGGATGCGGCTCCGCTGTGGAAGCTCCAACTCCGCCTGCTGGTGGTGATGCGGAAGTTCAACGCCGCGGCGCCCCTGATCGACCGTCTCCGCAAGGAGGAGCTGGTCGACCCCGACGAGCTGCGGACCCTGATGGGAGAAGGCAGCGACGGAGAGCCCGCCGAGAGCGAGATGTCCTTCCTGCTGGCGGACGCGGCGCTTGCGGCCAAGGACCTGCACGCGGTGGCGGTCCACGCCAACGAGATTCCCGACCAGGACGACCACACCCTGAGCAGGCTCATCCGCGCCATCGACAAGGTGCGCCCGGAGTGGGAGGACGACGGACGTTTCGAGCTGGCCGCCCTGCAGGCGGTGCTCTATGCCCGCATCGGGCAGCAGCATGGCGCGAACGATACCCTGGCCGAACTCTGGGAGAGCGAAGAGGACGCAACCCCTTTGTTCGCGGTGACGGAAACCTGCCTACAGCGGATCCATCCCTCCGCCCGCCTCTTCAGCGCCATGCTGCAACCGGCGCTGCGGCACGATCGCGCGGACCTGCTGTCGGTGGCCCTCGACGGACTGCTTCGGCACAATTCCGAGGATTTCAAGTGGACCGCGGATGACCTGGTGGCGCACATGGACGCGCACCCCGAACATGCCGAAGCCATCCTGCACCTGCTCGACTCGGTCGACCCGGAACTGGGCGCGAGCCAGATGCTGCGCTATCCCCTGGCCTGCGCGGCGCTGAAGTGTCATGAGATCCAGCGGGCGGTTCCCGAATTCCAGATCCTGCTCATGGCCCGGCCCCAGCTTGCCGGGGATGTGCTCGACCGCCTGCGCGCCGCGTTGAAGGAGGAACCCGAGAACACCGATCTCAACCTGGCCGCCTTCGACCTGCTGTGGGAAGCCAAGGAGGTGGAGGAAGCAGGACAATGTCTCTCCCGCGCCCTCCGCGCCCAGCCGGAGCGGATCGAGGATCTCAGCGAACGCTTCGACCGGCTTCTGAAGGACGCTCCCGACCACCCCGGACTCTGGCTGGAGTACGGAGAGGCCCTGTATTCCATCGGACGCTTCTCCCAGCTCGACGCCCTGGTGCAGCGGGCCATCCTCGCGTCGGTGGACCCGACTCCCCTGGCCGATCTGCGGTTGTTGCAGGCCCGTGTGCTCATGGACGAGGGCCGGCTGGACGACGCCTTGGACCACCTCGAACCCCTGCTTCGCGAGGAGGAGGTCTCTCCCGACCGGGCGGTCCAGACCCTGAAGCATCTCGTCGGGATCGTCCCGGACCACGGCAAGGCCCAGTTCCTGCTGGGTCTGGCCAGCGCGCGCCTCAAGGATCCGGATACCGCAGTCGCGGCCTTCTGCACCGCCGCCCGGCTGGATCGCGGCCTGGTCAACGAAGTGGCCGGCCGGCTCGATGGGATCCTCGCCGCTCCTTCGGCCACCGCCCAGCACATTCTTCTCGCTGCCGATTTCGATCGGCGCTTCCGCGACCCGGATTCCGCCGCGAGGGGCTACGAGCGGGCGCTGCGGCTGGACCCGGAGATCGCGGACCGGATCCTCGCCCAGTTGACCACCGAGATCGAGACGCCCGGCGCTCCGGTCCCCTTGCTCTACGCCGCGGCCCGGGCGGCCCGGACCGCGGGACGGCTCGAGGAGAGCTGTCGCATCCTCACCGGCATCTATAGCCAGGACATCGGGGAATTCAAACGCGTCACCACGGAACTGCGTCTGAGCGCACAGGAGCATCCGGACGAACTGCTTCCCATCCACACGACCGCCCGGGTCCTGTTGGCCAACAAGGAAGCCGAATCGGCGGCGCAGCTCATCGTCGAGGCGGCCCGGGACGAACGCCACCCTCCCGAGGCGCGACGGGCGATGCTCGAGGAGTTCCACCAGCGCATTCCCGGCCATGCCGGATTGATCATGGAACTGGCCCACCTGCACGCGGTCTCGGGACGCCGGGAAGACACCTCGAAGATGCTGTGGGAGGTGGCTCGCAGCGAAGAGATCGATGCCGAGCGCGCCCTGGTCATCTGCGAAACCGCGCTCGAGAGCGCCCCGGAGCACGGAGAGCTGCGACTTCTCCGACACGACCTGTTGTTGCGCCTGGGGAGGGTGGAGGACGCCCTCGAAGCGTTGCCGGATCCGAGCGCGCTGCCCCAGGAGCGCCAGGATGCGCTCAGCGAACGCCTCGCCGCCGCCCCTCGCCGCGGCTACCTCCGCGTCAGCTACACCCTCAGTCAGGCTGAGTCGCTGCGTCAAGCGGGCCGGCGCGAAGAGAGCGTGGCGGTCCTGCGGCGCGCCTTCGAGAAGGCCGAAGGGGAAGACCGGGTCCGCCTGGGAGCGGAGCTGGCCCGGGGACTGGAGCATCTCGGCTGTCACGAGGAAGCCCTTGAGATCTTCAAGGGGCTGGCCGAGGGCAACATGGAATGGACCGAGATCTACGCCATGGTCGGTCGATGGAAGATCGAGCGGCTCGAACGTGAGATCAAGGCCCTGCGCGACCGGATCGAGGACGACCCCACCGACGACGAGGCCCGTCTCTCCTTGGCCGCGTTGCTGCTGGAACGCGATGAGGCGGAGGAAGCGGCCGCCACCCTGACCGCGGCGCATTGTGAAGGCGAGCAATCGTTGCGGCGGGCGTGTCTCCTCGCCGACGCCTACCTGCGGCGCGACCGGACGACCCGCGCCGAGGCGGTCCTGAAATCGGTGGAGCAGCAGGCCAGGAAGTTCTGGGTGGAGGAGATCGGCTGGCGTCTGGCCGAATGCGCCGCCCGCAGCGGGCGGCACGCCGAGGCCTTCGCCCGTTACCAGTTGCTGTTCGACAATCAACGATATGGAACGCGCGCCCGTCAGCGCGCATCGGAGGCCTACGGCCGCTACCTGAGCGATCTCGCCGGCGAGTACAAGGCGGTACTCTCCAAGGTGAGCACCCTCTAGGATCGAGAGGAAAACGTTATGTACGACGAGAGCCACGACCAGGGAACCACGATGCAGGAGGAGGCTCCTTCCACGTTGAAGGATCTCCACCCGGATGACGCGGGGATTCTCGAGGCACTCGAGGGGCTCGCACAGGCCACCGATCGTCTCGCCGACGAGGTCAAGGACGAGGTCCTGAACCAGGAATCCACCTGGCGCAAGACCCTCGCCGATGGGCTCGACGGGGTCGTCGACCAGGTGGAGCACCGCATCTCCCGCGAGACCCAGCGCCTCGAAGACAAACTCCGCCGGAAGATGGAGGAGTTGCTCTCGGAGAAGCTCGAGGATCTGAAGGATGAATGGCTTCCCTCTTCCGCAGAAACCCCGGATTTCGGGGAGCTTCTCGAGCGACAGCGCAAGGTCCTGGAGGACGTGCTGGAAGGCTGGACCCCGGTGGACGGTGGATCGGAGGACGGCGAAGCCGGTCCGGCGCTGTCCCGGAACTGGGAGAGTGTGTTCGCGGAGAAGCTCGAGACGAAACTGCACGAGCTGCGGGAGGACCTGCGGGAGCAGACCGAACAGGCGCGCCGGGCAACGGAGGAGAGAATCGACGGAACCGCCGAAACCTTCTCCACCAAGATGGAGGAGACCCTCGGACGCGTCCTGGACGACCGTCTACAGGATCTCCGTTCAAGCTGGGAGAAGACGCTGGAGAAGGCCCTGAAGAAACAGTTGGAGGCGCTCGACTCCCGCTGGGAGGGCAAACTGAAACAGGCTTTGGAGAAGCAGAGGGAAGAACTCGAGTCCCGTTGGAAGAAGAGTTCAAGGCGTCTGCTCGAAGAGGGTCTGGATTCCTCGATCTCCCGATGGGAGGAAGGACTCCAGTCCCACCGCGGAGAACTGGACTCGAAGATCGATTCGATCCGCCAGGCCCTCGATGAGCAGGGCGGAAAGATCGAGGAGAAGCTGAAGGGATGGCACGAGGACGCCGAACGGCGGATCTCCTCGGTCGAAGAGGAAACCAGCGAGTTGAAGCAGGTGGGGCAACAGCTCCAGCAGAGCCAACGGGAGATGAACGATTTCTTCCAGCGGGAGAAGGAGCGGGCGGAAGCCGAGGAGAAACGGCGTCTGAAGGAGGAGGCCCGCCGGCTCAACAACGCCGGAGTCAGTGCCTACCACGCGGGGGAGCATGAGACCGCGGCCAAGCTCTTCGAGAAGGCGATCGACAAGGACTGCCGCTTCGCCCAGGCCTTCAACAATCTCGGACTGGCCATGACCGAACTCGGCCGCCACGAGGAAGCCCAGGCCGCCTTCGAATCGGCCCTGGAACTCGATCCCGAACTGGGCGCGACCTACAACAACCTCGGGTACGCCCTCTTCCTGCAGGAGAACTACGAAGCGGCGATCGAGATGTACAAGGAAGCGGTGGGTCACCAGTGCGATGTCAGCGCGGCCTGGACCAACCTGGGCAACGCGCAGCACAAGCTCGGGAACACCGAGAAGGCGGTCGAGGCCTGGAAGAATGCCCTGGAGTCCGATCCGGCCAATGAGCGCGCCGCGACCTATCTCGAACAGGTCACCGCGGGACTGGGAGCTCCGGACACCGACCCGGCCTGATTCCCCCGGTACGCTATCGGCGCTCGGGCACCGCTTCGCCGGTCAGGTGATCGAGGGCGTTCCACACCGCCTCCAGGGTGAGCCCTTCCATGCGTCCGTCCGGGCTCTCCAGGGCCCTCACATGCTCCCCGGGGGGCTTCCAGCTCGCGGCCGGCGTGGGACCGAACAACGCCAGGGTCGGTGTCCCCACCGCCCCGGCCACGTGCATGATCCCGGTATCGTTGACCAGCGCGAGGCGGCTGACCGAAAGCGCCGCCGCGACCGTACGCACGGAGACCTGTCCCAGGACCGGGACCGGGCGGTCGAGCATCGCCTGGAGTTGCCGGGTCGCCTCCCGGTCGGCCGGTCCCTCCACGCACCAGACCGACCACCCGAGCCCCCGCAGCTTGTGCACCACCGCGGCAAAGCGCTCCGGCGGCCAGCGGTTGGCCTCCTTGCCCGCGCCGGGATGCACCGCGGCCCAGGGAGGCGACCCCACCGAGTCGAGGAAGGCCCTGGCCCGGCGGTGATCCTCTTCGTCCAGGACCAGCACCGTCGAACGGTCGGCGGTGGTGATCCCGATCGCCTTCAGGGGCGCCAGCGAGTGATCGATGGCGTGCCCGGTGATCTCCGCCTGGGTGGGCATCTCGAGGTTGTAGAGCCACTGGCTGAAGGACCAGCCGAAGGGACGGCTGTCTCCACCGATGATCCGTTTCGCCCCGCTGAACACGGCGATCCACGAGGAGGTCCCGCTGTAGGAGACGCTGTTGAGGACGATCGCCAGGTCCGGCCGGAATGCCCTCAGCTTCTTCAGGAATCGCCAAGCGTGACGCGGCGAGCTGCGGACTCTCACCTTGTCGAAGAGGAGGATCTCGTCGAGATAGGGATTGCCCCGCACCACCTGATCGTTCACCGGGGCGGTGACCAGCGCGGTGCGGGCTTCGGGGAAGCTCTCGCGGATCGCCCGCAGGGCCGGCACCGCGCACAGCATGTCCCCCATCTGGTTGTGTTGGCGGACGATGAGGACGCGCCGGGGGCGCTCCTGCCGGATCCGCTCCAGATCCATCTTGGGCCGGTGGAAGAAGGGACGGAGGGTGTGCTCGAGGAGCCGTTTGAGCCACCGATCCCGCCGGCGGTTCACTCGCCCCACGGTCGTCCTCCCCGTCGGTGTCCTCCCCCGTCCCCGCCCCGTCGCTCGGGCAGTTCCTCGAGCAAGTCCAGGTACCGCCGGTACCGTCCGGGATCGATCGCCCCCTCTTCGACCGCGGCGCGGACCGCGCAGTCCGGCTCGGCGTTGTGGAGGCAATCGCGGAAGCGACAGCGGGATGCGGGGTCGACGAACTCGATGAAACACGACGCCAGATCGGATTTCACCATGCCCCACAGCCCGAATTCGCGCATCCCGGGGGTGTCGGCGAGGTGGCCGCCCCTCTCCAGACGGTACAGACGGCTTCCGGTGGTGGTGTGCCTCCCGTGACCGCGGCGCCGGCTCACCTCGGCGGTCTTCAGCCGCAGACCGGGCTGCAGGGCGGCCAACAGGCTGGTTTTTCCCGCCCCGGAAGGCCCCACGAACACCGAAACGCCCTTGGACAGGCGCGCTGTGAGCTCCTCGAGGCCGTGTCCGTCCTTCGCCGAGGCGAGCTGGACTGGATAGCCGAGACCCCGGTAGAGCTCGACGACCTCGTCCAGTTCCCCCCGGCCCGGGCCCTCGTCGGCGAGGAGATCGATCTTGTTCACCACCAGGGCGGCCTCCACCCCCTGGTGGACCGCGGCAGCGAGCACCCGGTCGACGAAATGCAGGTTCAGGGGGGGCTGCACCAGCGAAACGATGATCCACAGGCGGTCCAGATTGGCCACCACGAGCTGTTCCTTCACCCTTCGGCTTCCCCCACCGGGCGCCGGCCGGGAGATCCGATTGCGCCGGGGCAACACCTCGACGATGGACGCCTGATCGCAGCGTCCGGCGGGAATCGGTTCGATCCGCACCCGATCGCCGATGACCGCGACCCGGACTCCTTCCCGGGGGCCCTGGCGCAGGCGGCCGGCGATGGAACAGGCCCAGATCTTCCGGGTCCCTCCGCTTGTGGTCTCCACGAGGTAGCGGTTGGCTCCGTGCTGGATGACCAGACCTTCCATCCAAGACTCCTGTCCTGCGACTCTTCCCCTCCCTGGAGGGCGGCCGGCGGCCCATGCTGCGACCGACGCCGCCCCTCCGGGACGCTTCGGGCGGTGGCGGGCCGGCGCGATGCGGCCCGCGCCCAGAAAACAACAAAGCGTCGTCCTTGTCTAGCCGACCGCGATTTGCTAGCTTCACCCGTGCTTGCGAGCTTTCTCCAGACCCGCCGGAGAGTCCCCGTGACCCCGTCCGGCACCCTCCATGACGATCGAAGACCTGATTCAGCACATGGATCCCGCCCTCTGGGTGGGCAATCTCCGCGCGCGCACCAAGGAAGAGGTTCTCTCGAAGCTGACGGATGTTCTCGTTTCGACCGGAAGGGTGAAGAACGGGGACGTGATCCTCGAGATGCTTCGCAACCGGGAAGCCTTGGGAAGCACGGCGGTGGGAAGCGGTATCGCCTTCCCCCACGGCCGCAGCGTCGCCATTTCGCAGCTGACCATCCTGGTGGCGCGGGTTCCCAAGGGCGTCGACTTCGACAGCATCGACGGCAAGCCCACCTACTTCTTCTTCCTCATCCTCGCCCCCCCGCAGGACAGCGGAAACATCTATCTGCAGGCCCTGGGGGCCATCACCGGACTGGTCCAGGACGAGGCGGTGCGCAAGAAGCTGTTGGCCGCCAAGGAGTTCGATGAGGTGGTCGCGGCCCTGAAAGAGGCGGAGAAGAAATGAGCGCTCCCAAGGATGCCCAGCTCCTGGTCGCTCTCCAGGATCTCGAGCAGATGATCAAGGAGGCCGAGGACGCCTCCAACCGGCAGGCCCTGGAGAAGATGGGATTCCCGGTGACCGGGCTCGAGGAGCTGCGCACGGCTCATGAGAAACTCGAAGCGAGGATCCCGCGCGCGCTGGTCAGCCACTATCGAAGGCTTGTGACCCGCCTGGGGCGCGCGGTGGTTCCGGTGGTGGATGGGGTCTGCACCGGGTGTTTCACCAACACCCCCACCAGCTTCACCAGTTCGGTGAACCGGGACAAGGTCGTCTACTGCGAGACCTGCGGCCGCATCCTCTTCTGGCCCTGAGTCCTCTCCGGACGGCCGTGCTCCGGGCAGCACGGTCAGAATCTGGCCATGCCCCCGCCGCGGGCCGGGGCGCTCCGGCGCCGGCTAATCCTCGTGATTCCAACCGATTGCCGCCCGCTTCCGGCCGAGGCATCCGCATTGCTCTTCCGGCGGGCGTGGAGGGGCCCCTTCCGGCTCCTCATCGCCCGATCCTTTCACCCCGCCATGGGCGGGATGCAGTCCTGGAGGCAGCATGTTCGGAGGAAAAGACAAGAACAACAGCCAGGAATCCTCTTCGCGCGCGGGTTGGACCGAATCGCCCGCAAGCTCCCCGGCCCCCCGCAGCAAGAACAAGGATTCCCAGCAGATCACCGCCTACCTGGGTCCGGACGTCCATATCGAGGGCAAGTTGCGCTTTTCGAACTCCGTGCTCATCGAAGGAACCTTCAAGGGTGAGATCGAGAGCTCGGGGAACCTCGTCATCGGCGAAAGCGCCGAGGTCGATGCCACGATCACCACCGCCAGCATCACCATCAAGGGATCGGTGAAGGGCAGCATCGAGGCATCCGAGCGCGTGGAGCTGAAGCACAACGGCCGCCTCCAGGGCGACGTGGTGACCCCCTCGTTGCAGATGGACGAGACCGTGTTCTTCCAGGGATCGTGTTCGATGCCCAGCGGCAAGAGCAGCTCGAATCCCAACCCCTCGGCCAAGCCCAAGCGGGAAGCGGTGGAGGAGATCGTCGACGCGGTCGGGACCAGCAAGAGCTGAGGACCATCGGAGAGCGAATCCTGGGAGCGACAGATTCCCGAAGAGAGAGACGGTGATTCCCGGCGGTCAGAGATCGCCGGGAATTGCCGTTCCATCACTGAGCATGTGACCTCGGGCGACCACCTCATCCAGTTCCTCGACGATCCGGTTGGCTTCCCCTCCGTCGTCCAGTCCATCCAGGTCGCGGCTCTTCTCCCTCTCGACCCTGCGGGCTTCGAAGGCGGCGATCTCGTCGGCAGTCATCGCTCCCGATTCCTTCTGGAACACGAACTCGCCGTCCCGATGATCGACGGTGATCAAGTCGCCGCGCACCACCTGTCCGCTCGAGATCAGGTGCCCGATGGGCGTGACCAAGCGGGTTTCCACCGCCCGTCGCAGGGGGCGGGCGCCGAAACGCGGGTCGTAGCCTTCCTCCACCAGCTTTTCCTTGGCCGCTTCCTCCACCTTGAGCAGGAAGGGCTGGACACACCCGATGCTGCGGATGTGGATGTCGGCGATGAGGTTGTCCAGGATCTGCCGGAGATGCTCCGGCTTGAGGGTATCGTAGGTGATGAGTTCGTCGAATCGGTTGAGGAACTCGAAGGGGAAGACCTTGCGGGCCTCCCGCAGGGCAGCCTCGTGGAGATCCCGGTCCATCTGCTCGGCGTCCTCACCGCTGACGAAGCCGATGTTCTCATGCGAGAGGTGCTTGCCCATCGCCTCGCTGCCCACGTTGGTGGTCAGGACGATGATGCTGTGGGTGAAGTCGACTTCCTCGTTGTTGCCCAGCACGAGGGTGCCGTCTTCCAGGATCCCCAGGAGCATGTTCCAGAGCTTGGGGTGGGCTTTTTCGATCTCGTCGAAGAGCACCAGGGAGAGGGCGTGGTCTCCGTCGCTGCCGCCACCGATCCGCCCGAGATCCTCCTGGAAGATCCCCAGCCCCTCCTCCATCGCCCTCTTGTAGTGCCGGTCGAGATTCTCCTGGCACAGGAGCGGCTTGATCTCCCCCCCGACGTATCCCGGGGGGCTGCCGAGCAGCTTGGAGAGGTTGTAGTGGGCCGAGTACTCCTGGCAGTTGACGCGGGTGAACGCCCGGCGGTTGCCGAACAGGGCCTGGGCGAGGCAACGCACCGTCTCGGTCTTTCCCACCCCGGTCGGTCCCAGGAGCATCATGGTGAGGATCGGGCTCTCGGGATCGTGGATTCCCGCCAACAGACGCGAGAAGGAGTTGGTGACGGTCTCCAGGGCGGTCGGCTGGCCCACCACCATCCGCTTCATGAGTTCGTGGAAGCGGACGAGCTGGGGATTGCGCCGGCTCGGATCGAGGGAAACGGCTTTGCGGGCGATGGGGCAAGGCGCGGGCTGGGTCAACGCGATCTCCTCCCTGGGGACGGCACGGTCCGCAACCACCGCCCATCCTCCCCCCGGGGCACGAGGCGGTGCTCCTGGAACCATCGGGACATGCAGGATCAGGACCGACCGCGCCGCGGTCTACCGCCCCCTGCCTCCCCCGCTTTCGACCCTCATCGCCTCCTCCCGGCGGGTGCGGCAAGGGAAGGCATCAATGGGGAATCATGGGAATCCCTGGGAACCCACGGGAACCGGTTTCGGAGGTTTCGGAGATGGATCCGGCCGGCGCGGACCCCGCCGGGTCTCCAAGGGGAATGGAATCTGGCACGGGAGACCCGCTCCGGACGGTCTTGCAAAAGCTGGGAGATCTTGCAAAACGATCGCCGGCGGACCGCTGGAGGCCGACCGCTGCTCCACGCACCGCCGCCGCGGGTCCCGGGTGTGCAGCGCGGCGACCCAGCGACGGCATCGGGGGCAGGCGATGCCGCGTCGACTCGACTACTGCGGCGGGGTCTGGAGGTAGGGTGCGGGAGTGCCTCCCACCTTCTCCTTCCAGCGGTCGTCGGCGTGCGGCGCGACCGGACTGTGCTTGCGGACGAAGTCGGCCAACGCATCGCGGGTGAGAACGCCGGTGTAGTTCACCCGATCCGGGGGAATCTCGGCCAGGAAATCGAGCCCGCTGTTGCCTTCCATGAGGTAGTCCGAGGTGGCCACCTTGTACAACTTGCCCGGAACGATGGGGGTGCCATCCTGCAGGGTGAGCTCGAGGACCCGCCGTCCCTGGGGAGCATCCGGATCGACCACCACCTTGACCCCCGAGAAGGCGATGCCGCTGCTGTGGCGTCCGCTC
Source organism: uncultured bacterium (assembly GCA_964601275.1). Lineage (GTDB taxonomy): Bacteria > Krumholzibacteriota > Krumholzibacteriia > JAJRXK01 > JAJRXK01 > JAOZPE01. The sequence goes on along the minus strand of CAZRMV010000005.1, from coordinate 78,808 downwards.
TTCCGCTCGAAGATCCGCCGAATGGTCGCGCCGTCCATCTCGACCACGGCGAGGGCATTGCCGAAGGGCAACACCCGCATGAGGTCGCCCACGGTGATGCGGCCGGCGGGCAGGTCGCTGCGCAGACCGCCGGTGTTGCTGAAGGCGAAATCGGCGCCGGTCGCTTCCTGCATGGCGCGGGTCACCAGGATTCCCATCCTCGAGAGCGGCCCGCCCCGCCGGCTCAGCTCCACCGCCGAGCGGCCCACGGTCTTGTCGAGACCCTTGCGCGCCTGGTGGACGTAGGGCTGCAGTGCGGCGGCCATCTGCTCATCGGGCCACCATTCGTCCTCGAAGAGAGTGACCAGGGTTCCGTCCCGCCGCGGACTCTCGTAGCCGATCACCTGGTCGGTGGCGCGGTCGATGAGGATGATGGCGTGTCCCACCGAGGAGCCGTTGCCGAAGGTCTCGAAGACCATCGCCTGGGTCACCGGGTCGATCCAGGGCTTGCGGTATCCACGGTGGGTATGCCCGCCGACGAAGATCGGGATCCCCTCGACCACGTGCGCGACCTCCATGGCACTGCGCGCGTGGAGCGTGAGGTCGACCCCTTCTTTGACCCGTTGCACCAGCTCCTCCCAGCCCTCCTCCGGATCGTAGGGCAGACCCTCGTGGATCAACCCCATCACCAGATCGACCTGCTCGTGGTTCTTCAGGTAGTCACGGTACTTCTCCAGGACCGGGGGAATGGGGCCGAAGTCGATCCCGGCCACGTGTTCGGCAAAGGCCATGGACTTGGTGGCCGGAGTGATGGCTCCGATGATTCCGATTCTCAGGCCGGCCTTCTCGACGATCCGATAGGGTTCGGTCCAGTCGACCGGCTCGGTAGTGCCTTCCTTGTAGATGTTCGCGCAGACGAACTTGGCCCGCATCGCTTTCGACATGCGGATGGGAACCTGCAGTCCATGGTCGAACTCGTGGTTGCCCACGGTCACCGCATCGTAACGCATCGCATCGAAGTAGGTCTCCATGACCCGGCCCTCGCTGAGGGTGCCCACCGGCGCACCCTGCCAGGTGTCCCCCGCGTCCAGCAGCAGAAGATCGGAATCGGGATCCTTCTCACACTCGGCCCGAACCCTCTGCACGTAGGCCGCCGCGGAGGCCCCACCCCCCAGTGGGGGTGGGAAGTCGGGATTCATGAAGCGGGCCTCCTCGTTGCCCACATGACCGTGGACGTCATTGGTCCAGATCAGGTGCAGTCGGACCACTCCCTTCCCCGTCGAAGCTTCCGAGGCACTTCCGATCCCAAGAGCAAGAAGGGCAAGGGCGATCGAGAGGCGAAAGGTGCGCATGGTTCTACTCCTGTCGCCGACCATCGGCGGAAAAGAGAGCCTGGAGGTCGGGGTCGTCGTGGATGCACGATGCGGTGCTGGCCAGCTTGTGGGGCGCGGTCTGCTGCGCCGTTTCCACCCGGACCTCGTAGCTGAGCCCGTCGGTGGCGAAGGTGATGTTGTGCTGGATTCCCATCGACCGGGGCTCGCCGATCATGGGGACATCGTCGATGGTGTAGACCTGGGCCCCGATTGCGGCAAGGTGGCCGGTCGTCTGGCTGAGCGCGCTCTTGAGGTCTCCATTCCACGACCACGCGGTATTGGGAATGAAGGCGACCCGGGGCTTGAGCGTGTTCACCCAGGCCGCGCTGGAGGCGTCCGGCAAGCCGTGGTGCTGGGCCTTGTAGTACTCGACCTCCAGGTCGGCGGCCCCAAAAGCGGCGAGCATGCTGGCCTCGGCCTCCTGTTCAGCGTCTCCACCGATGATGAACTGCACGTCACCGTAGCTGAAGAGCAACACGATCGACTCGTTGTTGATGTCGGTGCCCTCGTAGCCGTCGGCCACGTAGTCCTCGGGAGTGCCGCTGTTGAGCACCGTCACCTCGACCTCGGGGTCCCACGCCAGGGCGCTGAGGGTCGAGGAAGTGTCGAAACGGTGGAGCACGACCTCGTCGATCTGTTCGGTCGCGACCATGTCCTGGACCTCGCTGTAGGCGAACTTCGAAGCCCCGGCGTCCTTGCGCGGGGAGTCGAAGAAGACCGAAGGAGGAATGCTGGCGAGGATGCCGGTCTTGTCATATCCGACGATTCCCCCCAGATGGTCGATGTGTACGTGGGTCGCGAGCATCCCGGCGAAGGTATCGATGCCATGATCATCCAGATACTGCTGCACCGAGATCGCCGCGTCGCGGGTGCCGGCGTCGATCAAGACGTGTCGTCCGGTGGTGGGCATGGTCAACACGTGCGCGTCCCCGAAACCGATGTGCACCATGGTGGAAGTCAGGACTCCGGTCACCGGGCCCACCGAGGAAACGAAGGAATCGACCGCGGCGAAGCGTGAGCCACCCAGGCTGGTCTCCACCCCCACCTGGAAGTAGGCGGTGCGGCCGGCCGAGAGATCGAGCAGGGGCACCTCGTGCTCGGTGATGAACGCGCGGTCCCTCCGCCCCGCGGCGGCGGGATAGGCCACGTGGTCCAGATGGTCGCGCTGCAATCCATAGCGGACGAATCCCCGGGCCGGTTCATCGGTGTGCCACAGGACGCTGCGGCCATCCACCCGCACGGAATCGCGGGGAGGAAGCACATCTCCTTCCACCGGCGACTTCGAGGAACAGCCGCCAAGGAACAGTGCGGCCGTCGTCGAGAGAACCACCGCGGCGAAAAGGGCCAACGATCGGATTCGGCGCTCCAAGAGCGGTCATCCCTTCCCGGAGACTAGAAATCCCGCGAAATCCCCAGTATGAGACTCACCATGCCGTCCTCCACCTTGGACAGGCCGGCCTCGGGCACGTCGGCCGGGCGGTCCGTCCAGGTCAGGGTGCGGTCGAAGAGGTCGTCCTGCCGGGTGGTCTGGCGGTGGTACTGCAGAGCCACATCGAGAGTGAATCCCGCAGTCGTCCAGCCCAGGCCGGCCGAGTAGATCGACCTCTCCGACTCGGGGTCGGCGTAGTTCTCAAGATAACGAAAACCGAAGCGGGCCGGCATATTGTTGTAGAAGACATGCTCCAGCCCCACCCTCACGTCCCAGGTGTCCCGCAGCGAATAACCCCCGCCAAAGGCTTCGGTCCGGTAGCTGTCGCCGGAAACGCCTTCCCAGAAGCGGCGGACCACATCGACCGCGAAGGTGGTCTTCAGCTGGTTGCGGGGATGGAAGGTCGCGCCCACCCGGAGGGTCTCGGGGTACTTCACCTTCACATCGTCCCCTCCCACCGCCAGCACGGTGGCATCCCGATCGTAGGGAACCCAGGTCCCGATGGTGGAATCCATCGAGGTGATCGTCCCCTCGACCGTGAAGGCACTCTCGAAGCTCGCCCCCAGATCGATCCGATCGGAGACCTTTCCCTCAAGACCCAGGGTGACGCTCCAACCGCCGAGGTCGTGGTCGAACGCGCTGGAGCCGGGATCGCCCAGGAAATTGTCCTGATAGGCCGGCATGGTCGAGGTCTTGACCCGGTGTTCCAGGGTTCCGAAATAGTAGTTCGCGCTGAGCCCCAACGAGACCCGGGGAATCAATTCCATTCCGCAGCCGGCGGTCACCGAGCGGAGCCTTCCCCTCAGCCGGTATTCGCGCAACTGGATGATCGCGTCGCGGGTCTCCACGAAGGGCGAGGGATCGCGGATCTCCTCGAAGTAATCGTAGTCGAAGGCGTAGCGGTCGAAGACGCCCACGCCAAGGGTCATGCCGCGCTCCTTGGAGAGACTGAACAGGATGCCTCCCTGGAACTGTCCGTAGCTGTGACGATTGCTCGCGATCACGGTGTCGGTGACATAGGAGTCGAAGGAATTGTAGAGCGGCTGGAAACGGTCTTCGTTCACCTGGAGGATCCCACCGCTGAGTTCGGCCCGGATGCCGCCGCGCATCTGCGCCAGCATCGCGGGGTTCGACACCAGATTGCCCGCACCCTGGAAGAGGGCGGAACCCACCGAACCCATGGCCGCCACCCTGGCGTTCTCGGCATCCCAGGGCGTCCCGTACGCCGCGTCCAGCAGAGTGAACGCCTGCGCGGAACCGACAAGGAGCGCCGAAGCCGTCAGGGCGAAGGTCAAGATCCGTGTGCTTCTGCTCAGAATGCCACGCATGGGATTCTCCCTAGAAGTTGTAGTCGAGCTGGAGGCGGAAAGCCGTGATCTGACGCTTGTCGCCCGCGCGGAACTCGTTGGGAATGGAATTGGCGAAATTGCGGATCTCCAGGTTGTCCCGGGTCCTCTGCCGATCGTTGGTCACCTTGAATCGGACGAGAAAATGGTCGTCGAGCCGGCTCTGGATCAAGAACCAGCTCCTCATGCCTTCCCCGTCGACCACGATGAATTCATTGTCCTCGTAGTTCCACAGGAACCCGTCGTAGATCTCGCTGCTCAAGGTGAACTGGAGGCGGTCGTTGACGTTGTGCACCAGCATGGCCTGGATGGCCTGGCTCGGCGCGGAGTTCTGCGACAGCGGAGTGAAATTGGTGCCGTCCGGTTCGGCCGGACCACCCAGGCGGGGACGGGGCGCGAACTGGGTGTTGGTGTTGCTGTAGAGCAACCGCAACTCGTCATAGCCGCTCAGGCGGGCCCGCAATTCAAGGCGCGTGTCCCAACTCTTGAAGCGGCGATTGTCGCTCAATTCCTCGGGGGCCCGGTTGCTGTAGCGCTCGCGCAAGCGCAAGCGGATGGGCCAGATGGGCGCATACTCCAACCGCAGGGTGTAGCGGTGCTGGCTCTGACCGTCGGCCTTGCGCTTCCACTGGTCGAACTCCAGGGCGGAGATGGTGAATTTCCGGCTGACGCGATACCGCGTCTGCAGGAAGATCCCCTGTTCGGCCTTGGTCTGCGGAGTGGTCGACTCGAGCCAGCTGTACAGGGGCGAGTTCAGACGGAAGGGGTCTCCCAGCAAGGTCTGCTCGTAACGATTGTCCTGCCCGAAGGGTCTCGCGTAGGGATTGTCGAATCCCACGTCGTAATCGCGGTAGAGCGCGAAGATGTTGAAATTCGACCACTGGGTATAACCGGTGAGCACCATTGCATCGGGCGCGTTGGAGAAGATCCCCCCGGTGGGATTCGAGTCGAGCTTGGCGTATTCCCCGGCCAACGCCACGTTGTCGATGACCGTCTGGAATTCGGCCCCCAGCACGCGGCGGAAGTTGCCGAGCTGGGTCGAGTCGTAGGCGTGGAAGAGTTCGTTGTCCCTCGCTTCCAGGCGGCCGATGTCGGTGACCAGGGTTGAGACCTTCGGGTCCCATGGCAGGTTGGAACGCGCTTCATAGCCCGAGATCCCCACGTAGGTTCCGGGGATGAACTGGTATTGCAGGGTACCTCCGTACAGGTCTTCGTCGAAGGCTCCGCGGCGGATGTTGGTATTCATCAATTCATACTCGCTGTCCTCGAAACGAGGCTTTCCCACCACGTACTTGTTGATGCTGACCGCGTTGCCGTTGGAATCGAGATTGAGGATGCCGTCCTTCTTACTCGTGCTGTAGAAACCGACCGCATGGAAATTTCCCAGGGTGGCCTCGGCCGCCGCCCCCCGCAGGGCAAACTCGTACGATCGGCTCATGTCTCCGATGAGGCCCCGCGGGCGCTTGTTGTAGCCCATACCGGTCTTGCGACTCAGGAAGTAGTCGGTGTTGTCCATGACGAGGCCCTGGCCGAAAGCGATCCGGAAATTCCCCAGCACCAGCTTGTCCAGTTGGTAGGGATTCGCTTTCTGGTTGCGCCATTCCAGGAAACCCTTGAAGGTCTCGGCCACGTTCTTCTCGCCGACATTGCGGAAGGTGCTCACGCCGGCTTTCCACTGGGTTCCCAGCCTCAGTTTCAACTTGGTGAGGATCGCGGGGTTGGCGCGGTCCAGGCCCTTGATTCCCCAGGGCGTTCCCTCGTCGAAATTCCTCACCGGCGCGCCGACATAGTCCTCGAGGAGGAGATCTTTGTCGTCGAGCAGATAGGGAGTGTTGTAGATCTGCACCTGGAGACCCCCGTGCAGCTTCTGCTTGCCCTGGGGGGTCTTGTAGATGATGTAGTCGCGCAGGTTGCGGTAGGCCCAGTAGCTCAACCCGTCGATGCTGCGCAATTGCCGTTGACTCTGGATCCCACCCGATCTCTTGCGGGCCTTCAGGATGGCGGTTGCATCGACCGGCGAGACGTTCTGGTAGCTCTCCAGCGCGTAGAGCGAGAGGTCATTGATGTTGCGCGGTTCCAGCAGGAGATCACGGTACTCGTCCGCAAGTTCCTCACTGGCTCCCTCCCGGCTCAAGAAACGTTGCATCGCCCGGAAGGACGCGTCGAAGCGGCGAATCCAGTCTTCCTGCTTCGGCGGAGGCATGGTGGCGACCAGCGGAAGCAGTTCCTGGATCATCTCGGGGGTTGTACCTTCGACATGGCGAAGATCGTAGATCGAGCTGAAGTAACTGCGGTAGGTACGGTATTCCCAGATGGCGTCGGCGACTTCACGGGGAATGGGAAGGGAGCGGATCTCATCACGGGTCGCGCGATTGAGGTCGAGCTTGCCTTCCGCCAGGTCCACTTCGCCCTTGAGCTGCTTGGCCTCGATGGCTTCGCGACGCGAGTCTCCCTGCTCGTACTGGGCAGAGACCGGCGTCGCAAGCAGCAGACACAGAGCCGCCGCCACGAGAATTCCGCGCCGGGTTGCTTTGCGCGGAGCATTCACCTTACTCTCCCCCTCCCGACGAGAAGCGATAGCTCAATCCGAACTGGTGGGTCGATTCGAGCACGCCGCCCCCGGTGGAGAACGCGTAATCGAGGGTGGCGCCGTGGAAATGCACGCCGAAGCCCGCGGACAGTTTGTTCGGATCGGTCTGGATCCCGGCCCGCAGGTCGAGAACCTCCAGAAGGCCGAACTCGACCCCGCCATGCACCCGGAATTCCTCGCCGGGTCGACTGCGGATATCAAAAGCGGTGGTGACCGCCTCGTAGGGCTGGTAACTGACTCCGATCCCGAACTGTTGCAGGAGTTCCTCGTTGTCGTCACCGATGGTCGGGCTGTTGATGTTCTTGGCGTTGAATCCGACCTTGGTGCGATCCCACACCTGGACCACCGCCGCCAGGTCGAGTCCCACCGCCCAGGCGTTGCCCGGGTCGATGCCATCGGTGCCGTCACCGGCCAGGCCGATGCTCCGCCCCAGGTCGAGGTTGTAGAAGTTCAAGGTCCAGCCGAAGGCGGCCCCGGAGGCGTCGTCCTTGAAGAGCTGGAGCCCGTGGGAGATCGACACGGTGTATTCGGTGAGCAGGGAGGTCTCCCGGTAGTCGACACCGAAGCGGCGAAGACCGAATCCCAGGCCACCCAGCCCGCTCCTCAGCGGAAGGACTCCGGCGAGGGTGCCCAGGGTGTTGTAGCTGCCTCCGTTCGGCTCGGTGCCCGCCGCGGCGATCTCCGGCGAGGAGATCCAGGGCAACAACGCGGGATTGTGGTAGTAACTCCAGGCGTCTCCGTCGACCGCGACCACCGCCTCGCCCATCGCGCGCGCGCGCGGACTGACCGCGATGTCGTCGAAGGCGGCCCGGGCGCTCGAATGGCCCAGGAGCAGACCGAGACCGAGGAGGAGGAGCATCGGGATCCTGTTCGTTCGCATTGGTCCTCTCCTCCTATCGATCCAGGCGTGTGGCCACAACCACGGGAATGTGGACCTCATTGGAACCGTTACCTCCTGCCACGCGCACCTGCAGGTGCGCGACATATGCCCCGGCCGGCACCCATTCCTTGTAATCATCCTTGCCGTCCCATTCCACGGTCGCCCGGTTGTCCCGGAAGATCGAATCCACCGGCTCGACCCGGCTGTCGTAGAGGGTTCGCACCAGGGTGCCGTTCATGCTGAAGATCCTGAGGATGACCTCGGCGTCCTTGTTGATCAGATCCGAGGTGAGATTCATGGTGAGGGGATAGCGCTCCCCGTCGCGGGGCAGGAAGGTGAAGGGAGGGCCTTCCAGATCGATCGCTTCCTTCAACATGGCCTGGATCCGGGCGGTCGCGCCTTGGGCGGGAATCGCATTCCCGAGCAGATCGGCCACGTTCACCACCCGCACCGACCATCCCTCGTCGAGACTTAGACTCCGGTCGAGCTGCAAGCGGATGCGACGGTCGCTGCCGGAAACGAAGGCCGCACTCGTCACCCCCGCGGTCTCCCCGGGGGTGTTGGTGCGGAAGACCTGGTAGTTGCCTACGGTGGTTGCCGACGTAGCCTCGACCGCTTCATTGAAGTCGATGATCACCGAGGTGGCGCTCTCCAGGCTGGCCCGCCCGATCCGGGGCGGCGTGAGATCACTGTTGGTGCCCTCGAAGATGTCGCTGGCCAACCCCACCAGCACCTGGTAGTCGTCCCCGAACCTCCCCCCGGCGCCACGGGCGGTGATGGTGGTGCCGTTGGCGAAGGTCGGGGCCGCCACGGTGTTCACCACCCGGACCACGATCGGCCCGCTGCCGTCGTCGACGGTGTAGTTCAGGCCCGTTCCGCCAACCGCCTGGCTCAGGATGGTTCCGGTGACCTCGATGAAGGTTCCCTCCCAGTCGCTGCTCGCGGCCTCTCCGGTGCTCAATTGGGTCGGGAGGATCCTTGACCCGCTGCCGAGCAAGGTGACCTCGGTCGGATTGGAGATCTCGATCGTCGTGTTGAAGATCTCGACCGTGCCGGTGACCCGCACCCGGTTGCCCACCGTCCGCAGGGCCGCGACATCCATCCCGCTGCCGAAGAGGTTGATGCCCCGGCCGGATGTGTCCTGGATGAACCCGCTGGTCACGGTTCCGCGGTAGTCGGTGGGGATATAGACCACCCCCTGCACCGTCACCGACCGGCCCGACCACGCCGCCGGATCGGCCTGGATGTCCGCGATCGGGGTGATGTCCACCGCGACATAGGTGAAGGTCGCGGTGTTGTTGGCCCCGATGACGTTGCCGCTGAGATCGGCGACGTCACTCACTTCCACCGTGTACGCGACCCCGTCGCCCAGGGAGGTTCCCAGAGTGAGGGTCACGCTCGAGGTGGCGGGAGTCACTGCATTCACCGTCAGGGGGCTTCCCGGAGAGGCGGTGGGATACACCAGGTACGATCCCGGGTTCTGGACGCTCGTCGCATCGATGGGCTCGCTGAAGTCGACCTGGACCGTCAGGGCGTCGATGGCGCCGGCCCCGGTGACCTCCGGGGGGGTGAGATCGGGGCCCGACGCGGTGAAGTCGATGCTCTGGGCGGTCATCGCCTGGCCCGAGAGGTTCTCCACGTTGTTCACCTGGAGGGTGTAGACCACTCCGTCGGTCAGCGAAGACGACAAGCCCAGGGTCACCAGCGAGTCGACCACCATCGCCGAGGAAACGGCGACGAGGTTGGACGTCCCCCTCTCGAAGATGCGGTAGTTGGTGATCGTCCCCCCGGTCACCGGGTCGACCGGTTCGGAAAAAGCGACCTGCACCGAGGCGAGATCCGGAGTCTGCACGTCGACCACGCTGGGTTGCGCCCACGCGCCGGCGTGATTCAGGACGAGGAGGAAGAAAAGGATGGAATAGGTCGAAGCGGTCGTCGTGGCGACCCGTCCGAGAAAGCGTCGCAAAGCTCCAGCTCCTTGGCTGGCGGCCCTTAGGACAGAAGGCCGCCGATGGGATTCCGGGAGAGTGGCCGCGCTACCCAAGCCCCCGTCCAGGCGGAAACCCGGGTGAAAACAGACGGCCTTTGCCGATCCGCAGGCCCATCAAGCTAGCAGATTCTCCCCACCGGCGGAAGGAGGAAAAACACAGGAGAATCCCCGATGGGCCTCACCCGTGGGCGATGCTTGGCGGACTTCCGGCGGGTGGTCAGCCGCTTTCGGTCGCCCGCAGGACCTCGATCATCTCGGCCGGGGACGCGGCCTTCCTCAAGGCTTCGAGAAAGCTCTCCACCCGCACCAGCCGGGAGAGCAGCGCCAGGGTCCGCAGTTGCTGCCCCGGAGAGCGTTGCGACCCGGCCAGGAGGAAGACGAGATCCACCGGCCGGCCGTCGGGCGATCCGAAATCGACGGAATGGGCGAGACTGGCGATGGCCACTGCATTGCCCCGGAAATCCTCGCACCGGGCGTGGGGCAGGGCGATCCCCCGACCGATGCCGGTCGATTCCACCGCCTCGCGTTCGAGAAGCGCCCGGAGCAGCTTCCGGTCGTCGGCCACCCGGCCGGCCCGCACCATCTGCGCGCACATCGTCCGCAGGCAGGTCTCCTTGTCCGGCACCTGGAGGGCGGCCATGCAGAGATCCTCGGAGGTCGTGTCGAGCAGCTTCATCATCCCCCGGAGGGTTCGGGAAGAAGGGATCGCTGGAATCAGTGGGCATGTCCCAGGTGGTGGTGTCCCCCGTGTCCGGAATCATGGTGGTGATCGCGGCGCGGGGTCTGGAGATACTTCTCCACCTGTCCGGCGACGTCGAGAAAAGCTTTCGCCGAGACGCTGTCGGGTCGGGCGGCGACCACGGGCCGCCCCTCGTCCCCGCAGATCCTCACCGCCGGTTCGATGGGAATCCGGCCGAGGTAGGGCACGCCGAAGCGCTCGCTGGTCCGCTGCCCGCCACCCTTTCCGAAGATGTCCTCCTCGTGTCCGCAATGGGGGCAGACGAAGCCGCTCATGTTCTCGACCACGCCCACGATGGGAACCTTGGTCTCCTCGAACATCTGGACACCGCGGACCACGTCGATCACCGCAACCTCCTGGGGGGTGGTGACCATGATCACACCGCTCAGGGGAACCTTCTGGGCCAGGGAGAGCTGGGCATCGCCGGTACCCGGGGGGAGATCGACGATAAGCACGTCGAGGCCTTCCCAGATCACGTCGCCCAGGAACTGGTTGATCGCGCCCATGACCATCGGGCCTCGCCAGATCATCGCCTTGTCCTGGGGCACCAGGAAGCCGATGGACATGCAGGCGATTCCCTCCTTCATCACCGGCCGGATCCGATTGCCTCCCACGATCTCGGGGCGCTCGTTCACCCCCATCATGGTCGGCAGGCTGGGACCGTAGATATCCGCGTCGAGCAGGCCGACCTTCAGGCCGCGGGTGGACAGGGCCAGGGCCAGGTTGGTGGCCACGGTGGACTTGCCCACGCCGCCCTTGGCGCTGGCCACGGCGATCACCGATTTCACCCCGGGAAGAGGAGCCTGGTCGGCCCAGGGATCGGGAGAGGGAACCGAGACCGCTCCGGGCGCCTTCGGAGGATGCGCCGGGGCTTGGCCCCCCCCTTCGACCGAAGCGCCCGCGGGCGCCCCCGAGGCGGAGGAAGACGGCGCGGCGGCCTTGCTGCGCCACTCGATGTGGACCTGCGCGACCCCCGCAATCTGCTCGAGAGCCCGCTGGGCTTCTTGCTTCAGACCCTCGAGGGCGTCCTCGGCGATGCGGTGCTCCACCACGACGTGGACCTTCGCGCCGTCGATCCGCACCTCCCGGACCAGGCCGAAGGACACGATGTCCCGGCTGAATCCGGGGTATTTCACCGTTTTCAGGGCTTCTTCGACCTGCTGTTGCGTGATGGAGGCCATGTCCAGCTCCTGGGAATGGAATCCGTGCCCACCGGCGGGATCGACGGCCCGTCGGGGGGCGAAGTTCTTCGTGAACGGCAGGGCACCAAGGAAGTACCATGCGGGACGCGGGGCAAGGGCAACCCGGGTCCGACCGGGAAACACCGAGGAATCACCATGCGATTGAGTGTCATCATGATCGTCCGCGACGAGCAGGAGAAGCTCCCGGGCGCATTGGCCAGCGTGGAAGCCATCGCCGACGAGATCGTGGTGCTGGATACCGGCAGCCTCGATGACACCCGGCGGATCGCCGCGTCCCATCCCAAGGTCCGCCTCTTCGAACATCCCTTCGACAACTTCGGGAGCGCCAAGCAACACGCCCTGGAGTTGGCCGAAGGGGACTGGGTGCTCTCGATCGATGCAGACGAGAGGGTTTCGACGCAGCTCGCGGAAAAATGGAAGCGCCTGGTCGCCAACCAGCAACTGGTGGGAATGGGAGGATACCGGATCCGCCGGCGCAACTTCATCCTGGGCCACGAGATGCGGTCGATGGGCCTGGAGCGCGATGAACCGCTCCGCCTGTTCCGGCGGGAAGGGGCCCGGTACACCCGGGACCGGGTGCATGAAGGGGTGCTTCCGCCTCCCCGGTTGCCGGTGGGACGCCTGGAGGAGCCCCTTGACCACTACACCTTCGGCGGAGTCGATGCCTACGTGCGGAAGATGGATCTGTACACCAGCCTGGAGATCGCCGACCGGCCGCGGCGCTTCACCCTGTGGCACCTGCTGGGCAGCCCGCCGGCCACCTTCTTCCGGTACTACATCGGCCGGGGAGGATACCGGGACGGCTTCCCCGGATTCCTGTGGGCCAGCCTCACCGTCCTCGGTCGTTTCCTCCGGGACGTGAAACTCTGGATCACCAAGCTGCCGGGCCGGCCGGAATCCTGATCGCCTAGGAAGCGGAGGCCGGCTGCCCCGCCTTCTCTCGTCCCATCTCCACGTAGTCCTGGAAGGGATGGCCCGGGACCAGTTCGTCGAGGATGTCGTAGACCTCCAGGGCCCGGTGGCGGCTCTCCTTGCGCCGCAGGTACCCGTCGGCGATCTGGAGCAATCCCTTCACCGCGTTCAACGACGCGGAATCGTGCTCGAGAACGTGGCGGTAGATCTTCTGGGCCATCTCGGGGTGGCCCAGCGACCGCTGGGACGACGCCAGCTTGAGCCAATGCTCCGATGTCCACCCCAGCTCGTCCCACTGGTCGCCGAAGGGGGCGAGGAGCTCAGCCACCGCCGGAGGATTGCCCACGCTGATGGCCAACCGGCCCGCCTCCCGCGCGGTGTCCAGCGCCTCGGCCTGTCCCAGCCGCCGCTGGAGAACCGCGATGCGGCTGAGGAGCTGGGGGTGGGGCCCTCGAGCCTCGAGGAATTCCTGCATCTCTCGGAGAGCGCGCGCCGGGTCCTCGCGACAGATCGATTCGTTCTGCCGAAGGGTCTCCAAGACACTCGCGGTGGCCTGTTCGTTGTCGAGCACGGATTTCCGGTGCGCATCTGCTGGCTGACGATCGGGCATGGTCGGCCTCTCCTTGTGTTCCCAGCGAGGAGGAATCGCTCTCGATTCCACCAGGATCCGTCCACGGACTCGCAAGGAACGGGCCGACCCCTTTCGTCGGAAAGGGAAGGGTTTCCCACGATATCCGGTGGTTTCCCGTGAGGGTGCCGGGGACCGGGCTGCCGGCCCGTCCGGGGGACTAGTCCTGGAAGGAGGCGATCGCGTCCTCTTCCTTGTCGAAATGCTCGAAGACCAGTCCCAACTGGGTCACGTGCAGGATGTTGTCGATACGGTCGCTCATCTCGCAGATCTTCATGCGACCGCCGTTCTTGACCAGGGTGGTGTAGGCTGAGACCATCAGGCCCAACCCGGTGCTGTTGATCCACTTGACCTTGGACATGTTCAGGACGATGTCGATCTTCCCCTGGGCGATCAAGTCCTTGATCGTGCGGTTGAAGAGTTCGAAATCGTCGCCGCCCATGATCTTGCCGGACAGCTCGAGGATGACGACGTCACCCGCCTCGCGTTGCTTGATCTTCACCGGGCCCTCCCATCCTGGACCTTGACCTGACCTTCGGAGGTCGTCGCGCGGAGACGCCTCCGAGCGATGGGGACCTTGGCAGGGTAGTCGAGAGTCTGCCACAATTCAAGAGAACGCCGCAGACTTGCCATCGCGGAAGCTTTCCCCGATCCTTCCCCGCGTCTTCACCCTCTTCTTCCCGCCGGTGGTACCACGATGGAACCAGCCGTCCCCCTTCTGCGTCCACCCACCGGCGGCCGAGTGACCGGATGGCGCGTGCGAGCGACCGGGATTTGCGTCCGGCGGTCGATCCGGGGGCTGACCCTCGCGGCACTGCTGCTGATGCTGGCCGCGCCGGCCCGGGGAGCCGCGAGCGGAACCGCCGCCGGAGACTCCCTCGCGGGCATGCCTTCTCGCCCTTCGGCGTCGACCCCTCCCTATCCCTTCACCCCGGCCCACCTGGCGCGCGCCTGGAAGCAAGCCGGTGGCCGCGACCCGTTGCTGATCCTGGGAGGCAGCGCGGCGGCCGCCCTGCTCATCTCTCCCTTCGACGACGAGATCTCCGACTGGTTCCACGACCAGATGCCCCTGGGAGACGGTGCGGTCGATCTCGGGCGGGCCATGGGAAACCGCGAGTACGTGGCCTGGATCAGCCTGGGACTGGCCGGGGGCGGACAGCTCATCGGGAACCGCCGGATCCGCGACACCGGAGTCCTCTACCTCGAGTCCAACCTGATCACCGCCGGCATCACCCAGGTGATCAAGGCCTTGAGTGGGCGGGTACGGCCCGATGGCAGCAATGACCACAGCTTTCCCTCCGGTCACGCCAGCGCGACCATGGCCTCGGCCCGCGTCCTGCAGATGCGCCTGGGGTGGTGGATCGGGGCGCCGGCCTACGCCGCGGCCACCTACGTGGGATTGACCCGTATCCAGGGCAAGAAGCACTACCCCTCCGACGTGATCTTCGGGTGGGCGGTGGGCTTCTTCGTCTCATCGGCCCTGGTCCGCGCCTACGAACCCGAGAGGAACGCCGCTTCGACCGATGGGATCGAGCTGAGCTGGCTGCCGCCGCCGTCGGTCGAAGACCTCGGCCTGCCCCTCTTGCACCTGGACTTCTGAGGTCGATCGCCCGGCGCGTGTCCCGGCGCTTTCCTGCCTTCAGCCGGGGCTCTCGTCCGGCCCAGGCAGGATGGAATCACAGGGCCACCGCCGTTGGCACGCGGCGTGCAGCTCATTCCCGCGTCCTCTGGGGTCACGGTAGGGAAGCACGCGCCATCTTCGGAAAGCATCCAGGACCAGGCAGCATGGAGATCCTGGGCCGCCCGGGGTTCGTACGGGAGCGTCCACCCCTCTGGCGCGCCGCCCTGGTGGGCATCCTCGCCGCCATCGTGGCGGGGGCGGCCCTGGGCCTCGCGTTGCGGATCGACCCGGACCGGGAACGCTACGATCTCTCCTACCGGGTGAAGATGCTCGATACGAAGCAGAGCATCCTCCAGGTGCAATTGCACGTGGAGGGCATGCAATCCCCGAATCTCTACCTGACCACGGTCCGCGCGGCAAACGACGTCGCGCCGCTGCCGGTGCGTTTCCGCCTGAAGCAGGCCCTCGATCTGAGGGGAGAGGAGACCCCGGTGGAGACGACCGAGGATTACTGGAGGATCCGGGCCAAGGGGGGCGGCGTCGATCTGCGGTACGAGGTGCACTTGCGGGCCGGCCTCTCCGATGTCGTCTTCTCCCGGCAGATGCTCAGCTCCATCGACGAGAGTAGCGCGCGCCTGGTCGGAAGCGACGTCTTCATCATTCCGGTCTTCGGCAACCCCCACAACATCCGGGTCGATTACGAACTGCCGGACGGTTGGAAACTGATGCATCCCTTCCAGCGTGCAGCGAACGCCGCGATCGTCCCCGATCTGAAATCGCTCTACCACTCGGCGGTCGGCCTGGGGAAGTTCCGATTCCTGCAGCGCACGGTGCGGAGCTGCAAGCTGCGCATCGCGGTCACCGGCCGCTACGATTTCAAGGATCAGGACCTCCTGGCGGTTCTCAGCCAACTCGCGGCGATCCAGATGGACATCTTCGGGGGAGCCCTCCGTGACGAATACGTGTTCCTGGTGTCCCCGCACCCGGAATCGGACGACAGCGGGACCCTCCACTATTTCGGATTGCACTACGATGGAAGCATGATCCTGCTCATCGACCCCAACACCGACCGCAAGCGTCTCCAACGGGAACCGGCACAGCTCTGCGCCCACGAGTTCTACCACAACTGGTGCGGCGAGTTGATCCGGCAGAATCACTACGACATGAACTGGTTCATCGAAGGGGTCACCGAGTTCTACGCCTACCAGACCCGACTGGAAGCGGGCATGTTGAGCTTTCCCGAGTATGCCGAGGTCATGAGCGACCGCTTCCACCACGAGTACGAGACGCTACCCCTCAGAGGGAGAATCAGTCTCGCCGAAGCGAGTCGGAAGGTGCTCGTCGACCGCGACATCACCCGCTTCACCTACAGCGGGGGCCTCTTCGTCGCCGCCGGATTGGACCGGCAGATCGACGACGTTTCGGCGCAACAGAAGAGTCTCGACGATCTCATGTACTACCTGGCGCAGCGATCGCTGTACGACCCCGGATTCGTCCTGACCCGAGAGAGTCTCGAGAAGGCCCTGATGCAGCTCACCGGCCACGACTTCCATGATTGGATGTCCCGCTACGTCTACGGCCTGGAATCCCCGCTGCTTCCCGAGTACATCACCCGGGAGATGGCCCAGCGCTGAAGAAACGGTGCCGGGCGTGTCCTTGCCTGAAGACCCTGTCGATGTCATCCTGGCGAGATACCGCTCACGCGGAGGAACTCCACATGCTCTACGGCATCGAACCGGTGGCCCAGGCCCTGCGACATCCCCGCCGGCGCCTCCACGCTTTGTACCACAAGCCCGGCAGGCTCTCCCCGCGGCTCAAGGAGATCCTGCGCCGGGCGCGTTCGCAGGGACTTGCGATCGAGGAGAGAAGCGTCCACGAGTTGGGCAACCTGACCCAGGACCGCCACCACCAGGGCGTGGTCCTCGACTGTGGCCCGCTGCCGGTTTCGTCGCTGGAGGAGTTCCTCGAGACCCTCGCCCCGCTGCCGGCATCTTCCCTCCTGGTCGCCCTCGACCAGGTCGAAGACCCCCGGAACCTGGGAAGCATCACTCGCTCGGCCGCGTTTCTCGGGGCCCAGGGGCTCATCGTGCTCCGCACCCGCAGCGCCCCCTTGTCCGCCGTGGCCTCGAAGGCTTCCGCGGGGACCCTGGAGTTCTTCCCCATCGTGGAGGTCTCCAACCTCTCCACCGCCCTGCAACGGTTGCAGAAGGAGGACTTCTTCGTGGTGGGTGCCACACTGGACGAGGCCGTCGACTATCGTGGGATCGATCCTCCCGCGCGCTGCGTGCTGGTGTTGGGAGCGGAAGGCAGCGGCCTGCGGAAACTCACCCGGCGGCGCTGTGACCAGCTGGTGATGATCCCCCGGGAAGAGCGCGGACTCCCGGCCGCCGAGAGCCTGAATGTCGGCGTGGCGGCCGGGATCCTGTTGGCGCATTTCCGCGCGAGTTGAAGGAAGAGTCCGTCGCAGTTCTATGGTGTGGCCGGCATCTTGCGCTCGAGTTCCTGGAACCAGTCGGTGATCAACACGACCTTTGATTCCGATTGCGAGGAAGTCGGATCGACCTGGGAGTTGGGGAGCAAGACGATGGCTCGCTTCCCATCGGCGGTGATTTGCGAGGTGATCCAATTCGAGGAGCGCAGGAAGGTGTCCTGCCGGATCATCTCGGGAGTGGACGCCCGGACTCCGTCGCCACTGAAAGTCAGCGGGATGCGCAGATAACCTTTCCTGTCGCGAACGTAGATCACGTCATCGTGTTCTCCCCAAGTGGTTTCCTGGAGCTGGCCGTCTCTTTGAAGGATCTGCCAGCGGGCCGTGCTCGAGGGGAAGCGGCGGAGGTAGACCTGATACAAGCCTCCGATCGACCGGGTGTGGGCGATCCACCGGCCGTCGTGGGAAAACGCCGCATCGAATTGCTGCGCCATCCCTCCGGCGATCAACCGGCTTTCCGCATCGGGGGCGTCGAGGTCGAGAATGCGGACGTCCCAGAGATCCTGGCCACCCCAGGCGGTGAACAACAGCCACCTCCCGTCGGGCGACACGCTGTTGGGAAAGATGGTTCCCGGCCACCGGATCACTTTCTCTTCGACGCCCGACCCATCCGCCGGCTTGCGATAGATGGCGTAGCCACTGGGAAGCGTCGGCCGCCCGTAGAAGACGTAGCGGCCGTCTGGCGACCAGCAGCCCATCATATCACCCCCCGCAGCGAAGGTCAGACGGTTCTCCACCCCATCTTCCAGATCGACCACGTAGATCTCCGCGTTCTCGTCATCGCCCCGCAAGACCGCGACCGATCTCTCATCGGGAGAGATCGCGAGGCCGATCTGGGTTGCCAGTGACCCGAGCGGGGTGACTGCCCCCGTGGCGAGATCGAACCAGGCCAGTTGGGATCTCCGGTCGACCATCGAAGAGGTCCGGTAGACCACGGTTCCGTTGTGCGCCACGTCGAACTGGGCCGAGCCGTCATCGTTCTCCTGGTCCCCGACGCTGCTCCAGACGTTGTCGAGCACCGGCGTGGCCAGACCTCGGGTAGCCCCCGTCGCCGGGTCCAGGGGAATGGCGAACACGGTATGGCCACGGGCGAACAAGAGGTGGCCCGTGGGCAGATACCGCGGGGACGCCCCACCCCGGTACACGGTGGTGCGCTCCTTGGTCTTCAGATCGACCCTCTCGATGTCGCTCTCGTCGTAGTCCCGCCCGAAGTACTGGCACATGAACAGGACCGAATTGCCATCGGGCATGGGATGGGGCCAACGATGGGAACGCTCGGCGCGGGTGCTGTCCAGGCTGGTGAGCGAATGGACGATACCATCGGAGAGGGAAACCATGGAGAGACCCGCACTGAAGGTCGGAGTGAAGACCAGGGTCGATTCGTTCACCCAGCTGATCCCCCGGGAATCCGGGGCCGGACAGATCTCCACCGGAGATCCGCCGGCCACGCTCACCCGATAGAGCTTCCCCTTCGAAGTGAAGGCGATCCATTTCCCATCGGGACTGTAACAGGCGATGAGTGCCGGATCGTTGCCACCGAGATTCCTGGTCTTCAGTTCGTTCAGCTTCTTCAGGTGAAGCCGGCCCGCGGCGAGATAGGCCAGTTCATCGCCCTGGGGCGAAAGGAAGACACTCGTGGCGCCGTCGCCCGCGAACTTGTCCTGCCCGTCGAGCTGGATGACCAGCTTCAGCGGTGGATTCCTTACCTCCGGTGATCTGGGAGAAGCGAGGCCGAAGTAGGCGGCGATTGCCACGGCGAGCGCGGAGACCGCCCACGGTGCCCACGTTCTCCAGCGATGGCCAGAGGTCTCGGCCACCAGCGAACTGCCCGATTCCAGCAGGGAGGACGGGTCGTTCTTCCAGCGTTCCAAGCGAACGCGGGCCTCTCCGATATCGCGCAGGCGCTTGCGCGAATCGCGTTCGAGACAACGATCCAGCAGACGCCGGACCACCGGTGGCGTATCCTCGGGCAACTCCTCGTCTGGAATCTCGTCCCTCAGCACTCCGGCCAAGGTGTCGCTGATCGTCTCACCCTCGAACAGCCTCTTGCCGCTGAGCATCTCCCAGAGCAGGACCCCGAAGGACCAGACGTCGGCCCGCCGGTCGACCACCTTGCCCCGCGCCTGTTCGGGACTCATGTAGGCCGCCGTGCCCAGGATCACCCCCTGCTGGGTCATCGCCGCGGTGATGGTGGGAGAGTTCTGCGGGTCCTCCTCCTCCCAACCGGATTCACCCAGGTAGGCCCGGGCCAATCCGAAGTCGAGGATCTTCACCGTTCCATCGGGCGCCAGTTTCACGTTGGCCGGTTTGAGATCGCGGTGGACGATGCCCTTGTCGTGCGCGGCCTCCAGACCTTCGGCGATTTGCCGAGCGATCTCCAGCGCCTCGTCGATCGCGATGGCGCCGTGGGCCAGACGCTTCGACAGATCCTCGCCCTCGGCGAGCTCCATCACCAGGAAGTTCCGCCCCCCGGATTGTTCCAGTCCGTAGATGGCGGCGATGTTGGGATGGTTGAGGGAAGCCAAGAGCTTCGCCTCGCGCCGAAAACGGGCGATACGCTCGGCGTCGCGGGCGAGAGCGGCCGGGAGCAGCTTCAGCGCCACCTCCCGTTGCAGGGCGGTATCGCGGGCCCGCCAGACCTCGCCCATGCCACCCTGACCCAGCTGCTCGAGGATTTCATAGTGGGACAGGATGCTTCCGATCAAAGGTCCATTCCGGGATTCTCCGGCGTGCACCGCTTCGCGGTGGGCCGGGCAAGGGGATCATTCCCTCCTGAGGGACCGGCTCCGGAGGAACCCCGAAGCCGCATCCGGCGAGGGCGTCTTCCATGCGGCTCTCCCAGAGGAGATGGTGACAAACTCGGAACTGCAACCCCCAGATCACCACGGTCCGGCTCATGGAGATCTCCTGATGATGCCGCGGGGAATGAGGGCTTGCGGGGAAAGGGACCCAAAGAGGACAACACGAACAGACTAAGAGCGGAGTCGAAAATGAGCAATCCGATCGGCCCACTTCGCGACGTTTCGTGGATTCGAGAGCCTGTCCCGTCCCGATACCAGGCCCTCTACTCCAAAGCCCACCCGGTGGGTCCGAACGGTGTTGCTCAGGAAGAGATCGCCGGCGGTGATGATCCAAATCGCCTCGCCGGCATCACCCCCAGCGAATACCGGGGAGATGCCGGCCTGGAGCACTGACGGGAGCGCGTCTCCAGCCGAGGCTCCCTACGCCTCTTGTGCCACCATGGCAGCCATCTGTCGTTCGGAAGCCTTCGGAGAGGCCTGGAACTGCTCTCCGAACTGCCGGGCGAAGGGATCGGTGAAGATCTCCTCGTGGCCGGCCTCGATGCCGTCCAGGATGGCGACGGCGACACTCTCCGGCGTCGCTTTCTCCATCTCGATCTCCTTGGCCATGTCGGTGTCCACCGGACCCGGATAGACGCCGATCGTCCGGATTCCCTGGCCGGCCAGGAGCAGGCGGGAGGCCTGGGTCAACGAATGCACCGCCGCCTTCGATGCGCTGTAGGTGGGAAAGAACGGGAAGCTCGTCAGGGCGGCCACCGACGCGATGTTCACGATGGCGCCCCCGTCGCCGCGGGCCAACACCGGACCGAAGATCTGGATCAGCCTCAAAGGGGCCAGGTAGTTCACCTCCATCTCCCGGCGCGCGTTCTCCACGAGAGAGGAATCATCGATCCACCCCCCCAGCGCCACGCCGGCGTTGTTCACCAGGATCGAGATGTCGTCCGCGGTCCGGGCGGCGGCCTCGACCTGGCCCTCGTCGGTCACGTCCAGCCGCAGGGGAACGAGCCTTCCCGCCGCCGGGTCTTTCCCGCCGGAAAGCGTTTCGGGGTTTCTCGCCCCCGCGTAGACCTTGGCCGCGCCCCGGTCCAGCAGCGCCTGGGTGATCGCCCGCCCGATGCCTCGGTTGGCTCCGGTGACCAGGGCCGTGGCTCCCTGGATCTTGAGTGCATTCATGGACTCTCTTCCTTTCGATGGTTGCTTCGAGCGGTCATAGTTGACCGGTCATCTTTTGGGGCCTGAAAAAAACAGACCCTGTCGTTTCATTCCCTGCCGGAACACCCGACCAGCCGCAGCGCCTCGTGTTCGAGGCCGTTGAGGAACTCGGGATCATCCGCGGTCTTCGCCATCAGGATGGCTCCCTCCAGGAGGGCCATCACCGACCGGGCGGCCCGACCGGTATCCTGCGGGGGGAGTTCACCCCGTTGGACCGCCTGGTCCAGGACCTTCTGGAAGCTGCGGAGGTACTGCCCGAAGACTTCTTCGAGCTTGCGGCGCAGCTTCGGATCCCGGGTGGACATCTCCAACGCCAGGTTTCCCAGGGGGCATCCGAGCATCTTCCCCGCCTGATCCCGCATCTCCTTCTGGCGCAGATAGATCGTCCGGAAGAAGTCCTGGAAGCGCTGGAGCGGAGGATCACTGCCATCGGCCATTTCGACCAGCGGGTCCCGGGTGGTGGCCGCGATGCGGTCGATCACCCCGAGGGCGAGATCCTGCTTGGAGGGAAAGAAGTAGTAGAAGCTGCCCTTGTTGACCCCGGCGCGGGCGCAGAGCTCTCCGACCCCGACGGCGGTGTAACCCCTCTCGTGCATCAACTCCACGCCGCTTTCCAGCAGCCGCTGCCGGGCATCACTCGTTCTTCCCATGGGAGCATATATACAACCGGTCAACTATAATGTCAAGGGCACCGAACGTGGGGGATCCCCACCATCACCATGAACAGGCCGAGCCCGGGGAGGAGGTGCGGCAGGACCGCCCCCAGCAGGACCAGCACCGACATCGCCGCGGCCAGGAACCAGAGCGTCCGCCAACGGCGGCGTGCCACCCGGGGAACCACGATCAGGATGGGATAGACCTTCGACGCAATCGCGAGGGCGAAGAAGAATCCCGCCAACAGATCGTGTTTGCGGAGGAAATAGACTCCCGCACACAGGAGCAGAAGCACGTCGGCATCGATGTTTCCCCGGTCGAAGAGGAAGTAGTAGGGATCGCTGAACAGGAGGATGACCGCGGCGATGACCAGGGAGGAGAGGTCACGGTCGCGGTCGGGAGGGTTGAGGATTCCGGTGCACGATCAGCAGCGACGCCATCATCGCCACGAAGGACCCGAGGGACACGAGGACCCGGGCGACCGCAAACGGCAGAGAGGTCAACGGAACATTGAGGAACGCCGCAAGCGGCGGCATGACATATCCGGGAACGATGTAGGGACTTCCGCCCTTGGAGACGAAGACCGACGCGTTGTAGAAGGAGTCGTAGTCGTGGTCGAGGAAGAACTTGTTGATGAAGTAGAGATCCTGCTGCATGAGCAACTGCAGCAGCAGGAGGCTTCCCATCGCCACGAGCATGAGGGTCAGGACCACTGCTTGCGGGGCGTCCACGCGTGGTTTCATGGAGGTCCTTCTCCGTGGGGGAGCGACCACGATAGCAGAGGTCGCGGCGACGGGGAAAGACAATGAGGGATCTGGACCCGTAAGATCTCAGCGTTCGACGTACTCGGTGGCGTAACCGGGATTTGTGGCTGGTCGCAGGGCGTTGGGGTAGTTCCAGTCGGTCTTGATGTCGACGGCCACTTCCTTGAGCCGCTTGAACACCTCGTAGGGCTTCTCGATGCCCACGAAGGCGTCACCGACGGGCCGGCCCCTCCGGCCCGAATCGATCACAATGCTTCCCACGCCAAGAAGGTTCTCCACCGGGTTCACATTGACCTCGACCTCGGAGATCCGATCGTAGTCGATCGTCCGGAAATCGGTGCCCCAGAACCCGCTGCGGATCATCACCCGGCGGTCGGAGAATGCGTAGAAGGTGTTCCGGTGGACCAGGATCAACCGGGCGAAGTTCAACACCGAGAGCCACAGCGGCATCAGGTGCAGGGCGAAGAAGGGGATGGCGAAGCCGATCATCTGGCTCGGCATGTGACGGATGAACCCGAAGTAGTCGATGGCCCCCCACACCAGCCCCATCATCAGGAAGGGAACGCCACCCAGGATGAAGACGAGGAAACGGGGCCGGCCGACCCAGAGAATGGTTTCATCCTGGTCACGGACCACCTCGAACTGAGGCGGTACGGCCAGCCGGGTGTTCATCGCAGGGCTCCTTGCGGCGGCGAGGGAAGGTCGAGGGAACGGAACCCGAAGCGCAGGAAGCGGGCCAGTTCACCACGGAAGGGCCCTCCAGCCGCGCCCCCAACCCTTGGCGTGCGGACTTTCCCCCGATTGCGCGGGGTGAATCCCCCACCTTCCGCCCAGGATCCTCATTGCCGCACGGAGCCGGCGTTCCCGGACGTCCCCATGGTGCCTCATCCGTCCGGGAACGCCGTCGCTCCCCGTGTCTGGCGCGCTTCCTGCTGGAACCTGGGTGCACCTGGTCAAGGGAAGGTGGTACAACCATGATGACAAGAACTTCGAAACAACAAGGATTCACCCTCGTCGAACTCATGGTCGTCATCGTGGTCCTCGGCATCCTGGTCGCCATCGCGATCCCCAGCTACTCCTCCATGCGCGCGCGGACCTACGACGCGAGCATGAAGAGCGATCTGCACACCATCTTCCTGCAGATCGAAGACTACCAGATCATGAACGGCTCATTGCCGCAGACCGCCGCCGACCTCCAGGCCGCGACCGGATTCTCCCTGTCACCCGGGGTGGTCTGGGACAAGTTCCAACCAGAGGTCCGCGACGGCATCCCCTCGATCCACATCCACCTCGAGCACCCGGGAAGCCCGAACAAGTGGCATGCACACTATCCGGCCGAGGGAACCACGATCCAGATCCGTCACTGACGGGACGAACGTCCCCTAGAACCCCATCTCCACCACCGCGAAGTAGCTGTTTCTCAGCAGCTTCGGATGGCCCTTCAAGACGGGGTAGAGCCGATCGTCCAGCCAGCGTCCCGCTCGGCGCGGAACCACC
The DNA here is from genome assembly GCA_964601275.1 of uncultured bacterium. Lineage (GTDB taxonomy): Bacteria > Krumholzibacteriota > Krumholzibacteriia > JAJRXK01 > JAJRXK01 > JAOZPE01. The sequence goes on along the minus strand of CAZRMV010000005.1, from coordinate 54,703 downwards.
GGCAGACGGTCGAAGAGGATCTCGAAGAACACGAAGCTGGGCCAGTGCAGGCGCACCGCGCGGCAAACCCGCCGCATGTGATCCACCCGCTCCGGCAGGATGGGGCACTCCTCGGGCGAGCCCTCGCGGAATACGCCCTCCTCGAACAACGAGGAGGTGACGTAGCGGCGGATCAGGGGGTTCAGGGCCATGTTCTCCACGAACAGCGCCATGCCCCCGGGCTTGACCACCCGCCGGAGTTCGTCGACCGAGCGGTCGACCTCGGTGTGGTGCAGGATGTACTGGCCGACCGCGAGATCGACGCTGGCATCGGCCAGGGGCAATTCCTCGAAGGTCGAGGCGAGCATCGACACTTCACAGCCGTGGTGACGCGCATACCTGGTCGCCAGGCGGGCCATCTCCTGGGCGATGTCGAAGCCGATGACCGTCGCTCCCTGCTGGGCACACCAGGCGGCGATCGCCCCCATCCCGCTGCCGCAATCGAGCACCGTCTTGCCCTGAAGGGGAGGCAGCAGTTCCTTCCACGCCGCCAGCCACACCTCGCCGTCGATATACTCGCCTGGAGAAATCTCCATCTGCGCACGGTACGATGCGTCATGGGCGCGCTCGTCCCAGAAGCCGATCTCCCCTTCCTTCATCGGCTCGGCCCCGCCTTCTCCAGCGCCTCGATGACCATCGACTTGTTGATGACCTCGGGCAGAACGATCGGTTCGTCCGGACGGCCGGCGGGAAACACCGCGTAGAAGGGCACCCCGCTGCGCCCGTACTTGCGCAGCATCTTCGAGATCTCCGGGTCCCTCTGCGTCCAGTCCCCCACCATGGTGACCACCTTCAACTCGTCGAACTTGGCGTTGACCGCGTCGGTATCGATCACCGCCTTCTCGTTGGCCTTGCAGGTGAGACACCACGCGGCGGTGAAATCGAGGAAGACCGTCTTCCCCCCCCGGACCATGCTCTCCAGTTTCCGGGGACTGAACGGCACCCACTCCCGCCCGCCGGGCCGGTGCGCCTGCCCGGTCTGCTGGTCCGCGGCCCGCGCCATGCCCTCGCTCGACAGGGTGTCGCCCAGGAAGTACTTCCATCCCGCCGCCAGCAGGATCAGGGTGAGCAGCCACACCACGATCCGCCGTCTTCGCGAGGCCGACAACGACAGGAAGGCCCCGTGGATCCACAGCACCAGCGACAGCACCAGCAGGAACCACAGCACCCGGATCACCCCGTCGCCGCCCAGTTGCTTTCCCAGCACCCACAACAGCCACACCGCGGTCGCCATCAACAGGAAGCCCATGAACTGCTTGAAGCGCTCCATCCACATCCCCGGCTTGGGCACGAAGCGCAGCCAAGAAGGGTTGATCGAGAGCAACACGTAGGGCAGGGCCAGGCCGACCCCGATGGTCAGGAAGATGGCCAGGATCACCGCGGCCGGCTGGGTGAAGGCGAATCCGAGGGCGGTTCCCAGGAAGGGGGCGCTGCAGGGAGTGGCCAGGATGGTTGCGAGCACCCCGTTGAAGAACTGCTCGGTGTACTGGCCCTTGCCCCCGCCGATCCGGCCCACCGGGGGCACGATCTCGAACAGGCCGAAGAGATTCAGCCCGAAACCGAAGACGACCGCCACCATCACCACCACGAAGACCGGGTTCTGGAACTGGAAGCCCCAGCCCAACAACGCGCCGGCCCGCTGCAATGCGATGACCACTGTGGCCAGGGTCACAAAGCTCGCCAGCACGCCGGCGGCGAACATCAGGCTCAAACGGAACACGGTCGCGCGATCGCGATCGGCGTGGCTCACGAAACCCATCACCTTCAACGACAACACCGGCAACACGCAGGGCATGATGTTCAGGATGATTCCGCCGATCAACGCCAGGAGCAGGTAGCGCCAGATCGAGCCGGTCGGCTGGTACGCCTCGGCTTCCCTCGCCCCCGAACCGCCAGAAGCACCCACCTCGCCCCCGGAACTTCCCGGGAGCGCGCCGACGCCGATCTCGTCCACCCCCTGCAGGACCCCGCGGAAGATCTCCTCGTGCTGCGACCGCAGGGCCTGGCCCTCGGCGGCCACCGGTACGGTCTCCTCCAACTGAAAAGCCCAGCGCCGCTTGCCATCGACCACCTTCAGCACCGCGGCCAGCTTCCCGGTACTGCCTGGCGTGGCGTCCTCATCGACCTGCAACGGCGCCACCACCCTCAGCGACCCGCTGCTCCGCTCCACCGTCGCCTCGCCCAAGGTGACCGGCGGATGCAGCTCGGGCAGCCAGGTGATCTCCGCCTCCCCGGACAAGGACAGCCCTTCGAGCACGAAGGCCACGTAGGCGGTCTGGCCCGGCGGCACCGCGTTCAGACTGAGGTAGGAGCGGGCGCTCAAGCCGGGATAAGCCGACACTGGTCGAGGCAGCCGCGCTCGCGCGGCGGCAAACCGCGGCGCCGTCGCCGGATCCTTCGTAGCGCGGGTCTCCACCGGAAGGCGCAGGCTCACCCTCGCCTCGCCGGGCACGCACAGTTCCTTGCACTGTAGCCAGTCGACCCGGGCCTTCAGTTCGACCGTGGTGCCCACCTGCAGATCGGGGGGAACCTTCATCCTCACCAGCAGCACCGTGTCGTCGGCGTAGCCGTAGGTGACGATGTTTCCCACCTCGACGTAGCGGTGCGGCACCGGCCAGTCGATGGGTCCGGGCTCGAAGCCCTCGGGAAGCATCCAATCGATGGTGGTGGGCAGACCGGCGTCACCGCCGTTCTGCCAGTAGGTGTGCCAGCCCGGCTTCATGTGCAGGTGGAGGCCCAGCACGAGCTCCTGCCCGGGCACGACCGCGGTGGTCTCGGCCAGAAGCTGGGCGGTGACCGCGTTCTCATCGATCTCCGGGGGGGTGAAAAGGGGCCGTTCGCCCCCTCCCGGGGGCGGCCCGGCGACGGCCGAAGAAAACCCCGGCACAAGCGGTGCCACCACCAGCAGCAGGACGATCAGGGCCCACCGGCCCGCGCCTCTTCGCTCGCTACCTGCACGATGCGTCATGACATCCTCAGGGGAAGACAGTGGGAAACCCGGATCCGGGAAGTCTGGAAGATAACCCCAAACCCCACCGGGGGAAAACCGGCGCTCCCGGCTTCCTCACGGATGCAGCGGCCACACCCACAGGATCAGTGGCACCGCGGCCAGGATGACCAGGATCGACAGGGGAACCCCCAAGCGGAAGTAATCGGAGAAGCGGTAGCCGCCCGGGCCGAGCACCAGCAGGTTGCACTGGTGCCCGATGGGGGTCAGGAAGGCGGTGGACGCACCGACTGCGACCGCCATGAACAAGGTGTCCGGATTCACCCCGGTCTGCAGGGCGAAGCGGAAGGCGATGGGAGCCATGATCACCGCGGTCGCCGCGTTGTTGATGAGATTGGACAGGAGCATGGTCACCACCAGCACCGTTCCCACCAGGACGTAGCCGGGCGCGCTGGGCTCCAGGTGCATCAACAGGTCGGCGATCGTCTCCGCGCCCCCACTGCTCTCCAGCGCCCAGCCCAAAGGAAGAGTGGCCCCCAGCAGGATGATCACCGGCCAGTCGACCGCGTTGTAGGCCTCCTTCAGCGACAAGACCCCGGTGAGGATCATCAGCACCGCCGCCGCGGTGAAGGCCACTCCCAACGACAAGGTCCCCGTCGCAATCGCCACCACCGCTCCCGCGAAGATCACCAGGCATTTCAGCGCCCGGGGAGTCGAGACCAGCTCGATGTCGCGCTCGCGCAAGGGCAGAAGGCGCAGATCGTGCAGCGCTTCGCCCCATTCCTCCGCCCGCGCCTGGACCAGGAGCACGTCACCGGGGGCGAACGGCGTCTCCCGGAGTCGGTCGACGATGCTCTCGCCCCAGCGATGGATGGCCAGAACGTTCAGACCCATGCGGCTGCGCAAGGCCATGTCCCGGGCGGTGCGGCCCACCAGGGGCGAACTCTGGGTGATCACCACCTCCTGCAGGAGGATCTCCCCCGAACCCAGCTCGTTCTCGGCGATCCGCCGGTCCGGACCCAGTTGCAGCTCGCCGGTCCGCAGCAGCTTGCGCAACTCCTCGCTGGTGGCCTCCACCAGCAGGGCATCTCCTCCCTGCAGGATCTCCTCCGGCGCGGGGGCGGGAATCCTCTGCCCCTTGCGCAGGAGTCCCACCACGTTCACGTCGACGTTCAGGTGGGAGAAGTACGACAACGGCCTGCCCACCAGTTCGCTGCCGACCGGGACGACCACCTCGGCGAAATAGCTGCCGATGCGATAGAAGTCGCGGGTGGATGCCGCCCCGCGCCGGGCGGGAAGTAGACGCCACCCCACCAACGACAAAAAGACCAGGCCCACCAGGGTCGATCCCAGGCCCACCAGGGTGAAATCGAAGAAGTGGAAGGGCTCGCCCAGATGCTCGGCCCGAAGCTGTGCTACCAGGATGTTCGGCGGAGTGCCGATCACCGTGATCAGCCCCCCCAGCAGCGAGGCGAAGGCCAGGGGCATCAGCACCTTCGAGGCCATGCGGCGGGCATCCTTGGCCAGGCGAATCGACAGGGGCATGAGGATGGCCAGGGCCCCGGTGTTGTTCATGGTGCTGGAAAGGAACGCGGTGCTGCCGAACAGGGCGAAGTTCTGCCCGACGACCCCACCGCCGAGCTTCTTCAGCCACTGGGCCAAGGGTTCGGTCAGGCCCGCCTTCTCGACCGCGCGGCCCATCATGAAGATCGCCGCCACCGAAATCACCGCTTCGTTCCCGAAGCCGGCGAAGACCCGGTCGGCCGGAACCACCCGGGTGAGGGCCAGGACCATCAGGGCGGTGACCGCCACCAGATCGGGGCGCCAGCGGCCCCACAAGAAGACCCCGAGCGCGATCACAAGGGTGGCGAAGACGATGACCTGGTCCATGACCGCTCCAGCATAGCTTCCACCTCGTCAAAGGCCCAGAAAGGAATCTCCCTGCCGCCCCCGCTTGCCGCCAAAGCCCCGGCGCCCTACACTAGCGGCCCCACGAAGGAGCCTCCCTTGGTCGACGACACAAAGCCTCCCGCCGGTCCTTCCAACGACGAGCTCGCCGAGGTCTACGCCGCCCTGGAGGATGGCGACGTCCTCGAGGGGCTCGAGCTGGCCATGCTCCTGGAACGCTCCCACCCCGAGGATGGGGACGTGGCCCTGGCCCGCGCCGTCGCCGCCCACCAGGCCGGCTTCAGCCGGGTCTGCCTGGAGGCGGCCCTGAAGGCGCGGCGCCTGGGCTGCGAGAGCCCGCACCTGCAGCGCTACTATGAGGCCTCCAGCCGCTTTCGACTGTGGGAGATGGACGAGGCCAAGAAGCTGGTCACCCAGCTCGTGCACGAGGTCGCCGATTTCGCGGACGCGTGGAACCTCTTCGCCCAGATCCACGAGTTCCTCGGCGACGAGATCGGAGCGCGTCGCGGGTACCGGCAGGCGTCCACCCTGGCGCCGGAGATCTACCCCATGCCCTATCGCGTCTCCGCCGAGGTCATGCAGCAGGTGATCCAGCGCGCGGTCTCCGCGCTTCCCTCCCAGTTCCAGGAGGCGTTGGATGAAGTGGCCCTGGCGGTGAAGGACCTCCCCGAATGGGAGATGGTCCAGCCCGAACAGGAGGAGGAGGAACCCTTCCCTCCCGACCTGCTGGGGCTCTTCGTGGGAGCCCACCGTCTCGACCGCTCGGTCTTCGACGCGGTCCAGGAGCCCGGGGTGATCCTCCTCTTCCAGAAGAACCTCGAGCGTATCTGCCCCGACGCAGCGAGCCTGGAGGAAGAGATCCGCCTGACGGTGTGGCACGAGCTGGCCCATTACCTGGGCTTCAGCGAAGAGGACATGGAGGAAATGGGACTGGAATAGGCCCATCGCCAAGCGCGCGGGCCCGACCGGGCCCGGATCGATGGGGAACGGGGCCGAGCCGGCGCCCTTCCTCGAGGAGGATTTCGTGAGCGAGTTCCAACGCACCCTGGTCACCGCCGCCTTGCCCTACGCCAATGGGCCCATCCACCTGGGTCACCTGGCGGGGGTGTACGTACCCGCCGACATCTACGTGCGCTTCAAGCGATTGCATGGCGACGAGGTGCTGTTCATCTGCGGGAGCGACGAGCACGGCGTCCCCATCACCCTTGCCGCCGAGAAGGAAGGCATCACCCCGAAGGAACTGGTCGACCGCAACTACACCATGATGAAGGAGAGCTTCGAGCAGCTCGGCGTCGTCTTCGACAACTACTCGCAGACCAGCCGCCCGATCCACCACGAGACTTCCCAGGGCTTCTTCCTCGACCTGCACGGCCAGGGCATCCTCAAGCAGAAGACCACCCTGCAGTTCTACAGCGAGAAGGCCCAGCGCTTCTTGCCCGACCGCTACGTCGAGGGAACCTGCCCCTACTGCGGCACCGAGGGCGCGCGGGGCGACCAGTGCGAGGCCTGCGGATCGCAGATGGAACCCGACAAGCTGATCGAGCCCCACAGCGTGGTGGACGGCACCCCGGTCGGCCTGAAGGAGAGCGAGCACTGGTTCTTGCCCATGGGCGACATGCAGCCCCACCTGCAGGAGTGGATCGAGAGCCACGCGGACTGGCGCGAGAACGTGCTGAACTACTGCCGGGGCTGGTTCGAACGGGGGCTGGGCGACCGCGCGGTCACCCGCGATCTCGACTGGGGCGTTCCCGTCCCCCTCCCAGACCACGAGGGAAAGGTTCTCTATGTGTGGTTCGAGGCGCCCATCGGATACATCTCGGCCACCCGCGAGTGGGCGCGGCAGCAAGGCGACCCCGAGGCCTGGCGCACCTGGTGGCAGGACGAGGGCACCCGCCTGATCCACTTCATCGGCAAGGACAACATCGTCTTCCACGCTCTGCTGTTTCCCGCGATGCTGCACGCGCACAGCGAGCCCTATGTGTTGCCCGACAATGTGCCGGCCAACGAGTTCTTGAACCTCGAGGGCCGCAAGCTCTCGACCTCGCGCGGCTACGCGGTGTGGCTTCCCGACTACCTGGAGCGCTTTCCTCCGGACAGCCTGCGGTACTGCCTGGCCCGCAACCTGCCCGAATCACGCGACACCAACTTCACCTGGGACGACTTCCAGGCCCGTCACAACAACGAGTTGGCCGACGTGGTGGGCAACTTCGTCAACCGCACCGTGACCTTCGTCACCCGCTATTTCGACGGGAAGGTACCCCCGCGCGGGGAGCTGAACGACAATGACCGCGAGGCCCTGGCCGCGATCGAGGAAGCCGCCGAGAAGGCGCGGGTCCAGATGGAGAGCTTCCAGTTGCGCGCGGCCAGCGAGACCCTCCTGCTCTTGAGCAAGCGGGCCAACCAGTACTTCGACGAGGAGCAACCCTGGTCGACCCGCAAGAACGACATGGGTCGATGCGGCACCACGCTCTACGTGTGCTCGCAGTTCCTGCGGGCCTTCGCCGGACTCTGGGCGATGGTCCTCCCCTTCTCCATGCAGAAGCTGTGGGATGCCCTGAAGCTCGAAGACGAACTGTGGAAGGACGGGTGGGTGCGAGGAGACTGGATGCTTCCCGAGGGCCATCCCCTGGGCAATCCCGGCATCCTCTTCGCCAAGATCGACGACGCCGCGATTGCAGCCGAAAAAGAGCGCCTGCAGTCGGTCCTGGAAGACTGATCCCCGGCACGGATGATGCAATTCCCGCGGGACCGGATGCCCTGACGCAGCCGGAAAGGGTTCGCCGCACCGGGCCACGAATCCCCGTGACGCGGCGCGGCGGGAGCAAGTAGGGACGACCCGCGATGATGAACCATATGCTCACCCTCATGGGCGGGGCGGCCGGCAGTTGGCTGGGCTGGATGATGGGACGTGCGGCCGGCATGGGCCTGGCGTTCTTCCTGAGCCTCATCGGCCTGGGGATCGGACACTACCTCGCCCGGCGCTTCGTCCAGGAGAACCTGCTGTAGACCCGGCCTCATCTCCCCTTGTGGAACAAGTGCACGTTCTCTCCCACCTTGCGCAGGCTCCAGCGGAAGCGACCCGCGATCCATTCCATCGTCTCTTCCCGGTAGAAGCACAAGTGGGTGGGATCCTGCCGGTACCACCAACGCTGGAAGTCGATGTCGCCGGTGTAGAGCAGGGTGGAAACGGCGAGCCAGGCACCCGGACGCAAGAGACGGTCGAGGAGATGCCAGCCGGCATCCGGCCGGCGGAAATGCTCGACCACCTCGATCGCCACCACGAAGTCGTAGTCCCGCTCGAGCCGGCACGGGTGGTTCGCGAAATGGAGGTCATAACTCGAGCAGTGCAGACCGCAGGAGGAAAGGAGCGCCGCGGCGGCCGATGTGGGCCCGCTTCCGAAGTCCAGGCCTTGCAATGGCTTTGCGCCGGGAGGGGGATCGTCCTCCAGCGCCCGCACCAACGGCTCCAGGGTCTTTTCGAGATGCCGGCGGTAACCTTCGTCCTCCACCGAATTATGGTGCAGAAGGTATCGCGCGCGTTCTTCCGACGGCGTGGGATGAAAGACCTCGGGCAGGAAGATGAGCCGGCAGTCCGGACACTGCCACCAGGCGCCGTTGTGATCTGGCAACCGGCACGCGGCCTGGGAGGCGGCGCACAGGGGACACTGCATCGCGTCAGTCCTTCAGGCGGAGACCGACCGGGCAGTGGTCGCTTCCGGGCACCTCGGGGCAGTGGAAGCAGTGGTCGACGCGATCCATCCACTCTCGGACCACCCAGAAGTAGTCGATCCGCCAGCCCACGTTCCGCTGCCGCGCCTGCATGCGGTGGGACCACCAGGTGTAGTGGCCCGGCTCGCCGGGATGGAACGATCGGAAGGCATCGACATACCCCTGTTTCACGAACTTGTCCAGCAGCGCCCTCTCCTCGGGCAAGAAACCGGTGGTGTTGCGGTTGGCCTGCGGCCGGGCAAGGTCGATCTCGTGGTGGGCGGTATTGACATCGCCGCAGAAGATCACCGGTTTCTCTTCGCGCAGGCGCTCACACCGGCGCAGGAAGGCCCGGGTAAAGCCCAGCTTGAACGGAACCCGGAGGTGTTCGTTGCCCCCGTTGGGGAAGTAGCCTCCCACCGCGAAGAACTCGTCGTACTCGGCCACGATGGTGCGGCCCTCGCCATCGTACTTCTTCACCCTGGTGCCGAAGTGCACCGAGCGCGGCTCGACGCGCGAGTAGAGTGCGGTACCGCTGTAGCCCTTCTTCGTCCTGGAGGGATTCCACCAGACGTGGTAGCCGGGGGGATGGGCCATTTCCCCCGCGACCTGCCCGTGCTCGGCCCGCACTTCCTGCAGGAAGAGGATGTCGGGGCGAACCTCTTCCAGCCAGTCCATGAAGCCCTTGCGGTAGACCGACCGCGCCCCATTGACATTCCACGAATAGAGAGTGATCACCCTTGGTTCTCCTCGCCTCGCACCTTGCGCAGCAGGCGGCTCCGTTCTTCCTCGGACAGGAACGCCGCCCGCGCGGCGTTTTCGTTCCATTCTTCCAGCTCCTCGCGGGAAACCCCCTCGGCCGCGCAGCGTTCCCATTCGTCCTGCAACCAGGCTCCGAAGAACGCAGGATCGTCGCTGCCCAGACATACCCTCACACCCTGATCCGCCATCGCGCGCACGGGATGGGTGCCACGATCCTTGGACCAGATCCCGGTGCGCTCATTCGAGGTGGGACAGACCTCCACCGTGACCTCCGCCTGGGCCAGACGGGCCAACAGCGCGTGATCTGTCGCCGCGGCAATACCGTGCCCGATGCGGGCCACGCCCAATTCGAGGGCCTGCGCCACCGCCTCGGGCCGATCCCCCTCTCCGGCGTGCAGGCTGAGACCCAGGCCCGCCTCCCGGGCCCGGCGGAACACCGGGACGAAGGTCGCGGCCTCCATCGCGGTCTCGTCGCCGCCCAGTCCGAAACCCACCACGCGGTGGCTCCTCAACTCGATGGCGTCCTCGACGACCTGGTGTGCCGCGTCCACCCCGAACTGGCGGACCCCGTCGGCGACGAAGCGCAGGTCGACCCCCCCCTTGGCGGCGCGCTCCTGCGCCCGATGGGCCAGCGCCTCCACCACCGGCCGGGGATCGCGATGGAGCCAGCGCATCACCCCGAAGGACACGAAGAGTTCGGCGTAGACGACGCCCTGTTCCTCGAGGCGATCCATGGTGTCGTCGAGCAACTGGAGGTAGGCCGCCGGACCATCAAGCAGGCGAACCGCCCAACCGAAGAGATGCAGGAATTGGTCGAGCCCTTCGAAGGCCCATCCCTCTGCGGTCAACCCCCCGCGCGGGGGAGGACCCACCTCGGGTCGTTGCTTCCACAGCTGGCGGGCACGCGCTGCGCTGAGGCAACCTTCCAGGTGCAGGTGCAGTTCGACCCGGAGAGGGTGCCCGCGGACAGATGACGAGGAGAAAGCGGTCATGTCCGCCCCATCATAGGGCAAGTCGCCCCGGACCGCAGGGGGCATCCGGTTCCGGGGGGAAGGACGCACGAGGGCGCCGCCGATGCGATACGAGCATGGGGCACCGGGCGGATCCCGATCGAGGCGAAGGCTCAGACGTACCGGCCGATGGGGATGTTGCGGATGACCGGGTCGATGCACTCGACGACCTCGTCGAGATACTCGCCGGTGACCGGATCCTTCTCGGAGAGATCGATGAGCTGGGTGGTCTTGGGCTTGCGGCCGTTCTCATCCTGGAGCACGCGCACCACCGGTCGATCGCGCAACTCGAGATTGGTCTGGACCACCAGGGTGATCATCCCACTCTTGAGCTTCACCACGCTGCCGATGGGATAGACTCCCATCATCTCCACGAAGATCTCCACCAGCTCCGGATCGAATTGGGTGCCCTCCTGCTTCTTCAGCATCTTGAGCACTTCGAAGGGACGCGCTTGGCTGCGGTAGGGGCGGATGGTGGTGAAGGCGTCGTAGCAGTCGGCGATCTTCACGATCTTCGACCCGGTGTGCAGATCATCGGCGGAATAGGGAAGCGGAGGGTATCCGGTTCCATCGGGGTTGGTATGATGTTCCAGGGCGATGCGCTGGGCCAACTCGCTGCCGACCCCCGCCTCCTTGAGGATCTCCGCCCCGTCGACCGGGTGACGCTTCATCACCACCCACTCCTGGGGGGTGAAGCGGCCTGGCTTGTTCAACACGTCCAGCGGAGTATACAGCTTGCCCACGTCATGGATGAGCGCGGCGACTCCGAACTCGGAGAGGTCGACACCCGTCCACCCGATGGCACGGGCCAGGGCGATGGACAACAGCCCCACGTTGATCGAATGGTCGTAGGTGTACGGATCGTGCGCGCGCAGGCTGGCCAGGATCAGCGCGACCTCGGTCGCCTCGTGAAGTTGGTGCACGAGATCGCTCAGGGGCTGGACATCCTCGCTGGTCGTTTCCTTCTTCTGGCGCGCGGCGGTGATGGCGTCGATGGCGCCGGTGATGCCGGTCACCAGGTCCCGGACCGCGTCGCCTTCCTTCTCGCCCTTGTCGAGCATGTGGCGAACGCGGCTCTGCCCGGTGATGCGGATCGACGGATAGCCGTCCTCGTCGGGCAGTTCGATGCTGTCATCGCCCATCTCGTGGCGGATCTCGATGTGCGGCATCTTCTTGCGGTCTTCCAGGAACACCAGGCTGCTCCGGTTCTGCAGCAACCTGAGCAGGGCCATGAGCTCACCCGCGGTGACCTCGCTGGTGAAGACCAGCTCGCGGATCGACTTCCGGCCCGCCATGGCGTGGAACTGCCGCACCGCCTTGGGCAGGTCCTCCATCTTCTCCTCGCCCAGGACCAGCCCCTTCCGGGTGAATTCCAGCACCAAGGGCTCCTCCTTGGCCAGATCGACCAGGACCTGCTGGAGCACCACGGTCTGATGGTAGACTTCGCGGTCCAACCAGGAAAAACGGGCACTGTTGCGCAATACACCGCAGATCATCGCAGTGAGCGAGATCAGACGGGTGGGCCGCACCGTGCGCCGGTTGTCCTGGCCATCCCCGTGGATCGCCGGAAGTTGGTTCTTTTCAATGGTTTTTGGCATACCCGCCCCAAGGATCACGACTTCGGATCCGCCCACCGGGGAGCACCGCGGATCACCGTGGGGGGGATGTGCAAGGGACACGCCACCGGCGGCAGCCGATCCCACGGTTTTCGGGTGAGTTTTCCAAGAAAAAGCAAAAGGAGCGCGGGCCCGGGGACCCGATCGCCGGTTACTTCACCAGCACCGCGCGGGTCGAGCTGCGCATCCCTTCGCCTTCCAGCACCAGGTGGTAGACCCCGGTGGCCAGGATGCGGCCCCGGTCGTCGCGCCCGTCGAAACGCAGCTCGAGCCGCCCGGGACCCGCCGGGCCCACCAGGAGGGTGCGCACCACCCGCCCCCGGACGTCGAGCACGCGCAGGGTCACGTCCATGCGCTCGGGCAACTCGAAACGGACGACCGTGGCGGGATTGAAGGGATTGGGAGAGGGGGGCAGCAAGCGGAAGCGCGTCCGGGGCACAAGACCCAAGGTGAAGCGCTGGCTCTGTTCGGCGAAGCCGGCGGCCGGGGTCCAGCGCAACTCCACTTCCCGCACCCCGGCGAGTGAAGCGGAGGAGAGTTCGGCCACCAATATGTCGTTCTCGCGGAGGAGTCCGCCCGACAGGTCGGCGAGCAGCCGGCCCCCTCCGGTTTCCACCGACCACAGCGAGGCCATCGACGCGCCCGCCGCCGGACCGGAGAACTCCAGGCGGATGCGACCACTCCCGAGCGGAATCTGCCGCAAGCGCACCGGGATCGCCGCGACCGCGGTGCCGCTGGACGACACGATGCCCACGTATCCGGTGAGGGCGTTCTGGGCGTTGTTGCCATCGGGCGCACCGACGGCGAAATCGTCGATGCCGTCCCCGTCGAGGTCGCCGGCGTAACTCACCCAGGTTCCCAGGCGGTCGCCCGGAGGCGAGATCAGGGCGAGGCCACCCCGCGCGACCACCAGGCCCTGGCTGGCGTTGACGTAGCTGCTGCCGCCCTCGAAGAGGTAGACCACCCCGGCGTTCTGTCCGGGAACATCCCGCGAGGGAGCGCCGATCGCGATCTCGGTGCGATTCGTACCGAGGAAATCGCCCGCGTCGGCCACGCTGACCCCCAGACTGTCTCCCCCGGTCTCCCCGATGATGATCTGGTCGGGCGAAGGCAAGGGCGACGGGGATGCCTGTCCGTAGTAGATGGCGGCCAGGCCGCGGGCGGCGAGATAGCCGGGCGCGCCGATCACCACGTCGGTGCGCGTGTCGGCGTCGAAGAGCCCGGCCTGGCTCACCGACCAGCCGAAATTCATGTCGGACGGGTCGCCGCTGGACGGTTTGAACACGACGTCGGCGGTCGAGGACGGCAAGCCGCCGGGTACAGCGAAGAACAGGTAGGCCCGTCCCCCGTTCTGCACCGGCTGGTCGACGAAGGGAGCGCCCACCAGGAAGGCGGGAGTGCCGTCGCCTTTGTAGTCGGGCACGTCGCTCACCGAGTAGCCGAACTGATCACCTCCGATCTCCCCGGTGAAACGCTTGGCATAGTTGGTCGAGGGACCGCCGGACTGCCCCAGGTACAGATACACCGCCCCGTTGTCCGCGGCCGGGGCGTTGGCCAGAGGAGCTCCCACCAGGAAGTCGGCCCAGCCGTCGCCGTTGAGATCACCGCCCCGGGAAAGCGCCCATCCGAAACGGTCGCCCGGCAGGTCGCCGTCGAGAACGAGATCAGCCACCGCATCCATGGCACTACCGCCGTAGAAGACGTAGACGCGCCCCTGCTCGGTCCCGATCGCATTGTTCAGGGGAGCACCCACCGCCACGTCGTCGAATCCGTCGCCGTTGACATCGCCGATCCCCGCCACGGACCACCCGAAGGCCTCGCGACCCAGGGTGCCGTTCAGATGCAGGCGGTTCTGGGTGCCCCCGAAGAAGATGACCGCACTGCCCTGGTTGAGTCCGTCGCGGCTGTCGCCGGGGGAACCGACGATCAGGTCGGCCACTCCGTCCCCGTTGACATCTCCCGCATCGCTGACCGACTGCCCATAGAGGCCCCCCGCGGCCGCGCTGGGCGCCGACAGGGCCGAGGAAATGGTCTGGGCGTGGGCCGAGGGGAGCGCAAACAGCGCGACTCCCCAGAAAAGCAGGGCAAGGCGCTTCGAACCGGCGCGGCGATGGCGACTCATGGCAACTCCCGGATGGGTCGATGGGGGTACGGGCCTCCGCAGCGGGACACCGCGGGCGAGCCCTCTCCTCCATTATTGAGCAAGGAACCTGCCCATTTCCAGGCTCTGGTCGCCAACGGGATCGTTTTCCCGCTTTCTTCGCCCTTGGCCGGCCCGCTGGGCGGGGCCCGGCCTCCGGCCGGGGACGGGCGCACGCGAGGAGCCTCCTCCGGACGGCGGCGGCCACGTCCCGAGGCGCGGGTCCACGGAGGCGATCAGGAAGGGCCGCGCGGCGCTTCCTTCCGCTGGGCATCCAACACCGCGATCGCGGTGAGATTGACGATGTCGCCCACCTCGGCGTCGCGCTGCAGCACGTGCACCGCACGGCTCAAGCCGTTCAGGATGGGCCCGATGAGCTCGGCGCCGCCCAGTCGGTGCAGCAGCTTGTAGGCGATGTTCGCCGCGGCGAGGTTGGGGAAGACCAGGCAGTTGGCGGACCGGCCCAGGCGGTTGAAGGGATGCCGCTCCTGCAGCAGCTCCTTCACCACCGCGGTGTCGGCGTGCATCTCCCCGTCCAGGGGGAGATCGGGTTCCTTCGCGCGGCAGATCTCCACCGCGCGGCGGACCTTGTCCACCTCCCCTCCCCGCGCGCTGCCGAAGTTGCTGTAGCTGAGCAGCGCCACCCTGGGTTCGATCTGCAATTGGCGCGCGACCTCCGCCGTCGCCAGGGCGATCTCCGCCAGTTGCTCGGCGGTGGGCTCGCGATTCACCGTGCAGTCGGCAAGCAGGTAGGGCCGCTGCCCGATCAGCGCCACGTAGGCTGCCATGACCGTGGTGCGGCCTTCCTCCAGGGGAAGCACCTGCAGGGCCGGGCGGATGGTCTCGGGATAATAGGTGGTCAGACCACCCACCACCGCGTCGGCCCTTCCCGATTGCAGCATCATCGCCGCGTGCATGTTGGGCTCGAGCAACGAACGCCGGGCGTCCTCGAGGGTCATCCCCTTGCGCGCGCGCAGGCGGAAGAGGATCGTGGCCAGCTCCCGGTGGCAATCGTCCTCCAGGACGGGATTGTGCACCTCGATGCCGGCGAGCGAGATGTTCCGGCTTGCGGCGAGTTCCTCGATCTCCTCCTCACAACCGAGCAGGATGGGACATCCGATGTTCTCGTCGACCACCCGGCGGGCGGCGCGGATGAAGCGGATGTCCGCGCCATGGGGATAGACCACCTGCTTCGGCTTGCGTTGCGCCCGCACGCGCACCGCCTGCATGAGATTGTAGGAAGCCTGGAAGCGCGCGCGCAGGGACTCGGCGTAGGCGTGGGGATCCTCGAGCGGTTCGCGGGCCACTTTCTCCTCGGTGGCCGCCTGGGCGATCGCCGGCGCCACGAACCACAACACCCGCGGATCGAAGGGCTTGGGGATGATGTATTCCGGTCCGAATTCGAGGTGCTCGAGGTTGTAGGCCTTGAGCACCGCGTCGGGAACATCCTCCTTGGCCAGGCGGGCCAGGGCTTGTGCCGCGGCCACCTTCATGGTCTCGGTGATGCGCTTGGCCTTCACATCGAGGGCGCCGCGGAAGATGAAGGGGAAGCCCAGGACGTTGTTCACCTGGTTGGGATAGTCGCTGCGTCCGGTGGCCACGATGCAGTCACTGCGAGCGTCCTTCGCGTCCTGGTAGGTGATCTCCGGATCGGGGTTGGCCAACGCGAAGATGATCGGACGGTCGGCCATGCGACGCACCATGTCCTTGCTGACGATTCCCTTGACCGATACCCCCAGGAAGACGTCCGCGCCCTCGAGGGCGTCGGCCAGGCTGCGGCGATCGGTCTGCACCGCCCACTGCTGCTTGATCTCGTTGAGATCGTCGCGGCCGGAGTGGATGACCCCCTTCGAATCGCACACCAGCACGTTCTCCTTCTTCACTCCCAACTGGACCATGAAGCGCGAGCAGGCGATGCCCGCCGCGCCCGCCCCGCTGACCACCAGCTTGACCTCTTCCATCGTGCGGCCGGTGACCTCGCAGGCATTCAGCAGGCCGGCGCCGGCGATGATCGCCGTGCCATGCTGATCGTCGTGGAAGACCGGGATCTCCAGCGTCTTCTTCAGGGTCTCCTCGATGTAGAAACACTCGGGCGCCTTGATATCCTCCAGGTTGATGCCTCCGAAGGTGGGCTCGAGAAGTTCGCAGGTGCGGATGATCTCGTCGGGATCGGTCGTATCCAGCTCCAGATCGAAGACGTCGATGTCGGCGAAGCGCTTGAACAGCACCGCCTTGCCCTCCATGACCGGTTTGCCGGCCAGGGGCCCGATGTTGCCCAGGCCCAGGACGGCGGTCCCGTTGGAGACCACCGCCACCAGATTGGCCCGATTCGTGTAGAGGAACGCGTCGTGGGGATTCTTCTGGATCTCCAGACAGGGTTCGGCCACCCCGGGCGTATAGGCCATGCTGAGATCGTGCTGGGTCGCGGTGGGCTTGGTGGGACGGATCTGGATCTTGCCGGGACGGCCCCGGCGGTGGTAGTCGAGGGCTTCGCTGAAACGCTTGGGATCGGACATCGGATGGCCTCCTGCCTGGGACAGGGCAAGGATAGTCCCTGCGGTGGGGCCATCCAACCGCCCTCGTGGTGAACGTTGGTTCTCGCTTGCCCCCTCCGGCGAGGCTGGCTAGGGTGGGCCCGTTCGCCGCGGGCCGTCTGGAACCGCCGACCCTCCCACCTGGAGTTGCGATGCGACGTTATCTGGGCATTCTCCTTCTCCTCTTGCTCTTGGCGTGGATCTACGCACGCATGGACGGCTTCGGCTCCAAGGCCTCGACCCCTTCCGGGGAGGAGTCGAGCCCGACCGAGTTGACCCGGGTGGGAGACGACCTCTCGTCGGCCGGCCGGGGGGGGGGCGCCTCGGGTACGGACGCCCGCGCGGCCGGTGACACCCTCGGCGGCATGACCGCCGGGAACGAACGCTGGGAGGAGGTGGACATCGGCCGGGGCCAATCCTTCTACGTGGCCATGACCGGGGCCGGGGTATCGCACGAAGACGTCATGGGCCTGGTGAAGGCCTGCAAGCCCTACACGAACTTCCGGCGCGTGCAGGCGGGCGATACCTTCCGCATCGAACGCAACGAGGATGGAACCCTGACCGCCTTCCATGCCGAACTCGACGCCGAGCACTATCTCATCGCCACCCGGCAGGGCCCTTCGTGGAAACCGGAGATCGGAGCCTACCGGCTCGAGCGCACCGTCCGTGGAGTCAAGGGGATCATCACTTCGAGCCTTTTCGAGTCGCTCCGGGAAGAAGGAGCCGATCCCCGGTTGGCGACCCAGTTGAGCGAGATCCTCGGTTGGGACATCGACTTCTTCCGGGACCTGCGCAAGGGGGATCGTTTCACCCTGCTCTACGAGGAATTCACCCGCGAGGGGAAGAAGGTCCGTGACGGACGCATCCTCGCCGCGCACTTCGTCAACCAGGGACACGAGTACTCGGCCTATCTGTTCGAGAACGAACTGGGTTTTCCCGCCTACTACGATGAAAAGGGCGGCAGCCTGGAGAAGCAGTTCCTGCGCGCGCCGCTCAAGTACAGCCGGATCAGCAGCAACTTCTCTTCCCGTCGATTGCACCCGGTCTACCATGTCTATCGTCCCCACTACGGGGTGGACTACGCGGCGCCTTCGGGCACCCCGGTCTACGCCACCGCCAACGGGACGGTGGTGAAAAGGGAGCGCCGGCGGGGCAACGGCAAGTTCGTCCAGCTTCGTCACGGAAACGGCTACGAGACCTTCTACCTCCATCTGTCGCGCTTCGCGCGGGGTCTGCACGTGGGACAGAAGGTGAAGCAGGGAGACCTGATCGGGTATGTGGGCATGACCGGAACCGCCACCGCCCCACACCTCGACTACCGGGTGAAGAAGGGGGGCAGGTGGTTGAACCCGCGGAAGCTCGATCTGCCGCCGGCCGCGCCCATCCGCCCGGCGCGGATGGCCGCTTTCCTCCGGCACCGCGACGAGCTGGAGTCCGAGTTGCAGCGGATCATCGACAGCCGGGATGAAACCCTCGTGCTCGATCGCGAAACCACCCAGCCCGAGAACGACGTTTCCGGACGATGACCCCCCACGGGGGCACGACCATGTGGATCGCCCTCGGCGACATCGACATCCAGGAACGACAACGCCATGGAAACAAGGCGGTCGAACTGGCGCGGGCCAAGCAGGAAGGGCTGCCGGTGCCCGCTTCGTGGGTGTTGCCGGCGTCCAAGCTGGCCGCCCTCGCCACCGATGACCGCGCCGCGGACCAGGCCGCCGCCGATCTCGTGAAGCACCTGCCGGGACCGGGACCCCTCCTGTTGCGCTCGTCCTCACCGCTGGAGGATCTTCCCGCCGCCAGCGCCGCCGGCCTCTTCCCCACCCTTTCCTGTGCCGCCCGGAAGGACGCGATCGCGCGCGGCCTGCAGAAACTGGCCCGAAGCGTCGACGATCCCTTCCTGCGCCGGTGGGTCGGCGCCGCCGAGGGCAAGGACCTTCCCCTGGCCGTCCTGGCCCAGCGCCGTCTCGAACTGGAGGCCTGGTGCACGGTGCAGGGAGCCGCGGGCGCCCCCCTGTTGGTGGAGGGCTGGCGGCGAACCGCGCGTGGCCGGGAGGTCCTGTGGCTTCGGGTGGACGCGAAGACGCCCGAGGTCGGGGGGGAAATCGCCGATCTGCTCGCTCTGGCGCGGGACGCGATCGCGGGACGCCATGGAAACTGGTTGCTGGAGATCGGGGTGGAGGCCGGCCGGGCCCTGCTCCTGCAGCGGCGACCCGTGCGGCGGCCGGCGCCCCTGCCGCCGCGGGAAGAACCGCCGCTGCTCGACTTCCCCCTCTTTCCCGGCGACGAACAACAGAGCTGGCGGTGGGACGCCGAGCATTCCCCGACCCCGTTGTGCCCGCTGTTGGCCGGACTCTTCTTGCGGTGGATCCGCGCACAGGGCCCCGGCCATCCCTCCCGACTGATCGACGGGCGATGGCACGACCGCGTCGAAGCGCTCGCAGACGACGCGCCGGCCGAAGAGATCGTCCGCGAGTTGCGGGCGGAGGTCGATGCCTGGGACCGGCAGCACCTGCCCCGCTTGCGCCAGGGGCTCGAGGAACTCCAGGAACGCTTCGATCCGCTGCCCTCGCCCGGAGACTGGATGGCCTTCACCGGGCAGTGGCTCAGCTGGCAGACCCTCTACTACTCGGGAGCCAGCGGGCGCCTGCGACGGCTGGCCCACCGCATCCTGGACACAGGGCGGCAAGAGGGCGAAGCCCCCCCTCCCTTGCCCGAGACCCTGGCCGTCCGCCGCGCCCGGGAACTCGACGCGCTGGCCCGTTTCTGGGCCCGCCACCTCGACCCCGCCGCGCGCGAGGAGGCCCTCGACCGTTTCCTCGCCCGCCATGGTCACCATGCCCCGGGAGGATGGGACGGCCGCGCGATCCCCTGGAACGAGGATCCGGCGCCCCTGATCGCCGAGCTCAAGCGCCGGATGGAGGAGCTCCGAGGGAGCGGTCCACCGGATTCCTTCCCGGCACCGGGGCCGGGGAGGTCGCCGGGACCGGACGCCGCGGCCGGGACCCGGGAACGCCCCGGGCCCAAGGAGAGGCCGATGGAACCGCGGGCAACCGCGTGGGCCGTCCAGGCCCTGGCTCGGCTCGAGGACGACGACGAACTGCTCTCTTCGGCCTACGCTCTCCTGCGGTCCAATGCCTTGCAACTGCAGGCGTGGCTGCGCCCGGAGGCCGAGGGCGACGAGATCCTCTCGATCCTGCCCGAGGATCTCGAGGCGTTGCTTCCGGCTCCCGAGGCACCCGCGTGGGAGCGGGCGGTGGCGCGCGGGCGGTCCCTGCAACGGCGGTGGGAGCATTCCTTCGCCCGGCGGGACGAGGCCCAGGCCCTGCCGGAAGCCGGGACGGGTGAGAGCCTGCCCGCGGTGCCCCTGTCGGGCGGAGTGGCCGAGGGGCCGATGCGACGGCTGGATTCGGCCCAGGCCGAGGGGGGACCGGCACGCGGCGAGATCCTGGTGGTGCCCTCGATCACCCCGGCCGACGCGGTGGTCTTCGACCGCTGCGCCGGCCTCGTCTGCGAGAGCGGCGACCTGCTGGGGCATGCCGCGGTGCTCGCCCGCGAACGCGGCCTGCCCGCGGTGGTGTTGCCCGGGGCCCGGCGCCGCCTCGCCGCCGCCCACCGCCTGCGGGTCGACGGAACGTGCGGGGTGGTGAAGATCCTGCTGCTGGCGCTGCTCCTGCTCGCTCCGGGACCCATCCGGCTCCCGGCCCACCGATCCTTCGCCGCCACCGCCGGCACGTCCCCGGGCGAAGGGCCCGAAGCGCTCCGGCTGGACGCCGCCGCGGCCCGCATCGACCAGGATCTGCGGGCGCTGTGCGGGGGCTTGCCGCGGGTTCCGGGATCCGCGGGCTACCGGGACGCCTGGAACTGGACGCGGAAGCGGCTGGAGGAGGTCGGCCTCCATCTCCGGAGCCAAAGAGTGTCCGTCCACCGCTGGGATGCCGGACGGCTCGCCGTCCGATGGACCGACACGACGGCCGCACATCCTCTTCGGCTCTACGCCATGGGTCGCAGCCGGGCTCTGCGGTCCGGGTCCTACCGCTTGCTGGAGGTGGGCCACGGCCGCCCCGAGGAGATCGCCGCCGTCCGGTTGCTCGCCCCGGGACGCATCCTGGTGGCCCGCGAGGAGGTCCTTCCCGGCCTTCGCCCGGTGCATCGCCTCGAGAAGACCGCCGCCGCGGCCGCCGCGGGAGCGGCCGGGATTCTCTTCGTGCACCCCGGGGGGGAACGCGTCGAAGGGGTGGTGGCGTGGCGCGGCCGTTCCGCCGTTCCGGCCTACGGAATGGAAGGCGGACGTGGGCTGCTCGAAGCACTGTCGAAGGGAAGCCCAGTGGAGTTGCAGACCCTCGACGAGGGATTCCGTCCCCCCGCCCTGGTGGAGGTCGAATCGGTCAACGGTCTCGCCGACCTGAGACCCCCCGGTCCGACCGAGGAGGTGATCCTGGTCTGCGCCCACCTGGACGGGTGGTCGGTGGGACCGGGAGCCCTGGACAACGCTGCCGGCGTGGCCGTGCTCCTGGAATGCGCCCGCCGCCTCGCCGGCGACCCCCGGCTGCGGGGACCGGCGTTCCGTCCCCTCCGCTTCGTCCTCTTCACCGGAGAGGAACTGGGCCTGGAGGGCAGCCGAGCCTATCTGGAAGCAGCGGAGAACGGAGAGGAGGCCTGGCCCGCGCTGGTGGTGAACCTGGAGATGCCCGCCGACCCCGCCGGTTTCGTGATCCACCTGGGGGCGGCGCTGCGGGCGCCCCTGCGACAGGTCCTGCTGCAGCAGCGATCCTTCCGCCTCGACGCCGGGGTCGAGGAGATCTGCGACCTCTACAGCGACCACATGCCCTTCGTCCTCGAGGGAGTTCCCTCCTTCACCCTGGCGGATCACCGGGATCCCGGCGCGATGGAGCGGATCCACACTTCCCTGGACCGGCCCGAAGCCCTCGACCCGATGGGCCTGGCCCGCGCGGCCGTCCTGCTCAGCTCGGCCCTGCGGGCGATGGCCGATCCGGCGACTCCGCTTCCCCCCCGGCTCGACGAGGCCTCCCTCCGCCGATGGTTCCAGCGTTCGGGGCTTCAGCTCGACCGGGTGCGCCGGCGCGGATTCTGAAGATTCCAGCTGGGAAAAGCCGGTGAATCCGAAGAAACTCCCTCGGGGGGTGATCCGTACTCTCCGCATCCCGGGTTCCGTTCGGTGGACCCCCCTTGACTCCATCATCCCTTCAGACAAAGGAAGCGTCGAGGCCGTGAAACTCCGTGTTCTTTCCCTGTTCTCCCTGTTCCTGTTGACCCTGCTCGGTCCCGGAAGCGCCGTCTCCCGGGCCGAGGAGACCCCGACCCGTCTCCTGCGGAATCCGGACGTCTCGGCGACCCGGATCGTCTTCGTCTACGCCGGCGACCTGTGGATCGCGCCCCGCGAGGGGGGGCAGGCCCGGCGTCTGACCAGCCACGTGGGCGAGGAGGTGCTTCCCCGCTTCTCCCCGGACGGAAACTGGGTGGCCTACAGCGCCTCCTACGACGGCAACATGGACGTCTACGTCATCGCCGCCGACGGGGGCGAGCCGCGCCGGCTCACCTTCCATCCATCCTACGACCTGGTGGCCGACTGGCGTCCCGACGGCAAGAAGATCCTCTTCCTCTCCTCGAGGATCAGCGCGCCCGCCCGCTACCCGCGCTACTTCGAGGTCGATGTGGAACAGGGAGGGATACCCCAGGCGCTTCCCATCCATCACGGGGGCCCGGCTTCGTACTCTCCCGACGGCAACTCGATCGCCTACGACCCGCGCGCGAGGGAATCGCGCACCTGGAAACGCTACCGGGGCGGACGCACCGGCTACGTGGCGATCTTCCACCTGAAGGACAACAGCTACGAGGAATTGCCGCGTCCCGACGCCAACGACTTCTGGCCCATGTGGGACACATCGGGCATCTACTTCGCTTCGGATCGCGACGGCCATCTCAACCTCTGGCGGTGGGATCTCTCGGCGAAGAAGGCCGAACAGCTCACCCACTTCACTGAATACGACCTCAAGTGGCCCGCCCTCGGACCGGGCGCCATCGTCTTCGAGAACGGCGGACAGGTGCACCTCTACGATCTGGAAAGCGGTCAGGAACACGCGGTGCCCATCATCGTGCGGGGAGAACTCCTGGTGGCCCGCCCGAAACTCGTCTCGCTGCAGAAGAAGGTCCGCAGTGCGTCGATCTCCCCACACGCCAAGCGGGTGGTCCTGGAAGCCCGGGGCGAGATCTTCACCGTGCCGGCCGAGAACGGTCCCACCCGTCAACTCACCCACAGCAGCGGGGTGTTCGAACGAGATCCCGTCTGGTCGCCGAAGGGCGATCGCATCGCCTACTTCAGCGACCGCGGCGGGGAATGGGCCCTCTACCTGCAGGACAAGAAGGGCGGCGACGAAACCAAGCTCGTCGACACCAGGGATCACGCCTACCCCTTCGACATGACCTGGTCCCCCGACGGCAAGAAGATCGTCTACACCGACAACCATTCGCGCATGTGGTGCGTCGAGGTCGATACTGGCAAGCACCTGCTGGTCGACTCCTCGCCGGTGCGGGGCGGGGTTTCGAGTCCGGCCTGGTCGCCGGACGGCCGTTGGCTCGCCTACCAGAAGAGCGAGAGCTACGGCAACGATGACATCTGGCTGTGGTCGTACGAGAAGCGCCAGAGCACCCAGGTGACCACCGGCTTCTACAACGACTTCGATCCGGTCTTCGACCTGGGCGGCAAGTACCTGTATTTCGCCTCGTCCCGGAATTTCTATCCCAGCGGGGACGTCTTCGATTGGCATTTCAGCTACCATCTCACCGATGGGCTCTTCGCCGTGGTGCTCTCCGACCAGGAGCCCTCGCCCTTCGCGCCGCAGAACGACGAGGAGGAGCTCGATTCGAACGGGAAGGACGACGGGAAGAAGGACGGCAAGGACGGCGACG
Source organism: uncultured bacterium (assembly GCA_964601275.1). GTDB lineage: Bacteria > Krumholzibacteriota > Krumholzibacteriia > JAJRXK01 > JAJRXK01 > JAOZPE01. Next base: position 31,109 of record CAZRMV010000005.1, on the reverse strand, counting down.
GGGAGAAGAAGGAGAAGGACGGGAAGAAGGACGAGATCGAGCCCATCACCGTCGACCTCGACGGAATCGGCCAGCGGGTGGTGGCGCTTCCGGTCTCCAGCGGGAACTACCAGAACCTGCAGGGCGGCCGGAACAAGCTCTTCTACGGGAGCAGCGCCTTCGAGTCGGAGCAGATGGCCCGTCCCGACGCGCCCCATGGCTTCACCCTGAAACTCTTCGACATGGAAGAGCGCGAGGAGAACACCGTCCTGGATGGGGTCTCCGGGTTCATGCTGGACGCTGCGGGCAAGAAGCTGCTCTACCGCGGAGCGGAGGGCGGCTTCGCCATCGTCGACGCGAAGAAGGGTCAGAAGAAGAGCGACGGCAAACTCGATCTGTCGAGGGTCCAGGCGCGCGTCGACTACCGTGAGGAATGGGCCCAGATCTTCCACGAGGCCTGGCGCATCGAACGCGATTTCTTCTGGGATCCCGACATGGGCGGAAAGGACTGGAAGAAGATCGGCCGGCGCTACGAGAAGCTCTTGCCCTGGGTCGCCCATCGCAGGGATCTCAACTATCTGATCGGCGAACTCATCGGCGAGCTGGCGACCTCCCATTCCTACGTGGGGGGAGGCGACCTGCCGCACCCGAAGGGGGTCAGCGTGGGACTGTTGGGCGTCGACTTCGCCGGCGGCGAGAAGTACTGGAAGCTCGCCAAGATCTATCGGGGCGAGGATTGGGACAAGAGCCGCGTAGCGCCGTTGGCACGGCCCGGACTGGAAGTGGCCGAGGGCGACTACCTCATCGCGGTGGACGGGGTGGAGGTTCCCGGCGACGCGAACCCCTACGCTTATTTCCAGGGCAAGGGCGACCGGGAGGTCGCTCTCCTGGTGAACCACACGCCCCGGCGCGAGGGCGCCCACGAGATCCTGGTGAAGACCATCACCAGCGAGAGCGGGTTGCGGTATCTCGACTGGGTGGAGACCAAGCGCGCGTGGGTGGACCAGGCGACCGATGGCAAGGTGGGCTACATGCACGTGCCCAACACTTCGATCGCCGGCCTGCGGGAATTCGACAAGTACCTGCAGGCGCAAAGCCTGAAGCAGGCCCTCATCGTCGATGAGCGTTTCAACGCGGGCGGAATGATTCCGGACTTCTACACCGACAAGCTCAAGAAGCGGCTCTTGAACTTCATCAGCCCGCGCAACGGCGAGGACACTCCGTGGCCTCCACGCGCCATCTACGGACCGAAAGTGTTGATCGTGAACGAGTTCGCCGGCAGCGGCGGGGACGCCTTCCCCTGGTACTTCCAGCAGGAGAAGATCGGCCCGGTGATCGGCATGCGCACCTGGGGCGGACTGGTGGGCATCTCCCGCCAGCTTCCCCTCATCGACGGTGGCCGGGTGACCGCCCCGGAGATCGCGTTCTGGAGCCCGGAGAATGGCGGGGAGTGGATCGTCGAGAACCACGGGGTCGATCCGGACATCGTGGTGGACAACCGGCCCGACCTGGAGGCCAAGGGCCAGGATCCCCAGCTCGAGAAGGCGGTCGAGGTGATCCTGGAGAAGCTGAAGCGAGAGAAGCCCTGGCCGCCGCGTCCTCCCTATCCGCGAGGGAGATAGGCCCCGCGGCGAACGGCCGGGTCGCGGTCAGTCGTCCACCGGCTTTTCGGCGTGGCCGCGGTAACGCACCACGGTGACCTGCTCGAGGGTGACCAGTCCACCGGCGAGAAGATCGTCCGCCTCGGCCAGGAGGCGGTCGATCTTCTCCTTCTCGTCGACGATCTCGATCACCATGGGCAGATCCTCCGACAGGCGCAGCACGCGCGCGGTGTGCAGGCGGCTGTGCGCGCCAAATCCCATCGATCCGCGCAGGACGGTGGCGCCGGCCAGGCCGAGCTCTTTGGCCCGCTTCACGATGACCTCGTACAAGGGTTTCTTGTCGTAGCGATCGCCTTCCCCCAGGAAGATCCTCACCAGCCAGGCCTTCTCGGGCATGGGTTCGATCGGGTTCATGTCCTACACCCCCCAGATGCGCTGGGACAGACGGTAGCCCAGGTAGACCGCGGTCAGACCGAGACCGTTGCTCAACAGGAGATTGCCCAGGGCCAGCGCCCAGCGGCCGTCGTGGGCCAGCATGAGGGTTTCCCACCCGAAGGTGCTGAAGGTGGTGAAGGCGCCGAGCAGTCCCACGAGGATTCCCAGGCGCAGATCCTCGCGCAGCAGCAAAGGACCGGTGATCACCGCGCCCATCCATCCGAGGAAGAGACAGCCCAGCACGTTCACGGTGAGCGTGCCCCAGGGGAAGGTGGCCCCCAGGCCTTTGTGTACCCAACCGGCCACCAGGTAGCGCAACAGGGCGCCCACCGCCCCCCCGGCCGCGATGAACAGAAATCGCATCATGCGGGACAGGATAGACGAGATTCAGGACGTGGGATAGCGAGGATCGCGGGCCGACAGCAGCCATCGCGAGGCCGGCCACGAGAGGGCCATCACTCCCAGACCGATCAGCGAAGAGCGGGGCTGGTCGGCGAGGACCCAGCCGCTGGAGACCAGCGCCGACGCGATGGCGACCAACGGCGGAAGCGGCCACAGGGGAATCCTCCGGGCGGTTGCCGGAACCCGGCCCCGCCCTCGAAGGAAGAGTCCTCCGGACAGGATCACCGCGGAGAAGAGACCGGTGGCGAAGGCGAAGTACTTCACCAGTTCCTCGAAACGCCCGATGAGCGCGTAGGCCAGGCTGACCCCTCCGCAAACGAGGATCGCGGTCCGTGGAACCAAGTCCCGGCGGCTCGGCCGACCCCATCGCTGTGAAACCACGCCGCCTTCGGCCAGGCCCACCACCAGCCGCGGACCGCTGAAGAGCAGGGCCTGGGCGGCGGAGAAGGTGGCGATCGCCACCACCAGGTGGATGACGGTTTCTCCGGCCCCAGGAAGAACCGATCGCGCGAGCTGCGCCCCCACGGTGGACGAGGTCGCGATGCCGTCCATTCCCAACACCCGCACCAGGGCGAAGGTGTAGATCCCGTAACCCAGGGCGACGGCGAGGACGACCAGCAGCAGGGCGCGCACCAGGGTGCGCCCGGGGCGGCGTACCTCTCCAGCCACCACCACGATCTCCAGGAAGCCCTCGTAGCACCAGAGCACCCCGACCAGGGCGAGGATCCAGGCGCCGAAGGCCGGCACCCCGTTCGACGCCACTTTGAGGGTGCCCGCGCCCCCTCCATCCGACACCGCCGCCGGCAGACCCTGCCGCGCCACCCACAGACCACCGAGACCCAAGGCCCACAGGGCGCCCACCTTGACCGCGGCCAGCCCGGTCGAGACCCGCGTGCTCGTGCGCAGCCGGGCCAGGTTGAGCAGTACCGCGGCGATCACCGTCAGCACGGCGATCGAGTCCACCGCGCCGGGAAGCGACACCAGGGCGGCCACCGATCGACCGGTCACCCGCGCCAGGCCGGCGATGCTCGCGGGGTAGAGCACCAGGATCGCGGCCCAGCCGTAGACGAAGGCCATACGGCGTCCGAAGATGCGCTGCAGATAGACCACGTAGCCGCCGGTATGCGGAAACACCGTCGCCAGCTCAGCGTAGCTGAGGGCCGAACACAACGCCACCAGCGCGCCGATCTGCCACACCACCAGGAAAGCGCCCGGCGTTGGAAGCTGTCGCGCCACGTAGGACGGCAGGATGAAGATGCCCGATCCCACCACCGCGGCCAGGCCGAGCCCCACGCTGCGGCCGAGTCCCAGTCTGCGGGGCAGCGCGTCCACTCAGCGGACCACGGTCACGGCACAACGGGGAAGCTGGTCGCGCTGCGCCCGGTTGGTGAGTTCGATGGGGACATCGATCCCATCGGTCTGCAGGATCCCCCGCTCGAGGATGCGCAGGCTGGTGGGAACCAGGGGCATCGGGTCGTCCAGCGGTTCGATGGTGATCATCACCGACCAGCTCCCGTCATCCAGATCGAGCACGACATCCTGTACGAAGTCCTGGCCGGGAAACGCCGGAGCGGCGCCCCCGGGCAAGGCATACGGCCCCGCGCCGTCGCTGTCTGCACCGCTCGCGTGGAGGAAGCGTCCCAGCCGGTGGATCTGAAGGGGCAACAGGCTGCCGATGGGGTCCCGCTGGAAGGCCCAGGCCTCGAAGGTCCATCCCGTGGGCAGTGGTTCGGCAAGCTGCAGCGAAGGCTGATCGGTCGGACCGGGATCGAAGAACCAGACCCCCCGGGGCAGGCCCGCGCCGCCCTCGGCGGTCACCGAGCGGAGACGGAAGTGCCCTGACAGCGGGCGCAGATCCCTTGGAAAGACCTCGTCGTCGTCCCAGCTCAGGTCGCTGGTGATGGTTTCGCCCGGTGCGGTGAAGTCGCCGATCGCCAGGAACATCCCCATCGGGTGCGGACCTCCGGCGTCGGAGGAGGGCTGGTAGGTGACGACGCCGCGGGCGATCCGGGCCGCGTCCACCGAAGACGGCAGGGGATGGAAGTCACGCAGGGTGCCCGCGAGATCGTAGACCCTCCCGTCCCCTCCCACCCGGAAGGATGCCGCGGCGACCCAATCCTGCTCGATCTCCCAGGGATTCTGCCCCGCGGCCGGCTCGACGGCAGGGGTTCCCAGCCACAACTCGTAGAAGCCCTGGCCCGCCTCCAGCGGCCAGAAGCCCTGGGGCACCAGGCGGATCCCGGTTTCCCGTACGAACTCCGGTCCGGTCCGGGAATTGGAACAGGATGAACCGGTGGTGACCAAGAGCAGGACCACCAGGGCCGGCAAGGTCCACCTCGCCTTCACATCGACTCCTTCGGCAAACCGTCTCCTTCGAAGAGCGGGGAGAACGCCATCGGCCACGGCCTGCCGAAGACGCCTGGGGCCCGATCCGAGAGATGGCGCCGATCCCGGCGCCCGAAGACCAATATACGGGATTCGGCCGGGCGTGGAAACGCTCTCACCGCGGCTCAGGAATGCGGGTCGATGACACCCGCGGTCAGAAGGACCCCGCGCAACCGGAAGAAGAGATCGCGTGGGATGCGGTAGACCTTCTTTTCGCCGAGGACGTGCAACCAGTGGGCGTCCTCTCCCGGTCTCCAGCCGATCTCGTAGCGCACCGTCCGGTCGGGCCAGTACAACTCGCAACGCACCTTGTCCGTCACCAGGTACTCCCGGACCCGGGCCTCGTCCGGCAACAACACCGTCTCATCGGAGCTGAGTTCCTCGAGACCGTAGTAGAGGTTGCGGGCCGCCACCAGGAAAGCATCGGGCGATGTGCGGGGTGCGGCCGCCGGCCAGCGCAGGTCCCATCGTCGATGGTCTCCCCCCACCGGGAACGCGGTGACGCTCTGCCCGGTATGCCAGACCACCTGGACGCTGTCGAGCAGGGTGTAGTTGTCGGGAACCGGGTTGGTCTCGAGCAACTCCTCCAGGCTGGGTGCGGTGCTCTCGAGCAACTGGGAGTTGATCGTCAACAGGCTCGCCTCGTCCCCGCGGCGGGCATAGCTGAGACCCTCGCCGGTGGTGTTTCCCACCCGCAAGCGGTACTCCCTTCCCCCGGCCCGAAACCGCAGGTCGATGAAGGGCGGCTGCAATCCATAGGCGGCGAAGGTCTTCTCGTCGACCTGGTCCTGCACGAATTCCTGGATCCGGGCTTCGCAGAGATCGTAGGCCAGGGTGTGCAGCATGCGGCGTTTCAACTGCCGGGGACGATCCTCGACGGTGAACCACAGTCCGCGCTCGTTCTTCCGCGCCCGGTAGTGCACCTTCTGGCGATCGACGGCGAGACGGTCGATCTCCTCGGGCTGCAGCGGGAAGAGGTCGTAGACCCGCAGGGCCTGGTAGGAGGTGCGGCTCAGTTCGAAGAGTTGATTGTCCACCAGATGGATCCGGGTGGTCCCGACCACTCGCAGGTAATGCCCGCGCCCGGAAGGATTGGAGCGGCCGAACTCGTAGATCAGGGGAGGACGGCCCGACGAGACCAACACCACCCGGCGGACCGCCGGGCGTAGACCGCCCAGGCCATAGGCTTCCAGGGCAGTGGTATCGGCCGTCGCGTCGATGAGCTTCAGGCTTCGGGCCCGGCAGAACGCGGACACCATGCCCCGCACCGCCGAGGCGTCGGCGGTCTCCTCGACCGGCGAGAGGAGTCTCCAGCCGCCTCCCTGGCGCGCAACGGTGAATGCCGCGTCGCCCCGCTCGATCCTCAGGGTGTCCACCAGGGCCGGGTCGAGACGGCTCAGGGAGAGGTCCTGCTGCAGTTGCTCCGCCTGGCGGCGCTCCGCCGGCAGGTCCCACAGGAACAGGATCGCCGCCAGGGCCGAAAGGATCAGCAGCGGAACCAGCAATCGGCGGTTCAAATCCAGCTTCTCCTGCGCCAGGCGACGGTGATGGCGAGCCCGAAGAAGACGAGGGGAAGCACCACCATGCCCACGATCCGCATCCAGAAGACCTGCCGCACGGTCAGCATGATGGGTTCATAGAGACGGGGTCCCCGCGCCAGGGCCAGGCGGTCGTCGGCCTCGGTCAGCCACGAGAGGAGGTCGAGGAAGAGATCGCCGTTTCCCCACGCGCCGATGTTGGCGTTGTCCACGAAGTCGACATCGCCGGTGACCACCAGCCGGGCGTGGATGCGATGGCGGGCGGTCAGGCTGTCTCCGGCCGCCTGGAGGGTATCGAGCGCCCCTTGAGCGGTTCCCGTGCCGACGCGCATCTCCCGGAACGACTCGTCGATCCCACCCGGATGTTCCTTCCAGTCCGGCCGGAAGATCCTCAGGTCGGCATCGACCGCGTAAGCCAAAGTGAGCGGCCCCTTGAGATCGACCTCGGGGTCGAAGCGGGCCGACGGATCTCCCAGTTGATTCAGCCGGGTCTCACCCCAGGCCTCATCGCCGGTGCGCACCAGGTAGCTGACCTTCACTCCCGGCGGTGGCGGTTGCACCGAGAAGAGCGGTCGGGCGATGGGATACACGGTGACATAGGTGAAGCTGTGGGTCGCCGGATGGTCTGGATTGGCCCCGCGGGCCATGGCGATGCGGTTGCTGGCGCCCTTGGTGACATTCTTCTGCTGTGGCGAGGGATCGATCACGAAGGCCCGGGCCGCGTTCACCCCGAAGACCGAGACCAGGGAATCGGCCGCTGCGGACCCGCCCACCTCCAGCATCGCCATCAAACGGCCGCCGTTCATCAGGTAGTCGGTGAGCAGGTCGAGTTCCCGCGGCGCCATGGGACCGGCCGGCGCGGCGAGAACGACCACATCGGTTCCCGCGGGGATGGAACCGGCCGCGGGAAGGTCGAGTGTCTCCACCCGGTAGTTCTGGTGGCGCAGGGTCTCGGCCAGGTTCTTCAACCCCTTCCCGCTGTCGTCCTCGATGGAGGCCTCGCCATGCCCGGTGACGAAGCGCAGCTCAGGCGCGCGGGGATCGAGGATCCGCAGGAGAGCTCCGCTGAGTTCGGCTTCCCTGGGTTCGTGCAGGCGCAATTGCAGATCTCCGCTCACCAACACCACCGTCCGGTTGAGACTGACCTGGTACTGGTCGGCAAGTTCCGGATGGCGGTCGAGATCGACGAATTCATAGCTGAAGAAGCGGCTGTGACGGCGATAGCGCTCGAGCAGACGGCGGGCGAGGCGACGCTCCTCGGGCGCCTCGGCGTAGAAGGCGAGGGCCTTCACCGGCCGATCGAGTTTCTCCAGCAGGCGCAGGGTTTCCGGCGCCAGGCTGCGGCGCTGCCCCAGGGAGAGATCGGCGCGGAGATCGTGCCGGGTGGTCAAGACCCCAGCGGCCAAGAACACCAGCAGCCACAATCCCGTCTGCAGCAACCAAGAGGCCGCGCGCGGCGAGGACGAACGCGTCGCGTGCGGCCGGCCGGCCCCGGGGGACGGTGATGATCGGCGATCGTCCGAGGCGTTCATCGCGCTCTCCTCCACCGCCGGGACAGAAGCACCCCGGCCGCCAGGTGCAGACAGCCCAGGATCAGCCCGGTGAAGAACAACAGGTCGCTCAGACGCACGATGCCAAGACTGCTGGGATTGAAGTGCGTGGCCATCGAAAGCCAGTTCACCACCGCGGCCATCTGCCCCTGGAGGGAACGACCCCACCAGCCGAGGAACCACGAGCCGAAGAGCGTCACCACGGTCAGGGTGTAGGCCAGGATCTGGCTGCCGGTGATCGAGGAATAGAGCACCCCGATCGCCAGGCCGGACAGGCCGAAGAGGAGAAGCCCGAGATTCTGCGCCGCCACCGTCGGCCACTCCACCGTTCCGTAGAACGAGGCGGCCACCGGAGCGCTCAATCCCAACAGCAACAGCACCCCGAAGAACCCGGCCGCCCCCAGGAACTTCCCCCAGATGATCTCGGCTTCGCTCAAGGGCAGACTGAGCAGCAGCTCGCTGGTGCCGCTGCGCCACTCTTCGGACAAGAGGCGCATGCTGATGCCGGGAAGCAAAAGGAGCAGCAGGAAGGTATCGGCCGAAGCCAAGGGCTGCAGCACGAGGTCGATGAGATTGAGACGGTCGGGAGTCTGCCCCGAGCTGATCGCGGTCATGCTCGAGCTGGCATAGTTCTCCATGAGCGAGACGAAGTAGATCCCGTGGACGAGCAGGAACAATCCCATCACGGCAAACGCGACCGGGGTGCGGAAACTCCGCCTCAGTTCCAGGCGGGCCAGTGCCGCGATCCTGCTCATCGCGGGTCCTTCTCCTCGCGCACCAGGCGCAGGAAGACTTCTTCCAGTCCCAGACGTTGGGGTGAGAGTTCGAGGAGGCCGGCTCCCATTCCGGTGATCGCCGCACTCAGCGCGGCGGTGGACTCCGGGCCGTCCAGCTCGACGTGGAGGACCCGTCCCGCTGGGTGATCGCCCGCGACTTCCCCGGCCTCGACCGCCCGGACGAACGCGAGCTCCTCCAGGCGCCGAACGAGATCGGCGGGACCACCGCGGACCACCACCTTCACCAGTGCGCCGCCCCGCAACTTCCGCTCCAGCGTCTCCGGCCGGTCCTCGGCAATCGCTCGCCCCCGGCTCAGGATGAGCACCCGGCTACAGAGCGCCTGCGCCTCCGAGAGGATGTGGGTGGACAGGATGACCGCCTTGTCCCGCGAAAGCTCGGCGATGCGATGGCGGATCTCCACGACCTGGGCGGGATCCAGCCCCACCGTGGGCTCGTCGAGCACCAGCACCCCGGGATCGCCCAAGAGCGCCTGGGCGAGACCGATACGCTGGCGATAACCTCGCGAGCAGTAGCCGATGAGACGCCGCCGCACCTCCTGCAGCGAAGCGAGCTCGACCACCCGATCGACCTCCCGGTCCAGGGCGGCCGCGGGCACGCCTTTCATCCGGGCGAAGGCCCGTAGCATCTCCTCGACCCGCAATTCGCGGTAGAGCTGCACCGCCTCGGGGAGGAAACCCAGACGGCGCTTGGCCTCGACCGGGTCATCGGCCAGATCGATCCCTTCCACCAGCACCCGGCCGGTGGTGGGCCTCAACAGTCCGACGATCGCCCGCAGCGTGGTGCTCTTGCCCGCCCCGTTGGGCCCGAGCAGACCCAACACCTCACCCTGTTCCACACGGAAACCGAGGTCTTCCACCGCGGTGAGAGATCCGTAGCGATGGGTGAGATCCTGGACCTCGATCATGCTGGGGTCTTGTACCCTCCCGCGGGCGTCCACCGGACCACCACCCCACCCCAGGTGAAGCCCGCCCCGAAGGTGGAGAACAGAAGCGTGTCGCCCGGATGCAGCTTGCCCTCGTCGTAGGCGATCCGGAGCGCCCCGGGAATCGTGGCCGAAGTGGTGTTTCCGTAGCGGTCGATGGTGACCATCATCCTCTCGGCGGGGATCTTCAGCTTGCGCCGGGTGTGTTCCATGATGCGAAGGTTCGCCTGGTGGGGAATGAACAGATCGATGTCCTCCCCCGTCAACCCGGCCTTCTCCAGGACCCGCTGGGAAATGTTCGTCATGCCCTCGACCGCCACCTTGTAGACCGCTTTGCCGTCCTGCCACAGGTAGTGCATCTTGGCGTCGACGGTCTCGTGGCTGGCCGGATGAAGGCTGCCTCCGGCCTTCATGTACAGGTATTTCGCGCCCGAACCGTCCGCGCCGTTCTCCCAGGCGAGGAATCCCTCGAGATCGTCCCGCAGGCGCTGCACCACCACCGCCGCGCCCATGTCGCCGAAGAGGATGCAGGTGTTCCGGTCGGTATAGTCGGCGATGGAGGTCATGATCTCCGCGCCGATCACCAGCACCGTATCGTGCGCTCCCGACCGGACCAGGCTGTCGGCCAGGCCCAGGGAGTAGGTGAAACCGCTGCACGCGCCCAGCAGGTCGAAGGCCCACGCGTTCTTCGCACCGATTGCCTCCTGGATGATGCAGGCGGTCGAGGGGAAGAGCATGTCCGGGGTGACCGTCGGCACGATGATGACCCCGACCTCCATGGGATCGACCTTGGCCATCTCCAGCGCCTGGCGGGCGGCGGGGATTCCCACCGCGCTGGCCGGGGTCCCGGGCTCGACGACATGCCGCTCCCGGATGCCCGTCCGCTCGACGATCCACTGGTCGCTGGTGTCGACGATCTTCTCGAAGTCCTGGTTGGTGAGGATCTTCTCGGGCACGTACATACCCACTCCGGTGATCCCGACCTTCATCTCCGCCTGCTGCCTCATAGCCGTCCCCCGATGGATGATTTGCGTACGAACCGTCAGACTAGGCCACGGCCTGCGGCGGTGCAAGCCCGGCTCAGGCTCCTTGCCCGACCGCCTGCTCCAGATAGCCGGCGAGCCGGTCCAGGCCCTCTTCGAGGATCTCCGCCTCGACTCCGAACCCCAGCCGGAAGCCTCTGGGTTCCTCGAAGAAACCGCCCGGGGTCACCAAGACCCCCTCGCGACGACGCAGGTCCTCGATCCACCAGATGGACGCGTCCGGCGCGCCGTCGAGGGAGAAACCGAAGGGAGTCTCGACCCCTCGCCGCCGGGCGGTGGCCGCCGCCTTCCGGGCGGCCTCCTCATGCAGGTGGGCGAAGCCGATGATGCCCGCCTCGCCGAGCTCCAGATCGAGCAGGCCCTCCACCCGGCGGGCCCACCGAGCCACCGTCTCCCGGCGGGCGGCGCTCAGCCGGCGGGCGCGTTGCCACAGGCGCTCCCGCTGCCGCCAAGCCGCGGCGGCGACGGCCTGGCTGGGCATGGGCAGGAAGACCGGACCGTAGTCGCTCAGAGCCGCCGCGGCGGCGATCCAGGGCATTGGCGCCACCAGGGCGCTGGTCCGGATCGAGCCCAGGCCCATCACCTTGGTAAAGGAGCGGATGATTGCCGCCTCGGGCAGGACCGAGTGCAGGCTGTGCGCAGGGAAGTCCTCGAGGAATTCCAGGTAGACCTCGTCACTCAGGATCGCGCAGCCGGTCTCCCGCGACCACGCGGCCAGACGCTGTCGATCCGATGCGTCGAGGACCGCCATGCTCGGATTGTGGGGTTGGCTCAGCAGCAGGAGGCTGGGATCGTGGGACGCCAGCCGGTCGAGGTCGCGCGGATCGATGCCCCGCCCCCGGGAACGCCGGCGGGGCAGGCGCAGGACCTCCGCCCCCAGTGCGACCGGAATCCGCCGCAGGGGCTCGTAGGCGGGCTGCTCCACCACCACCGGCCCGGGCCGGTGGGCCAGGCGGGCCGCGGTCGCCAACAGCAGGTTCCAATGGCTCCCGGGCTGGAGCAGCACCTGGCGCGGAGAGACGCCCCAGCTTTCCGCCAGCCGGTGGGCCAGGGCGGGATGATCGACGCCCACTCCCTCGATCCACGCCCCGGGCGGGATCGAAGCGAGAAAGGAAGGATCGGGAGGCGGCATACCGCTCAGAACGAAGGAGTACCGAACCCCCTCGTGGGTCCTTGGGCAGCGGATCCAGCGCAGATATTCGATCGGAGGCGGGAACATGCCCGCAGGCTACACCCTTCGCCGGCGCGGGGAAAGGGCCTCAGATCCCGAACTTGGCGTGCAGGGAGAGGGAATACATCGCGCCGCTGGGAAACGCCTCCCCGGCGAAGGTGGACGAGACCGCCGGCTCGAGCGTCAGGGCGGGGGTGAAACGCCACAGGAGCGCTCCTTCCAGGGCATGGAAGCTGCGATGGCCCGGCTCGGGGAAGCCATCCCGCCAGGTGGTCCGGGCGACTTGTCCCGAATAGGCCGCCTTCAGCCCGAGATGCCAGGCGGCTACCCCCAGCCAACCCGCCTCCGCCCTCCAGAACGCCTCATCCCCGGGATCGCGTCCCTGGTCGTCCGCTTGCCTCCAGCGGTAGCCCGCCTCCGCCCCGAGCCAGCTCATCTCCCGCCCGCCCAACCCCATTCCCCACTGCAGGCCCAGCTCGAGATCGGTCTGTCCCTCGCTCACGGGGAGATCGAAGGGATCGGTCGCGGCCTTGCCGACCCCCAGCTTCCACCCTCCTCGGACGGTGAGGCGCTGGACCCCGGTGAGCAGGGCAAAGCGTCCGACGAAGCGGATGTCCCCGAATCCCCAGCTCCGGGTGAGCTGGAAGTCGTCCTCGAACTGGAGGATGTTGTAGGGCAACTGCACTCCCAGGGTCAGCCGGCGGGTGAGCCCGTATTCCGCTTCCAGCCAGAGGGTCTTCTGCAATGCCGCGCCGGCATCGTCGTAGGGCCGCACATCTTGCGCCTCGACCGGGGTTCCGTCGGGCAGACGCGCGCTCTCGGCGGCGTAGAACTCCTTGGTGAACTGGTAGAGGAAGGCGCCCTTGACCCAGAACCCGCCCTTCGGCTGGGTCCAGGCGCCGGCGCGGGCGGAAGGAGGAGAGAGGATTGCGGCCGCCAGGACGATCGCCGCCATCCTGGAGAGGACCCACCGCCGCCGGGACGATCCGTGGTCGAAACCAAACGCGCGGCGGGGGCGGGCGCTTTGCCCGCGGAGGATGTTCCCGGTGGGCAAAGGGCTCAAGGCGCAGCGCTCGCGAGCGGATCGACGAGACGGGACTGCGGATAGGTGGCGTGCCAGGCGAACCAGAAGACCCGCGTCGACGGCAACCAGGCCAACTGCTCCCCGGCCAGCGGGCCGGCCACGGCCAGACCCTCGACGGTCCAGAGACTGGGTTCGTCCTGATCGTCCTCGAAGAGCGGCGTTCCCCGGAAGGAGGCCGCCGCGCGGCGGAAGCCCAGGACCTGGCCGGTGGAGGGAAGGGTCCGGTCGAAGACCGCGGCGAAGTGGGGCCCCTGCACCCAGAACAGCACCATGGGGCGGCCGCCCCCGTCGTCGTTGCAGGCGACAACGCCGGTGGGAACCGGACGATGCACCGCGAATGCGGTGGGCTCGGCGCCACCGATGACGCCCACCACGCTGTCCTTGTTCTGCAGGCCCAAGGGATGCGCCTGGTCCACATGGGCCAGGGGAGCCCGGATATCCTCGTGGTCCCTCCAGTAGAAGCGGTAGGGATTGTTCATGTTGAGCCAGTTCCAATCGGTCAGCGATCGATCCCCGTTGAGCACCCGGGTGTCCGGATGCAGGGAGAGCCAGAAATCGTAGTCGCTCAGGAAACTGGGCAGCACCTCGACGCACTGCAGGGTCCGCGAACCGGTCACCCCGAAGGCCAACAGCTGGGGAACCGCCGAGGCCTGCTGGCGGGGATCGCCCACCACCAGATTCGAGTTGAACAGGCCCGCGGTCTGCCACAGGCGCGTCTTGGCGTTGTTGTGGTGCTGGAAGAAGAGCGCCGAATCGGTCAGGGGACAGTAGCTCATCACCGTCTGGATGCCGTCCTGGACGGCATTGGCCACCTCGTTCCACAACATGATGTTCAGCGGGTAGAAGTAGGGAACGCCTTCGACGATCACCCCGATCCCGCTGCGCACCCCGATGGTGCTGGCGAAGATGCTCTGCTCCTGGGGGCTCTTCCAGATGGGATCGACGATCTCGTCGAAGTTGGGGCCGGCTCCGGAGAAGTCGGGATTCCATTTCTCCGGGGACGCCCAGCACGCGATCGGCGTGTAGGGCTGACTCCATGGGGGCCTGGGAGTGGCGATCTCCAGGGGAACGATTCCCACCGGGATCGCCCCTTCCGGCGCGGCCGCGGGAAGCCGCGCCTCTTCGTCATCGGCGCTGCGGGCCTCGAACCAGTAGTAGAGGATCCGCCCTTCCGGACGCGGCGGCAGTCGGCCTTCGAATCGCTGGATCCCGGAGAGATCGGGCGGACCCATCGCTTCCAGGGAAACCGGGGAGAACAGTTCCCGCGAAGGCAAAAAACCCGCCTGGCGGGCGGTGACCGTGTCCACGAAGGCCACCTGGAGGGTCACCGTCTCGGCTTCGCGCGCCAGCGCCCACCCCTGCGCCCGCTCGAGGGCGGCCGGGGTGCCGGGATCGAGGCCGCCGTCCAGCAACATCAAGCCTCCCGGGGCCTCCAGTTGCTTCAGCACCCGATCTTCCCCGGAACAGCCCGCCACGGCCAACATCGCCAGCCCGCCCAGCAGGATGGAAAAGGGCCGAAGGTGGATTCGTGGGAGGCGGTACATCATGACCATCGCAGAAGGGGGGAATGGGCGGCGCCAGATCGAGGACTCTTCCTGGAGTCTCCTCCCCCTGTTTGGAGAGCCCGGAATCGACCTCGAATCGTTCCGGCGCCGCCCGATCAGACCGCCGGGTCCCACCGAGGGAAGCGGTCGCTGCCCCCGCGGGAGCAGAGAGACCCGGTCAGGCTTTCTACGTAAACGAACGGGAAGCGTGACGCGGACCCTCGGCCCGGTTCCAGACCCGTACGCAGATCCCGATCGCCGGGGCCAGGACCAGGAGGAAGAGCAGCCAGGGGAAGGTGGGGGGCATCCCCCCGTCGAGAACGGTGGAGGCGGGCCAGATGAAGATGCCCACCAGGGTCATCGCCGAGAGCCCGACGATGGTCCATTCCCAGCGATAGACCCGGATGGGGCGGTACCGGTCCCGCAGGGAGTAGATGGTCACCGAGGCCGCCACCATGGACAGGGAGATGAGGACGGGAGCCCAGACCGGGCCGACCCAGGGCATCGGGATCAGGAAGAGGATGTCATAGGTGAACCAGCTGGGGGGCCAGGCCAGCATCACCCACAGCCAGACGTAGTAGAAGATGTCCCAGATCCCGAAGATGAACAGGAACGCGGCGAAACGGCGCCACGGATCGCGGGTGGTCAGGCGCGCCGCGGACAGGATCATGAAGACGGTGGCGATCTCCCGGGCGATCTCCACCCAGGCGATCCTTCCGGAGATGATCCGCAAAGGGAACTGGAAACCCTCGGGATAGATGAGGGCCCTCAGGTAGACGACGACCGAAGCCTCGAGTTGCGCCATCGCCACCGCGAAGACCGTCATCCACAGGAGGCGCCGGTGCGTGGATGGCGCGAAGCGGGATGCGGCGACCGGCCATGGCAGGGGGCGATCTCCGGCTTTGGACATGGAAACCTCCCGGTGACACGGAGGGGGCGCCCAGCAAGGACGCCCCCCAGTCTAACCCATCCAGAGCCGCCGCGACTAGGCGTCCTTCTCCGTCGATGCGTCCTCTCCGGCCGCGTCCGCGGCCGCATCCGTCGGGTCGGTGGCGGTGTCCTCCTCGGCCGGCGCCGCAGAAGCGGTCTTGGCCGATTTCCTCGGACGGGGAGAATACTTGCGGGCCGAACGCTTCTTCTTGGGACGGTCCCCATCGCGGACGAGCTCGAGCAACGCCATCTCCGCGGCGTCACCCTTGCGCAGGCCCGACAGCTTCAGCACCCGGGTGTAGCCGCCCTGGCGCTCGGCGTAACGGGGTCCCAGCTCGTCGAAGAGCTTTTGGACCGCGTCCTTGTCCCGCAGGATGCTGGCCACGTGCCGGCGCGCATGCAGATCTCCGCGCTTGGCGAAGGTGATCATCCGCTCGGCCAGACGCCGGGCCTCCTTGGCCTTGGGCGTCGTGGTCCGGATCCGCTCGTGGGTGATCAGGGCGATCACCAGGTTCCGGTAGAGGGCTTTCCGGTGGGCGGCGGTGCGGCCCAGTTTGCGCCCGTCAACATTGTGTCGCATGCGTGATCTTCCTCAAGCTGTTGGTCACGAAGAGGCGGCCGAAGCCGTCTCGGAGGCTTCCTTCACCAGGCGGAGAACCTCGTCGTCGAAGGTCATGCCGAAACGGAGCCCCATTCCCTCGAGGATCTCCCCGATCTCGTTGAGGCTCTTCCGGCCGAAGTTGCGGAACTTCAACATCTCGCTCTCGGACTTGGTCACCAAGTCGCAGATGGTGTTGATGTGGCCCGCTTTCAGGCAGTTGGCCGAGCGGACCGAGAGCTCCAGCTCGTCGACGCTGCGCCGCAAAAGCTCCACGAGCTTCTCGGTGTCCTCGTCGATTTCGTCCTCGGGCTGATCGATGGGCTCCTCATCGAAGTTGATGAAGAGCTGCATGTGATCCTTGAGGATCTTGGCCGCAAAGGCCAGCGCGTCCTCCGGGCTCACGCTGCCGTCGGTCTCGATATCGAGGATCAGGCGGTCATAATCGGTCCGCTGTCCCACGCGCGTATCCTCGACGCGGTAGGCCACCCGGGTGATCGGGGAGAAACTCGCGTCGAGCTTCATCACGCCGATCGACTCGTCGGGAATCTCCGTCTCCTCACGATCGACGTAGCCGCGTCCGTAATCGACGTAGATCTGTGCTTTGAAGGATCCACCCTCGGCGAGTGTGCAGATGTGCTGATCGGGATTGACGATCGAGACCTTGGCCGGGGTCTGGATCATTCCCGCGGTGACCACGCCTTCCTTGTCGGCCTCGAGGCTCATCCAGCAGGGTTCGTCCTTCTCGTAGTTGAAGACGACCTGCTTGAAGTTCAGGAGGATGTCGGTGACATCCTCGATCACTCCGGGGATGATGCTCAACTCGTGCCGCACTCCCTCGATCTTCACCGCGGTGACGGCGGCACCCTGGATCGCAGCCAACAGCGTACGCCGGAAAGCGTTGCCGAGGGTGAGACCAAAGCCCCGCTCGAGAGGTTGGATCACCAACTGGGCCCGGTTCCCCTCCAGCTTGCTCTGCTCATGGTCGATGCCGGTGGGCATCAAGAGATTCTTCCACTTCATTCTCTCTTCCCTCTTCCTTCGTAGGTCACTGGACTATCGACGTTCGATTCCGCGGCTCGATCAGACCTTCGAGTAGAGCTCGATGATCAGGTTGTCCTGGATGGGAATGGGGAGATCTCCCTTGGTCGACTCGCGCAACAGCCGTCCGCTGTAGTTCGCCGCGTCGAGTTCGACGAAAGGCAACGGAGCCCGCCGCTGGGCGGCCTTGATAGCATCGTTGATCACCGGCATGTTCCGGCTCTTCTGCCGAATGGAAATCACCTGGCCCACCTTCACCTCGGCGCTGGCCACGTTCACCCGCTTGCCGTCGACCAGCACGTGGTTGTGGTTCACGAGCTGACGCGCCGCGTTCCGGCTGGGAGCCAGTCCCATGCGGTAGACCAGATTGTCGAGCCGGTGCTCGAGAATCTGGAAGAGATTACCGCCGGTTTCGCCCTTACGGCGGATCGCCTCGGCAAAGGTCTTGCGGAACTGCCGCTCGAGCACGCCGTAGATCGAACGCACCTTCTGCTTCTCCCGAAGCTGAAGCTTGTATTCGGAAGGCTTGCTCTGACGGCGGCGGCCATGTTCACCGGGGCCGTAGGGGCGTTTCTCCACCGCGCACTTGTCGCTGAAACAGCGCTCTCCCTTGAGAAAGAGCTGCATGCCCTCGCGGCGGCAAAGTTTGCACTTCGGGTCGAGATACCGTGCCATCTGTCCGTACTACCTCCGGCCGCACCGATCGGGTGCGGCATTGGGAAACTCGTCTTCCGCTGCTTCTCTTTACCTGCGGCGGCGGGGTTGCCGCGTGCCGTTGTGCGGCACCGCAGTCACATCCTTGATCCTGGCCACTTCGAGACCCGAGGACTTCAAGCTGCGGATCGCGGCCTCCCGGCCGCTTCCGGGACCCTTCACCCAGATCTCGATCTTCTTCATACCCATCTGCTGCACCTCGTCGGCGCACTGCCGGGCCGCCATCTGCGCCGCGTACGCGGTGCTCTTGCGCGAGCCCTTGTTTCCCACCTTCCCGCCACTGTTCCAGGCAACCACGTTGCCCGCGGTGTCGGTGATGGTGATGATCGTGTTGTTGAAGCTCGACTTCACGTGGGCAATCCCGAACGCGTCGACCTTCTTCTTGATCTTCCTGCTCTTGCCTTTCTTGGCAGCCACGCTTCCTCCTGGTGAGCACCGCCCGCCTCAGCGAGCGGTCGTTCAGCGGCGATCCGCTACTTCTTCTTGCCGCCCGGCCGGGCCTTCGGCCCTTTGCGGGTGCGGGCATTGTTCTTGGTGTTCTGGCCGCGCACCGGAAGACCCCGGCGATGACGCAAGCCGCGATAACATCCGATATCCTTGAGCCGCTGGATGTTCATCGAGATCTCCGCGCGGAGGGCTCCCTCCACCTGGTAGTCCTTCTCGATGAGGTTCCGGATGAGTTTGCTCTCCTCTTCCGTCAGATCCTTCGTCTTGGTCTCGGGATCGACGCCGCAAGTCTCACAGATCTTGCGGGCGCGGCTCGGCCCGATTCCGAAGATATAGGTCAACGAGGTCACGATACGCTTCTCGTTGGGGATATCGACTCCGGCGATACGTGCCACCTGATGGCTCCTTTCGGCGCACCGCTCTTCGCGGTGCAACAACAGTCTGAGAACCCCGGGCCTAACCCTGCCGCTGGATATGGCGGCGATTCTCGCAGATCACCCGCACCTTTCCGTTGCGGCGGATGATCTTGCACTTGTCACAGATTTTCTTGACGGACGCGCGCACCTTCATGGCATCCCTCACTTGTAGCGGTACACGATCCGTCCGCGGGTCAGGTCGTAGGGAGAGAGCTCCACCGTGACCTTGTCCCCCGGAAGGATCCGGATGAAATGCATGCGCATCTTTCCCGAAACATGGGCCAGAACGACATGCTTGTTCTCGAGCTCGACCCGGAACATGGCGTTGGGCAAAGCCTCCACCACGGTCCCCTCGACGGAGATTGCTTCCTCTTTGGCCATTGCCCTCTCCGCTTCCTTCGCTCCACCCGCCTCAGCGGGCGGTCAGAATCCTCGGGCCATCGGAAGTGATGGCCACCGTGTGCTCGTAGTGAGCCGAAGGCTTCCCGTCGGCGGTCACGACCGTCCACTCGTCGGGAAGCGTGATGATCTCCTTGCCCCCGAGATTGAACATGGGCTCGATCGCGAGCACCATTCCGACCTCGAGCTTGGGATTCGGCATGGTCATGCTCTCGCAGTTGGGCACCTGCGGGTCCTCGTGCAACGAGGTTCCGATTCCATGCCCCACGAGCTGCTCCACCACTCCGTATCCCTTCTTCCGGGCGTGTCCTTCGACCGCCCGGCTGATATCCACGACCCGGTTGCCGGCCACACAGGCGGCGAGTCCCGCCTGCAGACCCTCCTGGGTCACCCGGCAGAGCTCTTCCACCTCGGGATCGACCGCGCCCACCAGGAAGGTCTCCGCGCTGTCGGCGTGCCACCCTTCCGGGATGATGAGACCGATATCGATCCCGACGATATCCCCCTCCTCGATCCGCCGGTCGCCGGGGATCCCGTGGACGACCTCCTCGTTGATCGAGATGCAGGCCGAGGCGGGAAACCCGTGATAGCCTTTGAAGGACGGGACGCATCCCATCCCCCGGATCCATTCCTCGATCTTGCGATCGAGATCGAGGGTCTTGACGCCGGCCTTCACTTCGCCTTCGCGAAGCCTCAGGAAGACCTCCGCCAGCTTCTTCCCGGCATCGGCCATGAGTTCGATCTCCCTCGAACTCTTGAGGCTAATCGACTGCGTCCAGGACACGCTCGATCCGTTCGCTGATTTCCTCGATCGAACCCACCGCATCGACTTCGTCCACCTTCACTCCCCGGGAGCGCAGGTATTCCACGACGGGTTCGGTCTGTTCATGGTAGACCTCCAACCGGTGTCGGATGGTCTCCCGCGTATCGTCCGTGCGTCCGCGTGCCAGCAAGCGCTCGACGATCGCCTCGTCGGGCAGGGACAAGAGGATCGTCTTGTCGATCCCCAGGTTGCCCTTGCGGACACACAGATCGATCAGGCCTTCGGCCTGTGGAACCGTCCGGGGAAAGCCGTCGAGCATGAAGCCGTTGCGGCAATCCTCCTCGGAGAGTCTCTCATCGACCAGCTCGAGCATCAGGTCGTCGCCGACCAGATCGCCGCTGCCGACCACCGACTGCACCTTCCTTCCGGTCTCGCTGCCCGCCTCCATGGCCGCGCGCAGCATATCGCCGGTGGAAACATGGGCCCATCCGCGCCGCTCGCAGATCCGGGCGGCCTGGGTTCCTTTTCCCGACCCGGGAGGGCCCATGAGCACAATCCTGCTGGCGACCATATCCCGGGCTTCCTATCTCCGGCCCCGCAGCTTGCCTCTCTTCATGAAGCCGTCGTAGTGGCGCATGAGAAGATGGCTTTCGATCTGCTGCAGGGTGTCCAGGGTGACTCCCACCACGATCAACAGCCCCGTACCACCGAAGTAGAAGGGGACGTTGGCCTGGCGGATCAGGATGTCCGGCAACACCGCGATCGCCGCCAGGAAGATGGCTCCGGGCAATGTCACCCGCGTCAGCACCCGGTCGATGTATTCGGCGGTCCGCTTGCCCGGACGGATGCCGGGAATGAACCCTCCGTACTTCTTCATGTTGTCCGCCAGGTCGACCGGGTTGAGCACCACGGCGGTGTAGAAGTACGAGAAGAAGATGATGATGATCGAATAGATCAAGATGTACAGCGGCGCCCCCGGCGCGAAGATCCCCGCGATGGCGGTCATGGCCGCGTTGTTCGGGAAGTAGTTCGCCAGGGTGGCGGGCAACATGATGATGGACTGGGCGAAGATGATCGGGATCACGCCCGCGGTGTTCACCTTCAGGGGAATGTGGGTCTGGGCGCCGCCGTACATCCGGCGGCCCACCATCTTCTTGGCGTACTGCACGGGAATCCGGCGCTGCCCCTGGGTGATCAGGATGATCGCCGCGATCACGACCACCATGAAGATCAACAGGACGATGAGCTTGAAATAGCTCATCTCGCCCAGCTTCAACTGCTGGATGGTGCGCAGGATCTGGGAGGGATACCTCGCGATGATCCCGATGGTGATGATCAGCGAGATCCCGTTGCCGATTCCCCGGTCGGTGATCTGCTCGCCGAGCCACATCACGAAGACCGTACCGGTCACAAGGGTGCTCACCGTCACCACCTGGAAGAGGATTCCCGGGTGCGGCACCACCGGCTCGCCGGCGATCCCCCGCAAAGACTGCAGGAAGATGCCGATCCCGATGGCCTGGATCAACGCCAACAGCACCGTGCCGTAGCGCGTGTACTGGGTGATCTTCTTGCGGCCCTCATCCCCTTCCTTGGCCAGGCGCTCGAAGTAGGGCACCACCGCCTGGAGGAGCTGCAGGATGATGCTCGCGGAGATGTAGGGCATGATTCCCAGGGCGAAGATGGTCGCCTTGGAGAAGTTGCCTCCCGCGAACATGTCGTACAGACCCAACAATCCGCCCGCCTGGGCCTGGAAGAAGCCACGCAGAGCGGTGCTGTCGATCCCCGGAGTGGGGATATGACCGCCCAGGCGGTACACGATCAGGATGCCCGCCGTGAACAGGATCCGGCGCTTCAGCTCCGGAATCCTGAACATATTCTGGTAACCCTCGGTGAGCTTCACGCCCGATTCCTTCCGAAAAGCCCTACTTGGCTTCCTTCACCGTCACCTGGCCACCCTTGGCCTGGATGGCCTCGATGGCGGCCTTGCTGGCCTTGTCCACCTCGACGGCGTAGGCCTTGTCGACCTGACCGTCCGCGAGCAATTTTACCGGCAGCTTCTCGCTCTTGATGATCCCGGCGCTGCGCAGAACCTCCGCGTTCACCGTGGTCGTCTCCCCCAGCTTCTCCAGATCGCGAAGGTTCACGACCTGGTAGTTCCGGGCGAAGCGGTTCTTGAACCCCCGCTTGGGGACCCGCCGGTTGATCGGCATCTGTCCGCCTTCGAACCAGGGGCGGTGCGTATACCCGGACCGGGCCTTCTGACCCTTGTGCCCCTTGCCCGCGGTCTTCCCGGTGCCGGTGCCCTGGCCCCGGCCCTTGGAAGGCTTCGCCTTGCGGTAGCCCGCGGGGCGGGGAATCTCGTTCAGCTTCATCGCCTACTCCTCTACGCTCGTAACCCGCACCAGGTGGGGAATCTTGCGGACCATCCCCAGGATGGTGGGAGAGTCCTCATGGACCACGCTGGTCTGGTTGCGCTTGAGTCCGAGCGCCACCAGGATCCTCTTGTGTTTCTCTGGACGGTCGATCCCGCTGCGAACCTGGGTGATTCTGATCCGGCCCATGGTCTAGTCCTCCGTGCTCGCGGCCGCGGCGTCAGGGTTTCCGGCAGCCTCGACCGCTGCCGCGTCGGGAACCGGGGCATCCGCCTTCTTGGCCGGCTCGGCCTGGGCCGCTTTTCCCCCCCGGAGACCATAGACCTCCGGGACGGTGAGCCCCCGCTTGGCGGCGATCTTCTCCACCGTGTGCAGTTGCTTGATCCCGACGATCGTGGCCTTGACCACGTTGTGGGGGTTGTTGCTGCCCAGCTGCTTGGTCAGGATGTCCTGGACGCCGGCCACGGTCAGGATGGCGCGCACGCCTCCCGCGGCGATGACCCCGGTACCCGGGGCCGCCGGCTTGAGCATCACCCTTCCCGCGCCGAAGCGTCCGACCACCCGGTGGGGGATCGTGCCCCCGATCATGGGGATCTTCACCTGGTTGCGCCGGGCGTTCTCCGAGGCCTTCCGGATGGCGTCGGCGATCTCGTTGGCCTTGCCCAGACCGACCCCGACCGAGCCCTTGCCATCTCCGACCGCGACGATCGCGTTGAAACTGAAACGGCGCCCGCCCTTGACCACCTTGGCCACGCGGTTGATGTGGATGACCTGCTCGAGCAGGTCGCTCGCTTCATCCCGATTGCGATCGCGGCGGGGGCCGCGATCCCGGCCGCGCCCACCGGGTCCTCCCGGTCCTCGCCCGCCGGGTCCTCCCGGACCCCGGCCGCCGCGGGGACCGCCCGGACCTCGATTTCCACCTGGCATTCTGCTGGGTCCAGCCACCTGTCGCCCTCCTAGAACTTGAGGCCGCCCTCACGGGCGCCCTTGGCCAAGGCCGCCACGCGGCCATGGAACCTGAAGCCACCGCGATCGAACACCGCGGCGGTCAATCCTTTTTCTGTGGCCTTGCGGGCCAGGTCGGCTCCGACCGCTCGCGCGATGGCGCACTTGCGGCCCTCGCCCTCCTCGGGGGCGGGAGCTTCCAGTTTGATCGAACTGCTGGAGACCAGGGTCACTCCCTGCTGGTCGTCGATGAGTTGCGCGAAGATGTGCCGGTTGCCCCGGAACACGGACAGGCGCGGACGCTCGGCGGTTCCCGAAACCTTCTTGCGTACCCGGATCCGGCGTCGGATTCTGGCCTCTCGCTTCGCTTGCGCGTTCTCCTTCATTGGGTCCTTCTCCTAGGACTTGGCCGCGGCCTTGCCAGCCTTGCGCCGGACGACCTCGTCACGGTAACGGACTCCCTTGCCCTTGTAGGGTTCGGGGGGACGGAACTCACGGATCTCCGCCGCGACCTGCCCGACCTTCTGCTTGTCGATTCCCGACACCACGATATGGGTGGGATCGGGGGTCTTGATCTCGATTCCCTCGGGAATCGGATAGTCGATGGGGTGGCTGTGACCGAGCTGCAGGTTCAAGACCTTGCCCTTCACCTCGGCACGATATCCCACGCCCACGATGTCCAGCGCCTTGGTGTAGCCCTGGGTCACGCCCACCACCTGGTTGGCGATGAGGGCCCGCACCAGACCGTGCTTGGAACGATCGGGAGGGGCGTCCGAGAGGCGATGGCAGGTCAGGACCCCGTCTTCGATCTTCACTTCGATTCCCTCGGGGATGTGCTGGCGCAACTCGCCCTTGGGGCCCTTCACGATGGAAAGCCCGGGCTCGATGCGCACCTCCACCCCACTGGGCAGGGGAATCGGTTTCAAACCAACGCGCGACATGCTTCCTCCAGTCGCCCCGCCTTTCGGCGGGCAATGGATGAACGCTCCGAAAAGCGCTACCAGACCTTGCAGAGAACCTCGCCCCCGACGCCCTTCATGCGGGCTTCGTGACCGGTGAGGATCCCCTGGGATGTCGAGAGGATCGCGGTGCCGTAGCCTCCGAGAACCTTCGGAATCTCGTTCTTGTCCACGTAGACCCTCAGTCCGGGACGGCTCACGCGCTGGATACCCTCGATCACGGGAGCCTTGTCCTCGGTATACTTGATGTAGATCCGGATGATGCCCTGCGGACCTTCATCGATGAACTTGACGCTTCGGACGTAGCCTTCCCGCAACAGGAGTTCGGCAATGGCCTTCTTCACCTTGGAGGCCGGAATGTCGACTCGCCTGAATCGCGCCTTCTGGGCGTTGCGGATGCGGGTGAGCATGTCCGCGATGGGATCGGTCATCATCGTGTATCGCCTCTCCTTACCAGCTCGCCTTGACGACGCCGGGGATGTCACCTTTGAGAGCCAACTCGCGGAAACAGATCCGGCAGAGTCCGAACTTGCGCAGATAGGCCCGCGGCCGGCCGCAACGGCGGCACCGGTTGTAGCCGCGCACCCCGTACTTGGGCTTCCGCTTGGCTTTGGCGATGAGACACTTCTTGGCCACGTTCTCGTCCTCGCTTCCTAGTTGCGGAACGGCATCCCGAAGAGACGCAGCAACTCGCGCCCCTCCTCGTCCGTCTTCGCGGTGGTCACCAACGTGATGTTCATGCCCCGGGTCTTGTCGATCTTGTCGAAGTCGATCTCGGGGAAGATGAATTGTTCCTTGATTCCCAGGCTGTAATCGCCCCGGCCGCTGAGCTTCGCCGAGACTCCGCGGAAGTCGCGCACGCGCGGCAGCGCCGCGTTCACCAAGCGGTCCAGGAACTCGTACATGCGATCGCCCCGCAGGGTCACCATGCATCCGATGGGCATGCCTGTGCGCACCTTGAAGTTCGCGATCGACTTCTTCGCCTTGGTGATCAGGGGTTTCTGGCCGGTGATCGCGGTCATGTCCTTGACCGCGGCCTCCAGGAGGTTGGGATTCTGGATGGCTTCGCCGACTCCCATGTTCACCACGATCTTGGTGATGCGGGGAACCTGCATCACGTTCTTGTAGGAGAACTTCTCCCGCATCGCGGGCGCGATCTCCTCCCGGTATTTCTGCTTCAGCCTTGCCTTCATGGCTTCTTTCTTTCTCCCTCTTCACGGACCCCTTGGGCCCGAGGCCTGGGATCGGGTTGCCTACTCGCCCCCGGTTCCGGGGGTGCCCTTCTCGATCAGCTTGACGTTGCTGATGTGGATGGGGGCTTCCATCTCGACGATCCCCCCCACCGCCTGGCCCTGGATCTCGCGACGATGGCGTTTCACCAGGCGAACCTTCTCCACCACCACCCGGTTCTTCTTCTTGAGGACCTTCAGCACCCTTCCCTGGATGCCCTTGTGGTCTCCCGCGATGACCTCGACGATGTCGTTGCGCGCGATTTTCTTGGACATGGCCTTCTCCTAGACGACCTCGGGAGCCAGCGAGACGATCTTCATGAATCGCTTCTCGCGCAGCTCACGGGCCACGGGTCCGAAGATGCGGGTGCCGACGGGCTCGCGGTCGTTGTTGACGATGACCGCGGCGTTGTCCCCGAAGCGGATGTGGCTGCCGTCCCGGCGGCCCCGCTCCTTGCGCGTCCGGACGATGACGCCCCTGACGACCTGCCCCTTCTTGATGGTTCCCCCGGGAATCGCGGTCTTCACCGCGAGGACGACGATGTCGCCGACCTGGGCGTAACGACGGCCCGTTCCCCCGAGAATGCGGATGCACTTGGCGGTCTTGGCGCCAGAGTTGTCCGCGATGGTCAGTAGTGTTTCTTCCTGGATCATGACACCGCTCTCCGTCCCGGGTTTACTTGGCGCGCTCTACGACCTCGACCAGCCGCCAGCGCTTGTTCTTGCTCAGGGGCCGGGTGGCCATGACCTTCACGATGTCGCCCTCACGGGCGGTGTTCTCTTCGTCGTGGACGAAGAGCTTGGTGGAACGCTTGATGAAGCGCGAATACAGCGGATGACGAACACGCCGGGTCACCCGGACGACGAGCGTCTTGTCCATCTTCGCGCTTTCGACCTGTCCCAGACGCACCGCGCGGTTTGCGCGTTCGGTGGCCGGGGATGCCGTCTGCTCTGCCATGGGTCCTACTCCTCGCCCTCAGCGGCGGCACGCCGCTTTTCGTTCAACACGGTCTTCATG
The DNA here is from genome assembly GCA_964601275.1 of uncultured bacterium. Classification (GTDB taxonomy): domain Bacteria; phylum Krumholzibacteriota; class Krumholzibacteriia; order JAJRXK01; family JAJRXK01; genus JAOZPE01. The sequence goes on along the minus strand of CAZRMV010000005.1, from coordinate 4,826 downwards.
CGAGCCAGCTCGCGGCGCGCGATGCGATAGCTCAGGGGGTTGTCCAGCTTGCGCGACTTGAGTTGCAGTCGCAGGTTCATCAACTGCTCCGCCTGTTCCTCGACCCGAGCCTTGAGTTCGTCGACGCTGAGATCCCTCAGCTCGAATGCCTTGTTCATCAGTCTTCCTCCCGCGCCACGAAACGGGTCTTGATCGGAAGCTTGTGCATGCCGCGCAACATCGCCTCGCGGGCGAGCGTTTCGTCCACTCCGCCCAGCTCGAAGAGGATGCGGCCCGGCTTGACCACGGACACCCAGTACTCCGGCGAGCCCTTGCCCTTGCCCATGCGGGTCTCGGCGGGCTTGATGGTGATGGGCTTGTCCGGGAAGATGCGGATCCACAGCTTTCCGGTACGCTTGACGTGGCGCGTGATGGCCACGCGGGCCGCCTCGATCTGGCGGCTCTTGATCCAGCCCGGTTCCACGGCCTGGATGGCGTAGCGGCCGAAGGAGATGGAGGAGCCTCGCCAGGCCATTCCCTTGGTCCTCCCCTTCTGCACCTTACGCCGCTTGACGCGCTTGGGCATCAGCATGGCTAGCTCGCCTCCTGAACCTCGTTGGCCAGCTGCTTCTTGAAGTCAGCCGGGAAGATCTCACCCTTGCAGATCCACACCTTCACGCCGATGGCGCCGTAGGTGGTTCTCGCGGTCGCGGTTCCGTAGTCGATGTCGGCGCGCAGGGTATGCAGGGGAACGCTGCCGTCGTGGTAGTTCTCCACGCGGCCCATTTCCGCTCCGCCCAAGCGCCCGCCGCAACGGATCTTGATGCCCTTGGCGCCCATGCGCATCGAAGTGGCGATGGCCTTCTTCATGGCGCGCCGGAAGCTCACGCGTTGGGTGAGCTGGTGGGCGACGTGCTCGGCGACCAACACCGAGCAGAGTTCGGGCTTCTTGACTTCCTTCACGTCCAGCGTGATGGACTTGCCCGTCAGCTTCTGCAGCTTGGTCCGCAGCTCGTCGACCGTCTTGCCCTTGCGGCCGATCACCACTCCGGGCCGCGAGGTGCGCAGGGTCACCGTCACCTTGTGGGGCTCGCGTCGGATCTTGATTTCGGCGATCCCCGCGCTGCCCACACTGGAATCGATGAGCTTGCGGATCTTGATGTCTTCTTCCACCCAGTCCGCGTAGTTCTTGGTCGCGAACCATTTGGAATTCCAATCTCGGATGATTCCGAGCCTGAAACCCACCGGATGCGTCTTCTGGCCCATTCGCTACCTGCTTTCTTCTACGCCGGGTCGCCCTTGGCGCTCACGATGACCGAGATGTGACTGGTCCTCTTGCGGATCCGGAACGCGCGTCCCTGGGCGCGGGGGCGAATCCTCTTCTGCGTGGGACCCTCGTCGATGCGGATCTCCCGCACGATGAAATCCTGTTCGTCGGCTCCCGGAAGCTCCTCGCCCTGCCGGGCGTTGGCGACCGCGGCCAGAATGGTCTTCTGGATCATGGGAGCCGCCTTCTTCGGCGTGAGGGACAGGATGTGCACCGCCTCCTCGACGCCCTTGCCGCGCACCAGGTCGGCCACCAGCCGGGCCTTGCGCGCGGAGATCATGTTGAACCTGGAAACCGCTCGAGCCTCCATGGCAAAACCTCCTGCCTACTTCTTGCCCTTGCTGGTGTGCCCGCGGTAGGTCCGTGAGGGAGCGAACTCTCCCAGCTTGTGACCCACCATGTTCTCCTGGATGTAGACCGGCATGAACTGCTTGCCGTTGTGGACGGCGATGGTGTGGCCGAGGAACTCCGGCACCACCATGCTTCCGCGCGCCCAGGTCTTGATGACCTTCTTCTCGCCCCGGGAGTTGAGTTCCTCCACCTTCTTGAGAAGGGAAGCCTCCACCCACGGGCCTTTCTTGATCGATCTCGGCATCTGCGGCTCTCCTGACTACTTGACGTTCCGGCGGCGGACGATGAATCGGTCCGAGGGCTTCCGGCGGCGGGTCTTCTTGCCCTTGGCCGGCTGTCCCCAGGGTGAACATGGGTGGCGGCCACCCGAGCTCTTGCCCTCGCCTCCACCCATCGGGTGGTCGACCGGGTTCATGGCCACTCCCCGCACGTGGGGGCGGCGGCCCAGCCAACGGCTCTTTCCCGCCTTGCCCACCACCACGTTCTCATGGTCGGCGTTCCCGACCTCGCCGATGGTGGCGTAACAGCTGCGGTGCACCATGCGCACTTCGTTGCTCGGCAGGCGGAGAGTCACCATGTTCCCCTCCTTGGCCATGACCTGGGCGTAGCTGCCGGCACTGCGCGCCATCTGGCCGCCACGGCCCGGCTTGAGCTCGATGTTGTGCACCAGGGTGCCCAGGGGAATGCGCCAGAGCGGCATCGCGTTTCCCACGCTGAACGGCGCGTTCTCGCCCGCGAGCACGGTCATCCCGACTTCCAGACCCTTCGGCATGACGATGTAACGCTTCTCACCATCGACATAGTGCAGAAGCGCGATACGCGCGCTCCGGTTCGGATCGTACTCGATGGTTGCGACCTTGGCCTCGATATCCAGCTTGTTCCGCTTGAAATCGATGACGCGGTAACGCCGCTTGTGGCCACCCCCGCGATGTCGCGCGGTGATCCGCCCCCGGTTGTTGCGGCCACCCTTCTTCTTCAGAGGGGCAAGCAGCGACTTCTCGGGCTTGCTCGTCGTGATCTCGGCGAAATCCGACACCGTCCGATAACGGAGTGTCGGGGTCACCGGCTTGAATTTCTTGATCCCCATGGGACTCCTTCTCCCCCTTGATCAGCCCTGGTCAGACCAGGTCGAAGAGGTCGATCTTGTCATCGGCCTGTAGCGTCACCACGGCCTTCTTCCAGTCGGGACGATGTCCCTCGAAGCGGCCCATGCGCTTGGGCTTGCCGTGCATCCTCATCGTCCGCACATCGAGCACCTTCACGCCGAAGAACTTTTCCACCGCCTGGCGGATTTCATGCTTGTTGGCCGCGAGCGCGACCTCGAAGACGTACTTGTTGGCCTGCTCGCTGAGGTCGGTCGATTTCTCGGTGACCACGGGGCGAACGAGGACCTGGCTCAGATCCTTCATGAGCCGAACACCTCCTCCACGCGCTTCAGCGCCGCCTCGGTCAAGACGAGGCTGTCGCTGCGCAGCACCTGGTAGGCATTGAGCTGGTACGCCGGAATCACGTCCACGCGGTCGAGATTGCGCACCGATTTGTAGAGCATCGTCTCTTCTCTCGTGGTGACGAAGAGCACCGACTTCCCCGCAAGACCCATCTTGGCCAGGATCGCCGCCGCGGCCCGGGTCTTGGGGGCATCCAGGCTTGGAGACTCCACCACGTAGATCTCGCCCAGCCGCGCCCGATCGCTCAGGGCCGACTTCAGCGCAAGCTTGCGGGTCTTTCGGTTGAGGCTGGTCCGGAAGTCCCGGGGCTTGGGTCCGAAGACCGTGCCGCCCCCGCTGCGGACCGGGGACTTCAGCGAACCCGCGCGCGCGCGTCCCGTACCCTTCTGGCGGAACAGCTTCGCCGTCGAGTAGGCCACCTCACCGCGTTCCTTGGTCTTCGCCGTACCCTGGCGCCGGTGCGCCAGGTAGCTCTTGACCGTCTCGTAGAGAGCCTGCTCGTGGATCTCGGCGGCGAAGAGCCCGTCGCTGAGCTTCACCTCGCCGGCCGCCTCGCCGCTCTCGTTGAATCCTTTGGCAACAGCCATGACCGCGTCCTCCGATTGCTGGACCATCATCCAGCCGACTTCACCAGGATGTACCCGTTGCGCGTTCCCGGGACCGCGCCCTTCACCAGAAGGAGGTTGTTCTCCTTGTCGACCCGCACCACGTCGAGATTCTTGACCGTGACCCGCTCGCCACCCATGCGACCGGGCATCTTCTTGCCCCGGTAGACCCGCGACGGAGTGGCGCAGGCGCCGATCGAGCCCGGCACCCGGTGATTGTGGCTTCCGTGGGTCTCGCGACCCCGCTGGAAGTTGTGCCGGCGGATCACCCCGGCGAAACCCCGACCCTTGGAGATCCCGGTGACCGTCACCTTGTCCACGCCTTCGAAGAGCTCCACGGTGAGCTTCTGTCCGAGGGCGTACCCGTCGACATCCTTCACCCGGAATTCCCGCAGCATGCGCAGCGGACCGCTGCCGCTCTTGGCCAGGTGGCCGGCGAGGGGCTTGGGAGTGCGCTTTTCCTTGCGATCGTCTCCGAAGCCGAGCTGCAGCGCGGTGTAGCCGTCGGTGTCCGGCGTCTTGATCTGGGTGATGGGACACGGGCCGCATTGCAACACGGTGACGGGAATGGAGTGACCATCCTCGTCGAACACCCGGGTCATCCCCAGCTTCTTTCCGATCAGACCTTTCATACCTGTCTCTCCTGCATCCCTGCGGTTTCGGTGGAAACCGGGCGGCTCAGACCTTCAGCTCGATATCCACGCCGGCCGGCAGATTGAGCTTCATCAGCGCATCCACCGTCTGGTTCGTGGAGTTCACGATGTCGATGAGCCGCTTGTGCACGCGGATCTCGAATTGCTCGCGCGACTTCTTGTCCACGTGTGGCGAACGGAGTACCGTGTACACCGACCTCCGCGTGGGCAGAGGCACCGGCCCCTTGATCTCCGCACCGGTCTTGCGAGCGGTCTCGCAGATGACCTGGGCCGAGCGGTCGAGGGTGGAAGCCTCGTAGGCCTTGAGCCGGATCCGGATCTTCTGACGCGCCATCTTTCCTCCTGCCGGCGCGAGGGCGGCTTCCTGCCGCGCGCTCCCGCCGAAAAAACCCGCTCGAATCGGGGACTCCTACTCGATGATCTCGGTGACGACGCCGGCGCCCACGGTGCGGCCGCCTTCGCG
>CAZRMV010000004.1:312430-314956 GCA_964601275.1 uncultured bacterium | reverse complement strand
CCCGTGGCGTGGGGTCCCCGGCCTTCGCTCATGACAAGCAGCCGGGTGAAGAGCCAGGCGAGATGTTCCCGCTCCTCGGCCCGTCGCCTTTGACGACCAGGTCGATTCCCGCGAGCATTGTGGCGTTTCTCAGCACCATCCCGATGTAGTCCTCGAAGCCACTCTTGTCGGAAAACGGCGGCGCCCCCTGCATAACCGAGCCACCGTGGGAGACGCCGTCTCCTTGCCTTTTCCCAGCCGTTCCCGGCAAATGACGGTGTTCTGCGGACTACGAAAGAACCACGCTCAGGTCCACGAACCGAGTGCCGTTCCTTTCTTGGACTTCGGTTTGCCTTGGGTGCGGGCCGCGACGATAGGCAAGCGAAACCCGCCGTCTTGAATCACGATGCCCCTGAACGAGGCGGGGACGTGATCCTGCCCAAGCCGCTCGAAAAGGGGGAAAACCGCAGGAGGTGGAGGCGTCGTCGTGCCCCCTCACCTCATCAACGTGATCGTCCGCGTCCTCACCCCCGCCTCCGTTCGCAGCTGCACGAAATAGACGCCGCTGGCGACAGGCTTGCCGCCGCGCCCGGTGCCGTCCCAGTCGACGAAATGGGGACCGGGGGTCGAGCGATCGAGGAAGAGCGTCTTGACGCGGCGCCCGGCCACGTCGTAGACCGCCAGCTCGACTTGGCGCTCCTCGGCGAGGGTGAAGAAGAGGCGGGTGGACGACCGGAAGGGGTTCGGCCAGTTCGCCGAGAGCACGGCCCCCGGCGCCGCGACCGGGCCGACTCCGGTGGCCACCCCCGCAAACAGGGTCGCGAACACATCGTCGTTGCCGTTGCGCTGGTCGGTGTAGGCCAGCACCGCCCCACCGGCGATCGAGGTCATGGCCGGTTCATCCAGGGCGTTCCGCGGGTTGAGGCTCAGCGGAACTCCCCCGACCGTGTCGAGGACGTTGCCCGCGGCGTCGACCCGCTGGGTGTAGATCTGGTAGGAACCGTTCCGTTGATCGATCCACGCGAGGTGCAGCACCCCGCCGGCGTCGAGTGCGCCGGTCGGCCGCAACTGCCCTCCCACCTCGGCGGAAACCTCCACCCCCGGCACCCACACGGGGTTCCCCAGGGCGTCGAAGCGGAACGCGTAGACGTCCAGGCCCTGGGTGGCCCAGTTGCGGTCGTCCTGCGAGACCAGGATCACCCCTCCGTCGCCGGTGGGAATCATCTCGGCGGCCCCGCTGGTCACGCCGCTGCCGCTGGTGATTGTCTGGGTCCAGGCGAAGCTCCCGTCCCCCAGGACACGTCGCAGCTCGGTCGAATCGTCGGGATTGCGCAGGGTCCAGGCGAGGATCGCTCCACCGGTTCCGTCGGCCACGATACCGGGCCACAGGTTCTGCAGACTGAGGGAATCACTGGCCACGATGCCATCGACGGTCCACTGCGCATTTCCCGAGGCGTCGATGCGCTGCAGGTAGATGCTGTTCGACGAATCGCGGTGATCCTCCCACGCGATGTACGCCCCCCCGGCCCCGTCCGGGGCGATCACCGGCTCGTACTGCCCCGCCCCGTCCAGGCAGACCGGCACCCCGTCGGTGGTCCACAGCGGGTTGCCCGAGGCGTCGACCCTCTGGGCGTAGATGTCCGGATACGAGGAATTGCGGTGGTCCTCCCAGGTCGCGATGATCCCGCCGGCTCCGTCCGTCGCGATCTGCACGTACAGTTGGGGCGCGGACGCGGTGCACACCGGCACGCGTTGGGCGAAGCCCCAGACCGGATCGACGTTCCAGTCGGCGGTGGCGGTCGAATCGATGTGCGCCGCGTAGATGTCGCCGCCGATCTCCCAGGCGAAGATCAGTCCGCCACTGCCGTCCGCGACGAGGAAACGCTCGGGGTTGCCCGAGGAGGTCCCCTCGGGAAGCATGACGCCGTTGTTCGTCCACAAGGCGTTGCCGCCGGCGTCGATGCGCTGGGCATAGAGCGCGCCGTAGGTGGCGTCCTCCCACCCGATCAACACCCCCCCGCGTTCATCGGGGATGATGGTGAGGTGGGTCTGCGAGCCCGTGGCGGTGCAGACGGGAAGATCGCCGGAGGGCCAGGCCGCCCGCGCGGAATGGAAGGGAATGATCAGGGCGGTCAGCAGAAGTCCAAGGACCGCACCGCCGCGAAGCAGCCTCGTCGCAATGGCCATGTCCATACCTCCACGTCGACGGTACGGTGTCGACGTCGTCATGGCCTGCAACGAGAGGAGTGGGAACGACTCGGGCTGTCAGACCGGTGAACAGGTCAACGATCGAGAGGAGTCTCCGTTTCGTCGTTCGGTCATTGTACCAGTCCAACCGCTTCAGGTCACGGATTTCGCCCCCAGGCGATCACAACTGCGCCACCACCCCGTAGGCCCAGGACATCCGGATCGGTCTTGGGCGCCGCCATCTTCCTTCATCGTGGGGTTTCGTTCCCGATCGCTGCGGATCGCGTGTCCGAGGGTTCTTCGCCGTCAATCCCGGGAGATCTTCACCGTGCCGCCTGCCATCCTCACCCTGATCGGCCT
>CAZRMV010000004.1:187282-312330 GCA_964601275.1 uncultured bacterium | reverse complement strand
GTCAATCCCGGGAGATCTTCACCGTGCCGCCTGCCATCCTCACCCTGATCGGCCTCCTCTTGGCCTGGGTCGTCACCCTGCCGATGGCCGGGCTGCTGGCCGCGGAGATCGCCCGCGCGCTGTGGAACTGAGCGCCATGGCCCCCCGGCCGCGGACTACTCGAGCTCTTGCATCTGGTAACAGACCACCGCCATGGGCTCGGCCTCTTCTTCACCCAGGGCCTCGGCGCTTCCTCCCTGGGCGGACATCGCCGCGGCCAGGAAATCGGTGACCACGTAGAGGCGATCGCCCTCGAAGAAGTACCCGTCCTTGATGGGGTCGGCATCGCCTTCCAGGGTGACCTGCCGGACGAAACGCCCCTGGGGGTCGAACACGTCGAAGACGCCCATCGTTCCCTCGGGGCGGTCGAAGACCCCGCGGCTGCTGAGCACCCACAAGCTGCCGTCTTCCCGCGCGAAGATCTGCATGACGTCGCGCTCGTTCTCCTCGATCTCCCAGCTCGAGCCGGGCACCTGCCGCTTGGTGAACTCGTTGTACAGCTTCGACCAGCGTTCCTTCTCAGCCGCGCTGCGCTTGCGGGCCTCGTACGCGCGCTCGATGTAGCGCACCGGCCCCTTGTCGTCGCAGACCTTGATCTTGTATCCGCTCCAGCCGGTGGGAATGTAGGCCCGGTGATCGGCTCCCACGGTCCAGACCCGGTCGAAGGAGTTCCAGGTGCTTTCCTGGAAGACCGGCGAGGTCATGGTGAGGGAGCGCTCTTCGGTGTGCAGCTTCGCAACGATGTTCCCCTCGTCGTCGATCGCGACGATGGACCGCTCCTGGTTGAACACGCCCTGGTCGAAATGGTTGATGCCGATGGACAGGGTCAGCTTGTCCCCGACGATTCCTCCCCCGGCATACAGCAGAACGAAGCCTCCCTCGCCCGCCGAAGGCAGCGGATGGTCGTCCACCGGCTCGCCCTGCGGGCTGAGGCCGACCAGGCGTCCGGGGAAGACCTGCAGGATGGCCAGGTTGCCGTCGGGCAGGAAGAACATGTCCTGGGCCCCGCGAAACTCGCCGGGACCTTCGCCCTCGCGGCCGATGGCGCGCAGGAAGTTGCCGTCGGCGTCGAAGACCTTGATCTCCGAGAGCTGGGAATCGAGCAGGTAGAGATTGCCGTCCTGGTCGACCCGGGCCCGGCTGATGATGCCGAAGATCTCGTCCTCGTCATCGGTCTCGCCCCCGATGCGCCACAGCTCCTTGGGCTGGAGGGTCGTCGAGCCGTCGATGGGCGTGGCGGGATTCATCACGTGCTCGATTCCCGCTTCGTCCTTTTCCACCGTCCCCGACCAGGACCCCGCCTGGACCGGCACGGAGAAGAAGAAGGTGGCGGCGAGCAGGCCAAGCGACAGGAGCCATCCTCCCCGGGGGAAGATGCTCGGAACACGGAAGGACTTCATGGGAAACTCCTCGACGGTCGAGAGACAAAGATGGATCGCCCTGATCTACGCAGGCCCTCGCCGCGAGGTTGCGCCGCGGCCCGAAAGCACCGGAGGTGGGCTCAGGGCGCCACCGCCCCGATCCGGTAGGCGAGAATCTCCAGCGGGGCCGCTTCTTCCTCCTCGTCCTCGTCACTCTCGTTCCCGATGCGGATGCCGCCCCCGAAACCGGCCACCCAGGCCTTCAGGGCCCCGTTCAACTCCTTGATGCGGTAGAAGCGGTCGCCGAGGATCAGGTAGCCGTCGTGGCGCGCGTCGTACTCGACCATCGGCCGCACCACCCTCACAAAACGCCCCTCGCGGTCGAAGACATCGAAGGTGCCCAGGTCGCGATCGCCCGCGGAGGAACGGCTGGTCCGCACCCAGAGTTCACCATCCGGACGGGCCACCAGGTCGGTGATGTCCGGCTTGAATTCGGGAAAGTCGGGCTTGACCTCGAGCCCCCCTCGACGGGGCTGCTCCTCCCAGCGCTTGCGCCGGCGCGCATCCTCTTCCTTGGTGAAGGGCAGGGGTTCAAACTCGCGCTCGATCACCTTCGCCAGCTTGCCGTCGGCACCGTAGACCTCGATGCGGTACCCGGTGTAGTCGTTCACCACGTAGACGGTTCCATCGGGCGCGGCGGTCCACACCCGGGCGAACTCCTCATCGCCCATGCTGATGACCATCTGCCCTTGTCCGACCTCGAATTCCCGGAAGCTCTCTCCGAAGACGCTCAGCTCGTTCCCCTGGGAGTCGACCGCAACCAGCCGGTTGGTGTTGCGCATCTTTCCCTCTCCGAAACCGGCCACCATGAGCTGCATCACCAGGTGGTCGCCGGCCGGAAGCACCTTGCGCACCATGGTGAAACCGCCCTCACTGCCGGGCACCGGCAGATCGTCCAGGCCTTCTCCCTGCCGATCCAGGACCGCGATGCGGGCAGGCATCATCTGCGCCACCCCGATGTTCCCGTCGGGTAAAAAGAAGAAAGTCTGGGGATTCTGGAATTCTCCGGGGCCTTCCCCTTGTCGCCCGAGAGACTTCACGAAGCGTCCCTTCGGGTCGAAGACCCGGATCTCATCGAGCTGCTGATCGAGCAGGTAGCTGTTGCCGTCCTCGTCGAGAAGGATCTCCTGCACAAGCCCGAAGAGTTCGTCGTCGTCCTCGCTCTCCCCGCCCAGGGAGAAGAGTTCCTCCAGGGGAAGATCCACCGCGCCCTCGATCGACGCGGCCGGGTTCTTCACGTGGACCACGCCCTCGACGATCTCCTCGCGGCCCGCCCATTCCGCGGCGGCGGCAAAGGGAAACAGACCGGACGGGGTCGGCGATGCGAAGAGAACACCGAGAAGAAGCGCCAGGGCTCGAGCACTTCGACCACTCCAGCCTCGGGGGAAGAACCTGCAACCGAAATCCATGACTCGACTCCTTCGCGGGACCTCCCGCGCTCAGATCCCCATCCGCCGGTAGTAGTCGCGCAGCGCCTCCATCACCTTCGGTGAGAGCATCAACGCCCCGATCAAGGTGGGAAATGCCATCATCGCGAACGCCGTATCGAGCATGTTCACCACGGTGTCCTGCGACCACAGCGCGGCCACCAGGATCGACGCCAGGTAGACGTAGATATAGTACTGCCCGAAGCGCGTTCCGAAAAGATAGCGGGAACACTTCAGGCTGTAGTACGAATACGAAATCATCGTTGACACGGAGAACAGGGTGATGACCAGGATGAGCACCGTCTTGCCCAAGCCGCCCAGGGTGTGCTGGAAGGCGTTGACGGTCATCACCACCCCGTCGCCGCCCAGGGCGGTTCCCCCGGCGGAGAGGATCACCAGGGCGGTCAGGGTGCACACGATGTGGGTGTCGAAGAAGGGACCCACCATGGCCACCAACCCCTCCCGCACCGGTTCGGTGGTCTTGGCCGCGCCGTGGGCCATCGGCGCGGTCCCGATGCCGGCCTCGTTGGAGAAGGCCGCACGCTTGACCCCGGTGATGATCACTTGCTTGAACGCCACTCCGGCCGCGCCGCCGACCACCGCGGAGCTTCCGAAGGCGTGGGTGAAGATGGACGCGAACAGGCCGGGAATGCTCCGGTGGCTCAGCACGATCACCAGCACCGCGGCGATGAAGTAGATGATGACCATGGCCGGCACGATCTTCGACGTGACCTGTCCCACCCGCACGATGCCGCCGAGGATGACCACACCGACGAAGATCATCGAGAGGATCCCGGTGATCCAGGGATTGACCCCCCAGTGGGCGTCGAGCAGCGAAGCCAACTGGTTCGACTGGAACATGGCCAGGCAACCGATCATCCCGAAGACCGAGAACATCACCGCCAAGGGCTTGAAGGCCCGGCCCAGTCCCACTTCGAGGTAGTACATGGGGCCACCCTGGTCGATTCCGTTCTCGTCCTTCTTGCGATACATCACCGCCAGAGTGCAGGTGAAGAACTTGGTGGCCATACCCACCGCGCCGGCGACCCACATCCAGAACACCGCTCCGGGACCCCCCAGGGTGATGGCGATCGCCACCCCGGAGATGTTTCCCATGCCGATGGTCGCCGACAGGGCCGAAGTCAAGGCCTGGAAGTGGGTGATCTCCCCCGGGTCCCTCTCGTGGTCGTACTTGCCGCGCAGGATGTCGTAGCTGTGCCGCAGGGCGCGGAAGGGAAGAAAACGGCTGATGATGGTGAAATACAGCCCCGCCCCGATGAGCAGGACAACCAGCGGCGGCCCCCAGGCGAGATCGACGGCGCCGGCCCAGAAACGGCTGAACGAAACCATGCACTGCTCCGGAAAGCGGGTGAGGTGATGGAAAGCCAGCAGGGTATCACACCCCGCCCGGGAAAGTCACATCGAAGGCTTGCCGGCGTACCGAAAGAGGAACATCATCGCGTATCGATCGTGGAGCGAAGTCGGCCTCCCGGGAGGAGCTCGAGCTCTTCTCCCCACCGCCACTGACCCCTCCGGACCCCAACCTTCATGCAGCGAGGTCCCCCTGTGCACGTCGCCATCATCGGAAACGGAATCGCGGGGGTCAGCGCCGCCGAAAGCATCCGGCGGCTTCAGCCCGACTGGCGGATCACCCTGATCTCCGGGGAATCCACCCACCATTACTCCCGGCCCGCACTCATGTACATCTACATGGGCCACATGCGCTACGCCGACACCAAGCCCTACGAGGATTCATGGTGGACCGAACACCACATCGACCTGCTGCGCCGATGGGTCACCCGTATCGATACCGAGAACCGCCGGCTCGAACTGCACGGCTCGACGCCGCTCTCCTATGACAAACTGCTCATTGCCACCGGCAGCAAGCCCAACCGTTTCGGATGGCCGGGACAACACCTCCCGGGAGTCCAGAGTCTCTACGGACTGATGGACCTCAAGCTGCTGCACGAGAACACCCGCAACTGCCACCGGGCGGTGATCGTGGGCGGGGGGCTCATCGGCATCGAGCTGGCCGAGATGCTGCATTTCCAGGGCATCCACGTCACCTTCCTGGTGCGCGAGGAGTCATACTGGGACAATGTGCTGCCCAAGGAAGAATCGGGGATGATCAACGAGATCATCCGGGAGCATGGCTTCCAGCTGAGACTGGCCACCAACCTGAAGAGCATCGAGGACAACGGTCACGGACGGGTCGGGGCGGTCGTCACCGAACCCGGAGAACGCATCGAGTGTGAACTGGTGGGATTGACCGCCGGGGTCAGCCCCAACATCGACCTGGTGAAGGAGACCGAGATCGCCACCGGACGGGGAATCCTGGTGGAACGGGACTTCTCCACCAACCTTCCGGGGGTCTACGCGGCGGGTGATTGCGCCGAGATCGTCAACCCGGGGAACGAGCGCAACCTCATCCAGCAGGTCTGGTACACCGCCAAGCGGCAGGGAAGAATCGCCGGAGAAGTGATCGCGGGAATGTCGCGAAGCTACGAGCCGGAGATCTGGTACAACTCGGCCAAGTTCCTCGACCTGGAATACCAGACCTACGGCGATGTGAACCGCAATCTTCCCGGCGAGAAGAACCTCTTCTGGAAGCATCCGAACGGGCGGCACGCCATCCGCATCGTCCACGTCGACGGGCGCCTGGTCGGTCTCAACTTCATGGGCCTTCGCTTCCGTCATGAAGTGGCCCGGCGGTGGATCGCCGAAGAGCGATCGGTCGACTACGTCTTCGAGCACTTCGCCGAAGGGCACTTCGACCCCGAGTTCTTCAAACGTCACGAGGAAGAAGCCATCGCGGCCCTGCGGGCGCAAGCGACGCAGGAGGTGGCGTGACCATGCTCGATCAACAGACCTTGGCCTACGACCACGACGAGGAATCCCTGGGTTTTGCAGCGCCGCCCCGCGTCGAGAACGACCCGGCACAAGACCCGCACCGGGGATGGTGGTCCCACAGCCCTTCGGCCCTCAACCACGGCATCTTCTTCCGGGCCATCACCTCCCGGGGCGCCATCGCGTGGCTCTTGGGTCTGCTCATGACCGGGTTCTACGTGGTGCTGTACTGGTGGCCGCGTTACCTGGAGGCCATGGTGCGCGGGATCGACCCCTTGGCCCAGGCATTGTCGGGACACCCCGCCGATCGCTGGTTCCTCTACGGGCTCCTGTACACGCTGGTGGTCCTGCTCTTCGGCGCGCGGATGCTGCGCCGCTACGCCCACAACCGCTACCAGCAGATCCGCACGGTCAGCGTGATGTTCTTCCAGTTGGGCCTGGCGTTCGTGCTGCCCCAATACCTGAAGGCCCTGAACCAGCCCGAGCACTATTTCACCTACTTCTGGCCTCTCAAACCAGAGTACCTGCAACCCTCGACGGTGCTCTCGTTGTGGAGACATCCCGGGGGACTTGGGGCCTTCATGGTGATCTTCGGGGTGGCCATGACCTTTGCGGCCACCCCCATTCTCACCTGGTTCTTCGGCAAGCGCTGGTACTGTTCGTGGGTCTGCGGTTGCGGGGGATTGGCCGAAACCCTCGGCGACCCCTTCCGCCATCTTTCGTCCAAGTCGCGGCTCTCCTGGCGCACCGAGCGCGCCATCATCTACAGCGTCCTGGGGCTGGTGACCGTCACCACCGCGGCCCTGTGGACGAACCAGTTGAGCCACGGCCGCCTCTTCGGAGAACTCTCGGGAAACCTCGCGCAGTGGTACGGCTTCTACATCGGAGCCATCTTCTCCGGGGTGATCGGGGTGGGCTTCTATCCCCTGCTGGGCAACCGGGTGTGGTGCCGTTTCGGATGTCCCCAGGCGGCCATCCTGGGCATCTGGCAGAAGCTCTTCTCGCGCTTCCGCATCACCACCAACGGTGGCCAGTGCATGTCGTGCGGCAACTGCTCCACCTACTGCGAGATGGGCATCGATGTGCGGGCCTACGCACAACGAGGAGAGAACATCGTGCGGGCCAGTTGTGTCGGCTGCGGAATCTGCGCCGCGGTGTGTCCGCGCGGGGTGTTGCGCCTGGAGAACGGTCCGCGCTCGATCGGCCGCTTCCCGGGCAGCGAACGGCCCCTGGATCTGTTGATCGCAGCGTGGACCAAGGCGCCCCGGCAGGGACGTTACCCGCTCGAGCCCTGAGAGGGCCCCTCGGAGATCGCCGCCAGGGCGGGACGCCCCACCAGCCACAGCAGCGCCGCGACGGCGATGACGATCTCCAGCCCCCCGGAGGCCACGATCACCCGGACCACTCCCACCTGGTCGGACAGCCAGGTGCCCAGGGCCAGTGAGGCGACGCTCAAGGGTCCGAACAGGGGCCCCAACCAGGAGAAGGCGCGACCGCGGTACTCCGTGGGAACGCGGGTCTGGAACAGGCTGGTGACCCGCACCTGCAAGAGCCCCGCCACCAGGCCGAAGAACCCGAACAGCACCATCGCCACCCCGATGTGGCTGGACAGCCCGAATCCGACCAACGCCGCCCCGTCGACGATGGTCGCCAGCGGCAGGGCACGGATCGCCGAGAGCCAGCGCTTGCTCGGCGAGGCCAACAACGATCCGACGATTCCCCCCACCCCCATCATCGACACCAGGGTTCCGAGCTGCGCGTCGCTGCCCTCCAGGACGTCCTTGACGAAGACCACCACCAACGGCTGCTGCATGCTCGAGACGAAGGTGGAAAGGGCGAAGAACACGATGGTGAAGCGCAGCGCCTCATCGGAAAGAAGCACCCTCAGACCTTCGCGCAGTTCGCTGCTGAAACGATGGAAGCTCTCCCCCACGCGTCCAACCGCTTCCCCCACGGGGGGTGGACACGCCCCCAGTCCGATCAGGGTGAGCGCGCTCAGGACGTAGGTTGCCGCGTCCACGCGAAAGCAGGTGGAAAGTCCCCATCGCCCGGCGATGAGCCCGGCCGCGGCGGGGCCGACGATCAGCAGCAGGTGGAGGGAGGAGGAGAGCATGCCGTTTGCTTGGACCACCTCGTCTTCCCGGACGATCTCGGGAAGCACCGCCATCCGGGCGGGATCGGCGAACTGGCGGGCGATGGCCAGAAGGGAGGCGATGAGGAGGATGGTTCCCAGACCGGGCGCCCACAGGATGCACAGAACCAGCCCCGCCTGGAAGAGGTCGAGCAGGATCATCAGCCGGCGGCGTTCGACCCGGTCGATCACCCAGCCGGCCAAGGGCGCCAGCACGGTGCCGGGCAAGACCTGCACGATGGCCAACAGGCCCAGGTCGAAGGCCCGTCCGGTCTTCACATGCACCAACAGCAGCAGGGCGAAGATATGGATGCGGTCTCCGAAACCGCTGATGGTCTCGGCGAGGAACAGGCTGCCGAAGCGCCGGTTGCGCCGCAGGAGCGGTCGTTGCGGTGAGGGGGTTTCTGCCGGTGCGTTCACCGGCCGAGCTTAGCCCTGCCCCCGCCGGCATGCCAGCTGAAGCTGGCTCTTTCGCGGGTGACTTCCAGGACCCGCAAGCCCGGCAGCCGGGTCATCCGCCCGTAGTTCGCCCGACCGATGCGCAAGCGCACCCGGGGCGCGCCGTGATCGTAGTCGACGGTGAGCACCTCACCCAATTCATGCAGGCGGGCGAGGCTGCGGGGATGACCGCTGTCGATCCCGACCATCACCGTGCGTTCCTCGGCCTTCCGGCGGCGGGTGACCTCGTCGAGCAGCGCGTCGATTCCTTCGCTGCGCACCGCGCTGGTCAGGAAGACATGGGGCCAATGGGCGCGCAGCTCCTGCCGCCGCGCTTCGTCCTCGATCGCGTCGATCTTGTTGAAGACCAGGATCTGCCGAGGCTTTTCCCGGCAGACTGCGGCCAGCACCTCGTCGACCGCCTCGATCTGCGCCTCCAGGTCGGGCGCGGTGGCGTCGACCACGTGGAAGAGCAGATCGGCCTCGTTGACCTCGCTCAGGGTGGCGCGGAAGCTCTCGACCAGGTGGTGGGGAAGCTTGCGCAGGAACCCGACGGTGTCGGTGAGCAGGAAGCTGCGCCCGCCTCCGAGGTCGACCCGCCGGGTGGTGGCATCCAGGGTGGCGAACAGTTGGTCTTCCACGTGGACCCCGGCCTGGGTGAGGCAATTCATCAGGGAACTCTTTCCCGCGTTGGTGTAGCCCACCAGGGCCACCCGGTATTCGTGTTCGCGTTGCTTGTGCTGGGTCTGCATGGTGCGGTCGATCTCGGCCAGCTCCCGCCGCAACTGGCTGATGCGACGGCGGATCAACCGGCGGTCGGTCTCGATCTGGGTCTCGCCCGGCCCACGGGTGCCGATGCCGCCGGCCTGCCGCTCGAGGTGTTTCCACATGCGGGCCAGGCGGGGTAGAAGGTATTGGTGCTGGGCCAGGCTCACCTGCAGGCGGGATTGCCGGGTCCGGGCGTGCCGCACGAAGATGTCCATGATGAGTTCGGTGCGATCGAGGACCCGGATTCCGAGCATCCGTTCAAGGTTGCGGCCCTGCGCCGGGCTGAGATCGTTGTCGAAGATGACCAGGTCGGCGTGGACACTGTTCACCAATTGTCGCAGTTGCTCGGCCTTCCCTTTTCCCAGGAGGCTGCGTACGTCCGGACGCAGCCGCCGCTGCTCGAGCCTTCCCACCACCTGTGCGCCGGCGGTGTCCGCCAGCCGCTGCAGTTCTTCCAGGTCGACCCATTGGGGAGATTGCCCGTCGGGGGCGTGGGTGATGTGCACTCCGGCCAGCACGGCTCGTTCCACCGCCGTCTGACGCGCCGGTTCGTAATACGAATCCGTGTGTTTTCTTCGACCGTTTCGGCGGCGTGTCATCCTGGCTGGCCGGTTCCCTTTCGAGGCTCGTCGTGTTCGTCTCCACCCGGTTCGCCCGCATCCCCGGAATCTCCACAGGGACCGTAGACCTTCTCGGTGTAGTCGCGCACCATCCGCTCGGCGCTGAAGCGCGGGGTGATGGTCGCCATGCTCTCCTTCATGCGGCGGACCCAGGCCCGGGGAATCCCGTCGTCCTCACGATCATAGTAAAGAGGAATGATCTCCTCCTCCAGGGTGTCATACAGCGAGAGGCTTTCCTCGCGATCCTGCTCCTCCCGGTCGGGATAGTCCTTGCCTTGGCCGATTGCCCAGCCGTTGGTGCCGTCGTAGGCCTCCGGCCACCACCCGTCCAGGACGCTGAAGTTGAGGGCGCCGTTCATCGCGGCCTTCTGGCCGCTGGTGCCGCTGGCCTCCAGGGGCCGCACCGGGGTGTTGAGCCACAGGTCGACCCCCTGCACCAGCGCCCGCGCCACCCGCATGTCGTAGTTCTCCAGGAAGATCACCCGTCCCTGGAAATCCGGGGAACGGGAAATCTGGAAGATGTGCTGGATGAGTTCCTGTCCCGGCCGGTCGGCGGGATGGGCCTTTCCGGCCAGAAGGACCTGCACCGGACGTTCGTTGTCGCGGACCAGCCGGCGCAGCCGGTGCATGTCGCGAAACAGCAGGTCGGCTCGCTTGTAGGTGGCGAAGCGCCGCGCGAATCCGATGGTCAACACGTCCTCGTCGATCCAGTTCTCCAGTTCGCGCAGGGCGTCGGGGCCATGACCATGCCGCGCGAACTGCTGGCGCAGTCGCACCCGCACGAAACGCGCGAGGCGCCGCTTCTGCACCTGGTGCGCCCTCCAGATCTCCTCGTCGGGAATCTCGTCGATCGCCCGCCAGTCGTCCACGGTCAGCCGGCGGTCCTTCCATCCGATGCCGAAATAGCGGTTGAACAACTCCAGCAATTCCATCCCCAGCCAGGTGGAGATGTGGACCCCGTTGGTGATGTGGTCCACCGGGAGATCCTCAGGGCCGGCGCCGGGGAAGAGGTGACGCCACATGTTGCTGCTGACCCGGCCGTGGAGCTGGCTCACCCCGTTGACCGCGCGACTGGTCCGGATGGCGAACGCGGTCATGTTGAAGGGCTGTTCGCCAAGGTGATCGTCTGCCTTGCCCAGTTCGAGGAGCTGCCGGCACTCGACCCCCAGGCTCTCGGCCCAGGGTTTCGTGTACTTGCCGACCAGCTCGCGGTCGAAGGTCTCGTTGCCCGCCGGTACCGGGGTGTGGGTGGTGAACACCGTGCAGGCCTTCACCTTCTCCACCGCCTCCTCGAAGGAGAGCTTCTCGTTCTTCGCCGCCACCCGGAACCGTTCGAGCTGCAGAAGAGCGCTGTGACCTTCATTCAGATGCCACACTCTCGGCTCGATGCCCAGCGCGTCGAGGGCCTTCACCCCACCCACCCCGAGCACCAGCTCCTGGGCCAGCCGCATCTCGCGTCCCCGCACGTAGAGGATGCTGGTGATGGGACGGTCGGAGGGATCGTTCTGGGCGATGTCGGTGTCGAGAAGAAGCAGGGGGATCCGGCCCACCTGGGCCAACCACACCTTGGCCGCCACCTCCCGGCCGGGGAAGGGAACGCGGACGATGACCTGCCGGCCGGTCGCGCCGCTCACCGGACGCAACGGCAGGCGGGTGAAGTCGTAGTGGGGATAGATGTGCTGCTGGAAGCCGTCCGCGTCGATGGTCTGGTTGAAGTAGCCCATGCGGTAGAGCAGTCCGACCGCCACCAGGGGCAATCCCAGGTCGCTGGCCGCCTTGAGATGATCTCCGCTGAGAACCCCCAGTCCACCGGAGTATCCGGGAAGGCTCTCGTGGACTCCGTACTCGGTGGAGAAGTAGGCGATCCGGGCCGCGACGGGGCTCCCGAAACGGGCGTGGAACCAGGAACTCTTCTCCTCGGCCATGTACTCCTCGAATTCACGCATGACCGAAGAGTAGGTGGTCATGAAGGTCTCACTGGAAACCAGGCTCTCCCAGTGGTCCGGCTCGACGTTGATCAGCATTTCCACCGGGTTGCGGTAGCGCGTCCAGGCCACGCCCTCCACTGCGCTGAACAAGCGCCGGGCCCGCGGCGACCAGGTCCACCAGAGGTTGTAGGCGAGGTCGTAGAGCTTCGCGAGTTCCTTGGGCAACTCGATGTCGGCGACGTTGAGAGTGGGGATCTGCATCTGGCTCTCCTATCAGAGAAACACGCTGTGATCCATCCATCCGAAGATGGGGTCGAGATCTCGCAGCCTCTTCAGGGCACCGGCGTCGATCTGATGCTCCTCGATCATATCGGCCACGAGGTGGAAATTGGCGATGTGTTCGCGGAAGCGTCGCACCGCGTAGGGCACCGTGGTTCCCATGCTCACGATGAACGCCCAGTCCGAACTCTGCGCCAGCAGCAGTTCGCGGGCGGCCTGGGCCAACGCCTCCTTCACGGGTCCGTCGGCTTCGGGAAAGCGGCGGGCAAGGCTTTCCATGCGGCGCTCGGCGTGGTGCTGGTGCCGGTAGAACCACGCGTTGTCGCCGTTGAGCCAAACCCGGAAGTAGCCTTCGTCGCCCCAGGTGCTCATGTTGGGCACCTGCTCCTGCACCGGAAGTCCACGGTCGATATAGTCTCCGGGGGTGATCAGCTCGAGTTCGTCCTGGACGGTGGCCGCCTTGCGGAGGAAGTCCTCGAGGAACCAGGTCCCCTCGAACCACCAGTGCCCGTAGAGTTCCGCGTCGTAGGGGCTGACGATCAGGGGCGGCCGATCCATGCCGCCGGCCAGCCATCGCACCTGGGCCTGACGGTTGAACAGGAAGTTCCCGGCGTGCTCCTTCGCCCGCTGCCGCGCGCGATCGACATCCCAGAAGGCCTTCTCGTGCAGGGGCACCTCGCCGGTGACCCGGTGGTACTTCACCCCGACCTGTCTGCGCACCCCGTCGTCGTGCAGGTAGGGCCGGATGTACTCATAATCGGCGTCGTAGCCCAGGTCGCGGTAGAACTCCCGGTACCATTCATCACCCGGGTACCCTTCCTTGGAACTCCACACCTGCTTGGACGACTCCATGTCGCGGGGGAAGGCGAAGACCCCGTCGGGGGTGCTCACCGGGGCGTACAATCCCAGCGCGGGGCGGGGATCTCCCAAAGCGACTGCATGACTGTCGGTGAAGAAATACTCGATCCCGCTCTGGGCGAGCAGACGGTCGAGGCCCGGTTCCCATCCGCACTCGGCCAGCCAGATCCCCCGCGGCGGGCGGCCGAAAGCGCGACGGTGACTCTCCACCCCCACCTTCACCTGTGCTCGCTGCGCGCTCGTCGATCCCATCACGGGCAGCAGACCGTGGGTCGCGGTGCAGGTGACCAGCTCGATGTGACCGCGGTCCTGGGCCGCCCGGAGGGCGTCCCGCAGGTTCCCTCCCCAGCGTTCCTGCACGTACCGGGCGGTTTCCTTCAGCCATGACTGGTAGAAGCGGGCCGACGTGCCCACCGGCGTGTTCTCGGGATTGCCCTTCACCTCGCGGTCGACCAGTTCGCGCAGCTTCTCCAGGTGCCGGAGGTAGCGGGACTCGAGCAACGGATCGGCCAGCATGGCCGAGAGCGGGGGAGTGACGGTCATGGTCAGCCGGTAGTCGAGCTTCTCGGCGTCCAAGCGCTCGAAGGCGCGCAGCAGGGGAACGTAGGTCTCGGTGATGGCTTCGAACAGCCAGTCCTCTTCCAGGAAATCCTCGTGCTCGGGATGCCGCACGTACGGAAGATGCGCGTGCAGCACCAGGGCCATCGATCCGGTGGGCGATTTCATCGCGGGCCTCGTTTCCATCGCCGGTCGTCCCGCGACGAGACCCCCGGAGGTTCGATCTCCTCGTAGGCGTAGGCGGGGATGGGCTCTCCGGCGGCGCGGGCCCGGCGGCGGCGGGCGGCGAGATGCCGGCGGCGGCGCTCCTCCACCTCGAGCCAGTGCGCGTCGTGACGAGGCGACGGCGTATCGCGTGGTGTCGTCACCTCGTTGCTGTGCAGCATGATCGCGCCGTGGCGGTCGACGATCCTCACCCGGTATCGCCGATCCGGCTGGGCGTCGATCCAGTAGTCGCCCACCTCGCCCAGCCCACCCGCCTCGGTCCATGCCTCGCCATCGCGTTCGATCCGCAACTGGAACGGTCCGCTTCCACGACCGGGGGCCACCTCCCAGTACACGTAGATCTTGCTGGGCGACTGGACCATGAGGCGGATGGCATCTTCATGATACCGTCCCGGGAGCCGGGGGCCCCAGTCGAGAAAGGGCTCCGGCGGCGGTGTGGGCGCCTTGCCGGGCAGGGGAAGCTCGATGGAGAAGCGCCAGGGCTCGTGCTCGAACAGACTGAGGTAGAGCTTCTCGTAACGCGGCAAGGCCGTGGTCCAGGACCAGTCCTGCGCCATGGCGGTCTTCATCAGGCGGGTCCAGCGGCGGCGGTCCCGGAAGAGTTTCAGGGCCCGGTGGACGCAAAGGGTCAAGGCGCGCGCGGTCTCGGTGCGGAACACGAAGCCGGTCGCCTTTCCCGAGGAGAAGGACGACGCGGTGACGTTGCGCACCGTGTCCAGGAGCCCTCCCACACCGTGCACGATGGGAATGGTTCCGTAGCGCATGGCCTGCATCTGGGTGAGCCCACAGGGTTCGAAGCGCGAGGGCATGACCACCATGTCCGCCCCGGCGAGCAGGCGCCGCGCCAGGACCCTCTCGAACCCCAGGTGGACCGCCACATGGCGCGGATGGGCACGGGCCAGTTCGAGACAGCCTTGCTCGAGTCGGGGATCGCCGGTGCCCACGATCACGATCCGCGCTCCCTTGTCCAGGATCGCCGGGGCCGCGTCCAACAGCAGGTCGACCCCCTTCTGGGGAACGATGCGGCCGATGAAGGCGATGAGCGGCGCAGCAAGATCGCCATCGAGATCCATTTCCTCCAGGAACGCCCGCTTGCAGACCTTCTTCCCCCCCAGGTGTTCGGCATCGAAGGTGGCAGGAAGACTCTCGTCGCGGCCGGGGTCGCCCTCGGCATCGTCGATGCCGTTGAGGATGCCCCACAGGCGATCCGATCGCAGACGCAGCAGCGCATCCATTCCCCTCCCTTCCTCCGGGCGAAGGATCTCGTGGGCATAACGCGGGCTGACGGTGTGGATGGCGTCGGCCAGCAGGATACCCCCCTTGAGCCAGCTCAGCTCGTCCTGGTAGCCCATGATGTTCCACAACGCGAGTTCGCGGGAGAGACCCAGCTCGTCGAGGGTGTGGGTCTGGAAACATCCGGGATGGGCCAGGTTGTGGATGCTCTGCACCACCCGCACCGGGGCCAGGGCGGGATCGTCCCGGTAGTGTGTGGCCAGGAAGACGGCGGCCAGGGCGGCGGTCCAGTCGTGGAGATGCAACACCTCCAGGCCATCCATCTTGGCCAGTTCGCAGGCCGCCTTGGCGAAGACGGCGAAACGGAGGTGGTTGTCCGGGTAGTCGCGTCCGTTCTCGGCGTAGATGCCGTCGCGATCGTAGAGCTCCTCACTGGCGAGCAGCCGGATCGTCAGCCCGTCGGGCGTGGTCGAGCGCAGGAGGCGGGTTTCATGCACCCGGCCGCCCAGCTCGATGGGAAAGGGAATGGAATCGAGGATGGGCAAGGGAAAGGGGCCGGTCCGGACGGTGCGGTAGTAGGGCAGGATCTGCTGGATCCTCCACCCGGCGGCGTGCATGCGCCGGGGAAGGGCGCCGGAGACCTCGGCCAGTCCTCCGGTGCTGGCGTAGGGAGCCGCTTCCGGACTCACCCACAGCACGCTGGGACGCGAGGTGCGTGCGCTCATTTCCCACCTCCCAGCAGGGAGTGGATCAACCCATCGGAGAGACCGAGTTTCCTTCCCACGCGTCGGGCCTTCTCCCGATCGCCGAGATCGGCGGCGATCTCGACGAAGCGCTCCTGGGCCCGGAAGAGGAGGACCGGGATCCCCGCCTCGTGGGACAAGGCGAGCAGGCGCAAGGCCTGGGACAGGTCGCGCCGCAAGAGGGCGTCCTCCAGCGCGGATTCCAGGCGGGGCCGCAGCGCGGCGAGATCGAGTTCGATCCCCGCCCCGCGGGCTTCCTCGAGCGCCTGTCGCATCGACTCCCGTCCCGCTTCGTCCGGTTGGGCGATGGCATCCTCCAGCTCCACCCGCAGCGCCGCTTCCAGGGAGATGCGGGCCAGACCTTCCAGCAGTTCGGGATCGTCCAGTCCCAGCTCGTGCACCCCGGTGAGAAGCTGCCGGTGCTCGCGGTGGAGCCGGGAGAGACTGAGCTGGAAATTCCGGTAGGAACGTTCGATGATCGGAGCCAAGAGTTCACGTCCACCCGCGCTCAGGAGGCGGGTCACGTCGTAGCGCAGGTCGGTGAATTCCTGGTCGAGAACCGCGCGCTCCTCTCCATCGACCAGCGCCGCTCCCAACGATCGTCCGGCCCGCCGGAAATCCTCTTCGCTCATCTCGAGCTGCACCCTCCCGTCCAGGTCGAGATCTCCCTGCTGCAGGACCGCCACCGCGCCCCGGTAGGTGCGTCCGGTCTGCGACTGCTCCACGACGACCTGCCCGGTGTGGAGGATGCGGCCGTCGTGCTCGTGGCACTCGCGGTGGCGCACCGACCATCCCCATTCGCCGGCGCTTCCCGCATCGCGATCTTCCTCCTGGGCGCGGAGGAGGGCGTGCACCAGGATCTGCCGCGGATCGACGGTGTCCCCGGTGGCGATCTCGCGGAAGATCGCCGCGCCGTGGCCGTGGTGGGAAAGATTGCTGCGCGCCTGGGAGAGGAAATCGAGGAAGGCCCGGGCCGGGGGATCTCCTCCCAGTTCGGTCCACAAGTCCACCGCGCGCGCCGCGTAGCGCAACACCTGCCGCGCTTCCAATCCGCCGATGTCGTCGAAGAACCATCCACAACTGGTGTACTGCAGCAGGAGATGGTGTTGCATCTCGAGCAACGACAGCGCCCGGATCCGCATGTCCTCGGAGAGATTCCCGCGACCATGCTTCTCCAGGAATGCGGCCCGGCCACCGGGACTGCGATCCAGCAGGACTTCCACGTAGGCGTCGCGGGCCGCCCACGGATCTTGCAGCAGCGTGGAGGCCTCCTCCTCGAAATAGTCGCGGGCGCGGTCGCGCAACAGGTCGAAGGCCTTGCGCAACCCGGTGCGCCAGCGCTGGTTCCATCCCTCGGTATGGGCGATGCTGCAACCGCAGTCGCGGATCCAACGACCCACCCCGTGGGGACACGACCACGAACTGCCCTCGCCTTCCGGTCCCAGCTCGAGTTCCACTTCGTGGGTGGGCGGCACGAGGTCGAGCGCGTGGCCGTAGTTGGTCACTTCGATTCCCTCATCCGGCAACAGCCGGAAGAGGGCGTGGGCCAGCACCCGGTCGCCCCAGGCGTGGTGATGGCCGGCGGTCTCGCCGTCGGCGGCGGCGTGGACCAGCGGACCCCCATTGCAGCGGCGCGCCGCGGCGACCACGTGGTCCCGGAACCGGGCGCTGTCGTGGAGGGCGTCTCCGAAGGCGATTCTCTGGGCGAGTTCTCCATCGTAGAAGAAGACCGCGATGCTCCCCGACGATCCATCGCGGTGGCGGTAGAGATAGGGCATGGAGGTGTCGACGATTCCCCCTCGCACGTCCTCCCACGACCCTCCGGCCAACGGGCGGACCCGCGCCGCCTGCTGGGGCGCAAGGATGACGTAACGCAACCCGCGTTCGATGAGTTCATCCAGGACATGATGGTCGGCCGCGGTCTCGGGCAGCCACATCGCCTCGGCCTCGCGTTGGAAGTAGTGCTGGAAGACCTTCAAGCCCCACTCGATCTGGGTTCGGCGGTCGCGGCGATCGGCCAGGGGGAGGATGATGTGGTTGTAGGCCTGGGCGATGGCGTTGCCGTGTCCGCCGTTGCGCTCGGCGCTTCTGCGGTCGGCCTCGATCATCCGTCGCAGGGTCAGCGGATCGTACTCGGCAAGCCAGCGCAAGAGCGTCGGGCCCACGTTGAAGGACATGTGGGCGTAGTTGTTCACGATCGCGCGGATCTCGTTGCCGTCATCGACGATGCGTCCGAAGGCGTTGGGGCGGTAGCATTCCTCGTCGATGCGGCGGTTCCAGTCGTGGTAGGGCGCCGCGCTCCGCTCACGCGAGATCAACCCCGTCCACGGATTCTCCCGCGGCGGCTGGTAGAAGTGACCGTGGAAGACGAAGAGCTTGCCGGTCATGGGCGTTTCCCCTTCATGGAACCGTACTGGGGTGGATTCAACCATCGATCTTCTCGTCTTCCATCTCCGGAGCCTGCGGCTTGAAGACCAGGCGCAGGTTCTCGCGCTCTTCCACCAGCCAGTTGAAGAGGAAGCAGGTGCCCTGCCCGATCCTCTCCAGACCCGCCTCCGAGGAGGAGATGGTGTGCACCGGGGCCCAGGAGACCCGTGCCGGCGGATCCATCTCGACCTCGAGAGCGCGTCCTCCCCCGCCGCGTACCGCCATGACGATCGCCGATTCCAGGTGCCCGGCCGGCTGCTCGATGAATTCGTCCATCTCCTCCAGCTCGAGATCGTCTCCGGTCCAGCCCACGAAGAGGTTCCATTCGCTCAGGAAACGACGCGGGCCATCGGTGACTTCCACTTCGATCTCGAGGGTGAGCGAGGCGTCGTCGGGGGAGAGCCGGAAGGTCTGTTGGATGCGCAACCCCGCCTGTTCGGCGTGCATCATGACCAGGCCCTGCTCGTCGATCGCGTCGACTTCCCACAACCCCGACAAGGGCAGGGCGAGTTCCTCGACCCCGCGGGGATCATCCAGCTCGAGCAGCTCGGGAGCGGACCAGGCGATCGCGGCCACCCTCTCGTGACGATCGACCGCCAGGTCGTCCGCCTTCACCCCTGGCTTCACCCGCACCACCCCGTGGATGGTGGAGATTCCCTCTTCGGAATCGGCCGGTGCGTTCGCGTCGCCTTCGGTGCGGTTTCGCCGGGGCATTCCGTTCTCGTCGACGTACTGCACCCGGCCGGCGCGCAGATCCTCGTGGAAGGGTTCCTCGTGGCGCTGCATCACCGTTACCGGGTTCTCGCACGCCGCCATGAGATCCCAGCAGAGCAACCGCCCCCCCTTGGGATCGACCACCACGCGGGTGCGGGGATTGGCCACTTCGACTTCGTCGATCCCGTCGGCGTCGAAGTCGACGTAACGGGTCTCCCCCCAGTCGAAATGGCCATGTTTGAGGCGATCGAGGTTGCGCTCGGCCCGGATGAGAAACGCCTCCACCGCGCGCCGCAGGTGGGGAAGGTAGATTCCCCCGAAGGCTCCGTGCCAGTAGGCGTCGTTGCACTGTCCCCGGTAGAGATCGCGCAGCGCCTGCCCCAAGCGCTCGTCGTCCGCCTTCTTCTCCTTGAGCGCATGCAGCTTGCGACTCACCCGCAGCATGCGCTTGTGCAGGCGGTTCACCTCGGGATACTTGGCCAGGAAGCCGCGCCAGTGTCCGCCTCGCAAGAGGGGAAGCAGCTCGTCGGGGTCGCCGTCTTCCTCCAGGCCGCCGATCAGCCGTTCCATGCGCGCGCGGGCCGACGTCGGAAGGGCCCACACCGTCATCTCCGGGTAGCTCGCGGTCGGGGGATAGACCCGGCCCAAGGGGGGAAAGCGTTTCAATCGTTCGCTGAGATGGACGGTGGCAATGGACGGGTCGTCACGCAGCTTCTCCAGGAACCCGCGCAGCCATCCCTTCTCGAAGACCCACTCGTGGGTGCCCGGCCATTCGCCGAACTTCTCCGCGTCGTCGGCGTAGACCAATAGCGGGGGACGCTCGGGATCGGGCGGCAGCTCGTGGAGCAACTGGAGGGTTTCTTCCGCCGGACGGAAGGGAATGGTGTAGCGCAGGGACTTCGCCCCGGGGAACAGCGCGAGGGGCCGTCCGTTGTCGTCGGTGACCCAGTAGCCGTTCAGCTGCGCGTCTTCCAGACCGGCCCACTTGAAGATGCCGTCGTCCAGGACCACGTAGCGGACGCCGGCCCGGGCCAGGGGATTGGGCATGCGCGGCTCCCACACCCGCTCGGTCAACCAGGCCCCGACGGGGTACTGGCCGAAGCGGTGCTCGAGTTCGAGGCTCAGCGCCCGCACCTGCCCGATGGCGTCTTCCTCGGGCAGGACGGCCAGGATGGGTTCCTGGTGGCCCCCGGTGAGCAGTTCGACGCTGCCCCGGCGCGCCATGCGCTCGATGGTGCGCAGCAGCTCGGGCCGGTGCCGCTCGAACCACTCCAAGAGGATACCGTTGAAATGCAGGTGCGTCCTCACCTCGGGAAACTCGAAGAGCATTTCGAGCAAGGGCGCGTAGCAATCGTCGCAGACCTTCTCGAAGACGAAACCGAAGTTGCCCACCGGTTGGTGGAAATGCAGGACGATCGCCAGTTCGTTGGTCGTGCCGGAGTGGATGGCCTGGTCCATTTCCGCCCTTTCCTTCCTTTCGAACCGGGACCCTGGGTGCCGCTGTGGATCAGACGTCGCGGGCCCGGCTCTCGGGGCTGTCCTTTCCCCGGGGGAGAACCACGATTCCACCCGGGGAGATGTGGAAGCGGTCGGCGTCCCGACCGGGGTCGAAGCCGATCCGATCTCCGGGCGCGATATGGTTGTTCTTGTCGATGATGGCGTTGCGCACCTCGGCGCCACGGCCGATCCAGCAGTTGTCCAGGATGACGCTGTTCTCCACCACCGCCCCCTGGTCGACCAGGATGTTGCGTCCCAGGACCGAATCCTTCACGTGTCCGCCGGCGATGATGCATCCGCCAGCCACGGTCGACTGGATCGCCTCACCCCGGCGATGGGCGTCGTCGAAGACGAACTTCACCGGCGGGTCGCTGTAGCTGACGCTGCGGATGGGCCAGTCCCAGTTGTAGAGGTTGAGTTTGGGCTGGACGTTCTTCAGGTCGAGGTTGGCCTCGTAGTAGGCGTCGAGATTCCCGATGTCGCGCCAGTAGGCCGATTCCTCCGCGCTCTCCAGGGGAATCCGGTTGCGCTGGAAGTCGTAGGCGTAGACCGGCATCACCTGGATGAGTTTGGGCAGGATGGACTTCCCGAAGTCGTGGACCGACTTCGGGTCGGCGGCGTCTTCTTCCAGGAAATCCACCAGGGTCGAGGTGTTGAAGATGTAGTTGCCCATGGAGATGAGACTCCAGCCGGGGCGACCGGGGATCTCCGCCGGTTTTTCGGGTTTCTCCTGGAACTCGACGATGCGGCGGTGTCCATCGACCTTCACCACCCCGAACTCGCCGGCCTGGTCGGCCGGCATCGGCAGGCAGGCGACCGTCGCCACCGCTCCACACTCGCGGTGGTAGTCGACCATCTGGCGGACGTTCATCTTGTAGACGTGGTCGCCGCCGAAGACCGCCACCAGGTGCGGACGGGAACGGTCGAGCAGACGCAGATTCTGGTAGATGGCGTCGGCGGTACCGCGGTACCACGACTGCCCCGACTGCATCTGGGCGGGGACCGCGGTGATGAAACTGTTGGGCCCGAAGGAGCGCACCCAGGTCTCCTGGAGGTGTTCGAGCAGGGACTGGGCCTTGTACTGGGTGAGCACGTAGATCCCGTGGATCCCTGAGTTCACCAGGTTGCTCATGACGAAGTCGATGATGCGCCACTTCCCCCCGAAGGGGACCGAGGGCTTGGACCGCAGCTCGGTCAGAGGGCGCAATCGCTGCCCCTGTCCTCCGGCCAGGACCAGGGCCACGATCCGTGATCGCCGTTGCCAAGCCATGGGTCTTCCTTCGATCCGCGGGCCGGGGGAACTTGGGAGCCGCCGCGCGCTCGGTCGGGCCGCCGGGAACTGGTAGTATAAGGTAGGACCGGACCCGGGGCAGCCAGAAAGAACCGGCGAAGTGCTTTGCACCGGGGAACTTGGCTGGAATTGGATGGGTTGTGGCGGGATTGGTTGGCAGGGGCGGGGGCTCCCGCCGCGCCGCCGCGGTGCGCGGTCCATCTTGCCATCGCTTCGTCCCGAGGTGTTGCACCCATGCCCCCGGTTCTTCTCCCAGGGTGTTTCCGTCCGGGCGCCCGAGTCTCCTCTGGAGGTCCCCCCATGTTCGAGCATCCAGGTCGCCCCGAGCGTCTGGAGGGGCGCGTTGCCCCTTCCCTGCGGATTCCCTGGTTCCTGATCGCTGTCCTCCTGGGTCTTCTGGCCCCGACCGGGCCCGCCCACGCCCGGTGGTCCCATGGGAACTGGACCGAGGTCTTCACCTCCAGCACCTGGATCGACGAGTTCGCGGTGGCATCGGATGACGCCGGGGGCAGCCTGGCGATGATCCTGGACCCGGCAGACTACCCCTACCGCGCGCGGGTCTCACGCCTCTCGCGGACCGGAACCGAGATGTGGGGAACCGAAGGGGTGAATGTCCCCTTCGAGCTCACCAGCACCAACCAGACCCCACCCCTGGCGGTCGCCTCCGACGGCGCGGGCGGCCTCTACTGCGTCCTGGCCGACTGGTATACGGTGGACGCTCTCCTGCGGCTCGTCCATTACGACGCGAACGGAGCCGTCCAGTGGTCGGTCAATGTGGCGAACGTCGGGAGTGACGTGGGAAGGGTCGGGGCGAAGCTGGTCCTTGAACCAGGGGTGGGGATCACCGTGGGCTACGCCGGGTCGTCCACCCAACGCCTTTCCGCGGTCCGCTTCGACGAGACCGGAGCCCTCCTGTGGTCCACCAACGTGAACCTCTTCTACGAACACAAGATCTCGATGATGCCGACGGGAGGAACCACCGAATTCGAGATGCGGGGAGACGGGCAGGGAGGCGTTCTCTTCGCCTGGTACCGTTATGATCCCGTCGCCTACCAGCAGAACGGTCTCTTCTTCGAACAGGTCGGCGCCCAGAGAGTGGATGGCACCGGAACGCCCCTGTGGGGCAACGACGGACACCTCGTGTGGGACCAGAGAAGCTTCCCGCAAACCGATGCCTACCACGCCCGCCTCGTGGGCGACGGCGCCGGCGGGGCCTACGTGGTGACCTCCGGGGGCCTGCGCGCGTACGGACAGCATCTCGACGCGGCGGGCAACGAGACCTGGGCCCCGGGCGGCATCGTGCTGCAGGCGACCGATGCCTCGACGGCCAATCTCGACACCTCACCCCAGGTCTGTTCCGACGGTGGTGGCGGAATGGTCCTCGTCCAGGTCTACGGGAAGGTCTTTGCCCAACGGGTCGACCTCGGCGGAGGGTTTCCGTGGGGCTCAAATGGGATCGTCGCCGCCGCCCCGGTGGGCACCAACGAATCCTTCGACCTGCCGGCGATCGCCGCGGACGGTTTCGGCGGAGTGGTGGTGGGTTTCCGTCGATGGGACAATGGAAACGAGTCCCTGGGGGGCCTTCGTTTCGATGGATTCGGCACCGTCCTGTGGTCGGACAAACGACTCTTCGATGCGGCGACCTACGACGAGGTCCTGGAGGTCCACGTGATCGCCGACGGGCGCGGCGGCGCACACTATTTCTGGAAGAACCACTACGGGTTCCTGTCGCGCGACGACATCTACGCCCTGGGGGTGAATTCCCAGGGCACCCCGCCCCGGCCGGTCCTGTACGGCCTGGTCCCCGATGCGGCCGAACCGGGAGATGTGATCTCCGTCCTGCTCTACGGCGAGTACCTCGACGCCGCCTATGCCTACGATCTTCGACGCCGCTGGCAATCGGTACCCCTGGACGCAGCGGTCGTCTTCAACGATGGATTGGCCAGCGGGTACTTCGATTTCGCCGGGGCCTCGATCGGAGCATGGGATCTCTATGCCACCTTGTCCGGGGTGGACCAGGCGACGCTCACCGACGCCTTCGGCGTGGGGATGCCCCCGAGCTGTTCGACCAAGTCCCCCGTGGCTTCCCAGACCATGGCGGAAAACCTGGGCTCTTTGCGGAAGATGGCTTTCGACGACGCCGGCAATTGCCGTTTCGCCTACATGGTCTACGACCCCATCCAAGACAACATGGAGATCCACCTCGCGGTGAACGACATGATTGGAACCACCACCTGGATCGCCGAGCGGACGCCGGATGCCAACGCCTCCAACCTCGCCTTCACCGTCGACAGCCATGACCACGAGGTCTACTCGTACGTCCAGCACGATCTCACGACGAGCACCGATTACCTGGTGATCCGCGGCTTCGACCATGCCGGGATTCCCGTTCCGACGGAAACCACGGACATCTCGCTGACGCCCTGGGTCTCGAACCCGGTGTTGGCCGCCCTGCCCAACGGCGATCTCCACTTGATCGCCGAGCAGGGTGGAGGCCTGGACGACTTCGTGATCTCCCAGGGAAACGTTTTCACCAATACCCTCATCGCCCCCGCACCGGCCATCAGTCCCGATGTGGCCGTGACCACCGATGGGCTTGCCATGGTCTACACCAACTCGTCCTGGATTCCCGGTCTGGTCGAACTCTCCTTGCAGTACTTCCGCAATGGAGCCTGGGAATCCCGGCAGATGGTGACCTTCGGACTCTCCCTGGCTTCTCCCACGATCAGTTGCGACGGGGCGGGGAATCTCCTGCTGGCCTGGATCCTGGACAACACCAGCGATGGATCGGGACCGGTCCTGCAGACCTGCCTGGTCGAAGGCGGTGTTCTCGGGCCCATCCGCACCCGTGCCACCAACGGGACCATCCAGTGGGTGCAGGTCGACGCCCAGGGCCCGGGCAATTACTATCTGCTTACCCTGGAGACCATCCCGTCGGCACTGGTCATGCTGCGGGGCGGCAATGGCAAGGTCTTCTATCCGAATCTGCGCCTGAACTCGGTGGCTTTCAGCGATTGGCCGCGCCTGACCGCGCAACATGGCGGCGCGGGCCTGGGGGTGATGTGGCAGAACCTGGCCGATCCGATCTACGGCGACGCCCTCATGGGGTGGTTCTGTCCCCAGGGAGTGACGACCTCGGTCGAGCCTCCGACGGTGACGCGCGGGAATCCAGGGCTGTCGATCGTCCCCAACCCCTTCAATCCACGAACAACCGTGCGCTTCAAGCTCTCCCGCACGCAGTGGGTGAAGCTCGAGATGTATGACCTTCGTGGACGACGCGTGCGGACACTGGTGGATGGACTGCTCCCCGCCGGCAACCAGCGAATCTCCTTCGACGGTCGGGACGACGCGGGTGTTGCCCTGGCATCAGGAACCTATTTCGCCCGGATGCAACCGACCGCCGACGCGCCCATGGTGACGAAGCTGACCCTGGTGAAATAGACCGGGCCCGGTGATCTTGACAGCAACCCTCCGGCGGGAGGATCATGGATAGTGGTACTCCATCCTGGTCCCCCAGCAAGGAGGAGTGGCCATGATCTCCATCCCAGGCTCAGGAAGTACCTGGTCTCCCCTGCTCCGACCGAGTTTCCGGCTCAAACCGATTCTCCACCTTGCCCTTGCCGTCGTCACCCTGGCCGCCCCCACGGCCGCGGGCGCATCCAACAATCGGCACGTGGAGGACTTCACCACCACGACATGGAGGGATTCGTTGGCGACGACCGCGGCCTGGGACACCCTGGCCGGGCAGTTGCACATGCCCCCCTACCGTCCCCACTGGATCACCCAACTCCACCCGGGAGGAACCCCCCGCGAGGTGATGATCGAAGGCCGCACCGCCTTCGTGGCCGCCGGCGGCGCCGGCCTGGTGCTGGTGGACGTGGGTCATGCGGGTTCGCCGACGGTCCTGTCCACCTGTGACACGCCGGGCGAGGCGTGGGATGTCGATGTCGACGGCGACTACGCCTACGTCGCCGATGGGTCCGCGGGATTGACGGTGGTCGACATCTCCGATCCCAGCGCGCCCTTCGTGGCGGGATCCCTGGCCACCCCGGCAGACGCGCGGGGGGTGGAGCTCACCGGCAACCTGCTGTGCCTGGCGGCGACCTCCCACTTCCATACGATCTCTGTCGCCGATCCCACCAGTCCCTTCAATCATGGAGGTCCATGGGGGGTACAGGGCGAGGCCCTGGACGTCGCCCTCCGGGGCGACCTGTGCGCGGTGGCCTGTGGAACCGGCGGGGTCCTGTTGGCGGACGTCACCCACCCCAGCGGGGTCTCGGCCATGGCCTACTACGATTCGCCCGGGACCGCGTGGCAGGTGGCGTTCCGTGGCAGCCAACTGTTCCTGGCCGACGGAGAGGCCGGGGTGAGCGTCCTCGACACGAGCGATCCCACATCGCCCACGCTCCTGGGGTCGGTGGCTGTCGGTGAGACGGTGGACCTGGCGATCGCCGGACCTTGGGTCTACGCGGCAGTGGACGGTTTCGGCGTGGTGACGATCGACGCCACAGACGCCACCGCACTCGAACCGACGGCCCGCTTCCTCCTGGGCGGCGGCACTTCCGGTCTGGCTCTCGACGCCGACCGGCTCTACGCGGTGAGCGGCCTGCGGGGGCTCGACTTCTTCGAGGTCGCCGAGATCCAGCTTCCCGAGTTCAGCGGGCAGAGCGGCGACACCCTGCAATCCTACGACGTCGTTCTCGATGGAAACCACGCCTACACCTCGATCAATGGACTGAACCAGGATCCCGGGACCCTGTATATCTACGATATCGCCGATCCGGCTTCGCCGATCCTGATCGCCACATATCCCGAGATCGCGAATCCCGGTGGTCTCTGTCGCTGGGGAGACAAGCTCCTGATGGGGGCGGGCAATGGAATCGATGTGTTCGACATCAGCGATCCCCATCAGCCCCTGCTGGAATCCCACTGGGCTCTCGGTGGAACGGCCGGAACGATGGAGATCGCGGGAGACAACGCCTACGTCTCCCTCGGCGATTCCCTCTTGATCGTGGACATCGAGGATCTCTCGAATCCCCGGGTGATCGCCTCGATTCCGGCGAACCACTTCATCAAGGATCTGGATGTCGAGGGAGACCGCCTCTACCTCTCCGACTACCACATCGCGCTCTTTCCCGGGGACGTCACCGGCGGCAACATCCGCATCGTGGACATCGGCTTCCCCTTCTCGCCTTCGGACGTGGGGTCCATCGGTGCATTGGTCAGCCCGATCCTCGTGGTCGGGAATGAACTCCTGGGGATGGAATACTTCCCCCTCGCCCCCTTTACCGATGGTTTGATCTACGATCTCACCGACCCACTCGCGGCGTCTCCCACCGGAACCTTCACCCTGAATGGCTCGAAAGCGAGCACTCGTCTGCTGGTGCAGCGGAACCGGACCTTCGTCACCGTCCGGAACCTCAGCGACCCCTCGAACTCCGGTTTGCACACCGTGGATCTGAGCGATCCATCCAGTCCCGTCCCCCTTGGCGTGCTCCCCGACCACCGACCTTCGGTCCTGCAGGCCTGGGGAGACCATCTCCTCGGCGCCGGTGCTCTCTCCACTCTCGAGTCCTACCGGGTGCTCTACCGGGAGGTGGACACCGAGGACAACCAGGCTCAGTCGCTTCCGCTCAATTCGAATGCCGATACCATCCGGCGGGTCCGCCTTGTCGCTTCCTACAGCGATTCGATCCGCTGGATGGTGAGCGCCGACGATGGAAGCAACTGGCAGGTGGTTCCCCCGGACGGCTCGTGGCAGACGATGGGCTCGCCTGGAGAGGCGGTCCGGTGGAGGGCCATCCTGGTCTACCAGGGTCGCGACCACTTCGCCGCGTGTACGCACGTCGAGTTGGGTTGGCTCCACGACTATGCCTTGATCCTCTCGGTCCAGGACCATCCGAAGGACCAGGGGGGGTGGGTGGACCTGCGGTTCGCCCGCTCCGCCGCGGAGTTCGATGACGAGAGCAACCCCGTCGTGCGTTACGTCGTCTACCGCCGGGAGGAGCTGGGAGGAGCGCTCGGCGCATCCGACCTCACCATCGCCGGGTTCCCGCCGGGCACCTGGACCGCGATCGACACGGTGTTGGCCGTGCGACAGGACGAATACCTCGTCACCGTGCCCACCCACGGGGATTCCCTGGGGAAGAATCCCCCCTCGACCGTCTACATGACCGTGGCGGAAAGCGGGGGCTTCCCTCCGAGTTTCCGCTTCTCACCTCCCGACAGCGGGTACTCGGTGGACAACATCGTTCCCCGTGCCCCGGAGAATCTCGCCGTGGAGTATCGCTATGGTTTGAGCGAGGGCAATCACCTCGGTTGGGACCCCCCGGCCGATCCGGACATCATGAGCTACCGCGTCTACCGCTCCGAGCTCCCGCCCCTTCCCCCCAACGTGGGGGATCTGGTCGCGGTGACCACGGCGACCGAATGGACGGATTCGCCGCGGGCGGATCCGACGCCACAGCCCTGGTACCAGGTGACCGCGGTCGACGACGCGGGGCAGGAGGGACCGGCGGCGTATCCTTCCATGGTGACGGACGTCCCCCTCCCGCAGACGACCGTCGGTTTCGCGTTGTGGCCGGTGCGTCCCAACCCGGTATTCCTTCCCACCACGATCGCCTACCGGGTTCCCCCGCAAGGAGGGCGCCTCAGCCTGTGCGTCTACGACCTGAGGGGACGCAGGGTGAGGACCCTGGTCTCGGGGGAGGTTTCCGGCGGCGAGAAGACGATGAGTTGGGACGGCCGCGACGACCGTGGCAAGCTCGTTGCGTCGGGAGTGTATTTGTGCCGCTTGAGCACGGAAGGGTTCACCGCCACCCAGCGGATGCTGTTGATGCGCTGAGAGGGTTCCCGGGAAACCGGGTCGATCTTCCAGGGTCCTGAGGTTGCGACCGGTGGATATCGCCGATCCGTGGCGAGACGAGATCCACGTCCCCCGGGTGCAGGAAATGCTCGCCCTTCTGGACCAACCGCTTCCCCGGGCCGTCGTATTCGAATTCCTCACAGAATTCCTCGCCCCACATTCCTCCCACCATTCCCCACAGGGTGTGATCATGGATGGCGGTGCATTGGCCGGGGCCCCAGACGCAGCCGAGAACGGTGAATCGTTCCAGCGGATCGCAATACAGGAGATTCTGCTGGTAGTGCTCCGGGTGGGGCTGGGCGAAGCGCTGCGGCAGCCAGTCATCACCCTCCACCAGGTCTTTCAACAGAGGCCTTCCTTCCTGGAACAGGAGCCGTTCATCGCCGTGGGTCCTCTCGACCAGGTGTGTCATTTCCCGGATGAAGTTCCTGAATCGCTGCATCTCAGTCATGTTCTCCATCTCCCAGGCAATCCTTCCGGTATGGCTCAGAGGCTCATCATATCCGCGGGCTTTTCGATCACGAACACGAGAAAAGGCCACAATGGAACCCCGATCCGCTTGCGCAGAAGAACCCTTCCCCCTGCTTCCTCCAGGGCGGGGAGCACATCGACGGCCCGGCAACCCATCGAGAGTCCGGGAAACCGCCACGCGAGGTCTTCGATCCACCCCCCGATCCGTTTCAAGACCCGATGGCCCGGTTCGGTGGAGTGCCCGATTCCGATCACGCCTCCGGCTCGGGTCACCCGGTACAACTCCAACGCGCCCCGCGCCGGATCGTAGAGGGGACACAGGCTGTAGGTCGAAAGCACGACGTCGAAACAATCGTCCGGAAAGGGCAGGTGCACCATGTCCCCGGTCCGGAACCGGGCCCGTTGCTGAAGCCCCTCCTGAGCCACTTTTCCCCTCGCAATGTCCACCATGCCATCGCTGAGATCGAAGAAGGTCACACGACCTTTCGGACCCGCCTTCTTCGCGGCCAGGATTCCGGTGGTTCCCGTGCCGCAGCCGCAGTCCAGGACCTCGTCGCCCTCTCGTACGGCATTCTCGACCAGGATCTTCCGACCCTTCGCATCCGAACCGAAGGTCAACAGGGCGTGCTGGAGATCGTAGCGCCGGGCAACGCTCCCGTAGACTCTCTTCAAGGTCTCTGTGTGTAGCGCTTGACGCATCGGTCGACGCCCTTCCTGGTGGCGAACCCCCTTTCTTGTGGAACATATCACCTCCCGTTGCGCGCCATCACCCCCTGGCGTTTTCTCTGATGTCCGGCCAGCCACGCACGTGCGGCTTCCAGCACCGGATCCCGGTCTGACCCCAGCTCTGCCGGTGAAGGAATCACCTCGATATCGGGAGGGATTCCCCGGCTCCAGGACGCGTCGCCATTCGCCCGCACATAGCGTTTTGTTGAAACTCGCACCAGAAGTCGGGTATGTGGAAGACGGAAGGTGTATGCCTCACCGAAAGCGTTGGGAACGCCCCCGGTTTCCTGGCCGATCAAAGTCGCCAACTTGAAATCCTTGATTGCGTTCGTCAGTTTCTGCGCCGAAGAGAACGTCCGGGGTCCGATGAGAACACAAACCGGACCGCGGTAGCGCAACGGGTTGTCCGGTGGGCGGCTGGGCTCAACCACCGAAGTGACGATCGAACCCTCGGGCGCGCTCCAGATTTGCCGCCACCCTGCAGTGATGTATTGCAGGGGAAGCCACTGCAAGGCCCGTGGCAGATACCTCTTCTTCAACCATTGCTTCTTTTGCCGCGACACCTTGAGATCCATGCGCGCGATCATGCGGTAGGGTTGGTCGGTGATGTACGAAAGAAGTAGATCGCCCAGACGGGTCGAGCCTCCGCCATTGCGCCTCAAGTC
This sequence comes from uncultured bacterium, assembly GCA_964601275.1. Classification (GTDB taxonomy): domain Bacteria; phylum Krumholzibacteriota; class Krumholzibacteriia; order JAJRXK01; family JAJRXK01; genus JAOZPE01. Next base: position 282,159 of record CAZRMV010000004.1, on the reverse strand, counting down.
GATCACGAGGCCCCGGATGGGCCGGTCGTGGATACGCTGGAAGGTCTCCTGCAGGAACTCGTTGAAGGCCCGCGGCCGCCGCATACGCCGGAACTCGAGATAACCGAAACCACCGTCGAGATCTTCGAAATGGAAGTCTTCGCTGGACGCGTGCCTGCGTGACCGGGCCTTGCGCAGGACCTGGAGGGGAACACCTTGCAGGGTCGCATGTCCGCTGGCCTGATCCGCGTTGTTCCGCCATTCGATCTCGAATGGAGCCCGAATTCCATCCAACCAGAGAAGGGTTTCCAGGGCATTCTGGACAACAAAGGTCCGATAGGAATCCTTTTCTCCGCTCACCAGGTCCATGAGCTCGGGGAACAGGTCCTCCACCGGTCGACCATTGATCCTGGTGATCCACGCGCCAGCCTTGATGGGGCTTGCCGGCCCGTGCATCTCGCGCACGCGCAGGGCACCATCCATGAATGCGTCGACTTCGAGAGGAAACCATTGTCCGCCCCGGTCCGTGAAGCGCTTGATCTCCTCCTGGGGAAACAATGCCCCGGTATGCCCATCGCCGAAGGTGCTCACCAGTCGCGCGATCTGAGGCCAGGATTCCCGCCGCGTCATCGGGTGGTCACAACGCGCCTTCAGCTCTTCAACCAGCGTGGCCACGGAATCTCTTGGCACGCGAGAATACAAATCGGGATGAACGTCCTCATAGGTTGTCAGCATGAACGCGATGTCTTCAGCGAGTTCCGCCGGAGCGAACTGCCGATCGACGATTCTCGGCGTAGGCGGCGATTCCGGTGCGGTCTCGAGATAAGACCAGGTGGAGAGGGCCCCCAGCACGACCAGAAGGAGAAGCAATGACCTCGACCACCAACGCATGGCGAAATGACATCTCCCGGGCAGAAAGACCGGCCGGAGCCCCGATGACAACCGTTCTCGTGGAAGATCACCGCACAAACCTCCACCGCCGTCAAGGGCCGGTGACGGCCGGATGGAGAAGAAGAAACAACGCCACCGACAGGAACAAGGCCACGTACCCCGCAATGAGAAACCGCGTGGTGAAGCGAGCGATGTTCTCGGCGCCGTCATGCGTGATGTACAACCGGTAGGCAATCAGATTCGCGAAGGAGGCGAACAGGCTCCCGAACCTTCCCGCATTCACACCCCACAACAGTGACTGCCAATTCGATGTGAACTCCTGTCTTCACCGGCAGGACCCGAAGAACCGTCAGGAGCACCAAGATGAGAAGGAGTACATGGACATACGCCATTCTTTCGATGACCTGTGGCGCCCGGTTCCGATCGTTGTTCCTCGTCCCGAGGAAGAACGTGATGAGAAGGAGCAGTCCCAGGAAGAACGCGGAGAACGGGAGGATCGTTTCCACGAACTCGTGAAGGGGAAGGTCATAACTCCAATAGATGAAGAGATTCTGAGGATTGTCGATCGGGGTCAGGGCCGACCCCGGACACGATGACAAGCCATTGCCGGGAAAGGAAGTCGATGAGCGCCGTCTGGGTCTTCAACGAGGGCCCCTCCGTCTGCGGTGCTGAGCCACCCCCTGGTGGACATCTTCGTCCTGCGCCGACCTGGGAGAGCGAATACAAGCCCGGCGGCGGGACAGCGACAAGAGAAAAAGCGGAAAACGGGGATAGGCGCCCGGAAGTGTGCTAGGATGGATCTGGTGCGTCCACGCCTGGTTCCCGCGCCCAGGAACCCGGCCCGGCGTCTCGAGGCGCCAAAGCGAGAGAAGTCGAAGACTCCCGCAGACCGGGATACCTTCCCTGCAGGACGAGGATCGGCGGGTCCCACCGACCGTTCCCTCGTTCCCCCGGGAAGTGACCTCCAATGGAATCGCCGCGGTCCAGACGTTCCCCCCTGGGGACCCGATGCGGTGTTCTCTGTCTTCTCTTCTTCCTGGCCACTGCCTTTGCATCCCCCACCCATTCCTCTCCGGCCGCTCCGCGACCCCGGCCAAGGAAGCTGGACCGGCTCCGTGAGCGCTACCCCGGCGCCCAACCCCTTCCGATCCCCCAGGCCCCACCGGACCAGAAGAGGGTTCCCGCCGGCCGACTCCTGACCCACGACATGGCCAGCGGCCGGACCACGGCCCAGGAGCGACCGCCGGATCTGGATCTCCCCGAGTCCGGTTTCGTGCCGGGAGCCCAGGGCGCCTACCGGGACCTTCTCGATTCCCTCGAACCCGATCGGACCCTCGATTTCGGTGCGTGGAGCCAGGTGACCGATCCCGCTTCCGGGACCTACCCGCGGCGGGTGAAGATCTTCATGACCTTCCGGGACACCAACGGCGTCGCGCACAGCCGGGTGGGTTCGGGAACCCTGATCGATCCCCTTCACGTCCTCACCGCCGGTCACGTGGTCTTCGCCCAGGAAATAGGCGCCGCCGCGGTCCATGACTGGGCCGAACAACTCACCGTCGTTCCCGGCTATGAGAACGGCAGCTCGCCCTTCGGCACCGCGGACGCCGTTCTCCTGCATTCCTGGCAGGGATGGACCGATTCGGGCGATTTCTCCCACGATGTGGGCCTGGTCACCCTCGATCGTCCCATCGGCGCCCTCACCGGCTGGTGGGGCTATGGATACGGCGGCTGCGGCTGGTTCGAGGAGGGGTCCTGGCACCACGCCGGTTGGCCGGCGGAAAACCCCTATGACGGCGAACTCATGTACGAGAACTACGGCTTGTTCGACACATGCTCTTCATCCTCGCACAAGGCGAGTTTCACTTCCCCCTCCTTCGGCGGACACAGCGGCAGCGGCGCCGAACGGGAGGGGGCCGTCTACGCGGTCATCTCCACCTCGGACCGGACATCAAGCACCACCGACTGCATGGTCACGTCGGCGAAGTTCAACGACATCGGGCTCTGGTTGGACCAGGACTCCCCGTCCTCCTTCGACCTCATCCCACTCGCGCTGCAGACCCCGAGCCAGGTCCACGAAGTCGACGAGATCCTTCCCTTCTCCTTCGTCCTGCTCAACTACGGGGACCAGAGCGCTTCGGGCACCTGGAATTACGACGTCTACCTGTCCACCGACGACGTCATCACCAACACCGATCTCTTCCTCCAGCACGGATACTTCGATCTCACGCTGGCCCCACGGCAATTCTTCAACATCAGCTTGAGCGGGATCAGCGTCCCGGCGGGTACTCCTATCGGGTCCTACCATATCGGCATCATCTTCGATGTGAACGACGGCAACCCGGCCAACAATGCCACCAGCGGCCAGGATGCCTCGGAAATCCAGGTGGACTGCCCCCAGATCACCCCCCCGGCGCCGGTGTTGTACTCGCCCCCGGACGGCAGCACCTGCCAGGTGACCGAGCATCTCTACTTCAACTGGAGTGACGTGGGAACGGGTGTGGCGTACGACCTCAGCGTCTGGTCGGATTCCACCCAATTCCCGGTCTACAGCACCCTGGACAACTACTTCTATCTGGATGGACTGGCCCCGAGCACCACCTACCACTGGAGTATCGCGGCTCGTTACGGTTGCGGCCCATCGACTCCCTATGGTGCGAGCAGCACCTTCAAGACCGCGCCGGACACCTCCTTCATCGCCACGGTGACCTCACCCGCGGACGGGGAGCACTGTGTGGGTACCTCCCCGATCCTCGACTGGAGCCCCATCCGGGGCGCCGCCAGCTACGAGGTCCAGGTGGACACCCAGTGCGGGCAGGGAACCATCGTCACCGGGATCACCGCGACCTCGCTCACCTTGAGCAGCTTGATTCCGGGCGCCCAGTATTTCTGGAGGGTGCGGGGCCGGACGACCTGCGGCCAGACGATGCAGTGGAGCGACGCCAGTGCCTCGTGTTGGAGCTTCCAGGTGGCACCCGCCTCGGTGATGCCGCCGATCACGGTGAGCCCCAAGGGTGGAAGCTGTACCTCGCCCGATGTCACCCTGCAGTGGAACCACGTCAACGGGTGGTCCAGCTACGAGGTGGAAGTGAACACGAGTTGCGGGGGCGGCGACACCTACACCACCAGCTCGAACGTGGTCCAACTGTACAATCTCCTGCCCGGAACCACCTACTACTGGCGCGTCCGGGTCCATCACGAGTGCGGCCTCACGAGTTCCTGGACCCCCTGTGACAGCTTCTTCATCGATGACACGCCGCCGGTCAACCCCACCGCGGTGAACAGCAACTCGCACACCCCCGGCGTCTGGTCGCTCGACAACACCGTCGACGTATGGTGGCCCTTCGGGTCGGACGCTTGTTCCGGGTGGGTCGAATACGGAACGCTCTGGGATCAACAGCCCCTCACCGTGCCCACTGTTCCCCGCGGAGGCTGGGCACCAGAGATCGCCATCGAGACCAGCCCGCCCCTCCCCGATGGAAAGAGCCACTACTTCCACGTGCGCGCCATCGATCGAGCCGGGTACTGGGCCGACGGCGCGGTGCATATCGGTCCCTTCTGGATCGACGCGACGGCTCCCTCGACCCCGGTGAACCTGAAGGCCAGCGTGCCCCTGGACCTGCCCGGTGATTTCGGCCAGGTCATATTCACCTGGGATCCCTGCACCGACAACCTTTCCGGGGTGGCGGGATACTCCATCAAGCTGGACGCGAGCAATCCCGGACCGGTGGCCGACGCCACCGTCGACGTGACCACCGAATCAGTGACCCTGGGCCTGGGTGATGGCAGCTTCGCGTTCGCCGTCCGGGCAGTGGACGCGGCCGGCAACGCGGGAGGAACGACGCTGGCCGGGGATCTCATCAACAGCCGCGCCCTTCCCGCCTTCCTGGAACCCTGGGCGGGGGAGCTGCTTACCGAGGGAGACCTGGTGACGGTGCGGTGGGAAGGTGTGGGGGGAACGACGAGCGGAGGAACACTGAGCCTCAGCACCGACCGCGGGCTGACCTTCACCCCGATCGCCACCCTCAGCGCCGCGGAAGTGGCCGCGGGGCAGTATTCCTGGCTGGTGCCCGCGGTGGGTTCGTCTGACGCCGTCCTGCTCCTCCACGTGGAGCAGCTCATCGGCCCGCTCGATGCCGCGAGTGCGGTCTTCCTCCTGCAGGCGGTGACCGGGGTGGACGATCAGCCGGTCACGATGGCGGGCACGCGCCTCGAACCGAGCCATCCCAATCCCTTCAACCCCCGCACCACCATCGCCTACGTTCTCGCCGAGGCCTCCGAGGTGCGCCTGGAGATCTTCGACGCAGCGGGAAGGCGGGTCCGTGTCCTGCGCGGCGGAACGAGGGAGACGGCCGGACAGCACCGGATCGTGTGGGACGGGACGAACGATCGGGGACAACGGGTCTCCAGCGGGGTGTACTTCCTGCGCCTGGAGACCCGAAGCTACGCGGGGACCCGGAGAATGGTCCTGTTGAAATGAGCTCTCCGGTGTCCCCGGGTCGCCCCATCGGGAAACCTCGGGGAGGGGTCGGTATCCAGGACTCGGCCCCGTCGGCAACGGCCGCCGTCTCCAAGCTAAGCTCTCTCCATCAACCGGCTCAACTCTTCCCAACGCTGCATCTTCGCCTCCATCGTTTTCTGCAGCTTCTCCGCGTCCCGGGCGGCCTTCGTCAGATCCGCGCCTTCCAGGCCGCCTGAGCTCATCCTGCGGCCCAACAGTTCGATGTCTTCCTCCAACAGGGAGATCTCCTCTTCGAGATCCTGGATCTCCCGGCGGATCCTCTGGAGCTGGTTCTTGCTCAGTTGCCGCTTGCTCACCGATCCGTCGGTGGGGACCGGCGCCTCGGGTTCGACCCGCACCGTTTGCCCCGCCGGTCTCGATTCTGGCCGGGGGATCCTCGAGACGCGGGCCGCTTCCTCTTCCTGCTTCCTCTTTCGGCGATAGTCGTCGTAGTTGCCCAGGTACTGGCGCACTCCGACCTTCGCCGGATCGTCTCCGACCCCTCCACCGGAGCGCGTCTCGAAGGCGAAGATCCGACCCACGATGCGATTCAGGAAATAGCGGTCGTGGGAAACGCAGATGAGGGTTCCGGGATAATCCACCAGCGCGTCTTCCAACGCTTCACGGCTGTCGGTGTCCAAGTGGTTCGTGGGTTCGTCCAAAAGCAGGGTGTTGTGCCGCTCGAAGATGAGATGCAGCAGGGAGAGCCTCGCCCGTTCGCCTCCGCTGAGCGATCGCACCGGCTGGTCGATCATGTCCTCACCGAAACCGAAGGCCGCCAACAGCGAGCGCAGGTCGCCGTCTGCGGCCAGGGGATCGAGGGCGCGCAGTTCGCCCAGCACGGTGTTGGCGTCGTTCACCAAGGTGAGGTTCTGGTCGTAGTAGCCGATGTCGACATTGTGCCCCACGATGATCGATCCGGTGGAGGGAGCGATCTCCCGGGTCAGCGCACGCAACAAGGTGGTCTTGCCGGTCCCGTTGGGACCGATCACCCCCACCTTCTCCCCCCGCAGGATCTGGAAGTCGAGATCGCGGTACAGCAGCAGGTCGCCGAAACGCTGCGAGAGGCCCTTGCCTTCGAACACCACCTGGCCGCTGGGCCGCGCCGGCTCGAAATCGAAGTGGTAGCGGCGGCCCTCGCTCGGGGGCGCCTCGATGCGATCCATCCGGGCGAGCTGCTTGCGGCGGCTCTTGGCCTGGTTCGTCCTCTGACCGGCGATGTTCTTGCGGATGAAGGCTTCGGTCTTGCTGATCTGCTCCTGCTGCCGCCGGAAGCGTTCCTCCCACTGCGCCTTCTGTTCGGTCCACTGCCGCATGAACTTCGTGTAGCTGCCCTGGAAGCGATCCAACCGCCCGTTGTACAGGTGCAGGGTGAAGTCGGTGGTGTGATCCAGGAAGGCGCGGTCGTGGGAGATCGCGATCATCGCCCCCCGGCGGGTCACCAGGTGCTCCTCGAGCCACTCGCGCGCGTCCAGGTCGAGGTGGTTGGTGGGCTCGTCCAGCAGGAGCACGTCGAATCCACCCAGGAGCACGGCGGCCAACGCGGCCCGTCGCTTCTGTCCTCCGCTCAGGGTGGAGACCGGCTGGTCGAAACGTTCGACGGAAAAGCCCAGCCCCATGAGCGCGGCTTCGCACCGCGCCTGCAGGGAGTAGCCGTCGGCGGCCTCGAAGCGTTCGTGCAGACGCCCGTATTCCTCCATGAGGGCCGGCGAGTGCTCTCCCTCGCCCATGCGCCGGGTGAGCTCCTCCAGTCGGCGCTCGATCTCCAAAAGCGGCGCGAAGGCCGCCTTGCGCACCGCCTCCAGCAGGGCTTCGTCGCTTTCGAGCCGGGTGTCCTGGGTGAGATGACCCACGGACACCCGGGAAGCCCGTTCGATCCGCCCGCGCAGAGGCTCCAGCTCGCGCGCCAGCAGGCGGATGAAGGTGCTCTTGCCGGCTCCATTCACCCCGACCAGGCCGTAGCGTTCACCTGCGTTGATGGTGAGGTTGACCCCGTCCAGGATGACCTGGCGGCCGTAGTCGAAACCGGTGTTCTGGAGAGTGATGAGGGACACGGCAACTAGGCCATCCTTCGTTGCAACCACAGTCCGAAGAAGGGGTCGACGAAGCGGATCTCCTCCTCGGTGCGGCGCAGGATCTCCCGCGCGTCCAACGCCTTCAGGTTCTTGGCCACCGTGCTGGGCGAACCCAGCCCCAGGCGCACCACCATGAGCTGCGAGTGCAGCTTCTCGGTATGCCCCTGGGCGATCGCAAGGGCGAGGTTCTTCTGGTGGGGAGACAACTGGTCCCACTGGAACTTGAAGGCGTAGGCCTGGCTTTCCAGCACGTGGGCCAAGGCGGCCTTCAGATGCTGAGGTTGCGCCCGGCCCTCTTCCCGCGCCTCCTCGAACACGGTGTGGGCCAGCATCTGCACGTAGTGGGGCACGTGCGCGGCCACGGTCTGGATCTCATAGACCAGTTCCCGATCGATCTCGACTCCGTTCTCCTCGAAGAGCTTCTGCAGGCCCTGGCTCATCTCGCCGGCGGGCACCGGCTCCAGTTTCAGCGGCTCGGCCAGGCGGTAGAACGGGCTCTTGGGCTCGAGGAAGGTGCGGCGGACCGTGGCGTCGCGTCGCAGCACGAAGACATAGGCCACCTCGATCTGCTTGCGCACCGCCGAGGCGAGGTCGCGCAGGAGATCGTCCTGGGCGCTGGTCACCAGGTCCTCGAAATCGTCGAAGATCACCACCAGCGGTCGGCCGCTTCTGGCCTGCATCTCCCCGGGCACCTCGAAGATGCGGTCCATCAGCGCCTGGATGTCCCGCTCGCGGTCCCACAGGTCCAGTTGCAGCGCTCCTTCCCCACTGATCGTCACCCGCGGGGTGAAATGGGGGATGAGGCGGCGGATCGCTTCGCGCATGTCCTCGACGGTGTGTGAAGGTTCCAGGGTCAGGGCCGAGGCGTAGAGTTCGGCGAAGCGGCGGGAATTGATCGCGGGCAGCAGGTCGACCCAGGCCACGTCGATGCCCTCGGCGCGGCAGTCGGCGGCCACCGCCCGCAGCAGGCTGCTCTTTCCGGTGCCGCGGGGTGCGACCATGGCCAGGCACTTCGCCTGGCGCAAGAGTCGCAGGGTCTCCTCGCGCTCCTGGTGGCGATCGATCAGCAACGCCTCGCCCACGGGAGTTCCGAATCGGAAGGGATTGGCGGCCATACCTGCGATTCCCCGGTTGAGGGGGTGCGATGGTCGGGAAGGGCGCAGTCCCGATCTGGACCACGATCTGTTGCCTGAGGGGACTTTACTCCCTGGCGCATTCCCTGAAAAGACACTTGCACTCGCCCACCCGGTAAAGTATACATGGGCGTGATCCCGGGCGGTAGCAAGGATGGGGTTTCCCGTCTGCTGCCGCTGGAACGGACGGTGCGGATCGGGGGGCGTGGGGCACCCGGATCGTGTTGTCCGTCACCACGGTCTCTGGGCATATGCCCGAAGGAAACCGGCATTGCCGGCAACCCCCGTGGCTTGAACGAAGAGCAGAGGCTGAAGGCAGCCTACCGCCCGGATCACCGGATGACCGTCCATCGGTAAACGTGGTTAGCCGAACGGTGATCGGGAAGAGGGCTGCTTGCAGCCCTCTTTCTCTTGGGGGTCGCATCGCGGCCCTAGCGGCCCTCCCGCAGCCGGCGCCACGAGTACTCGGGGAGACCCGCCTCCTGGTAGGCCTCGATGGTCGCCTCCAGGTCGTATTCCAGGCGGATCTGGTCCACCGTCCAGCTCTCGGTCTCGACCAGGCAGTAGGCGGTCCGCCAGTCGCGGTCCCGCGGCTGACCCACGCTCCCGGGATTGACCAGGTAGCGCCGATCCTCTTCCAGGGAAAACCCTTCAAGCGGTCCGGCCCGCAGTTGCCGGCCGTCGTGCACGAACTGCAGATGGCTGTGCCCACAGAAGATGAGCCGATGACTTGCGTTCTCCAGCAGGACCTCGATCTCGCGGCTGAAGATGAGGTACTTGTCCCGATCCAGGGGCGAGCCATGCGAGAGCAGGATCTCGTCGCTGATCTGCAGGGTGGGCCGAAGCGCCCTCAACTCCTCGAGCTGCTCCGGCCGCAATCGCTCCCGGCTGGTCTCCAGGGCGATCCGGGCGAAATCGTTGAATCCCTCGGCGCCGGGAAGCCCCAGGAGCGCCGCTTCGTGATTGCCCTGCACCATGCGGCAGTCCACACTCCGCAGCAGATCGAGGCACTCGGAAGGGTGCGGCCCGTACCCTACGATATCCCCCAGGCAGGCATAGGAATCGGCCCCGCGCTCCTGCGCGTCGGCCATGACCCTCTGCAGAGCGGGAAGATTTCCGTGGATATCGGCGACGACGCACAGACGCATGGAACGGGGGCCTCTCGGGATGAATCCGTGAAAAGCTACCACATCCGTCCCTTCTGCGCCCCTGGGAAAGTTCCCGGCACGCCCTTTGCCCCCCCTTTTCCCGCATGACCCCGCTCCTCATCGCACACCGCGGCGACAGCGCCCACGCGCCGGAAAACACCCTGGCCGCCTTCGATCAGGCGGTCTCGCGGGGGGCGGACATGATCGAAATGGACCTGCTCCTCTCGGGCGACGGGGAGGTCGTGATCAGCCACGACGAAACCCTCTGGCGGCGCGCCCGGATGCGCCGGCGCCTCGATCGGATGCCCGCCTCCGAGCTGGCCCGGGTCGACGTCTCCCGAGGATTTCCCGCCTTCTCCCCGGCGGCGGTTCCCTCGCTGGACGAGGCGCTCGCCGCCGTGGGGGGAAAGGTTCCCCTGTACCTCGAACTGAAATCCCGCGGCGGCGGCCGCAGCCGCGCGGGCAATCGCCGACTGCTCCAGGCCTGCCTCCGGCAGGTGCCCCGGCGCTCGCCCCACCTGCTGGCCTCCTTCGACCCCGGCCTGGTCCGCGGGGCCCTGGAGGCCGGCCGCCGAGGCGTGCTCATCCTCAGCGATCCCCGACGACTCTTCCGCCTGAGCCCAGCCGAGCGCCGGAAGCTCCACGCGGTGAGTGCGCGCTGGAATCTCTTGACCCCCGCCTTCGTCCAGTCGGTGCGGCGCACCGGAGCGCGCTTGTGGTGTTGGACCGTCGACGGCGAGAAGGCCATCACCCGGGCCCTTCAGCGGGGCGCCGAAGGGGTCTGCTGCAACGACGTGGCGGCAGCCCGGGAGATCCTCGACCGGTATGACGGAGGCCCTGCATGAGAACCCGAGAGATCGCCGAGCTGCAGGGACGCCGCTTCGACGTGGTCATCATCGGCGGGGGCATCGCCGGGTGCGGCATCGCGCGCGACGCCGCGCTCCGGGGATTGTCGGTCCTCCTGGTGGAACAGGACGATCTCGCCTCGGGCACCAGCAGCGCCAGCTCGAAACTGGCCCACGGCGGCTTGCGCTACCTTGAATACCTGCGCTTCCGCCTGGTGTGGGAAAGCCTCCACGAGCGGGAAACCCTCTTGCGCATCGCCCCGCACCTGGTGCGGCCCTTGCCGTTCCTTCTTCCGGTCTACCGCGATCTGGGCCGGCCCCGCTGGAAGCTGCACGCCGGTTTGACCCTCTACGATCTGCTCTCCGGCCGACGCAGCCTGGGACGTCATCGCATGTTCTCGCCCGAGCGGGTCCTGGAGGAAGAATCGCGCTTGCAACCGAAGGGACTGGGGGGCGGTTTCCATTTCCATGACGCCCAGATGAATGACGCCCGGCTGGTCCTGGAGAATGCGCTCGATGCCCAGGCCCACGGCGCGCTGATCCTCACCCGGGTGGAGTGCCGCGATCTCTTGATCCGGGAGGAACGCGTCCAGGGCGTCGTCCTGCACGACCGGCGACACCGGGAGGAGGCCATGGTGGAGGCCGGCATCGTGGTCAACGCGGCCGGCCCGTGGTACCGCAAGATCCTGGGTATGCAGGACCTGAGTCGGCCGGTCACTCCACGTCTCAGCCGGGGAACCCATATCGTGGTTCCCGCGGTGACCAGAGGTCACGGCATCCTGTTGCAGGCCCGACAGGACCGGCGCGTTGTTTTCGTGCTGCCCTGGAAAGGGCGCAGCCTGGTCGGCACCACCGAGGTGGAACACGAGGGCCCACCCGACGAAACGCACCCCACCCGGGAGGAGATCGAATATCTCCTGCGCGAACTCGGCGGCTATTTTCCCCGCTCCGATGGCACGGCGTACCCGGTGCTTTCCGCCTTCGCCGGATTGCGAACCCTTCCTCCCGGGTCGGACGAGGAACTCGGCGAGGTCACCCGACAAGCCCAGGTACGCGAGGAAGCTCCGGGACTGCTGTGCGTTCTCGGGGGCAAGTTCACCACCTACCGCAAGGTGGCCGAGGAAGCGGTCGATCGCATCGCCCTTCTCCTGGACCGCCGCGATCTTCCCGCCTGCACGACCGCCCGACGTCCCCTGCCCGGCGGGGACATTCCGGACATGAACGACTATTTCCAGGTGGCCGAGAACCTCCTGACGCGCCAGTTGCGCCTGCCGATGGAAACCCTGCGGCACATCCTGGGCACCTACGGCAGCCGCCACCCCACCCTCCTGCAGATGATCCGCGAACACCCCGAATGGGGAGAGACCCTGGAGGACGGCCTGCCCTTCACCCGCGCCGAAGTGATCCACGCGGTCCGCCACGAGTTCGCCGAGACCCTCGACGATCTCCTGTGGCGACGCACCTGGCGCGGCTTCCTCGGTCCGCTCAGCGAAGAAGCTTCCCGCCGCTGGCGGGAATCGCTGGAGGAAGGCCTGCTGGGCAAGCCCCGGGAAATCCTGGTCTAGGGCAACCATCGCGGCCGGAAGTGTGTGCACCACACGATCGGTCGTACCGCATTCAGATACTGTGCATCCTTCCGCCGTCGATGGCGATGCTCTGTCCCCGGATATAGTCCGCGGCGGGGGAAGCCAGGTAGGCGATGAACTCGCCCGGCTCTTCCGGGCGGGCCAGGCGGCCTTCGGGAATCTGCGCCAACCATTCCCGTTCGATCACTTCCTCATCGACCCCCCGCTGGCGGGCCAACGCGGTCTTCAGTTCCGCCAGGCGCTCGGTATCGGTGAAGCCGGGAAGCACATTGTTGATGGTGACCCCGGGAGGAAGCTCCCGCGAGACGGACTTCGACCAGCCGGCCATCGCCGCACGGACGGTGTTGCTCACCCCCAGTCCGGGGATGGGCTCGTACACCGAGGTCGAGACCACATTGATGATGCGCCCGAAGCCTTCCGCCCGCATGCCGGGCAGGCAGATCTGCACCAGGAGATGCGAGGCGAGGACGTGGCGCGAGAAGGCCTCGAGGAACTCCCGGGCTCCGGCGTCGAGGATGGGGCCGAAGGGTGGTCCACCGGTATTGTTCACCAGGATGTGGATGGGACCCTGTTCCTCGACATGGTCCCGCACCTTCGGTTCGGCGACTGCGAGCTCGTCCAGGTCGGCGGGCACGACGTGGGCCTCGGGCGCACCCGCGACGACCAGGTCGCTTGCCGTCTTGACCAGGGCCTCCTCGGAACGCGCGAGGAGGGTCACTTCGATGCCCCGGCGGGCGAGGGCGAAGGCCGCCGCCCGCCCGATTCCCATGCTGGCCCCGCAGACCAGCGCGTGACGTGTTTGCTTGGCTTCCATGACCGCTCCCGGGTTGCCGGCGCCATCGCGCCGTCTCGAGGTTCACCGGCGAAGTGTAATCCGTCCCATGCAACCGCTCCACTGCCGAGTCACATCTCGCCGGCCGGTGGGAATCCTGTTATCCTGGGCTTCGCCGATCCATGGATTCCCGCCGACCCCGTGGGGTTTCGTCCATGGAAGTACCGGACACGAGGAACCCCTGGAGAAGCCCGAGCCACACACCATGCCCAGCCCGGAAGAATACGAGGAACTGCGCGCGAAGATTCTCGACCTGGAGCAGCGTCTGGCGCTGTTGAAAGAGGCGGAGCGACACCGGGACGCGGCCGAGGAGGCCCTGCGGGCCAGCGAGGAGAAATTCCGCATCATCTCCGAGCAATCGATGATGGGAATCCTCGTGTTGCAGGACTCGAAGATGAAATACGTCAACGAGGCCTTTGCGAGAATGGTCGGCTACAGCCTCGCGGAATTGCATCGGCTTTCTCCGTCCGAGCAGATCCGCAGAATCATCCATGACCAGGACCGGGACTTCGTCGTGGAACAGATCACCCGGAAGATGCGGGGCGACCACGATGTCGTGACGAACTATCCGCTGCGGCTGGTTGCGGCCGACGGCGAAGCCCGCTGGGTGGAAGTGTATTCGAAGACCGTTCTCTTCCAGGGACGGCCCGCCGACCTGGTCACCCTGACCGACATCACCGCCCGCAAGAGAGCCGAGGAGGAGCGGGAGAATCTCCAGGCCCAGGTGTTGCACGCCCAGAAGCTGGAGAGCCTCGGGGTTCTCGCCGGTGGCATCGCCCACGACTTCAACAACCTGCTGAGCAGTGTCCGGGGCAGCGCCGAACTCGCGCTGGAGAGCCTGGCCGCCGGGCATCCCGCGCGCGCACACATGGACGAAATCCGGCGGGCCGCGGAAAAGGCCACTGATCTTGCGCGCCGCATACTCACCTATGCCGGCCGTGGACACACCGAGCTCGAACTGGTCGATCTCTCCGCAGTGGTCGAGGACATGCGGCATCTTTTCCGGGTGTCGGTGCCTCGCAACGCGCGGCTGGATATCGAACTGATTCCCTCACCCCCGGCCATCCAGGCGGATGTCGGCCAGATCCGCCAGGTCATCCTCAACCTGCTGGTGAACGCGGCCGAAGCGCTCGGCACCGAAGGCGGCCACATCCGGGTTCGCACCGGCGTCATGGATTGCACCGAGAAGAACCTTCGCTCGGCCTGGCTCGACCGGGATCTTCCCCCGGGCCGGTACGTCTTCCTGGAAGTCGAGGACAATGGAGAGGGAATGGACGAAGAAACGATGTCGAAGATCTTCGATCCCTTCTTCAGCACGAAGTTCGCCGGCCGCGGCCTGGGACTCGCCTCGACCCTGGGAATCATCCGGAGCATGGACGCCACCATCCGGGTGGACAGCCAACCCGGCAAGGGAAGCACCTTCCGGGTGTGCTTTCTCGCGACGGGAGAGAAGGCCCCCGAGAGCCTGGAGGGCGAGGATTCCGCCGAGGAATGGACCGGAGACGGCATCATCCTCCTGGTCGAAGACGAGGAAACCGTCCGCACCGTGACCCGGCGGCTGCTCGAGGTGCTCGGTTTCACCGTGGACGTCGCTGCCACCGGAGACGAGGGATGGCGGATCCTTTCGAAGAACGCCGACCGTTACCGCCTGGTGATGTTGGACATGACCATGCCGGGCATGAGCGGCGAAGAACTGTTGCAGAGAATCCGGCGGGAGAACCGCGAACTGCCGGTTCTGCTCACCAGCGGGTTCGACGAGATGGAGACCGGCCACGACCCGACCAGCGCCGGCCGGACCGACTTCCTGCCCAAGCCCTTCGGGATCGTCGATCTGCGCAAGCACCTGGCCGGATTGTTGCGGTGACCGCGCGCCCGGAGAACGCGGCTCCCCGGCTGCCGGGGGGCTCTCCCCGAGAGAACGCGAACCGCCTCTAGACGAAGAGATCCGGGTGGAGATCGTTTCCCGGCTCGACCGCATACGCGTCGAGGTCCTCCACGCCTTCTTCCAGAAGAACCTCCTCATCCAGGTAGAAGTTGCCGGTGCAGGACCGGCTGTCCCGGACGAGGAGGGCGTGGGCCGCGTCACCCATGATCGATGGTTTGCGGCTGCGCCGCAGCATGGGCTCTCCTCCCAGGAGATTCGCCACCGCCGCCGTCGCAATGGTCGTCTTGGGCCACAAGGCGTTCACCGCGACGCCCCGATCGGCGAATTCCGCGCTCATGGACATGACCCACACGCTCATCCCGTATTTCGACAAGCTGTACGCGGCATGGTCCTTGAACCATCGCGGGTCCCAGTTCAGGGGTGGGGAGATGTTGAGGATGTGCGGATTGGCCGCTTCCATCAGGTGGGGCAGGCAGAGCTTCGAGCACAGGAACGCCGCCCGCGCATTCACCGCGAAGAGGCGGTCATAGGTGCGCATCGTGGTCTCGAGGGTCCCGGTGAGGGCCAAAGCCCCCGCGTTGTTCACCAGGATGTCGATGCCCCCGAATCGTTCCACCGCCGCGGTGACCGCGGCCTCCACTTCCTCGTCGTGGCGCACATCGCACTTCACCGCCAGGGCCTCTCCGCCGGCTTCTTCCACCTCCCGGGCCGCGGTATGGATGGTCCCGGGAAGCCGCGGATGTTCGCGGGTGGTCTTGGCCGCCAGGACAAGCCGGGCGCCGTCTTGGGCCGCCCGCAGGGCGATGGCCTTGCCGATGCCCCGGCTGGCCCCGGTGATGAACAGGGTCTTTTCCTTCAGCGTGGGCACGATCTCCTCCATGGCATGGGTGCGGCCCGGGGAGGAAGATCTCCCCGCGGGTTGCCTCCGTGATTCTCACCCCACCGAGGCTTGCGGTCCACCTCGGCCTGGACGCGCCCGGCTTGAATCCTCCCCGACCGCGTCCTATCCTCTACTGCCCGGTCGCTGCGGTTTCTCTTCAACCCTGGAGTCTTCCATGGCCATTGTCGAATGCGTGCCCAATTTCAGCGAAGGCCGTGACCTCGCGGTGATCGAACAGATCACCCGCGCCATCGACGCGGTCGACGGTTGCCAGGTCCTCGATGTCGACCCGGGCGCGGCGACCAACCGCACCGTCGTCACCGTGGTCGGCGATCCCGAGGCGGTGCTGGAAGGAGCTTTCCAGGGCATCGTCAAGGCGGCCGAGTTGATCGACATGAGCAAGCATCACGGCGCGCACCCCCGCATGGGCGCCACCGACGTCTGCCCCTTCGTTCCGGTGGCCGAGATCACCATGGAGGAATGCGCCGAGCTGGCCCGCCGCCTGGGCCGACGGGTGGGTGAGGAGTTGGGGATTCCCGTCTACCTCTACGAACACGCGGCGAGCCGCCCCGAGCGGGTCAACCTCGCGGACGTGCGCAGCGGGGAATACGAGGGTCTTCCCCAGAAGCTGAAGGATCCGCAATGGAAGCCCGATTTCGGGCCGGCGGTCTTCAATCCGCGCACCGGAGCCACCGCCATCTCCGCCCGCGAGTTCCTGCTGGCCTACAACGTCAACCTGAACACCCAGGACAAGAAGAAGGCCAGCGACATCGCCCTGGACCTGCGCGAGAAGGGACGGGCCAAGCGCGATGCGAACGGCAAGATCATCCGGGACGAGAACGGCAAGGCGATCAAGGTGCCGGGCCGCTTCAAGCACGTGAAGGCAGTGGGCTGGTACATCGATGAATACAAGCTGGCCCAGATCTCGATGAACCTCACCAACTACAAGGTGAGCAGTCTGCACGAGGTCTTCGACGCCTGCTGCGAGGAAGCCGAGAAGCGCGGCCTGCGGGTCACCGGCAGCGAGATCGTCGGACTGGTTCCGCTGGAGCCCATGCTGATGGCCGGCCGGCATTACCTGCGCAAGCAAGGCAAGAGCGCCGGCCTTCCCGAACCCGAGGTCGTCGAATGCGCCATCCGCAGCCTGGGACTGCGCGATGTCGCCGATTTCGACCCCGAGGAGAAGATCATCGAGTACCGGCTGGCCAGGGGAACGACCGGCCTGCGCGATCTCACCCTCAGCGCGTTCGGCCACGAGCTCTCCAGCGAATCCCCCGCTCCCGGAGGAGGAAGCGTGGCCGCCCTGTGTGGAAGTCTGGCCGCCGGTTTGACCGCGATGGTCGCCAATCTCACCGTGGGACGAAAGGACCAGAAGGACGATTGGGAGGCGATGAACGAGGTCGCGGTGCAGGCCCAGCCGCACAAGGACTGGTTGATGCGAGCGGTCGATGCCGATACCGATGCCTTCAACGCGGTCCTGGCCGCCCGGCGCATGCCGAAGAAGACCGACGAGGAGATCGCCGCCCGCGAAGCGACGCTGCGGGAGGCGAACCGCAAGGCCACCCTGGTTCCCCTGGAAGTGCTCGAGCGGAATCTGCCGGTGCTCGAACTCACCGCCCAGGTCGCCGAACGCGGCAACCCCAACAGCCTGAGCGACGCCGGCGTGGCCGCGCTCTGCGCAATGGCCTGCGCCGAGGGCGCCTGGTACAACGTGCTGATCAATCTCGAGGGACTGATGGCGAACGACCGCGACTGGGCGCAGCAGACCCGGCAGCGCGCGGACCGCGCGCTCGAAGCGGTGTTGGAGAAGGGCCGGGCGCTCCAGCAACAGGTGCGGGCGCGGTTGGAGAGCGCCCTGGAGGGTTGAGACCCGGTGAGCGTCTCTACGACGAGACCTCCCGGGCCAACACCGTGACGAGCGGAGAGTCAGGAATCGCCGGGGCGCCACGCGCTGCCCGACCACCGTGGGTCCCCTAGGAAAGCACTTCGGACCCTTCCCACAGCTCGTCGAAGATCTCGCAGAAACCCTCGCTGAAGCTCTGGTTGCGGATCTCCAGCATGGTGAAACCATCCCCCTCCGACGGCAGGGGATCGACCATGGGCAAGCCGGTGATCCGGCGGTCGAAGATGACCATGCGCATGGGAACCCCCTTGCGCCAGCGCAATTGGGCGCCGCTTTCCTGGTGGATTGCGAGCATGCGGCGGATCTGGGGGGTGGGGCCGTCGGGGAGTTCGTAGAGCTGCCGGACGCGGGCTCCCGACTCGACCTTCTCCCGGACGATCTCCGCGTCGTCGTTGACCACCAGGGGCAAACGCGCGATCACGGAGACCTCCCGCTCGGCCGCGTTCAAGAGGATCTTGTAGGTTCGGGCCGCGGCGTGTCGACCCTGGTACAGGCGCACCCTGCCGTCCCGCCGGCAGAGGGGACCTCCCGCGGTGGCGAATTCCTCCTTCAGGCGGGCCAGGGCTTCCCTGGTCTTCTGCTGTCGCGCGTGCAGGTCCTCCAGGAGGGGACGGAAGGCCTCCTGGGGAGGCTGGGCGACGTAGGCATTCACCGGACCCAACAGCTTCTCGCACAGACCCCGGGCGATGAGCTTCTTCAGGGTGGTGTAGACTTTGGGCTGGGGAACCTTGCTGAGTCGGGCGATCTCGGGAACGCGGGAGCGGGGGTGGCGCAGGATGGCCAGATAGACCCGCACCTCGTAATCACTCAGACCGAGATGGGAAAGCCCCTCGACGATCGGAGCATCCACCTTTCGCGGCATCGAACGCACGCGCGATCCACTGCCGGGCGTCATCAAGAGGTCCTCCTGGGGCGGAAAACCGGGGATTCTTGGCCATTCTAGCTCCCGGAGCGGAGAAACACCAGCATGATCGCTGACAGGCCCCGGTTCCAGGGTGTAGACTGACCCCGCAGGTGCCTCTCGTCGGGCCAGCGACGAACCGCTGAATGCATGACCTGGAGGTCCACCATGAAGATCACCGCTCTCGGCTCGCTCCTGGTGAGCATCCTCTTCGTCGGGGGTGCCTTCGCCCGCCCCCCATCCCCCGCGGAGATCGACCGCCGCACCTTCGCCCCACCCAGCCCACCGGTCCCTTCCACCTCGAGTCCCTCCCTCTTCAGCAACACCGCCAGCGATACATTCTATCTCTACGGAGCCCCCGGCAGCCTCGAAGGCACCTTCGAGGACATCCTGGGTCAACCCGACTGGAACGGCTGGACCACCCACGATCCCACCGAGAACGCGGTGCAACCCCGTTGGCATGCCAGCCAGATCAACTGTGGCAACCTGGACCCCACCCCGGGCAACTGGGGCGTCATCTCCCATCATGAAGGCAGCGACTACGTCGGCTACGGCAACATGTGGGACGACCGGCTCGAGTTCCGTTTCGATCCCTCCGTACTCGATCCCTCGTTCGATCCCGCGGCCGACACCACGACGGTCCGGTTGCGTTTCCACTACAACCACTTCCTCGAACCGAACTATGACTACCTCTACGTGGAGTACGAGACCGGCGCGGCCTGGCAAGTCCTCTTCAGCCAGGACGGGGGGGATGGGAGCGCCCAGATCTTCGACAGTGAAGACCACGGTGGCATCGTCTTCCTTCCCGCCGAGTACGATTCGACGGGCAACATCGTGTTGCGCCTTCGGGTCATCACCGATGGAGCCTGGTCCGACGAAGACGGGCTGTTCTCCACCGGCGGCCTCGGTGCCGCCGCGATCGACAGTATCCTGGTCGAAGTCAACGGAAGCGTGGTCTCGGTCGCCGACTGGGAGCCGCTGTCCGGCAAGCTGGGAGACCTCCCCGAGGGCTCGGTCGAGGGGCATGACAACGGCGCCGGGCCGGGAACCAGCGGCTGGCTTCCCGCCATGGGGCCCTTCGCCGGGGACTTCGCCAAGCTTTTCTCCAACCTGGCCGACCACGACCCGTGCACCGACAACGCGAGTGTCGTCGCCGGGTTCATCGACGACGGCACCCCGCCCAACAACGCTCCGGGAGTGAGCACCGGGGGCAGCCAGTGCGCCTCCTCGGGATACCCGTGGGTGGTGAACTACACCGACGGCATCAGCGGGGCGGACGCCATTCCCATCCACAACCAGATCTGGTCGCCGGCGATTCCCTGGGATCTTCCCGGCCCGGATGATGACACCGACATCGGAGGGGTGATCCTGCAGTACGACGCCTACTACGACTTTCCCTTCAGCGATGGGATCTTCTCGTCCTGGCACATGCGCTACTACACGATCGCCGAAGGTTGGAGAAGCTGGAAGAGCGACCTGTTCTACTACGGGTCGAACATCCCGCCGCAGTGGAAGCACGAGCAGATCGATCTCACCCGGCTCTTCGACTCCTTCGCCGACGTGGAGAGCGTACAGGTCGCCCTGGGCGTCATCGACGCGGCAGAGATCTTCCAGCTCCCCGGGAACTGCGCCACCATCGCTCCCCTGTACGACAACGTTTCCCTGGCCAAGATCCGGCCGGCGGGGCCTCGCATCAGTCTCCGGGATCTCGATTCCTTCCAGGACGGATTCCCCGCCGACGGGACCCTCACCGGACCGGTGCGCCTGGATATGGCCCGGGACATCGCGGTTTCCTTTCCCCAGACCGTTCCAGGGGACTCGATGGTGGTGAGCATCCAATCGATCACCCCCGGACGCGCCCTGGCCGACTCGGCGACCGGCGGGGTCCTGCACGTGGCGCACCTCGTCAATCCGTACTTCGCCACCGAGCGCGCCGCCGCCCTGGCCCAGCTCGGAGCGACCCTGGAAGCGCACGATCCCCAGAGTGCGTGGCCGGTCTACGTCTACGAGGTCGCGGGTAGTCCGGCCACCACGGCCACGGGGGTGCGCGTCTGGCCCCGGTACTTCTTCGACCTGCCCGACGGCCCGGCCGACCTCAACGCGCCGCACCAGGCCGATGAACCGCCCCTGTTCTTCGGCGGCGACGTCATGCACTGGTACGTCGAGGCGGCCGACGACCAGGGTGGGGTCACCACCCTTCCCGCCGATCTCGGCGGCTTCCTCGACTTCGGGCCATCGACGGTGTGGCCGGCCGGCTTCACCCTGCACGCCTTGCCCAAGCTCGACGACAGTGGCCAACAGCTGGCGCGAACCCTCATCTGGGATGACAACTTCTTCAGCTTCCGCGGCGATATCTACCGGGAGACCCTGGGGGTGATCTGCTGGAACGAAGGCATCGACTACGACGTCTATCGCACCCGCGCCCCCAACTCGGGAGTGGGCAACGGCCTCGGAGCATCGCATCACCGCGGCGCCGTCGTCGCCCAGCTCGACGGCTATGACCGCCTCGTCTACCTGGCGGGCACCCAGGGTTCGCAGACCATCTCCGACGGTAGTGGAAGCTATCCGAACGACAAGGCCGATGATCTCGCATTGCTCCAGGGCTGGCTGCATGGCGCCGGAGAGCGCTCCTTGCTGCTCTTCGGTGACAACCTGGCCGGGGCCCTGAGCGGGCAGGGAAGCGCGACCACCGCCTTCCTGCACAACGATCTCGGGGTCGATTTCATCGATTCCGACGTGGCCGGACAGATCGGGGGACAGACCAACCCCGGCGTCCAGCCGACCTCCAACAACCCTCCGGGATGGTTCACCCGGACCTTCAGCGCCGATGGGGGATGTCCATCGATCAACACCTTCGATACGATCGACGCCTTCGGCGCGGGTCCGCGGGTCAGCCATGGTTTCCTCAACCCGGTCGGTGACTCCTACCTTCCACCGGTCGTCGCCGGCGTCTGGTGGGAGCGCCAGGAGAACGGGTGGACCAAGCGCACCGGCTTCCATCCCTTCGACCTGTCCTTCATCGCGGTCGCTCCGGGTGGGTCGCGATCGCTCGACCTGGTCACCCGCGGGGAAGTGCTGCAGGAAATGCTGATGATCACCGGAGCCACCGGTTTCTGCGCGACCGTAGGCACCGGGGACACCCCGGCCTGGCGCTTCGAACTGTCCCAGAACCACCCCAATCCCTTCAACCCGCGCACCAGCATCCGCTTCACCGCCCCGGCCGCGGGGCACCTGAAGCTGGAGATCTTCGACGCACGGGGACGGCGGATCGCCACCCTGCACAATGGTCCGGTGGAAGCCGGAATCCGCCTGTTCCACTGGAACGGGACCGACCTTGCGGGCCGGCCCGTCGCCAGCGGAGTGTACTTCTACCGCGCCGAGGGCTTCGGCCGCACCGAGGTGCGCAAGATGGCGCTGTTGCGCTAGCCCACGGGCTCGAGGCCCCCACGGCTTCCGGGGGTCGTCATTCCTGGATGAAGTTGGCTCCGGTGACCCATGTCGCCGGAGCCGTTCCTCGATCGTTGGTACCGTCCCGGCAAGGGCGGGACCGGCCGATCACCCGTCGAAACGCGCCTTGAGCATCCCCCAGTGCTGGGGAGCATTGCCCACCGGCGAGGCGTCCTGCCCATTGCAGTCTTCGTCGATCCCGTTGCCCGGGATGTCGACGGCGCCGGGATGGATGCTGGCATCGGTGTCGTCGCAGTCCCAGCCATTGGGCGAGGTCGGCGGCGACTGACAGGAGAAGTCGCTGCTGGTCACGAACGAATTGGGATCGCCCCAGCCGTCGCCGTCCTGGTCTGCGTAGCACATCTCGAGACCGTCACAGTCCTGGTCGATGCCGTCGGCGGGGATCTCCGGCGCCCCGGGGAAGATGGAACCGTCGGTGTCATCGCAGTCGTCGCCCCCGCAAGCCACCGAGATGTGGCCGTCCCCGTCGGCGTCCACCGGGCACTGGGCCCGGGCGATCCCGCCGGCGAAGACGACCAGGAGAAAAACCAATGAGAGGGAGAGAAGGGTGATCGACGTTTGCCGAGTGGTCATAGGTACCTACCTCCACAGGGGGGGAAGTGGGCTCCACCCTCAGGGCGACTTCGACCGGCCGGCGGGGGAAGGGGGAACCGGGGGAAAGAGACAGGCGCCGAAGAACCCCTACGTGGAGTTCTGATAGGCCCAGGATAGCAGGAATCGTTCTCCGCAGGCAAGGGGGCATCTCACAGACGAGAAGGCCCGCGATCTGCGGGCCTTCTCCAGACGGCGCGCGCTCACGCTCGAACCTTCGTTGCGCCGCTCTCGGACGGCGCGGGCAAGGTCTCCGTCACCGGCTGGTCCCGGCTGGGGTGACGGAAGCCGCCGCGCGGGAAACGATCGAGAGCACGAAGGCGAGGGCGCAGCTGCCGTATCCCATGTTTCATTCGACGGCGTCGATGAAGGATATTCTAGCCGATCCCCGACCCCGGTGTCCAGTCCTTGGTTCCGGCGCCGGCCGCCGATCTTCCTTTGTCGCCACCGGCCGGAGGTGACTATCATGGGAGCGGCCGGCACCGCGGCCGACCGAAGGTCCACCCACCGGGGATGGGGAGGTTTCGTGAACACCCGACTGGATTCCACCCGCCCCACCGAGGAGGCGGCGCCCGCATCGTCCCGCCCGGTGGGACATCCCGCGCAGCAATGGGGCCAGGCGGCCAGCCACCTGCCTCCCAGCGAGGGACCGGGACGTCGCCTTCAACGTCTTTTCGCCCGTTCGCTGCGCATCCTGCCCAAGCCCCTGGTCAAGCCCTTCGCCGCCCCCTACATCGCCGGCGAGACCCTCGAGGAGGGAATCACCCGGGCCCGGCAGCTCCACGCGAAGCACGGCCTCCAATCGACCCTCGACGTGCTCGGAGAAGATGTCGCCAACCAGGCCGACGTGGACGCCTACCACCAGGAGTACCGGCGCCTCATCGAGCAGATCCGCGCGCTTCCCTATGCCAATCTCTCCATCAAGCTCTCCGCCTTGGGACAGCTCATCGACGAGGAGAACTGCGTCGAGCGCACCGAAGACATCCTGCGTCACGCGGCCGCGGCGGGAAAGTTCGTGCGATTGGACATGGAGGATTCGTCGACCACCGACAGCACCCTGCGCATCTATCGGACGCTCAAAGAGAAGGGACACGACAATGTCGGCATCGTGCTCCAGTCCCGTCTCTTCCGCACCAAGGACGACGTCGAGGTGCTCAAGCCCCTGAAACCGAATGTGAGGTTGTGCATCGGGATCTACCGCGAGCCCCCGGAGATCGCGCTCCAGGACAAGGACGCCATGAAGCGCCACATGCTCGAGCTGCTGCGGGTCATGTGGGAGAACGGGCAACACGTGGCGCTGGCCACCCACGAGGAATGGTGCATCCGCAAGGCCCTGGACATCGCCCGGGAGATGGGCAAGTCCGACGAGGAACTGGAAGTGCAGATGCTCCTGGGCGTCCCTCGGCGCGCTCTCCAGCAGGAACTCGTGGACCGCGGCATCACCGTGCGCCTCTATGTGCCCTACGGGCGTCAGTGGTACGCCTACAGCATGCGCCGGTTGGAGAACAACCCGGACGTCCTGCACTCGGTGGTCAAGAGTCTCTTCCAGGGAATCTTCCGCACGCGCGGAAACTGAGGTATACTGGAAACCGAAGGTCCCCCTTCTTCTCGATGGATCCGGAGGCTCGAGCCCGCCATGGCCGCCAAGTCGGCTCTCGCCGTTCTTCTCGTGTCCCTCCTCCTGGGATTGCCGGGGGTCCGACCGGTCCAGGCCGACGTCCTCGGCTTCGACGAGGTCCCCGAAGGGACACTCCTCAACGAACACTACGCGTTCATGGGGGTACATATCTCGGCGGTGGGTACCGGCCTGGACAGCATCCTCGCGATTCCCCCCTGCGAGACGGTGATCTCGCCCCCCAATGTCCTGTCCTATCAAGCGGTGGGACAGTGCCCGTCCACCAAGGACGAAACCGGTTGGTTCGTGGTCGTCTTCGATCAGCTCCAGAACCGCGTCGCGATCACCGTGGTGCACCGCGGCCCCAATACCACCGCCTACCTCAAGGCGTTCTCCGACGACGGATTCTTCGATATCGCCTGGAGCACTCCCGGCAATGACACCGTCGGAGTGCCCCAGACCCTCGTCCTCGCTCCTCCGCCGGACCGGCCACGCATCCGCCGGGTGGAGTTCGGTTCGTATCAACTGGGAGACGCGGCCTATTTCGATGACCTCGATCTGGACGTTGTGGCCGGGACGGAATCGACGAGCTGGAGCGTTCTCAAGGAACACTGGCAATAGGCCGCGTTCCATTCCAGGACTCCAGCCGCATCATGACCACACCCGTCAACCGGGGCACCCGTCGACGAGCGCGATGACGAAGATCCAATACGCCCGGATGATACAGCTCAGCTCGTCGTGCAGTACCGGGCTGTTGACACAGCTCTGATACTCGCTGAAGAAGAGATCGATGGCGCACCAGATGTCGACAGTCTTCAAGGCGTTCTCTTCTCGTCGCGGCCAGGAGACATCGCTCCCCAGCAGCTCGACCAACCCTCGACGCGGGTCGATTTCCCTCGCGGGAGGCGAAGTCTCCAACAGTTCGGGCCACCGGCTCTCCAGGCCCGGTCGCAACAACTCGAGGCGGGCCAGGAACGCACCCAGCTCCTCCTGGGTGTAGCCCAGGCGTTTCCACGCCCACGCATCCCGGCCGGCCAACAGATGCAGGCGCATCTCGGCCCGCACCGCCGGGTCGGTCAACTGGTCGTAGACATCGCCCAAGAGTGAGAAGGCGGTCTTGAAGAAGGGTTCCTGGAGGATGTTGTCCGGACGGGAGACGATCTCGGTCGGCTGTCGGTCGCCGGAACACCCCCCTCCGGCGATGAGGACCCAGAGGATTCCCGTGAGGGCGAAAGCCCACCGTGGAATGGACAAGCGCATGTCGTGCAACTCCCTTCACCAGGGAGGCGACCTCACTTCCTGCAGGGAGCGTTCCAGGCGTCAGCGGGAAGGAATCGTCCGCGCCGGGTCGTCCGGCAGGCATCGGTCGACCCCGGAGTGTCCGGTGTCCCGGCCGTCGGACAGTTCGCCGCGGAATCCCCGGTGCGCTCCTCCGCGGCCGGTGCGGGACGGACCAGCTCGTGGCGCGGGGCTCGAAACGGGGGGTGGAGCGTCAGGCCGGGCGGAGGCCGCGGCGGCCCCGCGGATGGACGCTGCGGGAGAGGGAGATGTCGTAGGATGCCACCGGAAACGGCAAGCGGTGCCCTCCGCCGAGCCCTTGGCGGAACGCCTCGATCTGCTCGTCCTGCTCCGCCCGGTCCAGCGGCGTCAACCCCTCCGCGCGGGCCCGGCGGTCGTAGTCGCCCCCTTCCTGGATCACCAGTCGCGAGAGATAGAGCTGATCGCCCTTTCCCAGTTCCATCCTCCGAAGCACATCCAGGGTCCTTTCCACGTGGTCGAGGGCGTGGCGGCGCCCGCCCGCGCCGACCAGCACGATGACACCGGTCGAGATCCCCGCCCTCCGCAGTTGCCGGACCAGCCGGACCGCCTCATCCACCACCGGAGGCTTTCCCAGGATCTCGAGCACCCCGGGGCTTCCCGACTCCAGGCCGAGATAGACCCGACGGACGCCCGCCCGGGACAGTTCCCGGTACTCTTCGTCCGATTTCGGGCGATGGAACGCGTCGATGAAGGAATAGAGCCCGTCGATCCAACGGGGATGTTCCCGCCGGAAGCGTTCCTTGTCCGGACCCGGCAGCTCGAGAGGCACGAGCGGCAGACGCTCGGTGATCGCATGCAGCACCGGCAGCAGGACGGAACGGTCGACCAGCAGGGCGTTCGCCTGGCCCAGGAAGACCCGGTGCAGCCGCGAAAGGGTTCCTCCGAGATGGGCGATCACCGCGTCGAGATGGGCGGTGACTTCCCGGACCGAGCGTTCCCGATAGGGGATTTCCCGGTAGAAGGTGCAGAAACGACAACGGTTCCAGGAACATCCCTCGCTCACCTGCACCACCAGCGAGCCGTATTGGTCGGGCGGCAGGATGGGAATCGGCAGATAGAGTTCCTGCAGGGCGCGCGCGTCGTCCCTCAGGGTGTCCCGGTCGAAGGCGGCGGCCGCTTCCAGGCCGCGCAGCACCCAGGCCCGGGGATCATCGACCTTCCCCCGGAGCACCCGGCAGGTGCTGCGGGAAGATTCCGCCGCCGCGCGCAGCGCGCGGATCTCCTCGTGCCGGGCGGCGAGAAAGGGCAGGGGATCGTCCGGCGCGGGGGGCCGAATCCACCCCTCCACTCTTCCATGTACCCGGCGGCTCACCAACAGGCGGCTGTCCAGGGTTCGGCGACAGGTGACCCCTTCGAGATGGACGTGGATGATCCGGCCGGCGGGATCGAGATGGATGCTGTGATCCCCGGGAAGCTCGATCCGCAACGCCCCGGGGCGCTGGCCGATTGCGCCGCGAAGACCCCCTTCGCCGGACACGAGAACCACCGGCGAATAGCCCGCTTCGAACTCCCACTCGGCAGTGTGGTGCACCTTGCGTCCCTTTCTCGTTTCCGTGGAGATGCCGCGGGAGAAGAGTACCGTTCCGGTGGCCCGCCGCCTAGACTCCATCGCGCGTCCACCCCTCACGGGCTTGCCACCCCGCCGGCTTGGGGTATGATTCGGGCCGGACCCGCGGGCGACCGATCCATCCTTTGCGGACATCCGGCCGTCTCGGCGGCCGAAAGCGGGAAGCGAAGGGAACCGGTGAAGCGCGAGACCTCCTTCTCCACCGAAGCGGAGCACGATGACCGGAAAGAACCACTCCAGCGAGCGACACGAACCGGCGCCGCACGAGAACCACCACCCCCTCAGCAACCAGCGCCTGCTGCTGCTCTCGCTCACCGCCCTGGGCGTGGTCTTCGGGGACATCGGCACCAGCCCGCTCTATGCGATCAAGGTGTGCTTTTCCGGGGAATTCGGCATCGCGGTGAGCCGCGCGAACGTGCTGGGAGTTCTCTCCCTCATCTTCTGGTCGCTCATCTGGGTCATCTCGATCAAGTACCTGGTCTTCATCATGCGGGCGGACAACGAGGGCGAGGGAGGCATCGTCGCGCTGATGGCCCTGCTCCTTCCCAAGGGAGTCAAGAGACACCGCAAGCATCTCTTCCTGATCCTGCTCGGTCTCTTCGGCGGTGCATTGTTGTTCGGGGACGGAATGATCACCCCGGCGATCTCGGTGCTCAGCGCGGTGGAGGGACTGGAAGTGGCTTCACCGCTCTTCAGCCGCTACGTGGTGCCGCTGACCATCGTCCTGCTCATCGGACTCTTCTCCATCCAGCGTCATGGCACAACCCGGGTGGGAACCATCTTCGGTCCGATCGTCCTCTTGTGGTTCGTGGTCTTGGGAGCCACCGGGGTGCACGGAATCCTGCGCCATCCCGGGGTCCTGACCGCCTTGAATCCCGTGCACGCGGTGCAGTTCTTCCTGCACAACCACATCCACGGTTTCCTGACCCTGGGAACGGTCTTCCTGGTGGTGACCGGAGGCGAAGCGTTGTACGCGGACATGGGCCACTTCGGACGCAAGCCCATCCGTTTCGCCTGGTTCACCCTGGTGTTGCCTGGACTGCTGTTGAACTACTTCGGCCAGGGCGCTTTGCTCATCGCCGACCCCGAAGCGGTGCGCAGTCCCTTCTTCCTGTTGGCCCCGTCCTGGGGCTTGTATCCCCTGGTCGCGCTGTCCACGGTGGCCACGATCATCGCCTCCCAGGCGGTGATCTCCGGGTCATTCTCCCTTTCCCGCCAGCTCATCCAGCTGGGATTCATGCCCCGCCTGTTCATCCGGCACACTTCGACCGAGGAGATCGGGCAGATCTATGTCCCCCGGGTGAACATGGCGCTCATGCTGGCCACCCTCGGACTGGTCTTCGGTTTCCGGAGCTCGGAGAACCTGGCCGCGGCCTACGGGGTGGCGGTCACCACCACCATGGTCATCACCTCGATCATCTTCTACTACATCTGCCGCGAGAAGTGGAAGTGGTCGATCTTCGCCGCCGGATCACTCACCGCGTCCTTCCTCATCGCCGACATCGCCTTCTTCGCCGCGAACATCATCAAGATCGAGCACGGCGGATGGTTCCCCCTGGCCATCGCGGGTGCGCTGTTCGTGTCGATGACCACATGGAAACGCGGGCGAGAGATCCTGGGCTCGCGCCTGAGGGAGAGCATGCGGCCGTTGGACGAGTTCTTCGAGATCATCGGCAAGGAGAAGCCCATCCGGGTGCCGGGAACCGCGGTGTTTCTCACCGGGAACATCGACCTCACCCCGCCGGCGCTTCTGCACAACCTGCGGCACAACCATGTCTTGCATGAGCACGTCATCTTCCTCACCGTGTCGACCGAGGACCGACCCAAGGTCCCCTCGAAGGACCGGCTGGAGATCGAGGAAATCCGTCCGGGCTTCTATCGCATGGTCGGGCACTATGGCTTCATGGAGACGCCGAACGTGCCCCGGCTGCTCCAGACGGCCAAGGGAAGGGGCTTCCCCTACGAGCTGGAGGAGACCACCTTCTTCGTGGGCAGCGAGACGCTCATTCCCACCAAACGCCCCGGAATGGCGATCTGGCGCGAACAACTCTTCGCCCTGATGTCGAGGAACGCCCAGAAGGCCACCGCCTATTTCCGGATCCCGGTGCGGCGGATGATGGAGATCGGGGTGGAGATCGAGTTGTGATCCGTGCCAGAATAGGATCCAGAGGACGATCCGCGGCGCCTGACGCGGGATCCTTCCGGTCCGGTTTCCGCCCGGATCGTCGTTTCTCCCGGAAGGAGTCCGTCATGCCCGCCAGACCCGTTGCCCATCGTTGTTCCCTGATCCTCATCATCGCCTTCCTGGCGAGCGTGCTCGCCGCCAACCCCGGACACGCCCAGATCCTGTCCGCGCCGACGGTGGTCACCGCCGACGGAAGCGGCCACTTCTCCTACCTCTTGACCTTCCAGGCTCCGTCCTCGGGAACCTGGTTCGGATCGATCCACGTCGTGGGATTGGTCAACTGCAACCAGGACTCGTGGGTCGATGGCTTCTGCATGGGGTTCCTAGACGGCTCCGTGCAGACGCAGTACCCCATCGAGGGTACCCTCGTCGATCCGGGCCAGGATGGTCAGGTCCAGGTGACCTTCGATACCTGCAACCCCAACTTCAGTGGCACCGTGGGAACCTCGATCACCCACACGGTGCCGTCTGAAGAGTCGAGCTGGAGCACCCTGAAGGCCGATTACCACCGCTGAGTCCGCATTCTCGAGGCATCACCCTCTCCCGGGGCGAGGGCTGAAGACGGTTTCGGCCCGGGCGCATTGCCCTTCTACCGCCGCGCCGGGAGTGCTAGGGTGCGGACATGAGATTCCTCAAGGAACCGCTCGTCCATTTCCTGGCAATCGGCGCAGCACTCTTTCTTCTCTGGGCCGTTTTCGGAAGCGCCGGGCCCTCCACCCCGTCCCATCGCATCGTCGTCGACCAGGCGACCGCTGACCGCCTCGCGCGCAACTTCGCCTTGAGATGGCGGCGGCCTCCCACCGAGGAGGAATGGAAGAAATTGGTCGACGACCATGTCACGACCGAGATCCTGGTCCGGGAGGCCAGGAAACTGGGACTGGACCAGGGTGATGTGGTGATCCGCCAGCGGCTGCGTGAGAAGATGGAGTTCCTGGGGAAGGACTTGGCGAGGATCCAGGAACCCACCGACGAGGATCTGCGCTCCTTTCTCCAGCAGAACGCCGACTATTTCCTCGTGCCGGACGATCAGGGAGGACACCTGCCTCCCCTGGAGGAGCTCCGTCCCACCCTGGTGCGCGAGTGGAAGGCGGCGCGGAGGGAAGAGATCAACGCCGGATTCCTGGCCCGGTTGAAGCAGGAATACACCGTGGTCATGGACCTTCCGCCCGACTGGACCCATCACGCGATCGAGGTGCCCGCGGCGGGCGATACCACCGCTCTCATGCCGGGGATCACCGGAGAGAGCCCCCGATGAAGACCGCCTCGGCTTCTCTTCTGGCGCTCCTGATCGCCCTCGCCCTGCCCGCGGTGGCCCACGAGGTGCGACCGGGCTACCTCGAATTGCGCCAGGTCGGCGACCAGAGCTACCGCCTGCTCTGGAAGGCTCCGGTGGCGGGAGCGGCGACGGTGCCCCTGCATCCGGTCTTCTCCGCGGGGTGCAGGATCGGTCGGGGGGAGGCCCAACCCTCGCCGGGCGCGGTCGTGTGGAACACGACCCTGCGATGCGACGGGGGGCTTCGCGGCAAGACCCTGGTCATCGAAGGACTCGACGCCGCGGTCACCGATGTGCTGGTGAGGGTCCACCATCGCGACGGCATCGAGGAAACGCACCTGCTGCGACCCGATTCCCCTTCGATCACCTTCGGAGGAACCCAGGGTTCCTTCACCCGCGCCGGGGCGTACTTGTGGCTGGGCATCCAGCACATCCTGCTGGGCCTCGACCACCTGCTCTTCATCTTCGGTCTCCTGTTGATCGTCGGCCGCAACTGGATGCTGGTGAAGACGATCACCTCGTTTACCATTGCGCACAGCATCACCCTTGCCGTGGCCACCCTGGGTTACGCGTCGGCGCCCCTGATGCCGCTGAACGCGTCGATCGCGCTTTCCATCCTCTTCCTGGGACCGGAGATCGCGCGAAGGTGGAAGGGACAAACCAGTTTCACCATCGGTCACCCGTGGATCATCGCCTTCGCCTTCGGACTGCTGCACGGCTTCGGTTTCGCCAGCGGTCTGACCCGCATGGGCCTGCCCCGGGCGGAGATTCCCTTGGCCCTGTTGCTGTTCAATGTCGGGGTGGAGATCGGGCAGATCTTCTTCCTGCTCCTGGTACTGGCCCTGCAGCGCTCCTTCGTCGTCTTGCAGGTGCGCTGGCCCCGTTGGGTCCATTACGCTCCAGGCTACCTCGTCGGGGGGCTGGGCGCGTTCTGGACCCTGCAACGAACCTTTCTTCTGGTGGAGACGTTGCGATGGTGACCGTGATGTTCGCCCATCTGATGGCCGGGGAAGCCGGAGGTTTTCTCAGCGGACTGCATCATCCCATCTCCGGGTGGGATCACATCCTGGCCATGGTGGCCGTCGGGATCTGGGGGGCCCAACTGGGAGCCCCGGCAATCTGGCTGCTGCCGGTGACCTTCCCGGTGGTGATGGCCCTGGGCGGAATGCTCGCCCTCATCGGACTGGTGTTGCCGGCCGCGGAGGTGGGGATCGCGCTGTCCGCCCTGCTCCTGGGAATCATGGTACTGAGCGAAGCCCGCCCTCCGTTGTGGACCGCCGCCGCCCTGGTGGGATTCTTCGCCGTCTTCCACGGGTATGCCCACGGAGCCGAACTTCCTGTCGGCGAGAGCGGCCTGCTTTACAGCATGGGCTTCGTCGTGGCGACCGGCTGCCTGCACGCTGTCGGCATCGCCCTCGGACTCGTCCACCGCTGGCGGTGGGGAAGATTGGCCCTGCGCGGAACAGGCGCGGTGATCGCCGTCGCCGGGGTCTTCTTCCTGGCTGGAGCGGTGGGATGAGGTTCCGTCGATCCGCGCTGCTCGCCTCGCTCTGGACCCTGCTGTCGGCGACGCCGGCCGCGGCCCACCTGGTGAGCACCGGGTTGGGCCCGGTCTACGACGGGATGGGCCATCTCCTGCTCAGCCCGGAGGACCTCTTGCCCGCGATTGCGCTGGGGCTGTATGCGGGCCTGCGGGGCGCGCACTTCGGCCGTGTCCTGATCGGGTCGTTGCCCGTCTCCTGGTTCCTGGGAGGAATCCTCGGGCTGGTGGCCCCGGGGCTGGGTCTTCCTCCTCTGACCGGAGCATTCTCCTTCCTGGTGACCGGCGCACTGCTGGCCTCGGACCTGAAGATTCCCCGGGGAACCTTCACCGCGATCGTGGTCCTCTTCGGAGGGCTGCACGGGGCGGCCAACGGCACGGTCATGACCCTTTCGCCCACAACCTCCCTGCGGATCCTGGCCGGGGTCGGCTTCCTCCTCTTCGTCCTCTTGTCGTTGAGCAGTGCCTTCGTCCTCTCCCTGAAGGCCCGCTGGATGCATATCGCCATCCGGGTCCTGGGAAGCTGGACCCTCGCCACCGGCATCCTCCTGGTCGGTTGGTCCCTGCGCACCGGGGGATGACAAGACCGCGGCGTTCTTGCCCTTCCCTTTGTGGTTCCTGTTCAGGGGAACATCCGAGCCGACACTCTCGTTCGCGTGGAGATCGGACGCGGATGGTATCCGTGCGGATGAACTCCCCTTTTCGGTTGATCACCTGAGCAAAGTGTCATCCCCTTCTCGTGGGGCTCCTTTTCACGAACTCGGCCGTTGCCGAGACGAAAGGATGGATCGCTGATGTTTGAGAGATGGAAAGGGCACCCGGCCAGATTCCTCGTTCTGCCGGTCCTGCTCGCCACCGTGGCCACGGCCACCGCGGCCACAATGGATCCCCCGCCCAGCAGTTACGCTCCGGTGGTCATCAAGGAACCCTTCGCGAAGATCGTCCAGAGGATGAAGGACGCGAAGCCGGAGATCGAAAAGCGTCAGATGGCCCTGCTCGAGGAACGCTACGATCTCAGCAATCGGCCCGCCGAAGGGGTCATGATGTCCGGTGGTCGCAAGCCGATCCAGGAAGGGGTGAGGGTTCGGCTTCCCGAGGGAATGAGCTGGAAGAAACTGGCGGCGATGTCGCCCGAGGAGATCCGGGAGAAGGATCTCTGGCCGAAGGGGTTCTTCCCCTTGCCGCATCCGAACCACGCCGAAGGAGGGATGGTCTTCCCTCATTTCCACATCGAGGAGATCCAGCGCCAGGAACACCGGGATCTCACCCGTTTCGACCTGGACTTCGATCTGCCGGACCATTTCATGCCGGAGTATCCTCCCCCGATCTTCCTCACCACCCGGCCCGACCTCGGGGACGTCTCCCAAGGAAAGGTCGTCACCCTCATGAACTACTTCGAGCTGTTCAACGGGATCCTCAATCCCAAGCAGCTCGAAGGTCTGCGCCTGCTTCTCACCCCATTCCCGCAGCAACAATTCAACCAGACCGACGATCGCCGTTCGGAGTTGCCCAGCCGGGGCGTGACCTGTTTCGACTGCCACGTCAACGGGCACACCAACGGAGCGACCCACCTGGTCGGCGACATGAGGCCGCAGGAATTCCGGCACCGCCTGGACACACCTCCCTTGCGGGGAGTGAACATCCAACGGCTGTTCGGCTCCCAGCGGGCCCTGAAGACCGTCGAGGACTTCACCGAGTTCGAACAACGGGCGGCCTACTTCGACGGCGATCCGGTGATCGCCACCAAGAAGGGCGTCCACGTGCTCGAGCGCGGAAGCCAGGTGCACTTCATGGCCGAATTCCAAGCCATCCTGGACTTTCCTCCGGCCCCGAAGCTCGATCTCTATGGGCGATTGATCCCTTCCAAGGCGAGCAAGGCGGAACTGCGCGGCGAGAAGATCTTCTTCGGAAAGGGACGCTGCGGGAGCTGCCACCTGGCGCCGTACTATACGGACAACCTCATGCACAACCTGAAGGCCGAGCGCTTCT
The DNA here is from genome assembly GCA_964601275.1 of uncultured bacterium. GTDB lineage: Bacteria > Krumholzibacteriota > Krumholzibacteriia > JAJRXK01 > JAJRXK01 > JAOZPE01. Next base: position 248,055 of record CAZRMV010000004.1, on the reverse strand, counting down.
TCACTCCGCGGATGATCAACGGGAGGATGGCCACGGCGGACGGACCGATCAAGACCTTCCCCCTGCGGGGGATCAAGGATTCACCGCCGTACCTGCACGATGGACGTCTGCTCACCCTGGATGACACGGTGGAGTTCTTCAACCTGATCCAGGGCCTGAGGCTCTCCGAGCGGGAGAAGAAGGATCTCGTCGCGTTCCTGCGGACCCTCTGAGAATCCAGCGGTTTTTCGATCCCGATCTGACAAGAATCCTTTTCCCGAGCCTTCCACCGTGCCACACTCGGCACGGTGGAAGCTTTGCTGGTACGGTTCGCCGCGACCGCAACCGGCCGGTTGGGGGGAAACCGTACAAGGTGGGAGATCCCGATGGAATCGCTCTTGAACTCGCTGGTCCACGATTCCCCTTACCTGGCGCGTCTTGTGATCGCGATGATCCTCGGCGGTTTGATCGGCCTCGAGCGCCAGACCCGGGGTCGCTCGGCCGGCCTGCGGACCAACATCCTGGTATGCCTGGGCTCGGCCGCGGTCATCGTGGCCTTCGAGAAACTGTCATTGCAGCTCCCCCCGGGATCGGATGCCTTCATCCGCATGGATCCGGCCCGCGCGGCGGCCGGCGTGATCACCGGCATCGGCTTCCTCGGGGCGGGAACCATCGTCAAGAGCCGCGATTTCGTTCGCGGCCTGACCACCGCGGCGTCCATCTGGGTGGTGGCGGCCATCGGGGTGACGGTCGGCCTGGGCGAATACATCATCGCGGTCACCTTGGCCGTGCTGGTCTTGATCGCCCTCTACCTCTTCCACCGCCTTCCCATCAAGGCCGACATGTACTACTCCCTGCACCTCAGCTGGCATGGCGATCCCGCCTTGCTCGATGACATCACCGAACAGCTTGTCGCCCAGAAGGTCTACATCAAGAGCCGCAATGTGACCTGCCGTCCGGAAGAAGGCGCGTGTCGGGCCGATCTGAGCCTGCGGATGTGCTACCGCTGGTATGAGAACGATTCCATGCGCCGGCTCCTGACCGATCCGCGTTTCGAGAAGGTGGGTTGGAGTTAGAGGAGTGCCCTCCGCGGCGGCGACAGCAGACCGCCGCGCGAAGCCGCGATCCCTTCCCGCGCCGTGTCGTGGATCAGCCCATCGATTCGCGGGCGGCGCTGAAGAGGGCGGGGGTTCCGCCGGTGTGCCAGAAGAGCACGCAGTGGTCCCGGCGGAAGCGGCCGCGGCGGATGAGGTCGATCAGGCCTCCCAGGGCGCGCCCGGTATAGACCGGATCGACCAGGATCCCCTCGGTTGCGGCCAGAAGCCGGATCGCCTCCCGTTCGAGTTCCCCGATGACGCCGTAGCCGTCCCCGAGGTATCCCTTCTCGACCTGGATTTCCCGTGGTGGAAAACCGCGGGGTGCGCCCAGCCGTTGCGCCAGTCCGGTGGCGATCTCCGAGACCTTCTCCTCCAGGCTGGCTCCCCCGATGTCCTCCGGGTCGATCTGGATGCCGAGGATCCCGGCGGAAAGGGAGGCCCGTTCCGCTCCGACGATCAGCCCGGCCTGGGTCGCGCCCGAACTGGAGGCGAACACGATGTGGTCGACGACCCACCCCCGTTCCTCCAGTTGCGCGGCGAGCTCACCGGCTGCTTCCATATAGCCCATGGCGCCGGTGACATTCGATCCCCCGTAGGGAATGATCCGGGGAGATCCTCCCCTCCGGCGGATCTCCGCCGCGATCTCTTCCAGGTCTTCCCCTTTGCGATGCTCCCCGCACCAGTGGATGTGGGCGCCCAACAGGCGATCGAGCAGGAGATTGCCGGTCGGCGCTTCCGTCCCGCTTCCTCCCAATGCCAAGTGACACTCCAGTCCGCAGGCGGCCGCCGCCGCCGCGGTCTGCCGGCAATGGTTCGACTGGGCGGCGCCGGCGGTGACCACGGTGTCACAACCTTGTTGCAGGGCTTCCCCCAGCAGGAACTCCAGCTTGCGGATCTTGTTGCCGCCCAGGCCCCGGCCGGTCAAGTCGTCGCGCTTGATCAGGAGACGGGGACCGCCGAGAGCTTCGCTGAGGCGGGGCAACTCGTGGAGGGGGGTGGGAAAACACCCCAGGGCACGGCGCGGGAACCTTTCGGGATCCATCGACGGTTCACCTCACTTCCCTCAGGCCGCGGCACTGACGGTGCGCCCGGTTGCGTCCTCGTCGAATCCACCTCGGTCGCCGGCGTCCCCGCCCTCGAAGTCGTCGCCGGAGGACACCGGGGTGGACCGGTTCCTATTCCAGGAGTTCTTCCATCTCGCTCAGGGTCTCATCGAAGCTCTGCAGGGCCGCTTCGATGGCGTCCGGCCGGGTGAGGTCGACCCCCGCCTTCTTGAGCAGGGTCAGCGGGGGCTCGCTGCATCCGCCGCTGAGCATCGCGATCAGACCCTTCTGTGCCGCCTCGGGATTCTCCCCGCGCAATCCCTTGGCGATGGCGATGCCGCTGGAGAGCCCGGTCGCGTAGGTGAAGACATAGTACTTGTAGTAGAAATGGGGGACGTAGGCCCACTCCATCCCGTCATTCTCGTCGACGGTGAAGTCCGGGCCATAGTAGCGGCGGATCAGGTCTGCGTAGGTCGTATCGAGCAGGCTCGCGGTGATCGGCGTTCCTTCCTCCACATAGGTATGCACCGCCAACTCGAACTCGGCGAAGAGGGTCTGGCGGTAGATCGTGGTGCGGATCTTCTCGAGACGGTCGCTCAACAACCAGGCCCGCTCGGCCGCTTCCGGCGCGTTGGCGATGAGGTAGTCGCTCAACAGCGCCTCGTTGCAGGTCGAGGCGATCTCGGCCAGGAACGGCACGTAACGGAAGCTCGAGTAGGGCTGATGGGTCATCGCCAGATGACTGTGGACCGCGTGTCCGAATTCGTGGGCCAGGGTCGACTCGTCGTCCCGGCTGTTCTGGAAGTTCATCATCACGTAGGGATGATTCCCGTACACGCTGGCCGAGAACGCTCCGCTGCGCTTGTTCCGGTTGGGGTAGACATCGATCCAACCGTTCTTCGGATCGGTCCCCTTTTCGATCAAGGCCAGGTAGTCGGGGCCCAACGGTTGCAGGGCCTTGAGCACCTCGGCACGGGCTTCGTCGTAGCTGACCGTCCTCTCCACCCCCGGCGTCAGCGGGCGATAGAGGTCGTAGATGTGCAGGTCGCTCAAGCCCATGGCCTTCTTGCGCAGGCGGACATAGCGGTGCAACCCGTCCAGGTGCGCGTTCACCGTGGCGATCAGCGTCTTGTACACCTTTGGGGTGAGACCGTCCTTGTCGAGGTAGGCCTCAAGAGCGGTGTCGTAGCCGCGCGACCGGGCCAGGGACACGTCGAACTGGTATTGCCCGGCCAGGGTCGCCGCGAACGCGTGTTGGTACCGGCGCAGGGTGGCGAAGAATGCCTCGACCGCCTCCTTTCGCACCGCGCGGTCGGGGGAAGCCCTGAAGCGCGGGTAGCTCGAAAGGGTCATCTGCACTTCATTGCCGTCTTCGTCATGCACCATCGGCCACTCGATATCGGTGAGCAGCGCACCGAACGCGGTTTCGTAGCCCGAGGGAATCTCGTTGAGGTCGATCTCCGCCCACTGGTTGTCGCCCATCAACTGCAGGACCCGCTCGGCTTCGGGGCCGAGGACCCGCGAACGGCGGCGGCGCAGGTTCTCGAGATAGGGCCGGTAGGTCCCAAGCTCCGGCTGCTGCGCGTAGGCCTTCTCCATCGCCGCGTCATCGAGGGCCAGGATCTCGCCGCGGATGAAGGTCGCGGCCGCGGTCAGCTGGTCCATGAGGGCCAAGGCCTCGGTCTCCATGGCGTGGGCATGATCATCGGCGGTGTCGACGCTCGACTTGAGATTCCCGTAGAGGGTGCAGTGGTTGATGCGGTTGTGCAGATCGAAGTAGAGGCCGAGACAGGCGCTCAGCATGGACGGATCGCTCAACCGTCCCTGGTACTTCGCCACCTCGGGCACCTTCGTCCGAAGCTCGTCCATCGCCGACCGCCAGGCGGCGTCATCGGCGAAGAGCGGGGTCAGGTCCCACTTGGTACCATCGGGAACCTCGCTGCGCGGCGCGTTCGGGTCGGGCCGGTAGGCCGCCTCGGCGGCCCGGGCCGGGGAAACGGTTGCCGGGACCCCGACGAGACAAAGGGTCATCAGAACGACGGACAGCCACGCGGCGGCGAAAAGGCGGCCACGGGAACGACAGGTCTTCGACATGGAGATCACCTCGATCACCGGCTTCATGGATGCTGGCCTGCGCTCCGCGCCGGCTCTTCCACCCGCCAGGATCTCCCCCCGTCCCCCCGGCGTCAAGGTGGAGCCCATCGCCGATTGACGCCGCCCGCCGCCCGCCGGAAACTCCAGCGGGCATCCAGGACCTGGTGGAGGCCATCGACTCCTCCGGGAAGCTCTCCAGACCTCCTCGAGCCTTGCCGCCCCTTCCAGGAATCCCCATGCACGCGCCCCTTCCCTTGCTCTCTTTTGTCCTCTGGCTGCGCTTCGGGCTCGCCGCCGCGGTGATGGTGTGGCTTCCGGGCTTTGTGATCCTCGGCGGCAGATGGAGGATTCCGACCGGTTTCGAGGGCTTCCTCCTGCAGATCTCCGCCGGCCTGATCCTGCCCTTCGTCTATGCGGCGGGACCCGGACGTCTGGGCGCGCCCTTCACCCCGATCGCGTACCTCGCCTTCGTCCTCCTGGCGGGAGCGACGGTGCGCTGGTGGACTCCACGCACGGGACCGGCCCGGGCCTTCCGGCTCACTCCGGCGTCGGCGGAATCGGGAACGCCGCCGACCGAGGAGTCCACAGCGTGTTCGGCCGGGTTGGCCGCCGCGGCGGTGGTCTTGTCCTTCGTACTCCTCGTGATGGGCTACGGACATCTTCCCGCGCCTCCCCACGTCCACGACGCGGTCAACCACGCCTGGCTCACCCGCCGGATCGCCCAGGACGCCACCCTCTCCTGGAGTGCGTTGTCGCAGGAGACCGCCGGAACCCTGGGACTGGGCTACCTGCCCGGGCTCCATGCCGCCGCCGCCCTCATCGCCCGGGTGGGAGGTCTCGCCCCCTACGTCTCCATCTGGATGAGCGCGCTGCTCGTGGCCGCCTTCATCCCGGCCGCCTGGTGGATGTTGTGGCGCGCCTGGGGGGCGTCGGCTTTCGTGGCCGGTTGCGCCTCCCTCCTGATCGCGGCCAATCCTTTGGGACCCGCCGGAGTCCTGGGTTGGGGGGGCTTCGGACAAGTCGCCGGCTTCTTCGTCGTTCCCGCGGCCGCCCTGATGCTGCGGGCGGCCACCGATGCCACTTCGCGGGAGGGGAGAGCGCGTTGGTGGACCGCCGTCGGGGCCGGCCTGTTCCTGGGCGGCCTGGTCCACCTGCATGCCGCTGAAGTGCTGGTGAGCCTGGTCGCGGCGTGGCTCATCCCCGCGCGTGCGCGGTTTCCGCTGGACCGTCCCGCCGCACCGTCCGGCGGCCCCCGGAAGGTCGCCGGGGGAACCCGGTCAGGTCGCGCGCCCGCCGCGCGGGTGGCCTGGGGGGTGGGCGGCGTCGCCCTGGGATTTTTGGCCCTCTGCGGACCCGAACTGTGGGAACTCGCCCGTCGGTATCCCTCCGAGATCGCCGCGGTCCCGGTCGCGACCAAGCCGGTGGGGGACGCCCTCTGGCGCCTGTGGAAGGCCGGGGGCGGCGGTCACCTCGTGCGCCTGCTCGTGCTGGGGGGGTGGGGACTCGCCCTGCGCTCCGGGAGGTGGCGCAAGGCCGCGATCGTGTCCGGCCTGTTGGGCCTGTGGTACCTGGCGTTGCTGAGCCGCGCCGACCCCCTCTCCCGTTGGCTGTCCACGCCCTTCTACCGCCAGGCCCCGCGCCTGCTCTATCTCCAGCTCTATTTCAGCCCGCTGTGGGCGGCGCTCGCCCTCGCCTTTGGGCTCCGTTGGTGGGCTCGAAGACGCCCTCGGCCCGGGGCGGCGGGGAACCGGCCCGGCGATGCGGGGAGGGTGGCGCGGGGGCTGGTCCTGGGGATCGCCGCCGCCCTGGCGCTCCTGGCCGCTCCGCGCCTGGTCACCAACTACCGCAACGGTGGTACGGCGGTGCCGTTCACCCTCGATGACTACCACCATGCGGTGGAGATCTCCCGGATCGTCCCCCCGGATGCGGTGGTGGCGAACCTGTGGGACGACGGCAGCGCCTGGGCGATGCAGGTGAGCGATCGGAACTTCCTCTTGCCCTGCGCCTGGGACCTGCGCACGCCCGAAGGGCGATCAGTGCACGAACTCGCCCGCGGCCTGGCCGAAGACCCCTGGCCGGAGGCGACCGCCCGGCTCGTGGATGCCCACTCCATCGCGTGGCTCTACGTCAGCGACGGGGTCTGGAGGGATGGCAGTGGACTGCGCCGAGCCGATTTCGAGGACGACCCCCGTTTCGAGCCGATCGTGGTGGGAAAGCAGTCGACCCTCTACCGGATCCGGCGGCCCTGGGATCCTGCGGCCCGACGCCGCGGGTCCTCTGGCCCCCGATCAACGCGCGAGGATCAGGTACAGCAGGGGAATCAACAGGCCGGCGCCGACGATCCACTTGCCCCGGCCCAGGAATCCCCGGCTTCCCCGCAGCATGAACAGTCCGGTGATCGCGAGCAAGGACAGGCCCACCGCGTAGAGATCGGCGAACCAGGTCCAGAATCCCTTCCCGTGATTGAGATGGAGGAAGTTCATCTCGAACAGACCGCGCCTCTTCCGGCGCCGTTCCCAGGTGGCGTTCCCCCGCGCTGCGTCGGCAGTGACGGTGAAGTCCTCATAGAAGATCTCGAAGGTCGACCGGTCGCGTCGAAACACGTCGACATAGTCGTCGGGCAAGGACAGGTGCTCGACGATGGCGCGGACCATCGCGTCGCGATCTCCGGTTTCGACCGGGGGAAAACTGCGGTGGACGCGTTCGATCTTGTAGTTGGGATTCCAATCGGCGATGTGGTTCACCGCGATCCCGGAGATGGCGTAGACGAGGGTGAGCGCCACGCAGAAATACCCCACGTCGCGATGGACCGCCTTGTTCCATCGCCGCCAGGGAATGCCTTGTTGATCGCCCTCTCGAACCGGGTCGGTCATCCGTTCTCTTTTTCCCCGGCCGGGCGATCCTCGATCACCGCGCCGGTCGCATGGACCTGGTAGATCACCGCGGGCTCGGTGATGCTCTGCGGGTCGAAGGTCTTCTCCGTCCCCTCTTCCTCGCATTGGTGCTGGGCCATCTTGCGGGTCTGTTCCAGGGTCAGTTCGATGCGCTGCAGCTCTCCTTCGGCGATTCCCCATCGCCCGGGACAGTCCGCCGGGAAGACGATGACGCCGTCATCCACCTTCACCCGCACGCTCTGGAAATCCCGGTCGCCGGCCAGTTCCATCCAGCACCCGCGTTTCTGGCAGGCATCCACGATGCGGCCCTCCACCCGGACCACCTTGCCCACGTACTTGCCGGGATGGGCGTGGATCTCCGAGATCGGGGTGCTCTCCGAGAGCGTCACCCCCTCGCCGTAGGTCACCGCGCCCATCTCGCGATCTTCTTCGGCGGCGGCGAAGACCGGAACCAGCAACAACAGGGACACGAACAGGAATCGGGTGGTCAGACGGTGTTCCATGACATGGCTCCGTGATGGGGAATGGGGGGGAACGGGGCTGGCAGCCATTCTAGGGTCTGGCGCGAGCCGGGGCAACCGGGACGGCCCCGGGTGGCAGGTGCTGGCGGATCCAGTCGGCCAGTTCCCGGGCCGAGTCCTCCCGTGCGAAGCCCTTGCGCCAGTAGAGGGTGACCCGGCGGTGCGGAGCCGGGGCGGTGAAGGGGCGGATCTCCACCGGGGAGGCTCCACCCAGAGGATGCAGCGCCAAGGCGGGCAGCAAGGTGCATCCGACCCCGGCCGCCACCATGCTGCGGAGGGTCTCCAGGCTGCTGCCGCGCAGGAGTTCGCGGGCCGGGGTGTCCTCGGTGCTGCACACTTCCAGGACCTGGTCGCGCAGGCAATGGCCTTCGTCCAGCAAGAGCAGAGGCTCTCCCACGATCTCCGCTGGATCGATGGAAGCTCGTGCGCTCAGGGGATGTTCGGGCGGCGCGGCGAGATGGAAGTCCTCGCGGTACAGGTCGGCCCGGACCAGTCCGGTCTCGTCCAGCGGAGGAGACATCAAGGCGGCGTCGAGTCGTCCCTGCTGCAACTGTTCCAACAGGACCGCGGTCTGCTGTTCGATCAGGTGCAATTGCAGCGCGGGGTGATCCCTCCGCAGCGGAGGAACCAGATGGGGCATCAGGTAGGGCCCGATGGTCGGGATGGCGCCCAGGCGGAAGATGCCGCTGAGCGGCAGTTCGGGCCGGCGGGCCTCCTCCTCCAGGCGTCGGGCCTCCTCGAGGATCCGCCGGGCCCGCCGCACCACCCTCTCCCCTCGCGCGGTGGGCAGGACCCGCCGCCGGGTCCGTTCGAAGAGCATCACCCCCAGCTCGTTCTCGAGCTTCTTCACCGCCGCGCTCAAGGAGGGTTGGGACACGTAACAGGCGGCGGCGGCCCGGCCGAAATGACCGTGCTCGGCCAGGGCGACCAGGTAGCGGAGTTCCTGGAGGGTCATGGTCAGATGATAGGCCATATCTATCGAACTCACAAGAACAATGTATTGGCACTATTGCACAACCGGCCCGATCTTGGGGATGTCCCTCGCGGTAGGCACCGACGACCCGAACGAGGCGCCCCCGGCGCCGACAAGGAGAGCTCATCATGACCACGCTCGAGAAGACCACCGAAATCCCCGAAGCCCTCGTCGACGCGACGAGCCGGCTGCTCGCCGACAGCTACACCCTCTACCTGAAGACCCACAACTACCACTGGAACGTGGTGGGCCCGATGTTCCAGTCGCTCCACCTGCTCTTCGAGACCCAGTACACCGAGCTGGCCCTGGCCGTCGACGAGATCGCCGAACGGATCCGCGCTCTCGGCCACCCCGCCCCGGGCTCCTACACCGAATTCGCGAAGTTGACCGGCATCGAGGAAGCGCGTCCGGGGACCTCCGCGACCGAGATGATCCGCACCCTGGCCGCCGACCACCGCAAGCTGGCCGAATCCGCCGCCAGACTGATCGAGGCGGCCGAAGCGGCCGGCGACCCGGTGTCGGCCGACCTCGGGGTACGACGCATGGAAGTGCACGAGAAGAACGCGTGGATGCTCGAGAGCCACCTCGAATAGACGGGTGCACCTGGTCAGGCTGCAGGAGAGGCGGAGAGCGGAAAATGCGGCATTGGTGAAGGGCTCTCCGCCTTCTCCCTCCGCCGGATGGGGCCGGGCCCCATCCGGCGGCCTGTTTCAACGCCGGCGGCGCGATCCGCCCGAGCGCGAACGGCGGCGCCCGCGGCCCCCGGAGGACCCGCGATCGCTCGACGGCGGACCCTCTTGTGGCGTTGCGTCCTCCGCCGGTGGGTCTCCCTCGGGAACGACCGGCGCGTGCAGGCTCTGCTGGTAGTGATCGTTCAACAACATCGCCACCAGCATGGCGCCGTCTTCGTGTTGCGCCAGCTCCTGAGCCAGGGGAAGGAAACGTTGGATGCGTTCGCGGTCGATCGGGCGACGCTCTCGCAGGCGCGCCTCCAGAAGGGCCACCAGTCGTTCGGATACCACCTTTTCGACCTCCTCGTCCGTCGGGGGTTCGAGTTCCTCGAACTGGATGCCGTAGCGAGCGCGGATCTCGTCGATGCGCACCTTCTCGGTGCGGAAGGCCAGGGTGATCGCCCTTCCTCCCGCACCCGCCCGGCCGGTGCGGCCGGCGCGGTGCACGTACAGTTCCGGATCTTCGGGGACTTCGTACTGGAACACGTGGCTCAGTTCCTGGATATCGATGCCCCGGGCGGCCACGTCGGTGGCCACCAGGAAGCGCAGGGTGCCCGCCCTGACCCTCCCCAGGACCTTTTCCCGGTCACGTTGACGCAACTCACTGGACAGGCCGTCGGCATCGTAGCCATAGCGTTTCAGGATGAGGGATACGTAGTTCACCTCGGCCTTGGTGTTGCAGAAGATGATCGCCGAAGCCGGGTTCTCCAGCTCGATCAAGCGGGCCAGGGTGCGATCCTTCTTCATGTCCGGCACGAAATAGAGGACGTGGTCCACGTCGGTCACGTGCACGTGATCGCGACTGAGACTGAGCATCTCCGGTTCGTGCAGGAATTCCCCGGCCAGGCGCATCACGTGATAGGGGAAGGTCGCCGAGAACATGTAACCGTTGCGCGGCGCATCCCCCAGGAACCGCTTCACCCTTCGCATGTCCTGGAAGAACCCCATCGAGAGCATCCGGTCGGCCTCGTCGAAGACCAGCATCTTCAGATGCTTCAGATCCAGGTTTCCCTGCATGAGATGGTCGAGGATCCGGCCGGGGGTACCCACCACCAGATGGGCTCCCGCCCGGAACGCATCCAGCTGCTTCCGGTAACCCACCCCTCCATATACCGCGATGGTGCGGACTCCCGGTGGCGCCAGGATCTCGGCGTGGTCGTAGACCTGCTGGGCCAGCTCCCGGGTGGGAACCAGGATGAGGCTCTGGCACTGGGCAAGGCTGGGATCGATGCGGTCGAGCATGGGCAAGAGGAACGCGCCGGTCTTTCCGCTCCCGGTGCGGGACTGGATCATCAGATCCCGCCCGGCCAGCACGTAGGGAATGGTGCGGGCCTGCACCGGCATCAGTTCCTTCCACCCCGCACGCTCGCAGGCCTGTTGCATGGTGGGAGACAGTTCTTCCAGGGTGATCAGGGGAAGGGCGTTGTCCGGTTCGACCAGTTCATCGTCGGTGGGAACTTCCTGCCCTGCGGTTTCTTCCTCGCGCGGTTCTTCGCCGATGGGCGTCGGGGAGGGGTGGGAGCGGGTCTTGCGGACCCTTCGTCTTCGTCTCGCTTCGGTCAATTGATCTCTACCTCTTCGGGTTGACTGGAAATCCACGACCCGGGCCGGAATCCACGGTTCTTCCACCCAGGACCCCGAATTCAGGACATGGCCGAATCCGCCGCCCCACAGGGTACGGCGGGAAAGTCCCTTGCGCCCGCGCAGAAGATATCCCATGAGAGCCCGGGGGTCATGGGATCTCTCGTTCTGGGCCGACGCGCTCAGTACAGATCATAGCGCGCCAGACGCCCGTCGAGAGGGCCATTGTGGAGGGGGCGCTTCCACTTCGGTCGCAAACCCACGCTCTTGAGCAGTGCGCGGTCGCCCACGTAGACGTAGGCGATCGAGCCGGTGCAGCGTCGCTTGAGGAAATCGCCGAGATCGCGGATCAACCGCCGGGGATCCTCCCCGCCCCTCAGGCGGCGCCCGTAGGGAGGATTGGTGACGATCACCCGGCCGGGCAACCCGGGTTCCAGGCGGCGGAAATCCCCCCGCCACCAGGTGATGCGGTCGCCATGGGGCAGAAGCGCGCAGTTTCCACGGGCGACCTCGAGGTTGCCGGCGGAGATGTCACCGCCCCACAGGGCCCCTTCGGGAAGAGCCCGGATGCCCGCGTCGGCCTGGCTCCGCACCTGTTTCCAGAGATCCGCGTCATGGTCGGGAAGGTTCTCCAGGCCGAAGCGGGGGCGAAGGTAGCCGGCGGGAATCCGGCAGAGCTTCATCAGCGCCTCGGCCAGGAAGGTTCCCGAACCGCACATCGGGTCGGCCAGGGGAACGCCTCCGTCCCATTCGCTCAGCTCGAGGATCGCCGCGGCGAGGGTCTCCATCATCGGCGCCTCGACCGAATGTTTCCGGTATCCACGACGATGCAACGACCCACCCGAGGTGTCCAGGTGGACCGTGGCCCGGTTGCGGTGCAGGTGCAGATGCAACCACAGGTCGGGACGCTTGGGGTCGACATCGGGACGCGAACCCGTCGTCTCCCGGAAGTGGTCGACGACGGCGTCCTTCACCACCCGGCAGGCGTATTGGCTGTGCCGGATCGCGCTGTCACTCAGATTGGCGGTGACCGCGAAGGTACGTCCCTTCCCCACGATCACATCCCACTGGAGGCGGCGCAGGGTCTTGTAGAGATAGCGCGCACTGTGGCAGTCGAAGGTGATCAACGGCGCGAAGATCCGGGTGACCAGACGGGTCCGGTAGTTGATGCGGTAGAGCGATGGAAGGTCGGCGGTGAACCAGGCGCCCCGGTAGGCCGGTTTCACCTCGGTGGCGCCGAGTCCTTCCAGTTCCCGCCGGGCGAGCTCGTCCAGCCCATCGGCCACCTGGGCGAAGAATCGATGGGATTTCTGGTACTCGAACATGACGGGGCAAGAGCTCAGCCGTCCAGCCGGAGATGCATCTCGCCGCGGATGACATCGACCGCGTGTCCCCCGATATGGACCCGCTTCCCGTGCAGTTCCCCCACCACCGATCCGCCCCGGCGCGAGAGTTGCCGGGCGGTCAGGCGTTCCTTGCCCAGGATGCTTCCCCAATAGGGAAGCAGGCTGCAGAAGACCGAGCCGGTGACCGGGTCCTCGGGAACCCCCACCTTGGGAGCGAAGAAGCAGCAGACGAAATCGCAGTCGTCCCCTTCGGCGGTCGGACACACTCCCAGGGCATCCAACTGGGCCAGGATCTCCAGGTCCGGATCGAGCTTGCGGACCTGCTGCTCGCTCTCCAAACGGACGATCAGGTCGCGGGCCATGCCGCACCATCGAGGTTCCACTCCGAGCGCCTCGACCAGGCGGGGATCGATCGGGACTTCCTTCAGGGGTCTCAGGGGGAAATCGAGCCAGTGCCGTCCATCGTGGCGCAACACCCGCAGGGTTCCGCTGCGGGGACTCTCGAAGACCACTTCCCGGCCCTGGGCGAGACCCTCCAGGAACAGGGCGAAGGCCGCGGCCAGGGTTCCATGCCCGCAGAGGTCGATCTCGACCGTGGGGGTGAACCAGCGCAGACCCCACTTGTCGCCCATGGGCACCACGAACGCGGTCTCGGGGAGGTTGTTCTCCTCGGCAATGGCCTGCAGGGTGTCGTCGGGCAGCCAGTCCTTCAGCAGCACCACCGCGGCCTGGTTTCCCTCGAAGGGATGATCGGCGAAGGAGTCGATGTGGTGGAACGGCAGTTTCATCGTGGGGCTCTCCGTTTCTCGATTGACCCGTGCGGGATCCGGGATGGAAACTCGACCCAGAAGCCGGATCTGGCAAGTCCGAAGCCCGCCCGCCGCGGGGACCAGACACCGCCATCTTCTGCAGAAGTCGAGGCTCACCATGCGAATCAACGGTTTGAGGGGCCTTTCGGCCCTTCTTCTCCTCCTGATCCTGGGCCCGGGGCCGGCGGCCCGATCCCTGGCCGCCGACCGGGTGACCGGCCGCGCCTTCGCCACCCGCAGCGAAGTGCTCGCCACCCACGCGATGGCCGCCACCAGCCAACCCCTGGTCACCCAGATCGCCCTGGAGGTGATGCGGGAAGGAGGCAACGCGATCGACGCGGCGATTGCCGCTGACGCCGCCCTGGGACTGATGGAGCCCACCGGCAGCGGCATGGGAGGCGATCTCTTCGCCATCGTCTGGGACGCGCAAAGCCGCCGGCTCTACGGGCTGAACGCCAGCGGACGCTCACCCCGCTCGTTGACCCTGCAGTGGTTCCACGATCACGGCTACACATCGATCCCGGCCCACGGCCCGTTGCCGGTCAGCGTACCCGGTTGCGTCGACGGCTGGTTCGAGCTGCACGAGCGCTTCGGCAAGCTGCCCATGGACCGCGTGCTCGCCCCCGCCATCCGCTATGCACGCGAAGGCTTTGCGGTCACCGACCTGATCGCCCACTACTGGAGGCTGAGCGTGCCGATCCTCTCCAGGTATCCCGGCTTCACCGAGCAGTACACCCTGAAGGGACGCGCCCCCGAAGCCGGTGAGATCTGGCGCAACGAGAACCTGGCCAACACCCTGCAGGAGATCGCCGAGAACGGCCGGGAGGTGTTCTACCGGGGAAGGATCGCCCATGTCATCGCCGACTACATGCACGACCACGGCGGGTTCCTTTCCTACGAGGATCTCAGCACCCACCATAGCGAATGGGTGCAACCGGTCTCGACCAACTACCGGGGTTACGACATCTGGGAACTGCCTCCCAACGGGCAGGGCATCGCCGCCCTGCAGATCCTGAACATCCTGGAGGGATTCGACCTGGCCGGCTTCGGTTTCGGCAGCCCCGAGCACGTCCATCTCTTCGTCGAGGCCAAGAAGCTGGCCTTCGAGGACCGGGCGCGATTCTACGCCGACCCGGACTTCGCCGAGGTCCCGGTCTCGTGGCTCATCTCCAAGGACTACGCGGCGCAACGGCGCAAGCTCATCCGGATGGACCGGCGCGCCCGCTCCTTCCCCGCCGGCGACCCTTCCCTCGGGACCACCGATTCCCGCCTGGAGGCCGGGGACACGGTGTACCTGACCACCGCTGACGACCAGGGGAACATGGTCTCACTCATCCAGAGCAACTATCGCGGCATGGGAAGCGGCATGACCCCTCCCGGCCTGGGCTTCATCCTGCAGGACCGCGGGGAACTCTTCGATCTGCACGAGGGCCGGGCGAACACCTACGCGCCGGGAAAACGCCCCTTCCACACCATCATCCCCGCCTTCATCACCCGCGACGGGAAGCCCTGGATCAGCTTCGGGGTGATGGGGGGCGCCATGCAACCCCAGGGACACGCCCAGATCGTGATGAATCTCATCGATTTCGGGATGAACCTGCAGGAAGCGGGCGACGCTCCCCGCATCCGCCACACCGGCAGCTCCCAACCCACCGGCGAGGTGATGGACGATGGAGGCGAGGTCGACCTGGAGACCGGATTCCCCTACGCGACGGTTCGCGCCCTGATGGAGAAGGGACATCGCGTCGCGTTCAGCGACGGACCCTACGGCGGCTACCAGGCGATCTTGTGGGACGCGAAGAACGGCGTGTACCACGGGGCATCCGAATCGCGCAAGGACGGGCAGGCCGCCGGCTACTGAGCGGCGGCGAAGAGACGGTGGGTGCGCGGGTCCCCCGAAGGGCCAAGTCGGCCTCAGTCCCCGTCCGGCGCGGAGGCGGTTCCGTCCTCGACCGACGCGAGCAGCCGCCGCGCGTCCTCGGCGAAGTTCCCGGGAACCACCAGGCGGATGCCCTCGCCCAGGTTCATCTGGGGTTCCATCCCTCCCACGTCGTCGTAGGCGAGCATGCAGGGAATCCCATTGGCGGTGAGCAGGCCCTTGGCCACCTCGGCCTCGGAAACCTCGGTGAAACGGGCGACTTCGACTTCCTTGTCCATCTGTCTCTCCCGGATCGTCGGGGTGAAGTTCCGCCCGTTCCGCGCGGCGCTCAGCTCGTCCGGGCCTTGATGAGATCGACGATCTCACCCTCCTCGGGAAAGCGGAGTTCCTGGTGCTTGGAAAAGATCAACTCCCCGTCGACCTTCACGTCGAACACCCCGTTGCGTCCCGGAATGAGCTCGGGCGTGATCCCCAGTTCCTTCTGCAGCTGATCCACCAACCTGGTGGCTTGCGGGAGATAGTTTCACTGCACGCAGTATTCGATACTGATCATCAATTCGTTCACCTCCACAGAACTTGCAGAAAACCTCCGTTCTCCACATAGGATAGCCCAGGGGGCAGAACTCGGAAAGGGCCGAGGACGGATTCACTCCGCACAGAATCCATCCCAGAAGAGGACCTCGTCCAGAGGCAGCTGACCCGCCCTCCCACGCGCGGGCTGGAGGGCCTTGCCCACGACCACCATCATCACGATCTCGTGGTCGGCAGGAAGGTGGATCAACTCGCCCACCTTCGCGGTGTCGAAGCCGATCATTGGACCGGTGTCGTATCCCATGTCCTTGGCGACCAGCATCAGGGTCTGGGCGGCCATCCCACCCGAGCGGGATGGTTCTGCCCCCTTCCGCGACCGATGGAGAGCACGGGAAACGGACGGCGGGGTGGAAATTGCCAAGGGATGAGCATAATCTGCCTTCACCGACCCATGACGGCCACCCTTTTTCCCATTGGCGGGGTAGAACCGTGACTTCCGAATTCGAGACCCGGGCTCCGGCCGGGACGACGGATGCCCGCTCGCCCGCGAAACCGTCCGTCGAGACCTCCCGTTATCCGGTGACCCCCCAGTTCCTTCCCCCGTGGACCACGCGGGACGATCGCTATCTCTGCCGTTTCGCCCTCGGCACCGACGACCTGCAGCGCGTACTCCGGCTCCGCTACGAGGTCTTCAACCTCGAGCTGGGGGAGGGTCTGGACGAGAGCCACCGGACCGGTCTCGACCGCGACCGTTTCGACGACTTCTGCCACCACGTGATGGTGGAGGAGATCGCCACCGGCAAGGTGGTGGGAACCTACCGCTTGCAGCTCTCGCAGATGGCCCGGTTGGGACACGGATTCTACAGCGCACAGGAGTTCGAGCTCTTCCGCTGGCCGGTGGAGATCCTCGACCAGGCGGTCGAGACCGGTCGGGCCTGCATCCACCGGGAGCACCGCAACCGGACCGTCCTGCAGCTCTTGTGGACCGGCCTGGCCGCCTACGCGCTGCACAACCGCTGCCGCTATTTCTTCGGATGCTGCTCGATCACCAGCCAGGACCCCGCCGAAGGCGCCCGGGTGCTGGAGTACCTGCGCCGCAACGGACACTTCCACCCGCGGCTGGTGGCTCCCCCCCAACCTTCCTATGACTGTCATGAAGACACCGAATCGATCGAGGGTTGGGAGACTTCGCGGATACCAACCCTCTTCCGTACCTACTTGAGATACGGGGCCCGGATCTGCAGCCGACCGGCGCTCGACCGCCAATTCAAGACCATCGATTTCCTGGCGGTGATCGACCTGGCCGAAGTCGATCTGCTGAAGATCCTGCGGCTCACCGACATCGACCTCGACCCACACCCATGAGACACCTGCGCGCCATCCTGCGGATCTTCCTGCTCGTCCTGTGGACGGGGATGGTCAGTCTCGTCTTCTTCCCCCTGCGCTGGTTGAGCGCGTTGTCCCCGACCACGGTGATGCAGATCCAGGTGGGGTTCTTCGGCGCGTGGGCCAAGGGCGTTGCCGCGATCGTCGGCATGCGCGTCCGGCGCGAAGGGTGCCCTCCCTCGCCTCCGTTCGTGCTGGTCAGCAACCATCTCAGCTACATGGACATCATCCTGCTTGCGACCCAGGTGAACGCCTTCTTCGTGTCCAAGATGGAGGTGGCCCACTGGCCGGTGTTGGGCTTCCTCGCCCGAAGCGTCAACACCATCTTCGTCGACCGGGAGAACCGCTGGGACGTGCCCCGGGTGATCGAGGAGATGGAGCGCGTATTGCGGGAAGGCCACGGAGTGGTGTTCTTCCCCGAGGGAACCAGTAGCGACGGCAAGGATGTGCTTCGATTCAAGTCGGCGCTCTTCGACGCCCCCATCCGCATGGGATACCCGGTCCATGCGGTGGCCATCGGCTACCAGGAAGCCAAGGGATATCCTCCCGCCTCCACCTCGATCTGCTGGTGGGGCGACATGACCTTTCCCGATCACCTCTACCGGCTGCTCCAGATGCCGTGGTTCGAAGCCACCGCCACCTTCGGCGAGGGGGTACAGGTCCGCGAGGACCGGCGGGAGTTCGCCCGGGCGACCCGGGAGGCGGTCCGCCGCGGCTACCGGCCCGCGCCCGCCCACCGGAGCTGGGAATGACCGGGCGTCCGGGGCGGCTTCGCCTGCTCGTCGTCTATCTGCTCCTGCTCGGCGCCTCGACCCTCTGGCGCCACCAGCACCTTCGATCCCCGGCCATCCCTTCGACCTTTTCCGTCTTCACCGCCCAGGCGGTGCGCGGCGATCGGCGGCTGCCCGACCGGCCGGTGCGCCTGGTCCATCTCGACCTGGGACCCAAGGACGCCCCGGCGTTGCTGCTGCTCCACGGATCGCCGGGCGGACTGCAGGATTTCCGGAAACTGGCCCACCTCCTGGCCTGGCGCTGGAGGGTGATCATTCCGGACCTTCCCGGTTTCGGCCGATCCCAGCGCCGCGTTCCCGACTATTCCACCCGCGCCCATGCGGACTACTGCCTCCAGCTCCTGGACGCCCTCGGCGCCGAGCGGGTGCACGTGGTGGCCTTTTCCATGGGAGGCGGGGTGGCGCTCGATCTCTACGACCGCGCCCCCGAGAGGGTCGGCTCCCTCACGATGGTGGGGTCGATCGGGGTGCAGGAACTCGAACTGTTGGGCAACTACGAACTCAATCACCTGATCCACGGGCTCCAACTGGTGTTCCTGTGGGCGCTCGACGAGCTGACCCCGCATTTCGGGCTGCTCGATCACACCGCCTTGAATGTCGCCTACGCCCGCAATTTCTTCGACACCGATCAACGTCCCTTCCGGTCGATCCTCCAACACTTCGGCCCGCCGGTGTTGATCATCCATTCCCGCGACGATTTCCTGGTTCCCTTCGCGGCCGCGAGGGAGCACCACCGTCTCCTTCCCCAGAGCGAGTGGTTCGTCTTTCCCAGCGGCAATCATTTCATCCTCTGGACCCATACCCGTGAAGTCGCCGAGGCCATCGACGCCTTCCTGACCCGGGTCGAAGCGGGAACGGCGGTGACAAGGGACCAAGCCCGGCCGGAACGGGTCGCCCGCGCGCGGCTTCCCTTCTCCAGCATTCCACTGGAACCGGCCCGCGGATTCTCCCTCTGGATCCTCTTGGCCTTGATCGTGGCCGGGACCTTCATCACCGAGGACCTCACCTGCATCACCACCGGGCTGCTCATCGCCCACGGACGCCTTCCGATGGTCCCCGGTTTCCTCGCCGCCTTCCTGGGAATCTACCTCGGAGACCAGTTGCTCTATCTGGCCGGGAGGAAGATGGGGCAGGCCGCGGTCGGACACGCTCCGTGGAAGTGGTTCGTGCGCGACGAGGACCTCCGCCTGGCCGCCAGTTGGTTCGAGCGGAAGGGGATGGTCGTCATCCTGCTCAGCCGCTTCGTCCCGGGGACACGTCTTCCCACCTACCTGCTGGCCGGCGCGGTGAAGGCCCGCTACTGGCTCTTCGCCCTCTATTTCTTCGTGGCGGTATCCCTGTGGACCCCGCTCATCATCGGCCTGACCCTGGTGGTGGGAGAGCGCGCCGCGCCGCTCTGGGCGCAACTGGAGGGCAACGCCTTCTGGGTGCTGATCCTCACCTTCGCCACGGTGTTGATCCTGCTCCGCGTCCTCCTGCCCGCCTTCACCCACCGGGGGCGGAGGATCCTGGTGGGACGCTGGCGGCGCCTGACGCGCTGGGAGTTCTGGCCGATCTGGGTGGTCTACGCCCCGGTCGCGCTGCGCATCCTGTCGCTCTCGATGCGGCGGGGCGGGTTCGCGCGTGTGACCGCGGTCAATCCGGGGATCCATCTCGGGGGACTGGTGGGCGAGAGCAAGTGGGACATCCACCGGAAGCTGGCCGCCAGTCGACGATATCTCCCGCGCACCGTGTTCCTTCCCCGGAAGTTCGGAGTCGACGAAGCACTCGCGCGGGCCCGGGAGCTGTTGGCCACCCCCGGCCTGGACCTTCCCCTGGTGCTCAAACCCGACCGGGGTCAGCGCGGAGAGCATGTGTACATCGTGCGCAGCGAAGAAGAACTGGAAGCCCGGCTGGAAGGGCTGCGCGCGGACGGCCGACGGGACGGACCGGCCAAGAAGGACCTGCTGCTCCAGGAGTACGTGGAGGGAATCGAGTACGGCGTCTTCTACCAGCGTCCTCCCGACCAGGAGCGGGGGCGGGTCCTCTCGATCACGAAGAAGCGCCTGCTCGAGCTCACCGGCGACGGCATCCGCCGGCTGGAACAGCTCATCCTCGACGATCCCCGCGCGGTCTGCATGGCCAAGGCCTACATGGCGAACCTGGCCGACCGGCTCTTCGAGATTCCCGCCGAGGGAGAGCGCATCCGGCTGGTCGAGATCGGCACCCACAGCCGGGGAGCGCTGTTCCTCGACGCCAACCACCTGCTCACCCCCACCCTCGAGGAGGTCATCGACCGGATCGCCCACACCTTCGAGGGATTCCACTTCGGCCGTTTCGACCTGCGCGCCGTAAGCGAGGAGGCTTTGTGCGAAGGAAGGGATTTCAAGATCCTCGAACTCAACGGCCTCACCGGGGAAGCCACCCATTTCTACGACCCGAAGCACTCGGCCGGGTACGCCTGGAAGGTCTTGATGACCCAATGGAAGGACGCCTTCGCCATTGCCGACGCGAACATCGCGCGCGGAGCCCGGCCCGCGACCCATCGGGAGATCCTTCGCGAGGCGATCCGCTTCTGGAGTGGAACCCTGGGTTAGCGGGAGCGGTCCACCCGCAGAAGGACGATCTCGTTGTCGTCGGGAAATCCCTCGCGCAGGTGGCGTCCCATGCTGAAGGGGAAGTTGTTGTCGTTGCAGATCGCCAAATGCGTGCGATCGACCCGCACCAACCCCTCCAGGGTGATGTACGGCATCGAGAAGATCTTCCGGCCGCGGTTTCCCTCCACACCCTCGGCGAGCCCGGCGGGGTCGGGGATGCGCAACAGGTCGGCCAGTTCGCGCTTGCGCAGGACCCCCTCATCGTGGGAATCGAGATCGACCAGGTAGATCCTCTTGGACCGTGCGTTCCTTCCTTCCTCGTTGTCCCGCTCCAGTACGGCGAGGGTACCCTCGTCGATCACCGCCATCGCCCCGACGTAGTGGCCATGGGCTTCTTCCAGGGGGTAGCGGCGGAACGGAAGGTCCTCGAGGAACCGCCCCTCCCGGGCGTCGAAACGGTAGAGACGCAGAAGGCCGGGGGAATCGCCGCGGGTGGTCTTCTCCAGCAAGGCGTAGAGGATCGCCCCGTCCGGGGAGCGGTCCATGCCCTCGAAACCTCCGCTGGAAGGCTGGTTGGGGGTTCTTCCCTCGAGGAAGGGATTCTCCGGGGCGGCGACGCCCGGGACCGGCACCGGGGGGGCCGACAGCCTTCCCCGCCCGTCGAAGCGGAGGAGAAAGGGTCCGAACTCCTCGCCCACCCAGAACCCTCCGCCGGGAGCCAACGCCAGGGATTCGGGATCGAAGTCTCCTCCGGTGAGCAGCCGCGCCTCCTGGATCCGCCCGTCGACCGGGATCGGGGTGCCGGGATAGGTCGCGGCTTCGCAGACGAGGGGAAAGTCAGCGCGGCGCTCGGGGTCGGAGAGTTCGATCACCTCGTCGACCTCCATCGATCCGCGGGAGAAGTCGCAGATGACGTGGTAGATGCACAGCACATAGTCCGGCGAGTTCCTCCGGGTGCCGAAGCCGTTGTCGCTCAGTACCCAGAACCCTCCCTCGCCGTCGCCCGCGAGATCGCTGAAACCCTGGATCGGCTGGCGCCCGACGAAGGGGACCGTCACTCCATGGGCGCCTTCGATCAAGTGCCCGCAGGTGGGACCCTTGCGGAAACTCCCGGCGGGAAGGACGGCGCGACCCTCCAGGCGGATCGAGATGTCGCCTTGCAAGGGCGGGAAGCGGCCTCCCGCGGCGGAGCCGTCTTCGGCGAAGACCGGCAGGCCCGCGGTCGCCACGAAAAGACCCGTGAGGAAGACCCGCAAGGTCCGCCTGCCCGCCGAGCCCGGCGATGGAGTCAGCCATCGGAAGAACACGCGCATCGGAATCTCTCCGGGTCGAAGCGGTCTGGATGGAGCGCGGCGGCGGGCTCGACGCTCCCTCGCCCCTGATCTACACTGTAGCCCCCTCCTACCGGAAAGGTCCAGCCATGGCCCGACGCGTATGCTTCGCCATCCTGCTCCTGTTCCTCTCGCTTCTCTCCTCGACCGGCGTCCTCCAGGCGCAAGCGCCCGAGCTGAAGCCGGAATCCGCGTTGCCCTTCGACTCCGCGACCCTCAAGGGACGGCTGGAGAACGGTTGCACCTACTACATCCGGGAAAACCGCGAACCGCGGGACCGGGCCGAACTGCGCCTGGTGGTCAACGCGGGAAGCGTCCTGGAGGATGACGACCAGCGGGGACTGGCCCATTTCGTCGAACACATGGCCTTCAACGGCACCGAGCATTTCGCCCACAACGAGCTGATCGACTACATGGAACGCATCGGGATGCAATTCGGTCCCGACGTGAACGCCTACACCTCCTTCGATGAAACCATCTTCATGCTGACCGTCCCCACCGACAACGACTCGCTCCTCTCGACCGGGCTGCAGATCCTGCGGGACTGGGCCGGCTCGCTGAGTTTCCTCCCCGAGGAGATCGACAAGGAGCGCGGCGTGGTGATCGAGGAGTGGCGCCGCGGGCTGGGAGCCTCCCAACGGGTGCGCGACCAAGTGGTTCCGGTGCTCTACGCCGGGTCCCGCTACGCCCAGCGCCTTCCCATCGGGAAGAAGGAGGTCCTCGAAGGCTTCGCCTATCCCTCGCTCACCCGTTTCTACCGCGACTGGTACCGGCCCGACCTGATGGCGGTGGTCGTGGTGGGGGATTTCTCCGCTTCGTCGATCCAGCAGGAGATCCGCCGCCTGTTCTCCGACCTGTCCGCACCCAAGACGCCGCGCCCCCGGGTGTCCGGCGAAGTCCCCCGGCATGCCCGCACCCGTTTCGTGGTGGCCCAAGACCGCGAGCTGACGGTCAGCCGCGTCCAAGTGATCCGGCAACAGCCTCACCGCCCGATGGAGACGGTGGCCGACTATCGCCGGAACATGGTGGAAGGCCTGTGGTTCCGCATGCTGAACACGCGGCTGGACGAGCTGGTGCAGCAAGCCGATCCGCCGTTCGTCGCCGCGTTCTCCGGCCGGGGACAAAGCATCCGCCCCCTCGATGAACTCACCCTGACCGCGATCATCAAGGAACGAAGGGTCGATGAGGGACTGCGCGCGCTGTTGGCCGAGGTGGCTCGGGCCGCGCGTCACGGCTTCACCGCATCGGAGCTGGAGCGGGAGAAGAAACGCCGTTTGAGCGACCTCGAGCGCGCATACAAGGAACGGGAGAACACTCCCTCTTCCCGCTACGCGTCGGCCCGGGCCGCGAACTTCCTGAGCGGCGCGCCGGTTCCAGGAATCGAGTATCTCTACCGAATCAACCAGGAGCTGCTGCCTCGGATCCGCCTGGACGAGGTCAACGCGGCGGCCCCCGATTTCTTCGCCGAGGAAGACCGCGTGGTGGTGGTGACCCAGCCCGACAAGGAGGAGCTGCCCCGGCCGACCGAAGAGGAACTGCGGAGCGTCTTCGCCGCGGTCGCCGCGATGGAACTGGCCCCCTACCGGGACGACACCCTCGAGGAGTCCCTGGTGGAGAACCCACCCGAAGGGGGAACCGTCGTCTCCAGCGAGGAGGACGAAGAGCTCGGTCTGGAGACCTGGACCCTCTCCAACGGGGTGCGGATCCTCCTCAAGCCCACCGACTTCAAGAAGGACGAGATCATCGTCTCGGGCTACAGCCCCGGCGGAAGCAGCCTCGCTTCCGACGAAGACCACTGGTCGGCCGAGTTGGCCGGCAATCTGATCCCCGCGTTGGGTCTGGGCGAATTCTCCCCCTCGCAACTCCGCAAGAAGCTGGCGGGCAAGCAAGTCTCCATCCGTCCGTACATCGGCACCTTCGAAGAGGGATTCCACAGCGCCTGCAGTCCCGGCGATCTCGAAACGATGCTCCAGGCCATCTACCTGTACTTCACCCATCCACGCAAGGATCCCGAGGTCTTCCAGGCCCTCAAGGAGCGGTGGTCGGAGGTGCTGGCCAATCGCTCGGCGAATCCCGACCAGATCTTCGCCGATTCGCTCCAGGTCATCCTCGGCTCCCACGACCGTCGGGCCGAGCCGATCAGCGCCGAGGCCCTGCAGAGCGTGGATCTCGACACCGCCTACGACTTCTTCACCGAGCGTTTCGCCGACGCAAGCGACTTCACCTTCGTCTTCGTGGGCACCTTCGACCCCGAGCGGATCCGCTCTCTTCTGTGCCGGTGGCTGGGAGGTCTCCCTGCACTGCATCGGAAGGAGAGCTGGCGCGACCTGGGGATCCGCCCGCCGGGGGGCATCGTGGAGAAGACGATCCGAAAGGGCCAGGAGCCCCGGAGCCGGACCGCCATCGTGTTCACCGGTGATTTCCAGTGGAACCGGCACAACCGCCATGCCCTGACCTCGCTGGGCCAGGTCCTGGAGATCCGCTTGCGCGAACGCCTCCGGGAGGCGCTCTCGGGAACCTACAACGTCAACGTCTCGCCCAGCCGCTCGCTGTGGCCGGTTCCCTCCTACTCGGTCCGCATCGATTTCGGCTGCGATCCCGACCGCCTAGTCGAGCTGAGCGACGAGGTCTTCGCCATCATCCAGGAGTTGAAGACCCATGGGCCCACTCCGGACGAGCTGGCCAAGGTCCAGGAGCAGCAGCGCCGGCAGTACGAGGAAGGACTGCGGCGCAATGGCAGTTGGATGGGCTGGATCTCCTTCCGCGACCGCTACGGGATCGACCAGCGGGAGACCCTGGAAACCCTTTCCCTCATCGATTCCCTCGACACCGAGACGGTGCAGACGGCGGCGCAGAAGTACCTCGACCTCGGCCGGTACGTGCAGCTCAGCCTGCTTCCGGGGAAAAAGGCCGATCCCACCGCGCCCTGAGATGGAGGACGCGCTGTCCGCGCCTTCTCTCGACGCGGGACGAGCCGGCGAACCCCCTCTCGGCCGGGCCGACTTGACCGCCGGGGCCCAAGGGCGTATTCCTTGAGTACCACAAAGCAGCCGGCTGGGGGAGCGTCTGCTGAGAGGCGCGCCGGACCACGCTCCGGGGTGCGACCCCTCGAACCTGACGTGGGCAATCCCACCGCAGGGAAGCCACGGGCCACCGGCCCGCTTTTCCCTTGAAGTGTTCTTCCACGCCTTGAACCTCGAGAAGGGAAGAGTCTGTCATGTCCAGTTCCAGCAGATCGAAGGCCCATGGAATCGACCTCGACGCACCGCTGCCCGGATCCCGGCGCGTCTACCTCGAGCGGGATGGACTGAAGGTTCCCCAGCGCGAGGTCGTGTTGTCGGGAGAAGAAGCTCCCATCCGCCTCTATGACACCGCGGGACCGCTGAATCCCGACCCCCGCCAGGGCCTGCCCCCGCTGCGCAAACCGTGGATCGAAGCCCGCCGGCAACGAGACGGCCGCACCTTCACCCAGATGCATTACGCCCGCCGGGGCGAGATCACCGAGGAGATGCGCTTCGTCGCCCTGCGCGAGAACGTGGAACCGGAATTCGTCCGCGACGAAGTGGCCCGCGGACGGGCCATCATCCCCTCCAACATCCATCATCCCGAAGCGGAACCGATGATCATCGGCAAGAACTTCCTGGTGAAGGTCAACGCCAACATCGGCAACTCGGCAACGACCTCCTCGATCGAGGAAGAGGTGGAGAAACTGCGCTGGGCTCTCCACTGGGGCACCGACACCGTGATGGATCTCTCCACCGGGGAAAACATCACCGAGACCCGCGAGTGGATCCTCCGCAACAGTCCGGTGCCCATCGGGACGGTGCCCATCTACCAGGCCCTCCAGAAGGTCGGGGGACAACCGGAAGATCTCAGCTTCGAGTCGTTCATGGAGGTGCTGGAGGAGCAGGCCCGGCAGGGGGTGGACTACTTCACCATCCACGCCGGCGTCCTGCTGCGCTACATCCCCTCCACGGCGCAGCGTCTCACCGGCATCGTTTCCCGCGGGGGCAGCATCATGGCGAAATGGTGCCTCGCCCACCACCAGGAGAACTTCCTCTACACCCATTTCCACGAGATCTGCGAACTCATGGAGCAGTACGACATCGCGTTCTCCCTGGGCGATGGACTCCGACCCGGTTCCATCCGGGACGCCAACGACCGGCCGCAGCTCGCCGAACTGGAGACCCTGGGCGAGCTGACCACCGAGGCCTGGAAGCACGACGTCCAGGTGATGATCGAAGGTCCCGGACACGTGCCCCTGCACAAGATCAAGGAGAACGTGGAACTGGAGGAGAAGATCTGCCACGAGGCGCCGTTCTATACCCTGGGCCCCATCGTGACCGATGTCGCTCCCGGTTACGACCACATCACCAGCGCCATCGGGGCGGCGATGATCGGGTGGTTCGGAACCGCGATGCTCTGCTACGTCACCCCCAAGGAACACCTGGGTCTTCCCGACAAGGAAGACGTACGGGAAGGAGTCATCGCCTACAAGATCGCGGCCCACGCCGCCGACCTGGCCAAGGGCCATCCGGGCGCCCAGGAGTGGGATGACGCCCTGAGCAAGGCCCGCTTCGAGTTCCGCTGGCAGGACCAGTTCCATCTCAGCATGGATCCGGAGAAGGCCATCCGTTTCCACGACGAGACCCTTCCCCAGGACGGGGCCAAGGTCGCCCACTTCTGCTCGATGTGCGGCCCGCAGTTCTGTTCGATGAAAATCACCCAGGATGTCCGCGAGTATGCGGCCGAGCACGGGCTGGACGAAGAAGAGGCCCTCAAGGCGGGCATGGAGGAGATGTCCCACCGTTTCGTGGAATCGGGAGCGGAGATCTACCAGAAGAACAAGGCGGGGGCCTGACGGCGGCAACAGTTGGACGCATCGCGGGCGACAAACCCATCCGTCCCCGGCAAGGGATCCATGCCGGGAATATCGTGCCTCAATGTTGCCAGCCCGACTTGAAGAGACCGGTGCCCTTCCGCCGGCTGGAAACGGGCGTATCCCGCGTGAGGTGGCTGCGGTAGAGGAGTTCGTTCTGGGGGAAGTCATCCCGGTAGGCCACGCGGCGACGAGGCATCGTTCCCGCTTCGTACCACAGGGTATCGGTGACACTTCCCGCCATCGTCGCGCGCAACAGGCCCATGCCGTCGCGGATCCTACCGCTCTTCAGGGCTGAGGCCGGAAGGGTCTGCCGCAGGATGATGCGCCAGCAGACCAGGGTATCCGGCCGCTGGACCGTTCCCGCGATCAATGTGTCGAAGCCATCGTAGGAAAAGTCGAAAGTGTAGGTGGATCCCTTGCTATCGGTGGCGATCGTGCCCCAGCTTCCCGCCGCCACCGGATCCAGGGGCAACCACTGCACCGGGGTGGTGTAGAAGGTGCTGTCCAGGGAAGCGTCGGCGTACCCCACGAAATCGATGGTTCCCGGCAAGCCCTCCTCCCGCCAGAACCAGGTCAGCCCGGAGTAGACCGGTCCGCTCTGCCAGGCCGACGGGGTGACCGAGTCGTAGTAGGCGGAGAACGCGGGAAGATCCCCCACTTTCGGCTGCCAGGAGAGGGTGTTGGTGGCGAAGGCGTCGACACCGGGCAGCCGATAGCTCACATCCTCCCGGCGGGGCAGCGCCGAGGCTCCGCCGTCGGCCGCCTTCGACCCCGAAAAGAAGAGCGGCGACAGGCCCAGCAGGCCCGCCGCCACGACGAGAAAGCCCCTTCGCTGGCGCATTCTCTCAGAAACCCTGTCCGCACCCCGCGCCCAACGCCCCGATCTGCGTGCTGCACGTGTTGTTGCCGGGGAGCAGCGGGGAGGTGGCGTCGACGGTGAACACTCCGTTGTCCAGGTCGCAGAAGAGCGGGTCGGCGAAGAAGCTGTTGGGACCCGGGTCGGCCCCGGGCCCGTAGTCGAAGTCCCCGTTGTCCCAGAAGTCGTCGCAATCCATCGCAACGAAGGTCAGGTCGGTTCCGAAGAGGCCGCTGGGCCGGTTGAACGCGATCACGCTCTCGTTCAGGACCATGTTCCCGGAGCGGTGCAGGATCGCGCCGCTCCCCCCCTGGTTGTTGGCGATGGTGCAGCCGAGAAGAATGAGACTTCCGCCGGGAAGGTCCTGCCGGCTGAAGACCGCGGTCGAACCGTTTCCGGTGGGACTGTTCAACTTGTTCCCCACGAGAAGACAATCCTGGAGGGTCAGGTCGCGGGTCAAATCGCGCACATAGACGGTCGCGTTGCCGGTGATGTTCTTCTGGAAGGAACAGTTCGTGATGATCACATCGTCCCTCAGGTTGGTCCCGTAGATCGCGGCGCCCTGCTCACTGAGGTTGGTTTCGAAGACCGCACCGTCCAGGAGAAGATCGGCCTCGACGATGTAGATTCCTCCCCCGCTGCCGGTCTTGAGGTCCGGGTCCCTTCCCTCGTTGCCGAGGAACTGGACTCCGCCGGTGAACCCTCCGTGACCCTCGGAGATGAACGCGCCCCCACCCCGCACCAGGGCCTTGTTCCCGCTGATGGTGGTTCCATCGGCGTCGAACGAGCCTTCCGACACGACCGCCACCCCACCTCCGGAGTCCTTGCTCGAGTTGCCGAGCAGCTCCCCCTGGTTGAACCGGGCCGTCCCGGAGACCACCGCGATGCCACCGCCCATTTCCAGCGCCGAATTCTTCTCCACCGTGCTGGCGTTGAAGACCGCGGACGAACTCGGGTCGACCACCGCGACCCCACCACCCTTGACCGCCATGTTGAGGTTGATCAGCGAGCTCGCGTCGGCATCGAGAGTGGCGCCCATCGACAGGCCGATTCCACCCCCGACCGGGGCCTGGGGATCCTCCAGGTCGGGATCGTTGCTCCATCCCACCCCGTTTGCCTTCAGGGTGGACCCTCGCAGCTCGACCACCACCGCGCCGGACGCTTGCACGCCGCTGCGGAAGGAACCCTCGATGGAAGACTGTGCGAGGTGGAACACCGTCGGGCCGCCGGAGCCCTCCACCCACGCGCCGTAGCCGGATTGACCGCTCTTGGTCGCCCCGGTGGAGAGAACATGGGAGTTCCTCAGGCTGTCGACCGACGACACGCTCCGGATCCCGTAACCGGCGTTGGATTCCATCGTCACGCCGTCGAGCACCAGGGTTGCGTTCGTGAGATCGATCCCTCCTCCGCCGAAGGAGGCGATCGAATAGTCGATGATCTCCAGGCGACTGTCCGCGACCACCGCAGCCCATCCGGTTCCGTGCCGCAGAGTGGTGGGAATGTCCTGATCGACTCCATCCAGGACCAGGTTGCTGGCGCCCTCCATCCACAGGCTCGCGTCGGTGCTCTCCGCGGAGGTCATGCGCCGCACCGAGGCCTGCGCTCCATCACTCAGGGCGAGATCGATGGCATTGGATTCGAAGAAGATCGATTCGGCCACGAGGGTCCCGGTCCACCAGATCGCCGCGGACGCCGGGGCGGGGCTGCCGCTGGGAGCATTCAACCCGTTCCGGCGGAAGAAGCACTGCCAGAGAACCAGGGTTCCGTCTCCAGGCACCTTGCCTCCCGTCTGGGCAAACACGAGACCGTTGGAAGCGTTGTCCAGCATATCGCACTTGCGCATGGCCAAGGGAACCGTCACCGCATCCACCTGGATCCCCAGTTCGGAACCATTGATGCCGAATCCTTCGAAGACGAGACTGTCCACCGGTCCATAACTGCCGGTGATCCCAACCTGCACCGCCGCACCGCCGGAGGTGTTCTCGAGGATCGTGTTCTCCTTGCCGGCGCTGGAGACGAAACGCACCGGCTTGTCGATCACCAGGGTCCCGGAATAGATACCTGGAAACACCACGATCACGTAGCCGGGTTGAGCCTGGCTCATCGCGTCGTTCAGCGGCGCCATCGTGCCCAGGCTGTCCGGATGCACCTGGAGATCGCCCTTCGGAGTGACATCGGGCAAAGGATCGGTGACTCCGCCGTCTTCACTCGAACATCCGCCGATGGTCAACACCAGGGCCGCGATCGCCATGACGAACCAGAATCGTCCAGAGAAATCCATCGAACCACTCCTGCGTGCAGTCTTCACCATCACGATTCCCTTCCTCACTTCGCCAGGACCATCTTGCGTTGGCCCATGATCTCGCCGTCAACGGCAAGGCGATAGAGATACACCCCGGCGGCGACTTCGCCGCCGTGGGCATCACGGCCATCCCAAATGGCCTTCTGGGAGCCCGGAGGCAACTTGGAATCGACCAATGTCTTCACTTTGCGGCCCCGGATATCGAAGATCTCGAGCTTCGCCCTTCCTCCAACCGGCAGATCGTAACGGATCTCGGTGCGCGGATTGAACGGATTGGGGAAATTCTGGGCCAGCAACGGAGCGATCGCGGTGGGGGTCGAGGGCACGTCCGTCGCCAACACCTTCGCCGCGCTGCCTCCGCTGTGGAAATGCACCGAGACCGCGGCGCTCAACTCGTCGGAGATGACCATATCCATCAGGCCGTCTCCGGTGATGTCACCGAACGCGACGTCGCTCGCCAGCTCCGCGCTCACATAGTAGGCCGCTTGCTGGAAACTCCCGTCGCCCACTCCATGGCGGATGCTGACCCCACCCCAGGCGGAAAGGACGGTGATGAGATCGAGGACGCCGTCGAGATCGACATCCTCCAGGTAGACATCGCGCGGGGCCAACGCGAAGCCGGAAACCGAAGGCCCGACCATCACCACCGCTCCCGGTTGGAAGGTACCGTCCCCGTTGCCCAGGTAGATCGCCACATCCTCCTGGGTCTCGCGCAGGATGGCCAGGTCGAGTGCTCCATCTCCATCCACGTCTCCGCTGGCCACCGCGATGGGATGGCCCGAGACGGTAAAGATCTCCGAGACCGGCGAGTCCGTGTCGACGAAGATGTGGTTGGGATCGTTCATCAAGACACTCACGGTGTCGGTGTCCCCGTTGATGACGACCAGATCTGTGCCACCGTCGGAGTCGAAGTCGCCGGTGGCCAGCCAACCCCGTCCCGGGGTTCCTCCTCGACCTCCCTTGTAGACGAGGGCCAAGCCGGCCCCGCTGCCGCCGGTGTTGTCGCTGACGGCACCCACCACCCAGTCATCGAAGCCGTCGCCGTTGAGATCTCCACCTCCGGCCAGGGCACTGCCGAACTCGGCATTGGAAACGTTCCGGCTGGCGATGACCAGTGCGTCGTCGCTGGGCAGCGTGCCACCCTCGACGAGGTAGACCCGTCCGTTCTGGCTGGCGGTCGGATCGATGTTGTTCAACTCGACATACCCGGGAGCCGAGACGACGAAATCGTCCTTCCCGCGGCCGGTGGGATCTCCGGCCGGGGCGATGGCGGTCCCCAGGCGGGCGTCGGCCCGGCGTCCGCTGACCACGTAGTCGGGGGTGCCGTCGAATCCGGCTCCTCCGAAGAAGAGAACGACCTGTCCACGATCCTGCCCCGCGTCGGTGTCGAACAAGGGCGCTCCCGCTCCGATGTCCGCGGCGCCGTCGCCATTGAAGTCTCCCACCCCGGCCACCGAAAAGCCCAGGGAGGCGGTGAGGGCGGAGCCGTCGGAGACCATGACCGGAGTCGAAGCCACTGCGCCTCCGGCGAAGACGTAGACCCTTCCCGCTCCCGCCAGGGTCTCCCCGTGACCGGGAGCCCCGACCACCAGGTCGCTGACCCCGTTGGCGGTGAAGTCGCCGGCCAGGTCGAGGGATTGCCCGAAGGCATCGCCGCCGGCCTCGCCTTCGAGCACCAGATCCTCGCCGCCGTCGAGACCGGCGCCCCAGAAGAGATAGGCCCGCCCCGCGTCGGCGGCGATCCCGTCGTACCCGGGCGCGCCGACCACCCAGTCATCCACGCCGTCTCCGTTCAGATCCTTCCCAGAGGTCACCGCAGCGCCGAACATCTCTCCCGCCTGCCCACCGTTGCGCGTGAGGTCGGCGCCGGCGTCCTGGTTGCCCAGGAAGACATAGACTGCGCCGGCATCCACTCCCCCGGTGTCATTCATGGGAGCCCCGACCAGGATCTCGTCCGCGCCGTCCCCATCGAGATCTCCCAGCGCCACCGCCGCGCCGAAACGCTCTCCCGCCTGCGACCCTTGCAGGACCAGGTCGGCGATCTCATCCGGGGTGGCCGAACCGTAATAGAGACGGACGATGTCCTCACCGGGCGACCCCACCGCCACGTCGGCGAACCCGTCGCCATTGACATCACCCATGGCCACCGAAGCGCCGGTCTCCGCCCCCGCGGTGGCGGAAGTGAACAGGAGATCGGCTTCGCCGTTCACGTCACTGGTGGCCACGGCGATGGAGATCGGAGCCTTGAAACTGAGAGGGGTGATGGACGCCAGGAGATTGATGCGGAAGAAATCGAGACGGCCGACCGCGGCGCTGTAGCTGATGATGTCGTTCACCCCATCCCGATCGAAGTCCGCGACGACCACATCCGTCGGGAGCTCGTGGATCGAGAGGCGAACCTCCGGCTTGAGCAGGGAACTCTGGGAAGGGTCCGCCTGGAAGACCGACAGGAGATTCGTCGCGGAGTTCACCGTGACGACCTCGGGAAACGCGTCATCGGTCAGATTGCCCGTGGCGATGGCCTGGGGTTTCGACCCCGTCCTCTGTTGACCCGGGATGATGCTGAACCAGGGCGAGACCCCGGTTCCCTTCCGCACCTGGACGCTTCCGTTGCCGTTCATGGTGATGAGATCCGGGTTCCCGTCGCCGTTCAGATCTTCCAGGAGTGTCTTCAAGGGAGAGATCCCCGCATCCAGGCGGGAGGGGAGGAAGGTGGTGGTGGGACTGCCGCCGACGCCGATTCCATTGAGGACGATGAAGCCATGGCTCCAATGCGAGGTGAGCACGAGATCGGGGAAACCATCGCCGTCGATCTGGGCCACCAGCACTCCCATGGGCCGGTACCCGCCGTAGTAGAGGCGTTCGGAATTGAAGGTGCCCAGGAAACCGCCCGAACGCACGCCCACCTGGTTGATGTCCTCCAGGGTATAGATGAGGTCGGGGCGTCCGTCCGCGTCGAGGTCGTTGAGCACCACCGAACGGGGGTTGCCCCCGGTGGAAACCGTGGTGAGTGGGTCGAACAACTGGCCCTGCTGGGTCGCATTCGTGCTGGTCAGCAGAAGACCGATCTCGTTGCCGTAGTAATCCGCCACCACGATGTCGTCGATTCCATCGTCGAGGGCGGCCACCGCGGCGGCCACCGGGCGGTTGCCCGCGTCGAGGAAGCCGTCGGCGACGAGGCTGCCGTCGGTCGCTCCCAGGTACATCGCCAGGTCATCAGAGAGGAAGTCGACGATGGCCAGATCCCGGGCTCCATCGGCGTTGAAATCGCCGGTGACCAGGTCGATGGGACGGCTGCCCGCATCGATCACGGTGTTCCCGCTGAATCCCCCGGCGCCGTCTCCGTAGAAGATGCTGACGTTGTCGGACCAGTAGTTCGCCACCGCGATGTCGTCGTTCCCGTCGCCGTTGAGATCCTCGAAGATCGCGGCCACCGGGTATTGCCACACGCCCGGGGCGGGTCCGGCGAAGAAGGTCCCGTCCGGGGTTCCACCCGGAGTATTGGCGAGCCACACCGAGAAGCGGTTGGCCACCCCTTCGGTCACCACCAGATCGGTCGCCCCATCGTTGTTGAGGTCGCCGGCCGCGATGTCCCACGGCTCCTCGCCCACGTCGAAGGTGGACGCGATCCGGAAGCTCCCATCGCCCACCCCGGCCACCGCATTGGCCAGGAAGATCGTCACGCGGTGCAGGGAGAAGCTGAGCACCGCCAGATCCACCGCGCCATCGGCGTTGAAATCACCCTGGACCGTCGCGCTGGGGTGGCTGCCGGCCGGTTGGAGCAACCCTGGATAGTCCGCACCGGCCCGGGCCGGGCGGGAGGGGACGAAGAACAACAAGAGAAAGAGGACCGCCGGCAGCAGCGCGCCGGGACGGCGCGCGGGCCTGGTCTCCTCGCGGTGGCTCGCAAACATTCTTGCCTCCGAGGCGATCGAGGGCGGGTCTTGATCGCGGGATCTGCGTCGTAATGGAAAAAGACGAACGAGAAGCGATGCGCTGCGGACCATGAAGCACGCCGTCGCGAAGGAACGACGTCCTGGCGGGGTTCACCGGTCCCCTGGCGGTGTCCAAGGGTACACCATCGCCTCCCGGGTCTCAACGTGGCAAAGATACGGAACGAAAGGCCTTCGGGAAACGGCGGAAGCGGGAAAATCCGGATTCCGCCACCCGCGGCGGAAGAGTCCTCAACGGGGACAGCCGTGTTCGTCCACCGGGGTTCCGATCGGGGTGTCGGGGCAACGGTCGAGGCCGTCGAAGACCCCATCGGCATCGGCGTCGGAGGGGCAACCGTGTTCGTCGACGATCGCTCCCGGCGGAGTGCGGGGGCAGCGGTCCCGGGCGTCCCCGACCCCGTCGCCATCGGTGTCCTGCCGGCGAGAAGCAAAAGAAAAGCGTAAACCGAACGAAAACAGGACCTGGTGGGTGAGGTTGTCCCGGAAGACCGCCAGGTCATCCTTGGCCTCCCCATAGACCGACCACTCCGGGCGGAAATGCCACTGGGCTCCCAGGGCCAGGCCCAAGGCCGGTGAACGCGAAGTGTCGTGCGCCAGGGCGAGGGTGGCCAGGCCCAGGGATCCGGAAAAATAAGGCGAAAACACACTGGTTGGGCTCAGGGGGACGATGGCCCCCAGTCCCCAGTAGGTGAAGTGGGCCTTGGCGCCTCCGCCTTCCACCCGGTCGTGGCTGTTGACCCGCTCGGCCTGCAGTTCGAGGCCCCAGTCGAGACCGGGGTGATAGGCGAGGCGTCCGGACCAGAGGAGGTCGTTCTCGATCCCGAGCCAGGTCTCGAACAGCCCCCGTCCGATGCCCGCGGCCACCTCGCCGTGCCCTCCCGCCACCTGGGCACGGGTTGGCCCCCCCGCGACCAGGATCAGGACCAGGACCCCCCATCGGAGGAGGAGGTGGGGGCGCAGGGCGCGCCCGCAGGGTGTGCACTTCGTTCTGTTCATGGGTTCCACGTAGAGGCCAGAATAGATGCAGACTCCCCCGGCCGCGAGAGCCCTTCCCCGAGAGGCAGGCCCCATGGATCGACCGCTGCTCCCCTACGGGAACTGGAAGAGCCCCTTGACCGGCCAACGGCTGGCCGTAGGCGCGGCCCAGCTCTCCCAGCTCTCGATCCGGCGGGGACGGATCTGGTGGATCGAAACCCGTCCGCGCGAGGGAGGACGCAGTGTGCTCCTCTCCCGTCCCCTGGACGGGGGAGCGCCCCGGGAGGAGATCCCCTCCTCGATGAGCGCCCGCAACCGGGTGAACGAATACGGAAGCGGGGCGTATTGCGTCGGACGCCACGCGGTGTGGTTCACCCACGACGGCGACCAACGCATCTATCGTGCCGACCGTGGAGGAGCGGTCCCGATCACCCCCGCCTTCCCCGACCGCACCGTCCGCTACTGCGACCTGCAGCTCGGTCCAGGGGAACGGTGGATCGTCTGTCAACGGGAACAGCATCTGGACGGGGGGCGGCGGGTCGTCAATGAACTGGTGATCGTTCCGTCGGACGGGTCGCCGGAAGTGCGCGTACTCCAGGCCGGTCGCGACTTCTACGGCGCCCTGCGTCTGAGCCCGGATGGAGTCAGCCTGGCCTTTACTGCCTGGGACCATCCCCACATGCCCTGGGACGGCAGCGAACTCCATCTGGCCACCCCATCCGCCGAGGGATCCTGCGCCGGAACCCGCCGCATCGCGGGCGGACGGACGATCAGCGTCGTCCACCCCTCGTGGTCCCCCGAGGGCCGACTCCACTTCGCCAGCGACGAGAGCGGCTGGTGGAACCTCTACTCCCTCGACGAGGGACGGAACGTGCCGCGGTGCCTGATGGCGGCAGACTTCGGGGCGGCACCATGGACCCACTGGAACTCGATGCACGCCCACCTGCGGGACCGGACGCTCCTGTGCGTCTACATACAGGAGGGACGCGAGATACTGGGGATCTTGCCGCCCGGATCGACCACTCCACGGGAACTCGACCTGCCGTTCACCTCCTTCGGGTCCGGGGGCGAACTGTGCAGCGACGGGAGCCAGGTCGCGGCGGCCATCGTCTCTTCCCCCACCTCCCCGGAAGCGATCTGCGTCCTCCACCCCTTCCTTGGATCGTGGGAGATCGCCTACCGCCCGGGCGGGACCGAACTCGATCCGGCCGGAGGGTCCACTCCCCGCTTCCTCTCCTTTCCGACCGGCGGGGGCGAACGCGCCCATGCCTTCCACTATCCTCCGGCCTCGGTCCGGGCCCAGGGCCCCCAGGGCGAACGGCCCCCGCTGATCGTCACCTGCCACGGCGGCCCCACCAGCGCCGCCACCCGCGGTTGGAACCCGAAGGCGCAGTTCTGGGCCACCCGCGGGTTCGCGGTCCTGGACGTGGATTACCGGGGAAGCACCGGCTACGGCCGCGCCTACCGCCAGGCCATCAACGGTCGCAGCGGGATCGTCGAGCCGGAGGATTGCCTGGCCGGCGCGCGCCATCTCGCTCGCGAAGGCCGGGTCGATCCCGAGCGGATGGCGATCCGCGGAACAAGCGCCGGCGGATACGTGGTGCTCTGTTGCGCGGTCTTCCGCGATCGTCTGGAGAGGGAACTCTCCGCCGGCCCGTTCTTCTCGGCCGGCGTCTCCCTCTATGGGATCGCCGACCTGGAGGCGCTGGTGCGCACCACCCACAAGTTCGAATCGCACTACCCGTTCACCCTCATCGCCCCATACCCCGAAGGCCGGCAGGTCTTTCGGGAACGATCTCCCTTGCCGTTCGTGCGCCGGGCGGAGTTTCCCCTGCTGTTGATGCAGGGCGCCGAGGATCCAGTGGTTCCCCTGGAGCAGGCGCGGAAGATGGTGTCGGCCCTGCGGGAGGCTGGCCGGCCCTTCGCCTACCTGCAATTCGAGGGAGAGGGCCACGGCTTCCGGCGCGCCGGAACCATCGTCCGCGCGCTCGGTGCGGAGCTTTCCTTCTACGCACGGATCTTCCACCTGCATCCGCCCGGGGCGGACGATTCCCTGGTGATCCAGAACCTGGGGACCGACTGAGCGGAAGCGGCCGTCAGGGGGTCTTCACGATGTCACCACCGCTTGATGCGCCGGCTCTGGGGAATGAAGCTGTGGTCGCGCGCGGCGCGGTGGATCGCGGCGACCGCCTCCACTCCCAGCTCCTCGGCCACCAGGGAACTCTCCCGGACCTGGTCGGTTCCGCTGACCGTGGTATTGTCGGTGCAGATGGCCACCGGGATGCCGTATTCGAGGAAGGTGAAGATGGGATGGCGCTCTCCCCGGGCCACCGCTCCGGTCTGGTAGTTCGAGGTGGGCGCGCATTCGAGGAGGATCTTGTCCGCGGCCAGGCGTCGCAACAGCCTCTTGTCCTGCACCGCGCTGCAGCCGTGTCCGATCCGGGTGCACCCCAGCTCGTCGATCGCTTCCCAGATGTACCGGGGTCCTTCCGCTTCCCCGGCGTGCGCGGTCAGACCCAGACCCGCGCGGCGGGCGATCTCGTAGGCCTTGCGGAAGAGCCGGGGCGCGTTGCCCCGTTCCGCGCCGGCGATGTCGAACCCCACGACCCCGCAACGATCGTGGAGATGTTGCGCATCCCCGGCCGCGCTGCGGGCCAGGATCCGGGCGATGTGCGGGCCGTGGTGTCGCATGGCGATGACGATCAGTCCGGTCTCGATCCCGTGTTCCCGCTCCGCCTTGTTCAAGGCGGAGAGGACCGCGCGGATCGACTGGCGGATGGTGAGACCGCCGAGGGTGTGGATGATCGGGGAATAGCGCAGTTCCAGGGTCTTCACCCCATTGCGCGCGGCCTTGGCGCAGATGGCCTTCGTCACCTGGGTGATGTTCTCGTAGAACTGGGTGATCCACATCGGATAGTGGAACTTGTCGAGGTAGCTCAGCAGCGAGCCCTCTTCCTCGGGCTGCAGCATGAGCAGTTTCTTCATCTCCCCGAGCGAGGAAACCGGGTGGAGACCGTAACGCTTCATGATGCGCCAGGTCACCGCGGGGGGAATCGAACCATCCACGTGCTGGTGGAGTTCGGTCTTGGGCATCCTTGCGACGGCGTCCGGTCGTGATGTGGTCATGCTGCTCCCGTTGGATGAAGTGGAGAGCCCCAGTCTAATCCTCCGCGCTTTGGATCGCAGCTTCGAGAGCATCCTCCTCAGATCCCGAGGAGATCCTCAGCGCGGGCCAGCGGGCGGTCTGGGATCCGCATCGGACTCCTCCGGCCGAGGGAGGCGCCTGTTGCATATCCATCAGCCGATTCTCGTTTGCTGGATTTCCAACAAGGAGCGGCCCGACCATGGTCTCGGTTTATCCATGTATCTTTCTGTCATACAATCAGTTGTTCCTTTCTCCCCTCTCTGGCACCTCGCGTGCCCAGTCCCAGGCATCCATCCATCCGGAATGAGGAGTGGTCGTGAACATCCCAAGGCAGAGAAATCCCAGACCATCCCGCGGCATCATGCCGCGTCGACTCGTGGACCGATGGCGGCGGAAGGCGGCGCTGACGCTGCTGTCCGCCGTCTTCCTGGCCCTTTCGGGGGGACCCTCGATCGTCCGCGCCGCGGGGGCTGAAGACCCCTTGGCGGGGTCTGCGGATTCCACCGTCGTGTCCATCGAGCTGACCGGACAGAGTCCTCTCCGCGACTTCTTCCGCCTGGCCGCGTGGAACAACCCGGGGCTGAAGGCCAGCTACGAGAACTGGATGGCCCTGGCGAGCCTGGCGGCCAAGGAGGGAGGGTGGCCCGACCCGGTGATCAGCTGGAGCTACTACATCGAATCGGTGGAAACCGCGGTGGGTCCCCAGCAACATCGCCTGGCGTTGAGCCAGGCCATTCCCTGGTTCGGCAAGCTCTCGGCGAAAGGGAGCGCGGCGGAGCAGGCCGCGTTGGCCGCCGAATCGGAGTATCGAGCCGCCCGGCTCGCGCTCTTCTCACGGGTTGCCGTCGCCTACTATGAATACGCCTACCTCGCCGAGGCCATCACCTTCACCCGGGAAAACCTCGAATTGATGAAATACCAGGAAAGCGTGGCGCGGAGCCGGTATCGCACCAACCAAGCCGCGTATTCCGATCTCATCAAGGCCCAGGTCGAACTGGGCACTCTCGAGGACCGACTGAAGACCCTGCAGGACCGCCGTCTCGCGCTGGCCGCGCATCTCAACGAAACCCTCGGCCGCGAAGCCGACGCGCCGCTACCCTGGCCGGTGAGCCTGCAACAACCCGATTTTCCCGCGCCGGAACGGGAAGCGGTCCAGAGTGCGCTGCTGGCCGAGAATCCCGAACTGGAAAGCTTCAAGTACAAGCTGGCGTCGGTCGATGAGCGCATCCGCGTCGCACGCAAGGACGGATATCCGGACTTCATGGTGGGAATCCAGACCATCCTGACCGGGCCCTCGGATCTCACCGCATTCCCGGGGCAAGGCAAGGACGCGTGGATCGCCACCCTGTCGATGAAGATTCCGCTGTGGCGGGGCAAGTACAATGGCGGGGTGGAATCGGCCATCGCCCGGCGCCGGCAGATCGAACACGCCCGGGAGGATGAACGATTGAGATTGCTGGCCCGGGGAGAAGACCTCCTGTTCCGGCTCCAGGACGCGGAGCGCCGGATCAACCTCTACGGGGAAAGCCTGCTTCCCAAGGCGCGTCAATCCCTGAAGGCCACCGCCACCGCCTACCAGACCGGTGACGCGACCTTCCTCGACTTCCTGGACGCGCAGAGAACCCTGCTGCGCTTCGAACTCGATCACAGCCGTGCCCGCGCCGACCGCGGACAGCAGATCGTGCAACTGGCCGCCCTCATGGGGACGGCCCTCGACGAAGGCGGCGGTCATCCCGACCCATCCGCCGGCGGCAAGCTCGGCGAGAACCAGCAGACCGGCACCCAGCCCGGCGACCACGACGACGCACCTGCCCCTGATGAAGGAGACCTCAGATGACCCGGCGGATCGACGTACAGATCATTCTCGCTCTCGTGCTCCTGGTGGGTGGCTTCCTGCTCGGAACGCGTTTGAACGGAGGCGGTGGAGGACAGAAAGCCGCTACCGACGTCCATTCCACGACCGCGGGTTCCGGTCAAGAGACCAGCGAAGGTTCCGGGGGCGAAGCCCAGGACACCATCTGGACCTGCTCGATGCACCCCCAGATCCAACTGCCCAATCCGGGCAAGTGTCCCATCTGTGGCATGGATCTCATTCCCATGGAATCGAAGGGCGGCAGTGGACCCGACGACGAAAAGGTCACCCTGACCATGTCCAAATCGGCCTACGCGTTGGCGGAGATCGAAACCGCCCCGGTCGTGCGCGGAGTCGCGAGCCATGAGGTCCGCATGGTGGGCAAGATCGAAAGCGACGAGACCCGGGTGAAGTCGATCACCGCCTGGATCGGCGGGCGTCTCGACCGCCTCTTCGTGGACTATACCGGGGTCGAGGTCCACAAGGGCGACCCGCTGGTATGGATCTACAGTCCCGATCTCGTCAGCGCGCAGGAGGAATTGTTGCAGGCCCTGCAGACCAAGAAGGAACTCTCGGCAAGCACCGTCGGACTCCTGAAGGAAACCGCGGAACAGACCATTGAATCCTCTCGCGACAAGCTCCGCCTGCTCGGCCTCTCCGACCAACAGATCGCCGAGATCGAGGCGTCCGGCAAGGCCAAGGACCATATCACGATCTATGCTCCGGACAATGGGGTCGTGGTCCGCAAGCGGGCCGTCGTGGGCGATTACGTCAAGACCGGCCAGATCATCTACGATATCTCCGATCTCCGGAAACTCTGGGTGTTCCTGGAAGCCTACGAGAGCGATCTCGTCTGGCTGCACCTCGGCCAGGAAGTCACCTTCACCGCCCAGGCCTACCCCGGCCGCAGTTTCAAAGGCCGCATCTCCTTCATCGATCCGGTCCTCGACGAGCGAACCCGCACGGCGGGGGTGAGAGTGGAGGTGGACAACTCCGATGGTTCCCTCAAGCCGGGCGTCTTCGTCCATGGAGTGGTGCAGAGCGTCATCGATGTCCAACCGGGACATGAAGGCATGAAGATGACGACCAAGCCCCCTCCACCGCTGTTGATTCCCGCGTCCGCGCCCTTGATCACCGGGAAACGTGCCATCGTCTATGTCCGAATTCCCGACACCGAGATCCCGCGTTTCGAGGGACGCGAGGTCATCCTGGGCCCCCGCGCCGGCGATCGCTACGTGGTCGTTTCCGGGCTGCAGGAAGGCGAATTGGTCGTGGTCAACGGGGCGTTCAAGATCGACAGCGCCATGCAGATCCAGGCCAAGCCCTCGATGATGTCGCCCGAGGGAGGTACGCCACCCCCGAATCCCCACGCCGGAATGGACATGGGCGATGACTCCTCCATGGACGGAAAGGGTGAATGATGAACCCCATCGATCGTCTCATCCGCTTCTGCATGGAGAACAAGCTGGTCGTCATCCTCGGGCTGCTCGCGGTCGTCTTCTGGGGGGTGATGGTTGCGCCCTTCCCCTGGGACTTCGGTGGGCTCCCCCGCGATCCCGTCCCCGTCGATGCCATTCCGGACATCGGCGAGAACCAGCAGATCGTCTTCACCGCCTGGCCGGGACGCAGCCCCCAGGATGTCGAGGACCAGATCGGCTATCCGCTCACGGTTTCGCTGCTGGGCATTCCTGGAGTGAAGACCATCCGCAGCTATTCCATGTTCGGATTCTCCACCATCTACGTCATCTTCAAGGAAGACGTGGAGTTCTACTGGTCGCGTTCGCGCCTCCTGGAAAAGCTGAACAGCCTGCCGGCGGGCACCTTGCCCCAGGGGGTACAGCCCGCGCTCGGCCCCGACGCGACCGCCTTGGGTCAGGTCTACTGGTACACCCTGGAAGGGCGCGACCCCCAGGGCAATCCGGTGGGTGGTTGGGACCTCGATGAGCTTCGTTCGATCCAGGATTGGTACGTTCGTTACGCACTCCAGAGTGTCGAAGGGGTCTCCGAGGTCGCTTCGGTCGGGGGCTTCGTCCGGGAATACCAGATCGATGTCGACCCCGATGCCATGCGCGCATACGGGGTCAGCCTTCGGCAGGTATTCCAGTCGGTGAAGATGTCCAACGTCGATGTGGGAGCCCGCACCATCGAAGTCAACAACGCGGAATACGTGATCCGCGGCATCGGCTTCATCAAGAACCTCGGGGACATCGAGAAATCGGTCATCGCCGAGGTGGACAATGTCCCCGTCACCATCGCCGACGTGGCGACGGTCACCCTGGGACCGGCTCTTCGCCGTGGCGCCCTGGACAAGGGCGGAGCTGAAGCGGTGGGAGGAGTGGTCGTCGTCCGCTTCGGGGAGAATCCGTTGGCGACGATCGACCGGATCAAGGAGAAGATCGCGGAGATCTCGCCGGGGCTTCCCAGCAAGACCCTTCCCGACGGCACGGTGTCCAAGCTGACCATCGTTCCCTTCTACGACCGCACCGGACTCATCCACGAAACCCTGGGAACGCTCGAGGAAGCCCTGGTCCTGGAAATCCTCATCACCATCATCGTGGTCATCTTCATGGTACGGCACCTGAAGACCTCCGCCCTGGTTTCGGGGCTCTTGCCGATCGCGGTGCTCATGGCCTTCATCGGCATGAAGATGTTCCACGTCGACGCGAATGTCGTCGCGCTCTCGGGAATCGCCATCGCCATCGGAACCATGGTGGACATGGGAGTGATTCTCAGCGAGAACATGTTGCGCCATCTCGCGGAGAAACACGAGGGAGAGGACACCAAGGAAATCATCTTCCGCGCGGCGAGCGAGGTGGGCGGGGCGGTGGTCACCGCAGTCGCCACCACCGTGGTGAGCTTCTTGCCGGTGTTCACCATGACCGCCGCCGAGGGAAAGCTCTTCAAACCCCTGGCCTACACCAAGACCTTCGCCCTCATCGCTTCGCTGATCGTCTCGTTGACCCTGATGCCGCCCTTCGCCCACATGCTGCTGGGCCGACGCATCGGGTTGAAGCCGCTCCGTCGCGTCTTCAATTCGCTGTGGGTGGTCCTCGGAATCATCCTGTTGCTGAAGGGCTTGTCCTGGGCCGGCGTGGTCCTGGCGCTCTATGGGCTCTACCTCCTGCTTGAAGAGAGGATTCCCCCGCGGGCAAGGGACTGGATCACCAACTCGGCCAACTGGATCATGCTGGCGCTGGTGGGCATGCTGCTGACCAGCACGTGGTTGCCCCTGGGTCCGGAGAAGGGTTTCCTGCGCAACGCGATCTTCCTGTTTGCGATCATCCTCGGGCTTCTCTTCGCGTTCCAGTTCTTCATCCGGGCCTACGGGCGGATCCTCGCCTGGTGCCTTCAGCACAAGTTGCTCTTCCTCTCGCTTCCGGTGGTCCTGTTCATCGGGGGCATGGTGATCTGGAGGGGTCTGGGCAAGGAGTTCATGCCCGCCCTGGACGAGGGAAGCTTCCTCTACATGCCCACCACCATGCCCCACGCCTCCATCGGGGAGGCACTCGACGTGATCCGCAAGCTGGACATGGCCATCCAGGCCATCCCCGAGGTCGAATCAGTGGTCGGCAAGATCGGACGCGCCGACACTTCCCTCGATCCGGCGCCGATCTCCATGGTCGAGGCGGTGATCAACTATCTGCCCGAGTACAAGGTCGACAAGTCGGGCCGGCGGATCCGGTTCAAGTACCGCCACGGCGAGTACGTGCGGGACGATGCCGGAGAGCTGATCCCCGACCCCCATGGTCGTCCCTACCGGCAGTGGCGGGATCACATCCGTTCAGCCGACGACATCTGGGATGAGATCATCAAGGTCGCCCAGATCCCGGGGACGACCTCGGCCCCCAAGCTGCAGCCCATCGCCGCCCGCATCGTGATGCTCCAGAGCGGCATGCGGGCGCCCATGGGAATCAAGGTGAAGGGGCCGGATCTCCATACCATCGAGAAGGTGGGCCTGGAGCTCGAGGAAATCCTCAAGGAGGTCCCCTCGGTCGAGCCCGCGGCGGTCTTCGCCGATCGGATCGTCGGCAAGCCCTACCTGGAGATCGAGATCGACCGGGACGCCATCGCCCGCTATGGCCTGCACGTCCGCGACGTGCAGGACGTCATCGAGGTGGCGATCGGCGGCAAGCGCCTCACCACCACCGTCGAAGGGCGCGAGCGTTACCCGGTGCGGGTGCGCTACCAGAGGGAATTGCGCGACAGCATCGAGAGCCTGGGCACGATCCTCGTTCCCACGCCATCGGGCGCGCAGATCCCGATCATCCAGTTGGCGGACATCCGCTACGTGCGGGGACCCCAGATCATCAAGAGCGAGGATACCTTCCTGGTGGGGTACGTTCTCTTCGACAAGAAGCCGGGCTTCGCGGAAGTGGAGGTGGTCAACGACGCCCAGCGTCTGATCCAGGAGAAGATCGATTCCGGCGAATTCGTTCTTCCCCCCGGGGTGAGCTACTCCTTCGCGGGAAGCTACGAGAACCAGGTCCGCAGCG
Organism: uncultured bacterium; assembly: GCA_964601275.1. Taxonomy (GTDB): domain Bacteria; phylum Krumholzibacteriota; class Krumholzibacteriia; order JAJRXK01; family JAJRXK01; genus JAOZPE01. The sequence continues at coordinate 204,035 of CAZRMV010000004.1, read as the reverse complement.
AGAAGAAGCTGATGGTCGTCCTCCCGTTGGCCCTGTTCCTCATCTTCCTCATCCTCTACTTCCAGTTCCGCAGTGTCAGCACGACCCTGATGGTCTTCAGCGGTATCTTCGTGGCCTGGGCCGGAGGCTTCCTCATGATCGGACTCTACGGACAGTCCTGGTTCCTGAACTTCTCGGTCTTCGGCGTCAATCTCCGTGACCTCTTCCAGGTGCACCCGATCAACCTGAGCGTCGCCATCTGGGTGGGGTTCATCGCCCTGTTCGGGATTGCCAGCGACAACGGCGTGGTCGTGGCGGTCTACCTGCAGCAGTCCTTCCGGGAGCGCCGCCCCGCCAACGTGAAGGAGATCCGGGAAGCGACCGTCGCGGCGGGGGTTCGGAGGATAAGGCCCTGTCTGATGACCACCGCGACCACGGTGCTTGCCCTCCTGCCGGTCCTGAGTTCGACCGGACGAGGCAGCGACATCATGGTGCCCATGGCCATTCCCTCCTTCGGCGGGATGGTCCTGGCCCTGATCACGCAGTTCATCGTACCGGTCCTCTATTCCGCGCGGGAGGAGTTCAGCCTCAAGCTGCGCGGGATGATGGATCGGGCTCGAGGCGGCGCTTCGGTCCCCAGTGGGGAAAATACCCTGTAACCATTTTCCGCGGGCGGCTTCTCATCCAAAGAGGCCGCCCCGGAAGCAATCCGGCGATGGGGGGCAAGGGTCATGACGGATCGGGGGATCGTGGGCGACGACACCGTGATCATCAACGCGGTCCTGGGCGGCGACACCGAGGCCTTCCGGCATCTGGTCGACCGCCATCGCGACACCGTCTACGCGATCCTGTTGCGCTTGGCCTCCGATCCCGAGGTGGCGGAGGAGCTGGCCCAGGAGACCTTCGTCCGGGCCTGGCGTTCTCTCGACGGCTTCCGGGGTGACGCGCGTTTCGGCACCTGGTTGGTCCAGATCGCCCTGCACGCGGCCCGGGATCATCACCGCGGCCGCAAGAGAGCGAAGGTGGTTTCCCTCGAGGAGTTGCAGGAGAAAAGCGGGGACGCCGCGCGGCTCGAAGAAACCCGCCGCTCCTTCGATCCCACCAGCGATCTCGATGCGCGCGAGTTGCGCGAGCGACTGGAAGACGGCATCCGGGCGCTTCCTCCGGCCTACCGGGAGGTCTTCGTCTTGAGACACCTGGAGGAGATGCCCTACGAGGAAATCGCCTCGATCACCGGCAGCAGCGTCGGATCGTTGAAGGTGCGATCGCACCGCGCCCGCAAGCTGTTGCGGGAGTACCTGGAAACCAACGGAAACGGCGCCCGCTCGGCCCAAGGTCGTTGATTTTTCTCGCACCGCGCCGGATGACCGGCGAGGAAGAGAAAGAGGAGCAGGAATCATGGATGCACTGTTGGCCCGCTACCTGGATGGGGACTTGAGCGAGGAGGAGGCGCGGGTTTTCCTCGATCGCCTGGAACAGGAGCCCGGTCTGGCCTGGCAACTTCGGGATCACGAGAGGCTCCTGGCCGCCGCCCGGCAGCTTGACCGCCCGGCCGCTCCCGGAGGATTCACCGACCGGGTCATGGAGCGGATCGTCCGCGAGAGCTCCCGCGCCGGCGTTTCCTCCTCGAGGACCGCCGGCTCCTCGTCCCTTGGCCCGATGAACCGGGGCTTCCGCTGGAATCGGTGGGCCTCTGGTCTCGCCATGGCCGCCGTCCTGGTGCTCGCGTTCGGGTTGGGGCGGGTGACGGTCGACAGGTCCGGCGTCGCCCCGGCTGCCGACGGACTCTCACCTTCTTCCGGGTCCACCCTGACCGTGGGAATGACTCCCGGCAAGGTCGCCACCGTGACCGGCACGACGCAGGCCCCCCACGCCGCCGACTTCCGGATCGTCCGCCTGGTCTATGTGCCCCGCCGGGACGATGTCCGCTCGGTCTCGGTGGCCGGCAGCTTCAACGGGTGGAACGCGCGCAGCCTTCCCATGAAGAGGGAAGGCGGGGTGTGGACCACGACGCTCGTGCTGCCTCCCGGATCGTACGAGTACATGTTCGTCGAGAACGGCAAGCGCTGGGTCACCGACCCGCTGGCCACCCACACACGGGACGACGGCTTCGGAAACCGGAATGCCGTCCTCGATCTGGGAGCCTGATCGACTCCCAGTGATCCACCATCCATTCGGGAGACTCTCGAAGATGTACGGTTTTCTTCCCCGCATTCGCCTGCTTTCGGCAGGGTGGGCGCGGCGCCACGGCTCGACGAGAACGGTCATGGTTACGGGCTCGTATCTCGCCGTTTTCCTGGCGGTCGTGAGCGCCGCGCCCGCAATCGCCCAGGGCAACTGGACCCTCGCTCCCTTCCTCCGGATTTCCGGCGGTTACGAGGACAATCTCCTGCTCGATCCTACCGGGGCGGCGGTCGTGGTGCCGGGCGGCGCCTTCTTCGATATCTCGCCGGGTTTCCAACTGAAGCACCGGCCCTCAGAGAGCCTGGACCTGAGGATCGGCACGCGGGCCACCGCCGAGCGCTTCGCCAACGAGGTGAATCGGACTCTCTACGGGCAGGTGGCCTGGGGTGATCTGTTTCTTTCCCTGTCCGGGCGTACGCGGCTTCGGGTCTCGCTCTCCGGCGACTACTTCAATGACACCGAGCAAAGCAACCTCCGGCGCTTCGGCGGAGGTGGCGAGATCGGAATCGACTACCTGTCGAATCGGTGGCGGATCGAGGGGTTCGTCGGCGCCAGGGGAGTGTCCTATCCCCGCGCCGACGCGCTGGATGACCAGGAACAGCTCACCAACTACCGGGAGGCCCGGTGGAACGCCGGCGCCAACTTCTCGATGATCCCGGCCCGGAATCTCCTGTTGCGGATCTCCCTCGTGGGACGGGCCACCAACTCGATCGACCCGGACTTCGACGGCGGTGCCCTGCTCACGAACTTCAGCCTTCGGTGGACGATGCTCCGAAGACTGTACCTCGATCTCCGCTACGGACGGCAGCGACGCAATTTCAGCCGGCGCGCCGCCGAAATCGATCACGATGACTACGTCCAGTGGGGCGTGGGCCTGGGTTACGAGTTCTCTCCCGGTCTCGACCTCACCGTCCGCTGGTCCGACGGCATCTACACCGATCCCCAGGGGGTCGACCAGGACACCAACCGGATCGAGCTGTCCCTGAACCTGGGCCCGTCGCTCTTCGGCGCGGGAACGTCGGTGACCGACGCGGCCCACACCCGCAGCTTCAGACCCGAGGGGCCCCGGCAGCGGGAGGACGGAGTGGTCTTCCGGCTGCACGCCCCCGGCGCCGGCCGGGTGGCCGTAGCCGGCGATTTCAACGGATGGAAGCGCGGGGGCGAGGCGCTCCGCGCGGTGGGAGACGGGTGGTGGGAATTGGTGAGAAAGATCCCCCGGGGAGTCTACCAGTACATCTACCTGGTGGATGGCAAGCCGGTGACGCCCCCGGAGAGCCCTGTGACGGTCGACGATGGCTTCGGCAACCGCAACGGGTGGCTCGAAGTCCGCTGAGAGAGATTTGCTGTAACCTCGGCCCTTGGGGTTCGTCTCATGGGCTGAAGGTGACGAGCCGATGAGCCCGCGGTCTCGTCCGAACCCAAGAGAGGTACTTCGCCATGATGAAGCGACTTGCGTGGATGACGAGTGTGGTTGTGATCTCCGTCCTGGCCCTCGGCGGGGGCACGGCCCTGGCCCAGGCGATGGACGACGCGCAGAACCAGGGGCAGCTTGAGACCCGAGCCCAGAACCACGAGAACACGTGGTCCCGGTACATGGATCGGGTGGACCAGTATGATTCCCTGAGCGATCAAGACCGTCAGCGCATGCGGCAACATCTCGAGGAATGCATCCAGTACGATCTTCCCGAAGATCAAATGGAGACCCTCTTCCCGGAGAATCCCGATGGAGTCTCCATGCGCTCCCAGATGCGTCTGCAGGAGACCGTCCTCGAACTGGCCCGGGATGGCATGCCCACCGATCTTCCCTGCCGCAAGTGGGAAGAAGGGGTGATGAAAGGGGCTCCCGAGCCGGTCCTGGAGAACGCGGTCGAGCGCATGGGGCAATATACCCGTCACGCCCACCAGTACATGGAGCAGGCGCGCCACGAAGGTCTCGATGGGGTCGGCAGTCCCCAGGTGGAGCGTCAACTCGAGCGCGGAATCGCGATGGACATGTGGCGCGGACTGGATGAGAAGGAGTTGGATCAACTGCGCGCCCACGCACGGGAGCGCCTCCGGGACGGGGACTGCAGTCTTGTCGACCTCGCCGCGGCCAGCGAAACCGCCACCGAGCTCAAGGAGATGGGGATGGATTCGGACCGCGCGATCGGTCTCTGCGGCGAGGCGCTCCAGCAGGGCTATCGCGGCCAGGAACTGAGGCAGATCGGTCATATGTACATGGCCGCGCAGATGCACCAGGGCGATGGTGACAACGTCTACGAAGCCCTGCACATGCGGGTCCGTCAACACGAGCAGCTTGCCCAGATGATGGACTACATGCAGGAGCAGGGTTGGATGGGCCCGGAGCAGATGGGCCATGACTACGGTGGCTGCAGCCCGGTCGACGATGTGATGTGGGGAGGCCACCACGGGGACGGCGACCTGGAGCATGGCCACGGTGGCATGGGCGGCGGCGGTATGGGTGGCGGAGACACCGGCGGCGGTATGGGTGGCGGAGACACCGGCGGCGGCATGGGTGGCGGAGACACCGGCGGCGGCATGGGCGGCGGGGACACCGGCGGCGGCATGGGCGGGGGCCTTTGATCCGACCCGCTCCCCAAGGCAGAGTAAGAGGTCCGGGATCCCAGGATTCCGGACCTCGTCTTCGGTGGGGGACAAGATGCGAGGCTCGCCGCTTTGACCTACTTTGACCACTCCTCCCCTCGATTCCCCCACGCGACGAAAGGACCTTCTCCCATGCCGTACCCGGTGGATATCGTCGATCCCATGCGTCAGGAGTTGGTGGACGCCGGCGCGGTCTCCCTGACGACCGCCGCCGAAGTCGATGCCTTCTTCGCCGAGAAGCAGGGGCTGTCCATGCTCATCGTCAATTCCGTCTGTGGTTGCGCGGCCGGGCAGGCGCGCCCCGGGGTCAAGCTCGCCTTGCGCCACTCGGTGCTTCCGCGACGGGTGGGAACCGTCTTCGCGGGCCAGGACCTCGAAGCGACCGCCCGGGCCCGGGAATACTTCGCCGAGATCCCTCCCAGCAGCCCTTCGATCGCGCTGTTCCAGGATGGCCGCCTGGTGCATTTCGTGCCGCGTCACAAGATCCAACACCACGACGAGCAGAGCCTGGCCACGGAATTGATCGAGGTCTTCGAGCAATTCGCCGGTGAGGCGGAGTCGTGAGAAACGGCAGGGGGGATCTTCGGTGGAAGTCCATCGCCCCTGGCGCCGTGCTGATCTTGCTGTTCTTCGCCGCCGTCGGGGGAGCGCGGGCCAACGATACCTTCGGCAAGACCTGGCACGATGGCCGCGCGGAGATCGACGGATATCGATTGACCGTCGAACGCTACGGGGAGAAACGGGCCGGGCAAGCGGTCATGATCTACGTGACCGAACCGTTCCGGATCAGCACGCGGGTGAAGGCGGATGACCCGTCACAGGACCCCGGAGATGTCACCGAGGTCCTGAAACTCAACCTGGTCCGTGATTTCCAGACCGGCATCTACGATTACAACACCATGGCCTCGATCTTCTGCCGGACCAGCGACTTCTCTCCCTTGAAGATCTCCTTCACCAGCGCCGAGTGGTGTGGCCAGATCTACTCCGAAAGCATCTTCCACGACGACGCCATCGAGCTGAAGGTGTTCAGCTACTTCGAGGGGGAAAGCGGGGTGACCCGCCTGGATCGCCCGGCCGGGGGGGTGACCGAGGAGGAACTCTTCATTCGGCTCCGCGGACTGAAGGGCGACTTCCTCGAGCCCGGCGCCTCCATCGAATTGCCCTTTTTGCCGTCGGCTTTCGTCCAGCGCCTTCTGCATCGGAAGGCGGAATGGACCCGGGTCGCCATCACGCGCGATCGGGCCACCGACGCGGTGACGGTTCCCGCGGGGGTTTTCCGGGCCATCGTCTACCGGTTGGAGATCGCCGACGGGCGCACGGGGCGGTTTGAGATCGAGGCCGAATCGCCCCACCGCATCCTGCGCTGGAGCCTGGCCCCGGACCTCGAGGGGGTCCTGACCGGATCGATGCGCACCCCGTACTGGAAGCAGAACCACGAAGGGGATGAGGCCCTGCTCCAGGAACTGGGCCTGGGCCCGGCGGTCACGAGGCAATAGGCGGCTTGGTCTCGGTCGACCGGAGAAAATCGGTGCCGAGGATCCGGGCCGGGCATCCTCGGTGAGCGCGCGACGGGGTGACAACCCCGGGGTCAGTGCACCAGTGCACGTTGCCAGTCGGTGACCAGGTGCAACTGGGAAACCTGCTCGCCTCTGGTGGCATCGCGAACGGCCTGCAGGATCTTCTGTGAACCGGGGTAGAGGTCATAGGACACCCCGGACACCGTGGGCACTCCCGTCTTCGCCACCGCCCGGGCCGGGCCCAGCTTGAAGGTATTGCCGCTTCCGTCCACCGAATACGCGGTGATCTCTCCTTCAAAGCCGTTGACCCACAGCTCCTTGCCTTCGTCGGTCCATCGCGGATAGACCGCCCCCCCGGTGGTGATCTGCCACTTGCGGGCTCCCCCCTCGGCCGGCATCACGAAGATATCCCAGCCGGCCGGAGACTGGGCGAGATAGGCGATCCAGCGTCCGTCAGGGGAGAACTGCCCGTCGGCCTCTCCTTGCGCGGTGACGAGCACCGGGGTCGCTTCGCCGCCCGAGGGAAGTGGAAGCTGTTCGATATCGAGACCGGTGCCCGCGGAATCATGATCGAACAGGAGAGTGTTTCCGTCCGGCCGCACCGAGGTGGGAGCCATGTATCGGTTGTCCTCCAGGAGAACCGCGGACCCTCCGGTTCCCTCGACCGGCTCCTGGATGATCTGGCTGACGCTGTCGCGGATCGCGCTGTAGATGATCGAAGAACCATCCGGAGTCCAGACCGCGTGGGTCTCGTCGCCCGGGGCGAAGGTGAAGCGCGTACGGAGACCGGTTTCCAGGTCGACCAACCAGAGGTCCGTTCCCTCTTCACCCTCGTTCTCCACTTCCACGACCGCGTGCCGCCCATCGGGAGAGACCCGGGGATAGTAGACGCTTCCTGGAAGGCCCAGCGTGGAGACCGCGTGACTTCCGAGGTCGACGATCTGAAGTACCCGTTCCACCATGGTCGACCCGGTCTGGTAGATCAGCGTTCCGTTGGACGTCGCGGAGAACACCCCCACCGACGCGTCGCCCAGGCTCAGGATGTTCTCCACCAGCGGCGTTCCCCCGGTGGGGCTTCGATCGATGACCTCGGGATCGAAGGGTGTGCTCAGGAGTGTCCTCTCGCGCACGGTCAGCAGATGGCCCCGGGAGTATTCCGCCTGGGTCACACTCTGGGCGACAACCCGTCCCTGGGGATCGTCGAGGGACGCCAGGTAGATCGACTGCAAGGGCGCCGCGGGTTTCTTTCGGGCAAGGAACAGGAAATGCCGCCCGTCGGGAAGAAAGCGGGGATGCCGGTGCGAATCCTCATCCGATCCCAGGCGGGTGAGAGCCACCGGTTCCCCTCCGGTGTCCTGCACCCGGTGGATCACCGTATTGTGGCTGGGAGCGAAGAGGATGACCCCATCCCGGTTCCAGGTGCCCCCCTTGCCGTTGGGCGCGGCGCACAGGGTGACTGGAGGCCCTCCCCGGACCGCGACCTTCCGCAATTTGTCCCCCGGCGTGGTGAAGAATCCGATGAAGCGGCTGTCCGGGGACCAGAAGGGGTAGACGGCGTTCTCGGTCCCGGTCAGGCGATTGGATCCATCCTGGTCGAGGTAGCGCAGGTACAGGGCGGTGACCCCGTCCTCGTCCTGGGCGGTGAAGACGATCTTGCGACCATCCGGGGACAGCCGGGCCGGGCCGGGTGCTTCGGGGATCAGGCGGAAGCGGGTTCCGCCGGGTGCAGGAATCATCGCGTGCAGCACGGGCGATGCGGGCGGTCGGCCCAGGATCTTCCAACCCAGGATCGAGCCCAGCAACAGGAACAGCACCGCCACCGCGATCAAGAGGAACCAGGACCGCCCCGTGTCCCGGCCTCCTCCAGTGGCCGGGAGGCCTCCCATCGCAGAGAGCCGAAAGCGTGAACTGTCGGCGGAAGCATCTTCCAGAAGGATTCTCGCCTCGCCGATGTCCCGCAGACGGAATCTGGGGTCGCGTTGGAGACACCGTTCGATCAGGTGGCACAGGGCGGGGGCCTCGTCGCGGGGAAGTTCGCTCCATTCGGGTTCGGCGCGCAGTACCGCGGCGAGGGTGTCGCTGACCGTTTCCCCCTCGAAGAGCTGGTAGCCGGTGAGCATCTCCCACAGGATCACTCCGAAGGCCCAGATGTCGGCGCGCCGGTCGACCTTCTTTCCCCGGGCCTGCTCCGGACTCATGTAGGCGGCGGTCCCCAGGATGGTCCCCGCCTGGGTCATCGCGGCGGTGATCGTCGGAGAGAGGGCGATATCCCCCGATTCGCTGTCCTCGCCGAACCAGGCGCGCGCGAGGCCGAAATCGAGGATCTTGATCTGGCCTTCGGAGGTGATCATGATGTTCGCCGGCTTGAGATCGCGGTGGACGATTCCCCTCTCGTGCGCCGCTTCCAGCCCGGCCGCGATCTGCCGGGCCAGAACCCGGGTTTCCTCGGGGGAAACCGCCCCTCGCTGCAGCCGGACCGCGAGATTCTCCCCTTCGACGAGCTCCATGACCAGGAAGTGGATTCCATCCACCACATCGAATCCGTGGATCGACGCCACATTGGAGTGTTGCAGGCTGGCGAGGGTGCGGGCTTCGCGTTGGAAACGGGCGATGCGCTCGGGGTCGCTGGCGAGTTCTTTCGGGAGGACCTTCAGTGCGACATCACGGGTGAGCTTGGTGTCCCGGGCACGATAGACCTCCCCCATCCCGCCCCGGCCCACGCTCTCGAGGATCTCATAGTGGGCAAGTGTGGTTCCGATCAAGCTCAACTGCGGCTTTCCGGGGAACGGGGCCATGAACCGGATTCGTCCTGGTTGGCACAGAATAGGTTTGGCGCCGGCTCGACGCCATGCACGCCGAGGGGCGCCCCGCAGAGCGGGAGTATCGGGACTTGTTCTGCTCTTGTGCCCGGGATCCCCCGGCATTTCGATTGATCCGCCGCCAGCCGGTGGTGAGAATGGCCGAGCCTTCCTTCCTCTGTCCTCGGTGGTGTGCCATGGAATCGTCCCGTCCAGGGCCTGGTGATGGCCGAAGCTTCAGCGCCCCCGTCTTCTGCGACATCGTGATGAAAGGGGGAGTCACCAGCGGCGTGACCTATCCCCTGGCCGTGGGAGAACTGGCCCGGCGTTTCCATCTGAAGAACCTGGGGGGAAGCTCGGCCGGCGCGATCGCGGCCGCGTGCGCCGCGGCCGCCGAATACCGCCGTCGCAACTCCCCTGGATTCGATGACATGGGAGGGTTCACCCTCCTCGAGGATCTTCCCCGGTGGTTGGGAAGCCACCGGCGCCTGGCCCAGCTCTTCCGGCCCGACCCGCCGACCCGAGCGCTCTTCGACCTCGCCCGGAAGGCCGCCAGCTACCGGAGACTGCGGCTTGCGAGGGTGCTCCTGCGTTGCTTCCGGCATTGGCCGGGGAGGCTGGTCCTGGCCATCCTGCCGGGGCTGGTGGTGCTCGGGCTCTCCTGCGCCGCCGGCCTGGGCTTCGCCCCCGGCTGGATGCCTCAGCCTGTGGGCCCGCTGTCCCGCGCATGGACGAGCTCGACCGGGATCCTCGGAGGGGTCTTCTTCTCGCTGGGCCTGGCCGGAATCGTTCTCTCTCGGCTGCTTCGAGGACAACTGCGCGCGGTGGTCGACAACAACTTCGGTCTGGCTTCGGGGATGGCGGACGCTCCCACCGGAGAAGCGGCAAGCCTGACCCCGTGGTTGCACACCAAGCTCAACGAGGTGGCGGGGCTGCCTCCGGGACGACCCTTGACCTTCGGAGATCTCTGGGACGCCCCCGTTCCTCCCGCCGGGCGCACGCTGCTGAAGGCCAACGACCATTCCATCGAGCTGAAGATGGTCACCACCGCCCTCACCCACGGTCGACCCTACGTGCTGCCGTTCCAGGAGGAGTCGTTGTACTTCCGCCGAGAGGATTTCGAGAAACTCTTCCCCCGTGAAGTGGTGCGATGGATGGTGGACCACTCCCCGCCCTCCGGCGGCGATCCGGGAATCGATACCTCCGGGTGGCATCGGTTTCCCGAGGCCCGGGATCTCCCCGTGGTGGTGGCGACGCGCATGAGCCTGAGCTTCCCCGGCTTGATCTCGGCGGTTCCCCTGGGGCAGATCGACCCTCAGCGAGAGCTTGCGGCCGGCCAGCGGCGCCGCCCCGAGACCGTCTGGTTCAGTGACGGCGGGATCAGCAGCAACTTCCCCATCCATTTCTTCGACGCCATGGTCCCCCGCTGGCCCACCATCGGCATCAATCTCCGGCAGTTCTCACCCGATCCCCGCGCCGATCGTGGCCACCGGAGCCAGGACAACGTCTACGCCATCCACCGGCGCAGCGACGGGGCGGGCGAGCGGTGGCGACGCATCCATCCCGGATCTCCCCTGGGCATGATGGGCCGGTTCTTCTCGGCCATCGTGGATACCATGCAGAACTGGTACGACGACTCGGTTCTTCCCCTGCCCGGCACCCGGGATCGGGTGGTGGAGATCTGGCAGACCAAGTACGAAGGTGGCCTGAATCTAGACATGGATCCCCTCACCGTGCAGCGACTCGCCCACAAGGGCCGCCGGGCCGGACAGCTCATGGCCACGCGGTTCAGCCGTCCTTCCACCGAAGACTTCCGACTGGGCTGGGATGATCACCGCTGGACCCGTTACCGCTCGGTCATGGCCGCGACGGCACGCGCCCATGGCCAGATCCATCGCACCCTGTACCGCTCGGCCGATTGGGAAGCGCTCATCCTGCGCGATGCGACATCCCCTCCATTCAGCGGCCGTTTCGAAAGCGCCCGACAGGCGCAACAGGCACATACGGCGACGAACGAGCTCCTCGACCTGCACGACGACTGGCTCGCCATGGGCACCTCGGTCGACCCCGGCCTGGGTCCCTTCCGCCGTCCGCCCCAACCCGGGGTGAAGTTGGGCTTGCGGCCGCTGAGCTGAGCGGGCGGGCCGGAAGCGCGACTGCGCCTTGACCGACGATCTCGTCCACCTGCCGCTCGAAGTTCCGACGGAGGAGGAGGGACTCCCGCTGACCAACCGGTCTCGTTCCGTACCATTAGGCCGCGCCCTCCACGAATCACGGGCAGATTCCAGGGGAACTCGGTATGATCCCTGCAAAGATCACCGGGGTGCGTAGTCCAGATCAACCCGATTCCACGGCTTCCCATGTCCAGTCCACTCATCCTCAGCGCATTGCTCCTGCTGCTCGTGGCGGCCTTCGTCCACGAGGCGAGGGAGCACCAGCGTCATCTGGGCTGTATTCCGGTCCGGATCCATGTCAACGGAACCCGCGGCAAGTCCTCGGTCACCCGGCTGATCGCCGCCGGTCTGCGGGCGGGAGGCATCCGTACCATCGCCAAGACCACCGGAACCAAGCCCCGCTTCATCTATGCCGACGGCACCGAGGTTCCCGTCGTCCGGGCCGGCAAGGCGAACATCATCGAGCAGGTCCACATCATCCGGAGAGCGGCCCAGCTCGAGGCCGAGGTCCTCGTTCTGGAGTGCATGGCCATCAAACCCGAGTTGCAGTCCCTGCTGGAGGACCGCATCGTCCGTTCCACCCACTCGGCCATCACCAACGCGCGGGCGGATCACCTGGACGAAATGGGCCCTACCGTGGCGGATGTCGCCCGGAGCCTGGCCCGCACCATATCCCACCACGGCGTCTTCTTCACCCCGGATTCCACCTACCTGCCGACCTACCGATCGGTGGCGAACGAGCGGGGCACGACCGTCCACGCGGTCGATCCCCAGTCGGTCACAGCCGAGGAACTCGCCGGGTTCTCCTACATCGAACACCCGGACAACGTCGCGCTCGCCCTGAAGATCTGCGGCCAACTCGGGGTCTCCCGCGAGGTCGCCCTGAAGGGAATGCACGTCTCGACTCCCGATCCCGGCGCCCTTCGGATCGAGCGTCTCGAGCGGGACGGCCAGCCGCTCTGGTTCGTCAACGGATTCGCGATCAACGACCCCGATTCCTATGTCCTGGTCTGGGAGCGGTTGAAGGAGATCATCCCGCCGGACTCACGCATCGTCGGCCTGTTGGTCTGCCGCCCCGATCGTATCCAGCGCTCCGAGCAACTCGGTGAACTGGTCTGCCATCGTCTTCCCCTCGATACGGTCTTGATCGCGGGAGACGGCACCGCCCCTCTCCTGCGATACATCGAGCACCAGAACCTTCCCCGCAAGACCCACTATGACCTGACTGGGCGGACGGCCAGTGAGATCCATGAACACATCCACCGGCTGCCCACCGACCGCCCCGCGGTGATCTACGGTCTGGGCAACATCGTGGGGCTCGGCGAGGAGATCGCGCAGTTGTTCAGCGAAAAGGCGGAAGCCACCCATGTATAACGAAGCCCTGCAGTTGCTCTTGATCGAGTCGGTCGGACTGGGGCTCATCTTCAGCCTCATCTCCAGCGAAGTCCTGGGGATCGCCGCCGGTGGGATGGTGGTACCCGGTTACATCGCACTGATGATGCATCAGCCCTTCCGGGTGGCCGGCACGATCATCGTGGCCCTGGCGACCTTCGGTCTCCTGCGTCTTCTGAGCCGCTTCGCGTTCATCTACGGCCGGAGGCGCATCGTCTTCACCGTGATCATCGGTTTCCTGTTGGGGTGGCTGTCGCGGGAGTATCTCACCATCCACGTGGCCGGGCTCGACCTGGAATTCCACACCATCGGGCTCATCATCCCGGGGCTGATCGCCAACTGGATGGACCGCCAGGGAATCGTTCCCACCCTCGCCATGATGCTCGTCGCGGCCACTTTCGTGCGCCTGTTGTTGGTGATCCTCTCCGGAGGAACCATTGGCCTGGGGGGAGGCGTACTATGAAGTGGCGGCAGGAACGCGTTCCCGACTGGCACCTCATCGCCCTGGCCATCCTTTCCCTGGCCGTCTACGGCCTGGCCGAGCGAAGCGCGCACCGGATCCTCGTATCGGACTACGACATCAAGATCGACGCGGTGAAGACCGCGGTGCTGGCGCAGAACACCATCCGTTCCGAACTGCTCGCCCAGGGGGAGACCATCGACCCGACCAATGACCCATGGGAGACCGGATTGATCGGCCTGGAACACTCCCTGATCACCTCGGACCGTGGTTTCGTCACCGCGAAGATCCTGGCCACGAACCCCAACGCGGCCGCCGCCTTCATCGAGCTCTTGCAGAAGGCGCATGTGCACCGCGGAGATCGGATCGCGGTGGGGTTGACCGGCTCGATGCCGGGCTGGAACATCGCGCTTCTCTCCGCGTGCCACGCCATGGGGGTGACCCCGGTCGTCATCGCATCCATCGGCGCCTCCGATTTCGGCGCCAACCGCCCGCAACTCACCTGGCTCGACATGGAGAGAATCCTCCGCGAGCACAAGATCCTGCCCTACAAGTCGGTGGCGGCGTCCCTCGGCGGCGGCGGGGACAATGGCCGGGGTCTTTCGCCCGAGGGCCGCCGATTGCTCCGCGAAGCCATCACCCGCAACGGGGTCATCCTGATCGAGGCCCCGACCCTGGAGGCCAGCATCCAGGCGCGGATGACGATCTATCATGCCCGCAGCGGCCAGGCCGGCTATGCTGCGTACGTCAACATCGGGGGAGGCATCGCCAGCGTCGGGGGAGCCTACAACAACGATCTCATTCCCCCCGGATACTCCCGCCGCCTGCCGCCGGCCAACTATCCCATCAACGCCGTGGTCAACCGCATGTCCAAGGAAGGCGTTCCCATCATCAACCTCACCAGTGTCCGTGTGATCAACCGCCGCTTCGGGCTTCCCGTCGTGGTCGGCGCCGACCCCCCGACCATGGGCGAAGGTAATCTCTTCTTTCGCAATCGTATCGACACGACCCTCACCACGATCTTGACGATCCTGTTGGCGATCGTGGTCTTCACCGTCGTGCGGGTCGATCTGAAACACTACGTCCAGCGCAATCCACGGCCTTCTCCACGGGATGTGGCGCCATGAACCCCCGTCGAATCCCCCTGGTCCTTCTTTCCCTGGTGCTTCTCGCCGGAACCGGCATCGCTTCGGCTTCCCGTCTCACGCGGCCTGAGTCGGGGACGAAGATGTGGCTGACCATCTCGGAAAAGACCCGGCTCTACTACCGGCTCGAGAAGGAGCGTTCCATGCCCCTCGAGCTGAAGGGGCCGGCCGATCTGAAATGTCTCGTCCGGGTCATCCCCGCCGACACCCTCGACCGGGAGATCGATTACCGGATCGTGGTCACCGATCGGGGCAAGGTGATCAAGACGGTCGATACCACGAGCACCCCCAGTGGGCTTCGGTGGCGCGATTCGGGGGAGATCGCCGCGCATTCGCGCAAGTTCAGTCTCCGTCTCGGCCTGGGCAACCATCATCTCGAGTTCCGTCTCGAGGGGGACGAGGCCGCCGCGGCCGGCGTTCGATTCCTGGTCAGTACCCCGTCGAAGAGTTCCGACCAGTCGCCCCTCTATCCGGTGGACATGGCCGACGCGCTCACGATCGTGGTGAATGAAAAGCTCCGGAACTACTTCCTGGCCACCGGCGACCAACCCGTGGTGGTCGAGGTCATCGGACCCACGCATCTGCGCATCGTCAGCCGTCTGGTCTACCTGGAGCGGGACAAGGGAACCCGAACCTACGGCTTGACCATTTCCGGGTTGCAGGACGAAGTCCTCTCCCGTTCTCTTTCCACCTCGAAGTCGCTCGTCGCCGAGTGCCAGAACCACACGGACTGGAATCTCGGTCGCGCGCGTTCCTTCGTCCTCTCCATTCCCAAGGGTCGCCACCGTCTTGTCGTCCGCCCGAGTGCGCCGCACCATCTGGTGGCCCTTCGATTCACCGTTCCCAAAGCGAGTGTGACCCCATGACCATCACCATCTCCCGAAGCTCAACGACGATTCGGAACTTCGCCATCGCGACCGTGTGTCTTCTCTGTGGGCTCTTCAGCGCCGTCAGCTCTTCGGCGGCCACGGGGACCCTTGTCGAGATGTCCCACACCGCAATGATCGGCAGCAAGCATGCCACCTCCAACCGGTCGTCCAGGAGTCACAAGAAGAAGAAACGCCGGCACAAGTCCCGCCGTCCGCGCCACCGTTTCGACGGTTACGCCTATCTCGGCCTCTACTACGACGACAACGTGTTCAACTATTCCGACTCGGACCGCCAGACCTTCGAGGGGCGGACCCAGCCCCTCGAGCGATTCCCCATCGAGAGCCTCGATGATTTCGTGGCCGTTCCCGCAGTACGGGTGGACTATCTCTGGAAGATCCGCCGGCATTCCGATTGGCGCGTGCGGGCCATGGCGGACGCGCAGATCTACACCAGCAACACCATCAAGAACTATTCGCGTTTCGGTCTGTCCCTGCGCCGCCGGGTTCGGGACGGGTCGGTGGCGCTTGCCCTGCGCTATACGCCGAGCTACTACCTGCGTCACCTCTTCTGGAGACAGATGCCCGAGCGGCCCGCCGGAGTTCGCTTCGCCGCCGCCCAGTTCAACAAGTTCTCCCTCGCCCTGGACAGCCGATACAATTTCTCACCGGCTTGGGTTGGATTGTTCGGGTTCGATTTCGCCTACCGGAACTACGACTTCCCCTTCGACGAACGCGACAACAGCACCTATTCGATAGCCGCTGGGGCCAGGTACCGGGCCAGTCGGGCTCTGCGTCTCAAGTTCCTGGCATCGGTGGGGTGGTCGCGCGCGAAGGGGCCCAACCAGGTACCCGGCGCCCTTGCGGACATCAGCAACAATCAATATGGATTCCAGGGAGGGTTCACGTGGAGAATCTCCGGGGGATTGCGACTCGACGAGACCCTGGTCTACTCCCATCAGAGCTATACCACGAGCAATCCCCTGGATACCGCGCATTTCGATCGCCGCGACAAGGATATCCACTGGTCCAATCGACTCTACTGGAGAATCGATCGGCACTGGCAGCCCCAGGTCTTCTACGTCTACCGCAACAGCTCGACGTCGGTGGATTCGCCCTTGTACTTCGACGTGGGTCAGTACCGGGGAAACCGGGCTGGTGTCCAGGTGAACTACTTCTTCTGAGCACCCGCCCGGTTTCCGTGGGCCCATGGATCAGTGCATGCCACCCATGTGATGTCCGGAGCTCTTGGACTGATCGTGTCCCTCGTCGTGCGGGTTGGAGAGATCCCACACCTTGGTTCCACAGTGAAGCATCTTCGAGCCGAGGTAGGGGTTCATCACCTTCCCGTCCTTCTGGATCCATTCCGCTTTTGCCATGGGGCAATGCATGACCACCCATGAGGGATCCAGGTCCCGCTTCTCGTAGCCCATCTTCGCCATGGGCACGAACTGCTCGCTCAGGTCCTTGTAGGCGTCGCGGGCGGACTCGAGGGTGAGATCCTTTGCGCTGAGGGCCGTGAGGGATGCACGCATGGCCTTGTGCATGGCCTGCATCTCCTCCTTGGAGTGCATCATGCCGCCCATCTCGCCCTTCATGTGGCCGCCCTCTTTCATCATGGCCTCGTGCTCGTC
>CAZRMV010000004.1:240-187182 GCA_964601275.1 uncultured bacterium | reverse complement strand
CGCCCATCTCGCCCTTCATGTGGCCGCCCTCTTTCATCATGGCCTCGTGCTCGTCCATGATCTTCAACATCGCTTCTGCGTGTCCAGCGACACCGTCGGTCTTGTCCGCGGCCAGGAGATCGCCGATCGCGGTGTACTGGGCCACCATGTCGGCCATGGTCGGTCCGCCTCCATGGGCCAGGGCCATGGTGGGGAGTACCAGGACAGCCAAGGCTGCCGTGAGGATTGATCGTCTGAGCATGATGCCCTCCTTTTTGCCCGCACCACGCGGGACCTTCTTCAAAGCGCCACGCGGCGCAGCCTCAGCGCGTTGCTGATGACCGATACGGAACTGAAACTCATCGCCGCCGCCGCGAGGATCGGGCTGAGCAAGAGTCCAGTGAACGGATAGAGGATCCCGGCTGCGATGGGCACGCCGAGGGAGTTGTAGGCAAACGCGAAGAACAGGTTCTGCTTGATGTTGCGCATCGTCATGTGGCTCAAACGCCTCGCCCGGACGATGCCGCCGAGGTCGCCCTTGACCAGGGTGACTCCGGCGCTCTCCATCGCCACATCGGTGCCGGTTCCCATGGCGATCCCGACATCCGCAGCGGCCAGTGCGGGGGCGTCGTTGATGCCGTCCCCCGCCATGGCGACCTTGTGTCCGGCCGCCTGGAGCTTCTGGACCACCGATGCCTTCTGATCGGGCAGGACCTCGGCCTCGACCTCGTCGATTCCAAGCCGTCGTGCCACCGCCTCGGCGGTCGTGCGGCTGTCTCCGGTCAACATGACCACATGGACCCTGGAAGACTGCAGCTTCTGGATGGCCTCCGGCGTGCTTTCCTTGATCGGGTCGGCCACGCCGAGGAATCCGGCCAATTCGCCGTCGATTGCCACGAACATGACCGTCTGGCCCTCCGAGCGGAGCCTCTCGACCTCGGCGGTGGCATCGCCGGGCGTCAGGCCCAGTTCGCTCATGAGGGTCTGATTGCCCAGGGCAACCGATCGGCCGTCGACCGTCCCGGTCACCCCGCTGCCCGTATGCGACTGGAAGTCACTTGCGCTCAAGAGGGCCAGACCTCTTTCTTCCGCACCTTCGACGATGGCCGCCGCCAGGGGATGTTCGCTGCCCCGCTCGAGGCTCGCCGCGGCGCGCAACAATTCCGTCTCCGGAACCGAAGCGATGGAATGGACCCCGACAAGACGGGGCCGTCCCTCGGTCAGGGTTCCCGTCTTGTCGACGACGAGGGTGTCGACCTTGCGCAGGGTCTCGATCGCCTCGGCGTTCTTGAAGAGAACCCCCACCATCGCTCCCTTGCCCGTCGCCACCATGATCGACATGGGCGTCGCCAGGCCGAGGGCGCAGGGACAGGCGATGATCAGGACCGCGACGGCATTGATGATCGCATAGGCCATCCGGGGTTCCGGTCCGAAGATCGCCCATACCGCGAAGGTGATGATGGCGATCAGCACGACTGCGGGGACGAAATACGCGGCGGCAAGGTCGGCCATCTTCTGGATGGGGGCCCGGCTGCGTTGGGCCTCGGCCACCATCTGGACGATGCGCGCCAGGAGAGTCTCGCTGCCGACCTTCTCCGCGCGTATGACGATCGAACCGGTCTGGTTGATGGTCGCGCCGATGACCTCGTCGCCGGTCCCCTTCTCCACCGGAATGGGCTCTCCGGTCACCATCGACTCGTCGATGGTGGTGGTTCCTTCCACGACCTCGCCATCCACCGGAACCTTCTCACCCGGACGCACCCGCAGGGAATCCCCCGGCTGGACCGCATCCAGGGGAACCTCCTCGTCACTGCCGTCTTCGCGCACACGGCGGGCGGTCTTCGGCGCCAGTTCCAGGAGAGACTTGATGGCAGTGGAGGTCTGGCTGCGCGCGCGCAGTTCGAGGACCTGCCCCAGCAAGACCAACGCGGTGATGATGGCCGCGGCTTCGAAGTAGACATCCACCCTCCCGTCCACGTCGCGGAAGGAGGGAGGGAAGATCCCGGGAAACAGGGCGGCGATCATGCTGTAGATCCAGGCCACCCCAACTCCCAGCGCGATCAAGGTGAACATGTTCAGCGAACGGTAGACCACCGACTGCCAGCCCTTGACCAGGAGCGGCCACCCGGCCCACAACACGACGGGCGTCGCCAGGACGAGTTCGACAAACGTGACCAGGCGCGGAGCCATCAGCGAACTGATGGGGTGTCCCGGAAGAAGGTCGCCCATCGCGATGGCGAGAACCGGGACGCTCAGGAAGGTGGCGAACCAGAACCGTCGTTTCATGTCCTGGTATTCGGCCTTGGCGGCCTCGTCGTCGTCCCCGGTGACATCCATCGGCTCGAGGGTCATTCCGCACTTCGGGCAGCTCCCGGGGCCGATCTGGATGACTTCCGGATGCATGGGGCAGGTGTAACGCCGCGTGTCCCCGGCGGCTTCGGGGATGACCTTCGGGGGGGCGGAAACCACCCCGTGGCAACAGATCGCGCCGGTCTCCTCCGCCACTTCCGGTTCGGCTTCGACCGCGTACTTTCCCGGCTCCTCTTCGAACCGGTTCCGGCAACCGGCACTGCAGAAATGATACCTCTGGCCCCCGTGGACGACGCTCTCTGCTGCCTTGGCCGGATCCAGGCTCATGCCGCAGACCGGGTCGAGAACCGCATGATGATCGTGCTCGGAATCATGGTGATGATGATCGTGTGGATGGCTGCCTTCGCTCTTCATGGTCGGATCCTTTCTTCCTCAGTGGGATCCTTGGACGGGATTGACCTGTACTTCGACGATTCGAATCCGGCCTTCTCCGTGCAACATCAGGCCCACCTTCCCCACGACCCCCCGGTCGGGGCGGTGGCCATGGACGACGGTCTGCCCGTCGATATAGCCCTTCAAGTGGCTGCCCGCCGCCGAGACGGCGAAGCGCGCGGAGGTGGTCGGGAGATCCATGGTCGCGCGGGAGAGTTCCTCCGTGGCCGCCGAAGTCCGGTTGAAGAGGGCGGTGGCGCCGCCGCTCTCCATGACCATGCACTCAAAGGCATCCGGGGCCTGGTAATGGTGCACCAGGCCAACCCTACCCCGAAATGCGGAAAGATCGAGATCGGCGATGACCAGCACATTCTCGACCGGCCGGGGAAGGAGGAGAAACACCATTCCCCGGCTCTCAAGGGTCAGCCCATTCGGCGCTTGCGGGTCATCGACGACCCGGACCGCCGCATCGGGGGATGCCTTGACCACCTCGACGACGCCTCCCAGCGCGCCCTTGTCGGTCGATTCCGGTCGCCAGACCATCGTTCCGTTGTCCCGGGTGATCAGCGGGGTGAACGCGGCGGGGGAGGATGGTTCCACGACGGCTCCGCCCTCTCCTCCCTGCGTCCGGGGGGTGTGCCCCTCGGCGATTTCCCGCGTGCCCGTGGAATCGGTTGACGGGCCGGGAGTCTGGATGCCCCGGACGGCAACCCCGTGTGTGTACACGAGGCCTCCACCACGATCTGCCGTCTCGGCAAGCATCCAGATCCCGACCGCAGCCGGCAGCAGAAGCACGATCCGCGACACGAGCGCGATCGTGGGGTCCATCTTTCGACGGAGGAGCTCCACTGCCAGCCTTCCCACCGCGACGACCCCGAAGAACCAGACGGTCCGCAGGGCCAGGTCGCTATGCTCGGAAATCAACAGCTGCACCTGGGCGTCGACCAGTCCCACCGCGTCGGCGGCCTGCCGCCCGGACCACCATGTCGCCAGCGCGGCCAGACTCCCGAGCAGGTAGAGGAGGACCGACGCCACCTGCAGGGCCCGCTGATCCCGGCGCCACAATGCGATGACCTCCAGGGGAACCGCCAGGCTGAGCAGGACGATGGGGAAATGGAGGACCGCGGGATGGAGGTTCGGAAGGTTGGTTCCCGCGAGCAGCGATTCGAGCATGGATTCAACTCCTGGAGGTTCAAAGGGTCGGCGTTCCCGCGAAGGGGTCCGCCCACCGGGGACGCCCCTGGCAAGGGCGACGCCTGCCCCGGCCACAGGAAGCTCCGTGCCGAAGCGGGGGAAGGAAGCGCCTCGCGTCCAAAACCCCCCGCACAGCGCCGGCATCAAGCGAATCCAGCCCCCTGTCCGGATGGTCCCGAATCAGACCAACCCGCGTTCGTGTTGGATATCCATCAAAACCCGATCCGGGGTTGTTCCATATCAAACATCGCGGGGTCCGGAAAGGCTCAGAACCGGCGGGAAACGACCGTGGGGCCGAGGCACCCCCTTTGCAGGGGGATCCGTGGAACCGCTTTCCCCCGCGAGGAGCTGACCCATGAAGGAAATCAAGGCCTACCTGCGACCGGAAAAAGTCGACGCGGTCGTCCATGCCCTCGACGACGCGGGCTTCCACGCGATCACCGTCATCCCCGTCTATGCGATCGGCTCGCTGGCGGATCCGCGGGTCCACAAGATCTCGGTCCTGGCCCTCAAGAGCTGCAGCAACATCTGCAAGCTGGAGATGATCTGCCACGACGAGGATGTCCAGCGTGCCGTTCATCTCATCACCGAACTGGGGCGCTCGGGCTACCCGGGAGACGGAGCGATCTTCGTGAGCACCGTCGACCGGGCGATCAAGATCCGCACCGGTGAAGAAGGGGTGGACGCCGTCGAGCGCATCAGCTCGGATTCCTGACCGCCGGCGATCTCAGACACTCTTGGTGGTGTCGATGCTGATCTCCTCGTCCCCGCTCTGGTTCACCGCATAGCGGGCCAAGGGCCGGGGAGGCGGACCGGAGATCACCCTGCCATCCAGGTCGTAGAATCCATTGTGACACGCGCACCAGATCACGCCGTCGCCCGGCTTGTACTGGACGGTGCAACCCTCGTGGGTGCACTTGGCGTTGAGTGCGCGGACCTTCCCCTGGGGGTCATCGAAGACGATGACTTTCTCGCCCCCGGCGCGCACGATCACCGATCGCTTCCGTCCCATCAGCTTCTGTACCTGGTCCTTCGTCAGCTTGACGATGGCGCCGCCGATTCTCCGGGGCAGAGGGGTCAGGTACTTGTAGATGGGAAACAGGGCGCTCGCGACGGCCCCCACCACTCCAATGCCCAGGAGGACGTCGAGGAAACCGCGGCGCGAGACCTTGGTCGTCGAACGGTCGCTATCCATGCTTCTCAACCTCTCCTTCGGCGACACGGCTCAGCCTTCCTTCTTCTGGCGGCGTTCGATCTGGCGAATCTTCAGGTAGAGTACCAGGGCCAGGAAAACCATGACCAAGAGCGAGAGCATCAGGCCCCGGCGCCGGAATTGATACTCCCCTTTCAGGTGCTCCACTTCCTCTTGGCCCTTGTCCGCGGCCTGGAGACCGGCGACCGCGACATCGTCGAAATCGCTCCGGTCGAAGGCGTGGATCGCCGACCGCGCCTGGCGAAGGGCGTCGGTCACTTCCGAGACGATGTTGTTGAGAGTCTCGACATCGAGCCCCTTTCTCGCCAGTTCTTCTTCGGAAGCCGCCAGGCCTCCACTGGAGGCCTCCAACTTCCGGATGGTCCCGTAGAAGTGATCCGCCGTGGCATTGCACCGCGGATTGTCCGGGGCGTACTTCGTGTGGCAGTCGTAGCAGAGGTGCCCCGGGGTGATGACCATCATCTCGTCGCGGGGCTTGGTCACGTCGTGCGTGCCGTGGCACTTCGCGCATTCGGGCCATCCGTGCACGCTGAACACCTGCTTGTGACGGCTCCCGTCGAAGAGTTGACCGTTTCCGCTGTGGCAGGTCCGGCAGACCTCACCGACCGAGGAGAGCTTGGGAGGCATGGCGGCGTGGTTCCCGTGACAGTCATTGCACACCGGAGCTCCCTGGTCTCCATCCACCAGGAGCGCCTTGCCGTGGACGCTCTCGCGGTATTGCTCGAGCTGGTTGGTGGGAAGAGGCGTTCCATCGTCCTTCTTGTAACCAGCCATGTACTCGGCGTTCGCGTGGCACTTTCCGCAGGTCGCGGGGATGTTCATCTTGTTGGTGGGGGACTTCCGGCTGTTCGACCGCTGGATTCCATGGACCCCATGACAACTCACGCACTGGGCGGCTTTCGAATCGCCCTTCCCCAGGAGCAACTGCCCGTGCTTGCTGGTGCGGTACTTGGCCAACTGGTCGGTGGGCAGACCGGGATTGAACCCCCGCATGAACGCCGGGTCGGAATGGCAACGACCGCAGAACCCGGGGATCCAGGTGCGATCCTTCTTTCGCACCGAACTGTCCGGCCAGCGCTCGTAGATCTCGTCCGACATCTCCGTGTCACTGGGGCTCCCCCCGTGGCAACCCGCACAGGAGAGGCCCTTCCGGAAATGGACGTCGTTGACGTAGTTCTCGAGCACCAGGACGGAGCCGCCGGCGTCCTTCTGGCGGATGTACCAGAGCGTCTCTTCGTCCTGCATGTCCCGGTCGGTGTGGCAGAGGATGCAGTTGTTCCGCAGCAGCAGCTCCATGCGGTCGGGAGCCAACTTCAGCGACAACAGATCGGCCGCGTGCTGAGGAGAAGAGATCAGTTCTTCGTCGACCGCCTTGGAGAACAGCTTCTGCGCGTGCGTGGGAAGGGAACGGAAATAGTCCTGGAGATCGGGTGCGATCACCGGATTGCCGTCCTCCTCGGCACCGAAGAATTCCTGGACGTTCTCCGGCACCGGCTCCTTGGACACCGCCGGCACCGGCTCCTTCCCGGGCTGCCTGGTTTCCTCGGCCCACACCACCCGGGCCGTGGGACGGACGAGAAGAATGCACAGGATGGCGAGGACTGCAGGCTGGAAGCGTCTCATCTGCCCACCTCCCGAGGTGCCGGAGTGCGCGTTCGCCGGGCGAAATCGATTCCCACCACGACGGCGACGACCGCGGCGGCAACCAGAAGCGCGCGGAGATAGCTGAGGCCCACCAGGCCATGGAGCGCGGCGTGCAAGGCGATGCCCCCGCTGTAGAAGAAGACCCGGTGGCGATAGAGAAGGATGCGGAAGACAGTGATCGCCGCCCAGAGACCCACCGTGATGATGGAACAGAGCCGGGCCACCGCCCGGACGTCGACTCCTTCACCGTGGCCCCCGCCTCCTCCGAGGTCCCAGGCCATCAGGGTGAGAAAGATCACGAAGAGAATGGCCCCGACCCCATAGTCGGTGAACGCCGGCGAAGATTCGTCCCGGCGGGCCTTGCGATCGAGCCAGGGCAACAGGGCCCAACTGCCCATGAGAACGGTGACCATGAGCAACGCCGCCTGCGGTCCTTCCATTCCCAGCAGATGCGGAGGGAACTCCTTCAACAACTGATAGATCCAGAGGAAGTACCACTCGGGCTTGATTCCGGGATAGGCGGGGAGCAGTGGATTCGCCTTCGCTCCGAGATCCCATTCGACCCCGGGCACTCCCGGGCCGTAGGGAAGCATCACCGCGAGGATCATCAGTCCGGTGAGACACAAGAGCCAGAGGAGAAGATCGCGCATCATGAAGTTCGGGAAGAACTTCATTCCCTTCTCGTAGGTCTTGTGGCCGACCGGCAGGGCCATTCCCTGCCGCTGGATCAACAGGAGGTGGATTCCGATGACCCCCACGATGGCCAGGGGCAGCACCACGACGTGCAGCGCGAAGAAGCGATACAGCGTATTGATGGTGACTTCCGGACCTCCCCGCATCACCTCCAGAAGCCATTGGCCGATGACCGGAACCGATTTCACCGAATCGGTGCCGACCGAAGTGGCGAAGAAGGAGAGTTCGTTCCAGGGGAGAAGGTAGCCGGAGAACCCGAAGCCCAGGGCGATCGAGAACAACAGGAACCCGGTGACCCAGGTGAGCTCACGGGGGGGACGATAGGCCTTGAGCAACATCGTGCTGAACATGTGCACCGTCAATGACACGATCATCAGGTGCGCGCTCCAGCAATGAACCGAACGGATGAGCCACCCGAACGGGACCTTGGTGACGATGAAGCGGATGCTCTCGTAGGAGCTGTTCGCCCCGGGTTGATAGTAAAGCAAAAGAAGCAGACCGGTCGCGATCTGGACCATGAAGAAGAACAAGGTGGTGCCCCCGAGGTAGTACCAGATCATGGGGTGATCCCCCAATGGCACTTCCTTGTGTTCGAGGAACTCCACCAGTTTGCTCAGGCCATACCGACGGTCGAGCCAACGATAAACAGGATTGGATTGTATCGCGCTGCTCATGCCCTCTTCCCGTCCTCGGCTCGGGTTTCCGTTGACGCTTGGGTTCACTCGGACGTACGATCGCGGCGTTGAGGATTGTGCGACCGGAAACCCCATTCCTCAAGTCCTGATCCCGGACCCGCGCCATTTTTTCTGCGCCGCGAACCCGCCGCTTCTCCTCGTCGAGGCCGTGTTCGCGTCCTCCTGAGGTGAGGTCGATGGACGAAGACAGACTCCAGCGGCTGGAAGACTCCCTCGCCCGGTTGACCCGGCGGGTCGAGGCCCTGGAAGCGACGCTCCATGAGGGCGTTCCGGCGCATCGGCAAGCGTCCTCGGCCGAGGTCACCGACGCGGCCGCGCATGCCGCCCCGGTCCCCGAGCCGGTCGAGGTCCAGAAGGCGAGTTTCCTCCCCCTGCTGGGTCGCACCCTCCTGGTACTGGGCGGCGCCTTCTTCCTGCGCGCTGCCACCGATTCCGGGGCCCTCCCCGAGACCACGGGAGCGGCCGTGGGACTCGTCTACGGAATGCTCTTCCTGCTGCTCGCGTTCCGCTCGGCGGCGCCCGGAGGATCGTACCGCGGCGCCCAGTTCCACGGTCTCTCGGCCGCCCTCATCATCTTCCCCCTGCTGCTCGAGGCCACGGTCCATTTCCACTACCTTCCCGCCCCGGTGAGCGCCTTCGCCCTGGCGCTGGCGGTAGGGACGGGCCTGTGGATCTCCTGGCGGCGATCGTTGCGGGCAGTAGCCTGGCTCTTCGCCGCCTCTGGAGCTTCCATCGCCCTCGCCCTGGCCCTGACCACCCACCTCTGGATTCCCTTCCTGGCCATCGCGCTGGCGGTGTTCTGGACCGCGCTGTTTCTCTCCTACGCCCGGCGGTGGACCTTCCTGGGGATCTCCGGAGCGCTCCTGGCCGATATGACCGTGTTGCTTGTGACCTCGCTGTACCTGTTGGAGGGAACCCAGCACCTGGTCGAGGGGCTGACGGTCTCCACCCTCATCGCCCTCCAGGTCGGCCTCGTCGCAGCCTACCTGGGCACCTTCTCGGTCCGGATCCTGGTCCGGGGACGGGACATCCAGTGGATGGAGGCAGCCCAGACCGCGGCGGTGTTGATGGTGGGAATGGGCGGCGCTCTCCTGCTGGCCCCCGCGCATCCCCACCTGGACATCGCCCTGGGGGTCCTCTCCCTCGCCGGGGCCGGGATCAACTACGGGATCTCCTTCGTGTTCATCGATCGGCGGCGGGGGCGGGGACGCAACTACATGTTCTACACCAGCATCGCGCTCGTCCTGATGCTGGTGACGGTCTTCACCCTCCTGCACGGCTTTGCACGCACCTGGGGCCTGCTCGTCCTGACGGTGCTCACCGTGACGGTGGCCAGCCGCAAACAGCGCGCCACCCTGCTTCTGCACGCCACCGTGTTCACGGTCACGGCAGCCATCAGTTCCGGGTTGCTCGGAGTTGCCGCCGCAGGACTGTTCGGCCGGACGGAGACCCTGGAGTCCCGCCTGCTCCTTCCCTTCGCCGCGATCCTGCTGGTCACCACCCTGTGCACCTGGCTGCGCGTCGCTCCACATCCACAGTCCAGTCTGACCCTGTTGAGCGCCCCCCGCATCCTCTGCCTCTCCCTCCTGGTGTTCAGTTGCTGCGGGTTGGCGGTGATGATCGCGGCCGCGACCCTGGCCACTTCCGCAAGCGCGGTGGACGCCGGCGTCGCCGCGGCGGTTCGCACCGGCCTGCTGGCCCTGTTCGCGGTGGCGAGCGCGTGGCTGAGCCGGCATCCACGTTTCCCCGAGGCCCGCTGGCTGGTCTACCCCATCCTGGTGCTCGGCGGTCTCGCGCTTCTGCTCGGGGATTTCCGCCACGGACGGCCGGCCACGATGTTCGTTTCGCTGGTGCTCTACGGTGGAGCGCTCATCCTGGCGCCGCGCCTGCTGAAGGCCGGGCGAAGGGAGTCACGCCCCGAAACCGCGGCCTGAAGACGCGCAAACCCATTGCCCAAGAGAGAGGACAGCCCCAACGAAGAAGGGGGCCCCGGGAAGGCGCCCCCTCGATCACTGAACCCGCAAGGGGTCAGAAATAGATGCCGACCACCACACCGAAACCGTCCCAGTCGGAAATGATGTACTTGAGTTCGGCGAAGGCCTGGGTCTTCTCGGTCAGGCGGAAGTTCACCCCACCACCGAGGTTCAGACCGAACTTGGCGTGATCGGAAGTGAAGGAGAAATTGAGCCCGCCCAACGGATAGAAGCGGCTGGGTTGTTTCGAGTTGATGATGAAATGGTAGTCGGCGTCGAGCCGGAAGATGGTCGTCGAGGCAAAGAACACGCCACCCTGGGCGGTGAACTGGGAGATGTCCCCCCCCAGCCAGATGTCCTTGCGCGCCTGGACCCCGAAGTCGCCGTCGACGAGGCCGGCGCCGAGCCCCCATCCCTGGACCTCGGCGGAGGCACCCGCGGCCATGACCAGAAGGAGGGCGCTGAAAAGAAGTACACGGGCGATTTTCATGGACCGTCCTTTCAAGGGGAGAAGTTTCTCGAAACCGGGATTCCGGTGGGCCCCGAAGTAGAATGCACCACTGTCGGTGAAACTCAACTGTGAAATGCCGGGGGCGGCGGCGCTCATTTCCCCCGCAGGTACGCCGCCTTCAACCGCGCCTGGGCCCGTTCCACCGCCGCCTGGGCGCGTTCCCGGTCGATCTCGGCGTCTCGCTTCATTCCCTCGGCCAGCCTCTTCTTCGCCCGCTCCATGGCCGCTTTCGCGCGTTCCACGTCGATGTCCTCGGCGGCCTCGCAGGTGTCCACCAGCAGGATGGCGTCGTTGTCGCTGACCTCGGCGAAACCGGCCCCGACCGCGAAGGTCTTGATGACCGCGCTCTGACCCGCCTCCTCCAACTGGAGGGTTCCCGGCTTCATCGCCGCCAGCATCGGGGCGTGATGCGCCCACACTCCGATGGCCCCGTCCTCTCCGGGAAAGATCAGGCTGGTGACCTCTCCCTCGAAGGCACGTCCCGCCGGGGTGACGATGCTCAGGTGATAGGGCGACTTGGCCATGGCCTAGGCGGCTCCTTCCTTCTCGAGCTTCTCATGGTCGGCCAGCACCTCTTCCATGGTGCCCTTCATGTAGAAGGCCTGCTCGGGAATGTGATCGTACTCTCCTTCGGCCAGGGCCTTGAAGTCGCGCACGGTATCCTCGAGCTTCACGTACTTCCCGGGAATCCCGGTGAACTGCTCGGCCACCTTGAACGGCTGGCTCAGGAAGCGCTGGATCTTCCGCGCGCGCTGCACGGTGATCTTGTCGTCCTCGCTCAGTTCGTCCATGCCGAGGATGGCGATGATGTCCTGCAGATCCTTGTACTTCTGCAAGATCTCCTGGACCTTGCGCGCGGTATCGTAGTGCTCCTGGCCCAGCACGAGGGGATCGAGGATCCGCGAGGTCGAAGCCAGCGGATCGACCGCGGGGTAGATTCCCAGCTCGGCGATCTGACGGCTGAGCACGGTCGTGGCGTCCAGATGGCTGAACGCGGTGGCCGGGGCGGGGTCGGTGAGGTCGTCGGCGGGCACGTAGATCGCCTGCACCGAGGTGATCGAACCCTTGTTGGTCGAGGTGATGCGCTCCTGCAAGGCGCCCATCTCCGTGGCCAGGGTGGGCTGGTACCCCACCGCGCTGGGCATGCGGCCCAAGAGCGCGGACACTTCCGATCCGGCCTGGGTGAAGCGGAAGATGTTGTCGATGAAGAGCAACACGTCCTGGCCCATCTCGTCGCGGAAGTACTCGGCCATGGTCAAACCCGAAAGGCCGACCCGCAGACGCGCTCCGGGAGGCTCGTTCATCTGCCCGAACACCAACGCGGTGTTCTTGAGCACTCCGCTCTCTTCCATCTCCAGGTAGAGATCGTTGCCTTCACGGGTGCGCTCTCCCACCCCGCAGAACACCGAGTAGCCCCCGTGCTCCTTGGCGATCGAGTCGATGAGCTCCATCACGATCACGGTCTTGCCCACGCCGGCGCCTCCGAAGAGGCCGATCTTCCCGCCCTTGGCATAGGGAGCCAGCAGGTCGACCACCTTGATCCCGGTCTCGAAGATCTCGCGGGTCGCGGCCTGGTCTTCCAGCTTGGGTGGTTCGCGATGGATGGGCCAGCGCAGATCCGGCTGGGAGAGCTTGTGGTCGTTCAGGGGCTCGCCCAGCAAGTTGAAGATGCCCCCGAGACACTGATCGCCCACCGGCACGCTGATGGGGCCTCCGGTGTCGCGAACCCGCATCCCTCGCACCAATCCGTCGGTCCCGTCCATGGCCACGCATCGCACCACGTCGTCGCCGAGGTGCTGGGCGACCTCGACCACCAGTCCGTGTTCGCCACGGGCCGGGTCTTCCACGATCAGTTCGTTCAAGATCTCTGGAAGGTGCTCCGCCTCGAATCGCACGTCCACCGTGGGACCGATGACCTGGACGACCTTTCCGTAGTTCTTCGCCACCGGGGGCTCCTTTGCTGAAAACCCGGTCCGCCGCCGTCCTGTCGACCGGGCGGTTGGACCTGTCTGTTGTCCCGGGCCGCCCGAAGGCGCCCGTCCGAACTCTTTCTATCCGAGCGCGTCGGCTCCGCCGACGATCTCGCTGATCTCCTGGGTGATGGCCGCCTGGCGCGCCCGGTTGCGGAACAGTGTCAACTGGTCGATCAACTCGCCCGCGTTGTCGGTGGCGCTGCTCATGCTGGTCATGCGCGCTCCGTGTTCGCTGGTGAAGGACTCGGCCATCGCGTTGAACACCTTCACCCGCACGCTCTTGGGGAGCAGGCGGTGCAACACCGTCTCGGCACTGGGTTCGTAGATGTAGTTCTTCGCCGTGCCCCCGCCGTCTTCCTTCTCCACGGGAGGGAAGGGGAGGAGCTGGAACACCTTGGGACGATGGCTCAGGGTGCTCACGAAGGTCGTCTGCACGACCTGGATCTCCTGGACCTCGTCATCCAGGTACAGCCGCATCAATTCGTCCGCGATGCTCATCATCCTCGGCAGATCGACCAGTCCTCCCATGTCGGTGACGGCCTTGCGAATGGTCCAAGGACGGCGGCGGAAATGGTCGTTGGCCTTGCGACCGACGATGTACAGCTCGTTCTCGGCGTCATCGTGGCTCTCCAGCCATTGCTGGGCCAGGCGGATCACGTTCTGGTTGTAGCTGCCACACAACCCCTTGTCCGAGGAGATCACCATGACCAGCCGCTTTTCCACCGGCCGCGCGGTGACGAAGGGATGGTCGATGGACGCCGCCGACGCCAGGTGCGAGAGAAGCTCGCCGAGCTTGTCACCGTAGGGCCTTCCGGCGATGAGACGGTCCTGGGTGCGACGCAGCTTGGCCGCGGCCACCATCTTCATGGCCTTGGTGATCTGCTGCGTGTTGCGGACCGAGCGGATCCGCTTGTCCAGGTCCTTGATGTGAGCCGCCACGACGCCCTTATCCTTGGTTGGCTGAAGCCAGGTAATTCTTCGTGTAGTCGGCGATGGCGTGCTTCAGCCCGCCCTCGATCTCTTCATCGAGCTTTCCCTGCTCACGGATGCTGTGCAGCACTCCGCTGTACTTGTCCTCCATGAACTCGTGGAAGCCCTTCTCGTAGTCTCCGATCCGATCGACCCCTACCTCGTCGAGGTAGCCGTTGGTCACCGCGTAGATGATGGCGACCTGCTTCTCCACCGGCATCGGGTGGTACTGGCCCTGCTTGAGCACCTCGAGGGTCCGTTGGCCGCGGGCCAATTGGGCCTGGGTGGCCTTGTCCAGGTCGCTGGCAAACTGGGCGAAGGCGGCCAGTTCGCGGTACTGGGCCAGGTCGAGGCGAAGGCGGCCCGCCACCTTCTTCATCGCCTTGGTCTGGGCGTTTCCGCCCACGCGGCTGACCGAGATCCCCGCGTTCACCGCGGGGCGCTGGCCGCTGAAGAAGAGGTCGCTCTCCAGGAAGATCTGCCCGTCGGTGATGGAGATCACGTTGGTCGGGATGTAGGCGGAGACATCGCCCGCCTGGGTCTCGATCACCGGCAACGCGGTGAGGCTTCCCCCGCCGTGCTCGTCGGACAGCTTGGCCGCGCGCTCGAGCAGGCGGCTGTGGCAGTAGAAGATGTCGCCGGGGAAGGCCTCCCGGCCGGGCGGGCGGCGCAGCAGCAGCGAGAGCTGCCGGTAGGCCGCGGCCTGCTTGCTCAGGTCGTCGTAGAAGATCACCGCGTGCCGGCCCTGCCACATGAACTCCTCGCCGATGGCGCACCCGGCGTAGGGGGCGATGTACTGCAGGGGAGCGGGGTCGGACGCGTTGGCCGCCACGATGACGGTGTAGTCCATCGCTCCGTACTCGCGGAGGGTCTTCTCCACCGCGGCCACCGTCGAGGCCTTCTGTCCGATGGCCACGTAGATGCACAGGACGTCGGTGTCCTTCTGGTTGATGATGGTATCGAGGATGATGGCGGTCTTGCCGGTCTGGCGGTCGCCGATGATGAGTTCGCGCTGGCCGCGGCCGATCGGGATCATGCTGTCGATGGCCTTGATCCCGGTCTGCAACGGTTCCTTCACCGGCTGGCGGTCGAGAACCCCGGGCGCCTTCACCTCGATGAGCCGGGTCTTCTCCGCGGCGATGGTTCCCCGCCCGTCCAGGGGTTCGCCCAGGGGGTTGACCACCCGTCCCAGCATCGCGTCACCGACCGGCACCGAGGTGATTCTACCGGTGCGCTTGACCCGGTCACCCTCCTTGATGTGGGTGTCGCGGCCGAAGATCGCCACGCCGATGGAATCTTCGTCGAGATTGAGCACCATTCCCATGGTATTTCCCGGGAACTCCACGAGTTCGCCGGCCATGACATCGGTCAGTCCATAGATGCGGGCGATCCCGTCGCCGACCTGCAGAACGACACCGACACTCTCGATGTCCACCTCGGAGCTATAGGCCTTCAGCTCCTGCGCCAGGACGGACGAGATCTCTTCCGGTCGCAACTTCAAGGGTCTCTCCTTTGGAACTTCCTTCGAGTGCGCCCAATGCCGGCGGCGGTGGACGCGCGTCTTCCTTCTGTCATGATGCCGGGGCCCTCTGCTGGGGCACCCCGGGGCCGTCGTGATCCGCCCGCGACGCGCGGGGACGAAGTCACCAGACCATCATCCCTGCAGCGGCGCCTCCAGGAGATGCTTGCGCAACTCGGCTAGGCGGGTCCTTACGGTTCCGTCGAACACCCGGTCGTCGTAGACCGCGACCACGCCGCCGATCACCTCCGGATCGATCCTCGTTTCCAGGATGCAATCCTTGCCCACCACGCCGTCGAGGGACCGCTTGAGCCGGTCCGCCTGGTCCGCGGGCAGGGGCCGGGCGGAGGTCACCTCGATGCGGGCTTGCCCGCGTTGATCCTCCACCAGCTCGCCGAAGGCCGCGGCAATCGACGGCAGATGCTGGAAACGATGCTTCTTCAGCAGCAGATCCAGGAAATGCATCAGCACCTCGTGGATCTTGCCGGTGAACACGCGCTCCAGGAGGGCCTTGCGCTCGTCCTCGCTCACGCTCGGATCGAGCAGGTAGTTGCGCAGATCGTCGCTCTCCGAATACAGCGCGGCGATCGCCCGCAATTCCTCCTCCACCTCGTCGAGCACCTGCGGGTCGGCGATGTTCAGGAGCAACGCCTCGGCGTAGCGGCGGGCCAGTGAGCTACTCTGCACGGGTCTCTCCCAGCCGGGTGATGAACTCCTCGACCAGTTGCCGGTGCTTCTGGTCATCGAGTTCTTCCTGGATGATCTTCTCCGCGGCCATGATCGCCAGATCGACGGTCTGCCGGCGCAGGTCGAGCCGCGCCGCCCGCACCTCCCGTTCGATCTCGCTCTCGGCCTTGGCCAGGAATTGCCCGGTCTTCTCCCGCGCGTTCTGCTCGAGAGTGCTCGCGATGGCTTCTCCCCGCTTCACCGCCTCCTGCACCTTCTCGCGCTCGATGCTGCGGATCTCGGCCATCTTGGCGTCGAACTGCGCGCGGAGCTTCTGCGCGTCCTCCAGTTCCTTCGCCGCCGCATCGAAGTCCGCCTTGATCCTCTCCCTCCGCGCATCGAGCATGGCGAGCAGAGGACCCCACGCGTACTTCTTCAGCACGAAGACGAACAGGAGAAAGGCGAGAATGTTGGTCAGAAGCAGCGCGATGATGTCACTGCGCTGCAGACCTTGGGTCAATGCATCCATCGAGACTCCTCGACGTTAGCCGATCTTGCCCATCAACAAGATCACGGCGATCAAGGCATAGATCGTGAGGGCTTCGATGAAGGCGGCGCCGATGATCATGGCGGTCTGGATCTGACCGATGGCCTCCGGTTGGCGGCCCATGGCCTCCATGGCCGAGCCCACGGCTTTCCCCAGGCCGATGCCGCTACCGATCGCGGCGAATCCGAGACCGAGCGGAAGTCCAAGTCCGAGCAGGTCCATTTGTGGTTCTCCTTTTCTACCCGTGAAGCGGGGCGGACCCCGCCGGGGACTTTCGTCCCCTTCTCTTGAGGCGCCCCGAAGACGCCACGATCGACCGCGGCCGATACGCCGCACGAACAAAACGAATCTCCCACCACCCGACAGCCCCCGGATTCCTCCGGGAGCGGATTCCGATCAATGCTCCGCGTGTTCCCCGTGGGGAAGCATCAGCGAGATGTACACCATGGTCAGAAGCGAGAAGACCAGGGCCTGGATCAACCCCAGCAGCATCGCCAGGAAATAGAAGGGAAGGTGCAGGGGGATGCCGATGGGAGAGTGGGCCCACGACATCATCACCACTCCCAGGAAGGCGAAGACCGCGAGCAGCATGTCCTCGCCGAAGATGTTCCCGAAGAGACGGAAGCTCAGGCTGACCGGCTTGACGAACTCGCCGAAGACCTCGAGGAAGAACATCAGGGGCGACAGCAGCCATCCCACCAGGTCCTTGGGCTGCCCCGCGAAATGATAGAGGTACCCC
The DNA here is from genome assembly GCA_964601275.1 of uncultured bacterium. GTDB lineage: Bacteria > Krumholzibacteriota > Krumholzibacteriia > JAJRXK01 > JAJRXK01 > JAOZPE01. The sequence goes on along the minus strand of CAZRMV010000004.1, from coordinate 170,125 downwards.
CCCAGGCCGTTGCGGCGGATCCCGGTGTACTGCACGTAGACGAACACCACGATCGCGATGCTGATGTTGTTGAGGAAGGTCGAGGTCGGCGACTTCCCCAGCGGGACCAGCACGAAGTAGTTCATCGCGGCCAGGTAGACGAAGATGCTGGCGATGAACGGGGTGTACTTGCGCCCTTCCTTCGTTCCCATCATGGAGATAGCCAGACCCTCGAGCCACTCGACGATCATCTCGGCAAAGACTTGCAGGCGCCCGGGGAGCATCTCCCTTCGCCGGTAGATGCGCATGGCCACCAGGCAGAGGAACAGCCCCGCCATCAGGGCGAAGAAGGCGTTCTCGAACATCTCCACGTAGTGGTAGGCCGGCGTGCCCTCTTCCAGGAAGAAGGAGAGCAGGATCATCGTGAGGTTGGGAAGCTCCAGGTGCGCGCCGTGGTGTTCCTCGGCGCCGGCATGTTCTCCGGCGGCGGCATGGACCTCCGCCGTCTGCAACACTGGATGCTCGTGGGAAGACGCGGCCACCACCGGCCGGGGAAGCAGCAGCAGACCCAGGACCATCAGGACGGCCCAGGCACCGGGAAAACGCAGGCTGGAGCGTGTCTGCATCGTCGTTGCCGTTCTGGCCGCCTCAACGGCCCTTCGGTTTCTCCTCGTCGAGGGCACCCGGGATCCCTCCCCCCTCGACCCTCCCGACCGGGTCCGCCACCGGGGCGTCCGGGTCGGGCAAAGCCACGCGGGGAGCCAGGACCTGACCACCCGCCTTGAGTGCCATCACCACGAGGGGGACGGCGATTCCGGCCAGGAGCGATTCGAGGGGAAACCCCCCGAACATGGTGATCAGCACCCCGCTTCCGTAGAGAACCGGGAGCTTGATCACCAGGGCCCCGGCGATCGCCCCTTTCGCCCGGCCCCAGGGCCGCACGGAGAGGCGGATCAAGCGCTCGAGCGCGATGAGATTCACCACGCTCCAGGCCGCGGCCACGGCGAATCCCGATCCCCAGCGCCAGCCCAGATAGGCCGTCCCGAACACGCCCCCCAGGCCGGCGACGAGCCAGCTCATGGTCCGGACGCGCCGCAGGAACCCCTCGTCCATGGCGCCCCACGGGCGGATCTTCGGCCCGGAGGACCCCGGGGGCTCCAGTCGCCGGGGTGATCTGTCCGGCGTTTCCGCGTTCATTCCTCCGCTCCTGGAGGAGGCTCCTGCGCTTCCTTCAGGATCCGGATCACCTGGCGCACCGAGGCCACCAGGCCCAGGATCGCTCCGGCGGCGGACGCCCAGGGGGCTCCACCCCAGTGGTGCTCCGCCTGCGAGCCGAGCCACCACCCCAGCAACGGACCCACCACCATCATGATGGGGATCGAAGTATAGAATCCCACCTTCCGGAGGGCGTCTCCGGAGGAAGGGGAAAAGCCGAATCCACGCCGTGGTTTCATGGGCATGAAGGGGAAGGTCCCAGTCGGCCATCCGGCGCGCTCCGCCCCTTGGCGGGCACCAAGTATAAGTGTTGGAGGCCCCTCGTCAAGACGACCTGGCGCTTTTCGTGAGGGAGGAAAGAAGATGGTTGCCCGGGGAGGATTCGAACCTCCGTAGCTGGATTCAAAGTCCAGAGTCCTGCCATTGGACGACCGGGCAACCGTTCGGGCAGCCCCGAAGGTAGCACCCACCCCCCGGCTGTCGCCAGCCCGGAGCGACGATCACAGGCCCCGCAGCCCTATATAGATGATGGCGAAGATGAGGGCGATCAGCGCCGCGTCCAAGAGGAGCGTGAGCCACATCGCCCGGGGACTGCGCTGGCGGCGCTTGTGCTCCCAGTGCCGCGCGAAACGGAAGCGGTGCTCGGGGAAATCCTTCTTCGACATGGCGCAATCGGCCTCCGTGGGCCAATATTGGGGCTCGAAACCCTCCCTCCGGCACCGCCTCGGCGAGCTCGGAGGCTTGACCTCGGTCCGCTTCTCCGTCCGGGAACAAGATGAGACACATCGACCGATTGATCCAGGAGGATCCCCGCCTGCGGGAGATCGACTACCAACGCCTGGTCTTGAAGGCGAAGGAGGACCCCCGCGCCCACTGGGACGAGCTGGTGCACGCCAGTGCGCCCCTCGTCTTCACCCTGGCCCACCGCCTGGCCGCCCACCTGCCCGAGGGCTCCGCGGCGGCCGAGGAGATCACCCGCCAGGTCTTCGCCGCCATCGCGGACGACGACTTCGCGGTGATCCGCAACTTCGTCGGGTACGGAAAGTGGACGAGCCTGCTGTTGCGTCTCACCCAGCAGTCGCCGCTGTTGCGGGAAGGCCGCCGCCGCCGGGAATGGCCGGAACTCGCGGAGCAGGGCCGGCCGGCCGTGACCCTGGACGATCCCGACGCTCCCATCGCCGAACTGGAGGATCGCCTGGAGCAACTCTGCGACGAAGAAGGCGATCGCCTGCTGGAGGCCCTGTGGAAGGCCATCCATACCCTGCATCGACGCGATCGCCTGCTGCTCGGGATGCGCTACGAGCAGGGCCTGTTCCTGAAGGAGCTGGACGTCCTCTTCCACCTGGGCACGCCGGCCCGCGTCGCCGCGCTGCTGGAGAAGGTGCGCCACTGTCTGCAACCCTTCAACGCGGTGGTCGAGGCCTGGGAGGTCCCCCCCGAACAGGAAGAGTCCCTGATGCGCCGGACCCTCGGCGTCGTCTTCCGTGAGCGCTCCCTGGCCACCCACCCGAAACAGCCGGCGGCTCCCGCCGTGCCCAGCCACTGAGGAGGTCGCGTCATGGCCGCACCGAAGACCTGGGGTTATACGCGGGGACGGGAGATCCCCGACGAGATCCTGGTGAGCTGGGCGGATGGGGATCTCACCGCCCAGGTGGCCCAGGAAGTGGACGAAACCCTGCTGATGGACCGCGCCCAACGCCGGGAGGTCGCCGCCTACGCCCGCGCCGGCGCCGACAGCATCGGAGAGGAGATCACCACCTGGCACGGCAAGCGCCCCGGCGAGCGGGCCATTCACGTGGTCCGTCCCCGGCCGGGACTGGTGGACACCCTCGTCGAGGAATACTCGCACCACCCGGGGGACTGGGAGACGGGAAAGCCCGAGCCCCGCCAGCGCTCCTCCGCCGGACTCGGCGGCCGGAGGATCGCCGGCATCCTCTTCGCGCTCGCGGTGGCCGCGGCGGTCATCGCGTGGATGGTGAAGAATCTGTAGGCAGGCGCCCGAACGCGCCGGCCATCGGCGCCTGGAGACCTCATTCGTCCCCCTGCGGACCTTGACATCCACCGGGGGGCGGGTGTAGGCTCAAGGTCGCGGTGGATCTGGAGAACGTCCCGTTCGACGTCCCGTCCCCGCAACGGCGCTTCGGCGCCCGGTCGGCCCGCTCCCGCTGACCGGTCGGCTCCCCAGGAACAATCGAAGATCGGCTCCCAGGAGTTTCCCCCGGCGCCCAGCCACGGAAACCCCCTGATGCATCTGGGCAGACATCGGAAGCCCCGGCGCTCTCGTCCATGCCGGCGCCGGCCTTCCCGTAGAAGCCAGGGAGTCAAGCCTTGTCCCCACGGATCCTCTCTCGGCCACGACTGCGTTCCCTCTTCGTCTGGGCCCTCGCCTTGACCTGTGCCCTTCTCCAGCCGCATTCCGCCACGCCCGCGTCGGCCGGGGTCACCCTCGATCTCGTTCCGAGCGAAGTGACCGTCCAGCCGGGAGATTCCTTCTTCATCGAGCTGACCATTCCCGCCGCCGCCGATTCCTTCAACGGTTACGACGCGGTCCTCGGTTATGACCCGACGCTGGTGACCTTTTTGCAGGAGACGAAGCTCGCCGACCAGGAAGGTCCGTTGATGGTGGACGCGTGCTCTTCGCTGCGCTTCCACCGATTCACCCTCGCGCCGGACTCGACCACCATCACCATCAACCACGTGCTCCTGTGCGCGGGGGTGAAGGTGGCCGGTCCCGGGGTGCTCTACCGCCTGCGGTTCCGCGCGAAGAGCACCCTGAGCCTCACCTGGATGCGCGTCCTGCCGGGAACCCGGTTCTACGACGAGGGCCTCTACGTCGATCCCCTGGTTTCCCACGACGCCCTCGTGCGCATCGGGGCGGGAACCGGCGCTCCGGCTCCCTTGGCGGCGCACCTGCGGCTGCGCGCCGCGCCCAATCCCTTCAACCCGCGAACGATCTTGTCGTTCGCGCTGCCCTCCGAAGGATGGGCCGACCTGAGGATCTACGCGGCCGACGGCCGCATGGTGCGGGTCCTCGACCAGGGGTTCTGGCCCAGAGGGCCGAGGAGGGTGGCGTGGGATGGAACGGACGGGCGCGGCCGCGCCGTGGCTTCCGGGCTCTACACCGCCCGTCTCTCCCACGGTGGAGAGATGGTGAGCACGAAACTGGTGCTTCTCAAATGAGCTTTTGTCGCAACGCGATCGCCGACGCCCACAATGCCGCCGGCAACGCAAGGGACTTCACACCATCACCCAGGATCTGAACTCGAAGCAGAGAAGACCACGAAAGGAGGTCCCACCGAGAATCTCGAATCCATCCGGCTCCCACTGACACCAGGAACGTCTGACCCCCTGCATGGGGATTCTCCGGAAGGAAGTAGAGATGAAACGAACAAGATCTACCGTTGCCGTCACGCTGCTGGCGCTGTGCGCCTTCGCCATGACGGCATCGGCCGCGGTCATCAACGTGCCCGCGGACCAGCCCACCATCGCGGCGGCCATCGCCGCGGCGAGCCCCGGCGATCAGATCCTCATCGCCGACGGCACCTACTCCATCACCAGCACCCTGGACGTCGGCAAGAGCCTGACGATCACCGGCAACAGCGAGGCCGGGGTGATCCTCCAGGGAGACGTCGCGGCGGGCTATGTCTTCTATGTCCACGCCGACAACGTCACCCTGGAGCAGATGACCCTGGACATCGTCACCGCCACCGCCGAGGCGGGATACCCCATCCACGCCTCCGGCACGCCCAATCCCCCCAACGGTTACAACAACCTGACCATCCAGCACCTGACGGTGCAGGGTGACCTGACGACCACGCCCAAGCGCCGCAGCGGCGTCGACGTCCACGGCTACAACAACGTCACCCTGTCCTACATCACCTCCAGCGACGCGAGCTGGGGCAACGGCGTCCAGGTCACCGGCTGCATCGGGGTGACCATGGACCACATCACCACCTTCAACAACGCCTGGGGAAGCATTGCGATCTACATTTCGGGAGCAAGCTACCTCAGCCGCGGCAGCGACAACGTGGTGATCGACGGAGCCACCCTGAGCCTGGGCGAAAACAGCATCTTCCAGCAGGACGAGGGGGGCTTCTTCAGCACCAACGTCTCGGTGACCGGCTACGGATACCATGTCTACAACGACACCTTCCGTCCGGATGCGGCCGGTTTCACCTTCTTCAAGGACACCGAGTCCAACGCCATCGCGTTCGCCCTCTCCTTCACCGGCTACGAGAGCGGGTCCTCGGTCGAACGGCTTGCCGACGGTCACTATGTCGTGGCCCCCGGCATGACCATCCAGACCGCAGTCGATGACGCCCCCATCGGCGGGGTGGTCGAGGTCCAGGCCGGCATCTTCACCGAGCAGGTGGAGATCGCCAAGGACCTCACGCTGCAGGGAGCGGGAGCGGGAAGCACGGTGATCGACGCGTTCGCGAGCATGCCCTTGTTCTTCACCACCTCGGCGGACAACCATCCGGTCATCTATGTCCATGATGCCGCTGTGGTGGACGTTCGCGACCTCACGGTGGACGGTCTGGGGCTGGGCAGCACCAACAACCGCTTCCTCGGCGTGGGCTATCGCCAGGCCGGCGGGGGGGTCTACAACTGCGAGATCAAGGACATCCGCGAGACGCCCCTGAACGGAAACCAGCACGGTGTCGGCATCTACCTGTACAACGACGATACCGTGGCCCGCGGCATGGCGGTCCAGGGCTGCACGATCTACGGATTCCAGAAGAACGGCATGGCCCTGGTGGCCCTGAACGGCACCCCCCTGGCGGTGGTCGTCTCCGGCAACACCATCACCGGCGCGCTCGGTCTCACCGCGGACAACGGTGATCCGGCCCAGAACGGGATCGAACTGTGGGGCGACCTGATCACCGGCAGCGTGGACAACAACGCCGTCCACCGCATTGCCTACGACAACACCAACGCCTCGACGAAGTGGGTGGCCACCAGCATCCTGGATATCTTCAGCCAGGCGGACATCACGGGCAACGTGGTGAACGATCAGTGCCACGTGGGGGTCTACAAGTGGGGCGGCTCGGGCACGATCGCGGACAACGACATCACCATCGAGAAGATCGGGGTCTACGCCTGGGGCGTCATCGCCACCGATCCGCCGCAGGCCAAGCCCAGTCCCTTCGAGGCGATTCCCGGCGCGCATGCCCCGGGCAATTCCGCCAAGGCCGCCTTGTTGACGATGGCCGCGAACAACAACACCGTCACCTTCTCCGGAACCGACAACACCGCAACCTTCGGCATCGAGGCCGACGCCGGCTGGGCCCCCGAGGACGTCGCGTTCTCGGCCACCGGCAATACCGTCACCGGCTTCGAGGTGGGCATCGAGCTGTACGCATGCCCGTCGGGCTGTGACACCGGGGTGTTCACCAGCCTGAGCGCGACCGGCAACAGTCTGTCCGGCAACACCCTGGGCATGCGGAGCAATGTCACCTACCTCACCGCCGACGGCACCTGCAACTGGTGGGGCGACGTGACCGGGCCCGCGCCCGTGGGCGTCGGGGACGCGGTCCAGGGAGACATCACCTTCTATCCCTGGCTCACCGGCGATATCACCGGCTCGCCCGCCTGCGATGGAATGCCCAACGTGATCGCGGCGGAGCCGCCCACGGGAGTGGAGATCACCCCCTGCGCGACCTGCCTCACCGTGCCGGTCACCATCACCCGCGCCGACGCCACCCCCATCCGGGGGATCAGCGTCACCTTCGGGTTGAGCAGCGAACTGGCCCTGTGCGGCAGCGGCATCGTTCCCACCTACGGGCCGGGAAGTTGGGTCGACGGCTTCACCACCAGTGAGGTGCAGGACTTCATCATCGACAACGGCAATGGCACCTGGACCGTCGATCGATCGCTCCTCGGGGCGACGCCGGGGTCGATCCTCGACGGATCGGTCTTCACCGTGGACGTGGCCTCGACCCTGGGCTCAGCAAGCGGAGTGGGAACCATCACCGTGCTCAGCGTCACCGTCCGTGATGTCAACAACGCGCCGGTCTCCGGCCTGGCCGCCGGCGCGGCCACCATCGGCATCGACGCCACCGCGCCCGACGGGGTCACCAACCTGAGCGCGTCGCAGGTGAAGACGGGCAACGATACGGACGGCACCACGAAGATCCACCTGGCGTGGACCGGACCGACCGATCCCGACGCAAGCAACATCACGCTGTACCGCAAGGGCTTCGGCTTCTATCCGGAGTACGACGACCTGGGCGGTGCGGTGCCCACCACTCCCGCCGATCCCGCCGCGGCCCTGGCCGACGGCTGGGTCCTGGCGACGACCCTGCCGGCCACGGCCACCAGTTACGACGACGAGACCACCACGCGGGACTTCTGGTACTACGTGGCCTTCGTCGACGACGGCTGCAACGTCAGCGGGGTTTCCAACCAGACCGGCGGCACCCTGAACTACCACCTGGGTGACGTCTCCGACGGGACGACGCCAGGGACGGGCAACAACGGGGTCGGGACGGAGGACATCTCCGCTCTCGGCGCCGGTTACGGCTCGATCGAGGGCGACACCAACTACCAGGACTTCCTCGATGTGGGACCCACCACCGACTACAGCGTCGATGCCCGGCCCACCACCGACAACGCAGTGCAGTTCGAGGACCTGATGATGTTCGCCATCAACTACGGCCAGGTGAGCAAGGGCGGAAAGGCCCCGGCCCCGGCCGCGCTCAACGAGATCACCCTGAACGTGGTTCCCCGGGGCGACGACCTGATCACGGTCGAGGTCCACATGAGCGGCGATGGAACCCTGCAGGGCGTCCATGTGCCGCTGCGCTGGAACGAGAGCGTGTTGCGACCGGTCGGAATGCGCGAGGGCTCGCTGATGACAAAGCAGAACCGCACCGCGCTGGTGCTCTCGGCCAAGCCGGGTGAGGTCGACGCGGCGGTCTTCGGCCAGGGCCCCGGAATCAGCGGTGAGGGCCTGCTCGCGACGATCGACTTCCGGCTGATCGCCAAGGGAGACTACGGCATCGCTCCCGGCGAGATCGTCGCCCGCGACGCCAAGAACCAGGAGCAGTCGATCAACGGGTCGGTGGTCAGTGGGGAGACTCCCAACGCGCTGCCCGCCCGAACGGTGCTGCATCCCAACTATCCGAACCCCTTCAACCCCCGGACCACGGTGAGCTTCATCCTGGCCAGGAACGGTCACGTGACGCTGAGGGTCTACTCGCTCGATGGACGCCGGGTGGCCACCCTCATCGACGAGGACATGACCGCCGGCCCGCACGAGTTGCAGTGGTCGGGCCTGGATGACCAGGGTCGAGCGGTGAGCTCGGGCACCTACCTGGTGCGCCTGGTCGCCCCGGACGTGTCCTCCAGCGAAAGGATCACCCTGCTCAAGTAGGCCCGTCCGGGCACTCCGTTTCCGCGGGGGTCGAGCCCTTTGGGCTCGTCCCCCCGCGGAGTATCGAAACACCGGGAGAGATTCCGGTTCCTCCGGAATCCCTTCCTTTCCCCGGGCCCGCGATCCCATCCAGAGGAGTAGCTCCCATGATGCGACACACCCTGACCTGGCGGCGTTTTCGATGGCTTCTCGCCGCCGCCCTCGCCCTGCTGGCAACCCCGGATCTCCCCGCGCGGGCCCAACCCCCGCTCGGTCTCCAACCGACGGTGGATCGTTTCTATTGCCAGGAGATCCTGGAGGTCTCCCTCCAGATCGGATCGGTGGCCGATCTACGGGGTCTCTCGGTGGACCTGGGCTTCGACCCCAACGTGATCTCCCCGATTTCCGTGAGCGCGGGAAGCGCGATCACCTCCGCCGCCTGTTCCCATTTCCTGCAGTGGCTCAACCCCGCTCCGGGAGAAAACCATATCGCGGTCGACCTGGGGCTTTTGGGTTGCTCCCTGAATGGAGCCGGCGAACTCCTGAAGCTGCAATTCGTCGGTGTGGCCAACGGACAGAGTCCCCTGGACGTGCTCTCGGCAATCCTGCGGGACGGCGCGAACCATGACATCCCCTACCTGGTGGTCGACTCGGTGGTGGACTATCGCTGTCCCCGGCCGGGAACGGTCACCTTCGACCCGCCCGATGGCAGCTTCGGTTGCAACCAGACCCTGGCGGTCGACATCCTCATCGACGCCTTCACCCTCGACCTCCACGGAGCCTCCCTCGTGGTCTCCTTCGACAACCAGGTCGTCCATCCGATCTCGGTCACCGCGGGCAGCCTGGTGTCCGGTGCATCCTGTCCGTATTACCTGGACTGGCTCAATCCCGGCCCGACCGAGTCGACCATCCTGGTGGATTTCGCCAACCTGGGTTGCGCCATCGATGGTCCCGGAGCGATCATCCACCTGGTCTTCGAGGGGGTGCTGCAGGGGATCAGTCCACTCGATTGCGTGTCCCTGATCTTCCGCGACAGCGCGAACCAGCCCATCGAGATGGAGTGCGTCCCGGCGACCCTCGAGTACCGATGCCCGGTGGCGACGGAGACCACCGGTTGGGGTGCGTTCAAGGCGCAGTTCGGCAACTAGCCGAAGAGGGATCGAGCGATCCTTCCCCGGGGGCCCCGGAACGCTGGAAATCGAACGCCCCGTCGAGCTCGCATCGAAACGGTGAGGTCGGTGCAATGGAACGGATCGAAGTCGTCCAAGGAGATATCACCAAGCTGGAAGTCGACGCCATCGTCAACGCGGCCAACACGAGCCTGCTCGGTGGGGGCGGTGTCGACGGGGCCATCCACCGGGCGGCCGGCCCCGGGCTCCTGGAGGAATGTCGCCACCTGGGAGGGTGCCCAACCGGCGAGGCCCGCATCACCGGGGGCCATCGCCTACCCGCCCGTTGGGTGATCCACACCGTCGGCCCGGTGTATCACGGCGGGAGCCGCGGCGAGGGGGAGAAACTGGCAAGCTGCTACCGGGAAAGCCTGCGCCGGGCTCGCGAAGCCGGCGCCCGCACCGTCGCCTTCCCCATGATCAGTTGCGGGGTGTACCGTTATCCCGCCGACGAGGCCTCCCGGATCGCGGTTTCCACGATTCGCGACGAACTGGAGGGACACGAGCTGCCCGAGAAGGTGGTTCTCGTCGGCTTCACCGTCCGCGATGTCGTGATCCTGCGGGAGGCGCTCAAAGGCGCAGGGTGATGCCTTGCTCGGCGCTGCTTCCGTCGGAGGTCTCGACCCGGAGGCGCATCCGCAGTTCCTTCTCGCCCTTTCCCGGCTTCCAGATCAGGGTTCCCGCGTCGAGGCGAACGCTGGAGGGGGCCCCGATGAGCTGGACGGTGGCTTCCGGAGGAACCTCGATGGCCAGGAGATACTCGCGGGCTCCGCCATCGAGTTCGCGCACCTTGGCCTGGCCGGCCACCTTGAGGAACACCGAAGGCGAACTCAACCGCAGTGCGGGGCTGTGTCGGGGGATGGATTGCAGTTCTCCGTCCGACGCGGTGACCTCCACCACGACGCTGGCTCCAACCGCGCTCGCGTCCAGTTGCAGTTGGGGGGAATCCTCCCCTTCCCGCAGCGTCCCATCGACGAACCACCGGTAGTGGAACCGGAGATCCTGGCCATCCGCGTCCTTCGCGCGAACGTTTGCGTGGACGAGGTAGGGAGTCGTGGGGTCGCTGGCCAAGGTCACCGATTCCACTTGAGGAGCGCAGTCGCGGACGACTGTCTCGTAGTGTTCGATCTCGCGCCACCCTCCCGACCCGTCCGGCTCGTTGATGGTCGCGGTGACCCGATCGCCGGGGGAGAGATAGGAAGAATCCAGGGTCGGGCCCGTCTGCACGTTCTGGCCATTCACGGACCAGACCACCAACGTTTCCTTCCGGTCGTCCTTGAACCCGTCGAAGGCCACCGCGGAAACGTCCGAGCCCAGGCACAGCTCGTGATAACTGTACGCGGGACAGGGGACGATCCCCGCGGTTCCGGTCCCGTTGGCGCGTGACCCGGTACGGGAGGTCTTGGACGCGTCGGGATTCCCCGAACACGCACCGAGCCCGAGCGCGATCAGGACCATCGACCCCGCCGCGACGATCGCGAAGCTATTCCGGTGCACCTTCACGGATCTCACCCACATCCGGATCGGAAAGACTTGGAATCAGCTCTTGTTGCATCTTGGGGTCCATGGGCGCGGAAACATCCCGGTTGCTGTCCAGGATCAAGAGCCGCGCGTCGATCCCCGCCCGGGTCCGAAACCCGAAGACCGTGGCCTGGCGACCGTTCAGGTCCCGCGGGTCGGGAAGTCGGCCCGGATCCCAGTTGGGAAAGACCCCGCAGTTCGCTCCCAGGAGGATCCGTTCCCCGGAAAGGGTGAGCCCTTGCCGGCGGTTGGTCCGGAAGAACCCCCTCAGCTGAACGGGAACCACCTGGCCGCTCTCGTCCTTCGCACCCAGATCGGAAGCCGGGACTTCCCTGGGCGCATCTTCGTCGGGGCCGGTGCGCGGGCTGATCACGATCTTGCGGGTGGCCATGGCCGATCCCGCAAGAAGCAGGAGCCCGAAGCTCATTGCGATGATGGTCCTGGATTTCATCTTGGTGTCTCCAGTCTAATAAGGGGGCTGGGCTTGAGCCGCCGTCGGGTAGACTTCGTTCCACGCCCGGACGCGGATGCGGGGCGGCTTGGTCACCAGTGATTGCATGTTGATGCGCGCGTCACTGGTCTGGACGAGCAAGCTGCCTTCCTCGAGATTGACCACCGGTCGGGAGGCGATCCCGGTGCCGAGATCGCTGACCCGGTCATCCGGATTCTCCGGGTTCCCGCGGGAGCTGCTGCCGTTCCGGTAGTTCAGGGCGTAGAGCCAACTGTGGCCGCCGGCGGAGCAGACGGCTTGCTCGGGAGCGGTGGAAGTCACGTAGACCACCTGTTCGATCACCACCGCGGGTTGGGTGACCCGCTCACCCGGCGACTGCACCAGATCGACGTACCAGCCGGGGCCGCCTTCGACCAATTGGATGGATGAGGTCTGGTCGATCAGATCGTTCCGCGTCAGCACGGTGCTTGAGCCCGCCTGGTCCCGGACGCAGTAGATCGTCTGCGGAGAGGTGTCCGTCAGGTCGGGGGTGTCCAGATACCGGCCCGTACCGAAATACACCAGGACGCTGCCGTCCACGTCGGTGGTCAAGGTGGGGCGGGCGGTGATGGGTTGGTCTCCGGAGAACAACAGGGTTCCCACGAGCTGGTTCCCCGTCAGGTCCCAGCGCCACAGGTCACCCTTCAGATCGCCCTGGTACAGGACATCGTCGTATCCGTCGAAGTCGAGGTCGATCGCGGCGGGAGGAGACGCCAGGTTCGAACCGCTCGTCAGCGAGCTGTACCAATCCCAGTACATCAGGTTCCCGGTTTCCATCCAGAGCACCGCGTAGCGGGCCTTGCCGCCCGGATCGGGGCCGCTTCCGGTCCACAGCAGCGGGCCGAACGCCCGGGTATTGATGAGCGCCGGCTCGGAGAACGAGGTGATCGTCTCGGGAACGGATTTCTCCCAGAGCAGGGACGGAGCATTCGGGTCGGTCACGTCGATCGCGAACCAGCTGTCGCCTCCGGTCCGCTCCCCGCCGACCAGGACGGTCTTCCAGGATCCACCCAGCTTCACGTCGAAGACCTTGGGGCTGAGATCGACGTAGGCCTGGTGGCAGTAGCGGGGATCCGCCAACTGGTACAGCTTCGGCAGGACCGCCTGGGGAATGTAGGCCCACAGTTCCGTGCCGTCACTGGCCCGGAACGCATGCAGCATTCCATCGTTGCCTCCGACATAGGCGACCGGTTCACGGTTGCTGTTGGCGGCCAGGAACTGCTGGTACCCGGGGTCGAGATAGAAGAACGCGGGGCGGGACACGACCACCGGTGTGGAATGCACCAGATCCCCGAGCTTCCATCCGCTGCGATCCCGCATTCCCGGAATCTCCCGCCCTCGGATATAGTTGATCAGGTCGACATCGGTGCCCTGGCTGCTGGGCGGCGGCGTCATGTACTGGTCGATGGTCGCCACGTTCGAGGCGGTGAACGGGAGCAGGGAGTTGTTGATCCCGGTGTAGATGGTTCGGGAGTCCGGGTTCCGGCGGCGCAGGATCTCCCCGGCCTCCCAGCGGGGGTTGCTGTTGGGATCGTAGGGGAGGTCGTAGGCCTCGAACCAGCCTCTCCACAGGCCCGGCATGAACTTGCCCCGGAACAGGGTGTTCGTGGTGCTTTGCTCGGTGGAAACCACCGCCACCGCGGCGCCGGCCGAGATGCGGTTGATGATGTCCCCGATGACGTTGCCCAGACCCTGGGCGAGCGACTGGAAATCGAACGCGGTCTGGTACATGCCCTGGCCATTGGCCGCGGTGTCCAGCAACAGCGGGGCGTCGATTCCGAACCCGATGGTATAGGTGAAGACGTTCTGGTCGCCGGCGAGATCGGTTCTCATGTCGTGGTTGGCCATGTAGTAGGCCACATCATCCATGTAGTCGGAACAATCCATGTCACCGATGGTCCCGATACTGGCGCAGTCGCCCGGTTCCCGGCCGTCGCCGTCCTGGTCGCCGATCCAGTTGGGGATGTTGAGGTCGTGGGTCGGATACCCGTCGGTGACGAAGACGATGAAGTTGTCCTGGCAGTCCTCCTGGATCCAGCTCGGGTCATGCTGGAAGTAGCTCATCGCATCCATGAGGGTCTCTGCCGAGGGCGTCCACCCCGCGGCGTAGACGTTGTTGATGATGTTCAGGATCGTCGAGGTGTCCGTCCCCAGAGGAGCCTGCAGATTGCCGCCCGAATCCCACTTGAAGGTCATCAGGCCGTACCGCAGGCCGGGGTTCTGTTGGATCAAGGACGCAATCGCCGTCTTTCCCACGATGATCCGGGTCACCTGGGGGAGGGTCGCCCGTTGGGCGTCGGTGGCGTGGTAGAAGATCCAGTTGAGATAGTTGCCCCAATAGCGGCTCCAGAAGCCCAGATCGGAGGCCGCCAGGCGGGCGGTGGGGGAGCTCGGCAGGCGCCGGCTCCAGCTCCGGGGAGAATAGGTTCCGCTCCGCCCGATATAGTAGGTCCCCGTGGGCCAGAACGGCCCGGACCAGGTCACGTTGGGGTCGTAATCCGGATGTTCGATGATGCGGTTCATCGACCCCGAGGTGTCCAGGATGATGAGGACGTTGGGCAGGACGCCTCCCTGTTGGACCTCCAGGGGAACATCACACTGTGCCTGCGCTGTCGTCGGCATCCATCCGATGACAAGGACGATCAACGCGGCGAGGGTCGCGGTGTGAAGGGTCATCTGTTTGCGCGGCGCGCTCGACATGGTTCTTCCTTCCTCGAAACCGGGCGTCAATAGCCCAGAAGGATCTGCTTGCTGACCAGCAGGTTGACGTTGCTCTTGCCGTTGCTTCCAGCTTCCCCCGAAGAAGACACGTTGTAGTAGAACTCGGGAAACATCACCCCGTTGCCCGCCCGGTGGGTCACGCGGACGAAATCGACGCTGTAGCTGTAGTTCTGGGAGCCGTCCAGGGAGGTCATTCCCCGGGAGCCCACCCGCATGCTCGCACCGTAGTTGGGGATCGGAGGAGCCCCACGGGTCTCGAGCAACCACCCGATGGCGGCTTCGCCCCCGGAATCCGCCGCCTGGAACGAACCCGCGTGGACCCACTCATTCCAGCTGCTCTGACGTTCGTTGACCGCAAGGCGGGCGGCGACGAGGGCCAGGATCGCCAACAAGGCCAGGGCCAGCAGGGTGGCCACCAGGACGGTGCCGTCCTGGTTCTTCAAGACCGGTCCACGTCTGCTTGTCTTCATCGACTCGTCCCTTTCGATCTCCAGCTTCCGGTTCGTGTTCGCGATCCGACGGGCTCACCGGGCACGGAATGCATAGACCCGGGTCAGGTTCTCGGTGGTGCCGTCCGGCTTGCGCACGGAGAGGGTGATCTCCACCGCGCGCAGGGAGTCGGGATCGACATGTCCATTCCCCCCCGCCGGCAGCGCCTGGTTGTTGGCGTCGAGATACCGGAGATCGAGGCTCTCGATGCCTTCCAGCAGCACGACCGGCCCGGTCCCGGTATCCCGGGTCAAGGTCCCCGCCGCGCGGTCATAGGCGTAGACCACGTCTTCGGGGGGCTCGGTCACCCCGATGGTTCCGTCTCCATCGAGATCGCTGACCAGGTGCAGGCTGTCGCTGGAGGCCATTGCGACCCCCCGGCCGGTCAATCCCAGCTCGGTGGCGTCGCTTCCCGCGGCGCGGATCTCATTGGCCAACAGCCCCAGGACCGCTTGCGCGTCACCATGGACATTGGTCTCGGTCTGGTTCTTGACGTAGACATCCCGGCTGCCCAGGAAGGTGGCGAACAGGACCGCCGCGGCAATCGACCCCATGGCGATTCCGATCAACACCTCCACGAGCGTCAGACCGCGGTCCTGGCGCAGGGTCGGAAGCGGGCGCATCATCGGTTTGCTCTCAATCCGGTGAGAACCACGGACCGTTGGCCGTCGTCCTCCTGCCAGAGAACGCTTACGCTCAAGCGCTCCAGTTCGTTCGACGGCAACCCGGTCAAGGGGTTGATCTCCGGCGTCACGGTGGTGACGATGGTGAAATTCCCGTTGCGGGTCGAATCGGCCACCGCGGTGCCGAACCCGGCCGCGCGCAGCTTCTCGAGTTCGTTCTGCGCCAGTTGGACGGCGGTTCCGTACCGCATGGAGTCGTGCACCGTGCGTCGTGAATTCAACTGGACACCGGCCAATGGCATCAGCGCCACCCCGATCAGGACGAACACGATGAGGATCTCCACCAGGCTGAATCCGTCTTCGTTGCGGTGCGTGCGACCGATCATGGCATTCCCGTCCCGTTGGCGTGCCGGAGCTGTCCCGTGGGAAGAAGGTCGAGCTGTTTGAGCCCGTTGGATCCCTCGATGTAGATCTGGCCGGGTTGCACCATCCCCCAGGGCATGATCAGGGGGTTGTTCGAGGAAGCGAAGGTGGCGGCGTCCCCGTAGTTCTGCTGCCGGAGGACCTGGGTACTGTCGGCGGCGTCGCGGATCTCGTATCCGCTGCCCGAGAAGACGACCCGCAGGGATCGTCCGGTGGCGCGCGCCCGGGAGATGGCCCAGTGCAGATCCGCCTGCAGCTCGATCGCGGCACGATCGGACCGGGCCGCGCGCATGCTCCCCGCGAAGTTGGGCACGACGACGGCCGCTGCGATGCCGATCAGCACCACGATGACCATGAGTTCCATCAGGGTGAACCCGGCGTGTTTCCGTTGGTTCTGCAGCAACATCGCAAAGCCTCCTTGAGGCAATCGGACACCCGACGGAAAGCAGGAGGCGTGCCATTCTCGCTAAGCTGTTGAGATCCATGCCATTCCGCATGCATGGGGGTTGATTCCCAGGAACGCCCAGGACTCCCCAGAGGGTTGCCGCAAAGCCGGGAGGTCGGCGTCACCCTCCTCCCCGGGAGGCCTGCGTGGAGACTTCGGGGGTCTTTGCGCCGGCTTTCGGTATCCGGGACATGGCAGGGGGTTCCGCGCGGGCGCGACGCGTCCCGTGGGGGCATTGCACAATGCTGTTCGTCGCCCCGGGAACCGTGTCAAAGCGCACGCGGCCGGGGAAACCGCCCCGGGTCACCCGGCAGGAGAAGGCATCCCGGGAAACGACACACCACGATCCGGACGCCTGCTCCCGACCGGGGCACGACCGGGTCGCATCCTCCGTCAAGACGGATGGGAGGACGCCATCGATCCGGCCGGGAGGGGGGTCTATCGCAACGCGCGGCGGATCTTGCGCTTGAGGCGGCGGATCTTCGTCCGGGTGAACTTCAGTTGGGCGTGATCGCCCGCTTCCAGGGCGGCGTCGCGGCGAGCCTTCCATTCCCGGATCTCCCGCCGGACCGCCCCGCGGTCGATCCCCACGACCTGGTGGTGCTCGTGGGTATCGATGTCGAGGGCTTCACAGATGCTTGCGAGCACCTCGGCCTTGCGTTTCTGGGTGTAGCCCCGCACGGCGGGATGGTCGATCCCGGCGGCGATCTCGCGCAGCTCGGCGACCGTCTTCTTGCTCAGCTCGTGGTAGGTGTATTCAGGACTGTCGGACACGGCCATCCTCCTCGGGCCGGAAGTTCTTCTTCTGGGGATCGTTGCCGCCGTCTCAATCGGAATCTGCAGGATACAGCACGCCCGGGGCCGGGGCAAGCAGGCCCCTCCGCCGCCTCTCTTCCCCTTGGCAATCCACCATCCGAACCGGTACAATCCCACTCTCCACGGACACGTCCTCTTCCTCCAGGAGCCGGCCCATGGGTGAAGCCTCGCTCTTCACGCGGATCATCGAAGGTGAGATCCCGGCCGACAAGGTCCACGAGGATGAATGGTGCGTGGCCATCCGGGACATCCGCCCCCAAGCGCCCACCCATCTCCTGGTCATTCCCCGCAAACCCCTTCCGGGAATCCAGGATGCCGGACCCGACGACCGCGAACTGCTCGGCCATCTCCTTCTCGTCGCGCGCCAGCTGGCCGAGTCGGAGGGAATCGCCGACCGGGGGTATCGCCTGGTGATCAACGCGGGGAACGAGGGTGGTCAAGAGGTTCCCCACCTGCACATCCATGTGCTGGGGGGGAGACCCATGCTCTGGCCACCGGGTTAGAACCGGGAGATCCGAGATGCCCTTCACTGGTTTCACCGCCGAATCCTTCCGCTTCTTCCGCGAT
This sequence comes from uncultured bacterium, assembly GCA_964601275.1. Classification (GTDB taxonomy): domain Bacteria; phylum Krumholzibacteriota; class Krumholzibacteriia; order JAJRXK01; family JAJRXK01; genus JAOZPE01. The sequence goes on along the minus strand of CAZRMV010000004.1, from coordinate 152,313 downwards.
CTCGCGGCGAACAACCATCGTCTGTGGTTCGAGAGCCACCGCGCCGAGTACGAGGAGCATGTGCTGCGGCCGTTCCACGAGCTCCACGACGCGCTGGCGCCGTTCATGAGGGGGCTGGATTCCGACTTTTCCCCCGAATCCGCCTCTCCGGATCACTTCAGCCGCCTCGAGCTGGGAGCGGACGCCCCCGCCGAGGGCCCCCATTTCAAGACCAGTCTCTACCACTTCTGGTGGGACACGCGGGTGCCCCGCCTGAGCGATGGTCATCTGCACGTGGGCCTGGGGGGGACCGGGGTCACCCTGGGGTTCTCCATCTACGACTGGCACCAGGAACGGGGGAAGATGCGTGAAGTCTTCAAGCCCCGGCTGATGACCGAACTCCCCCTGCTGGATGAGTACATCAAGGCCAACTACCTGCGGCGGGGATTCGAGTTCCGGCGTTTCGTCCGGGGTGTCGGGCGGCTCGGCCTGCGGGAAGACGAGCCCTTTCCCTCGCGGGGAAGGGAGTGGCAGAACACCCTCGGGTGGGTGGTGAGCCGGCAGATCCACGAGGGATCCTCGCGGCTCACTCCCGGCTCCTTCCTCGCCGAATGCGAGAAGACCTTCCAGCGGCTGTATCCGCTCTACGTCTTCGCCTGCGACAACCGCCTGGATTGGCGCTCCGCGCTCAAGACCTGAGACCCCGGCGCCGATCCAGGACCATGGCGGTCCCGGCGAGGACGATGCCTCCGAGCACTCCGAGGGGTACGGTCCGCGAGACCGCGGCGAGGATCAAGGACATCGCCCCGCCCCCCCGCAACACCGCCAACCCCCCGGTGCCCGAGTCCAAGAGACTTCCGCCCAGCCCCCATCCCAGTCGCGCCAGGACGAAGAGCACCGCAGTGGTGGCGGCGGTCGCGCTCAAGGCGACCGCCGCGCCGTAGATCACCGGGAGCAGCAGGCGCTGGAGCCGGGCGGCCCGCCGGCGCGGCAACAGGGGATGGAGAAGCAGGCCGAAGAGTCCCGCGCTCAGCGCGGCCACGGCCAGGGTGATTCCGGGGTGTTCCCCGCCCAGGGTGCGCAACGGTTCCAGGAACGATTCGGGGGCGATCGCCGCCAAGACACCGGTCGATCCCATGGCAAGCAGCCCCGCCGCGATCGCGGGAAGGATGCGCTCGGGATTGCGATCCCGATAGTGGAGGTCGACCAGGGTGCGGCCGTCGATGCGGCGGCGACCCTCCTCGGTGAATCCACACGCGAGGTAGCACCGCACGGCCGCGGGATTGTCCGCGAACGCGCTGATGCGCACCTCCCGGGCTCCCTCGTGTCCCACCGCGTGCTTGAGCAGGGCGCCGACCAGGGTGCGCCCGAAACCCGATCCCCGGTGGCTGGGCCGCACCATGACATGACCGATCCAGTACATGTCCCGCTGCTGGGAGTTCTCATGGAGCTCCCCGTAGGCGAGGATCTCCCCGTCGCGTTCCAGGACGAACCCGCCCCCCCGTTCGCGCATCCATTGGCGCACGACCTCCTCGTCGAGAGGAGACATCTCCATCGGCGCGGCCTGGCGCATGTCCTCGGCCGAGGGGGCCAGTTCGGCCACGGCGGCGGCATCGGCGAGCTGGGCGGGGCGGATGTGGATCTCGTGCATCGAGTCTATTCTAGGCCAAGGGAATCCATCGCTCCAGCCGACTCTCGAGCTCCTGGAGCCCCACCCCCCAGAGCGGCCGTGCGCCGCGCGAGGAGAGCACCATGTCATCCAACGACCGCTTCGCCGACGGGCGCTACGCCGATCTCATCGACTGGGGATCGCGCTTGCGCCGGGAAACCCCGTTCCTGGAGAAGGTTCTCGGGCTGCCTCCTTCCGGAACGGTGGCCGACCTGGGCAGCGGCAGCGGAGAACACGCCCGCTGGCTGGCCGCTCGCGGGTGGACCGCCGTCGGCCTGGACACCTCCGAGGCCCAGATCGAGAGCGCCCGCCGTTACGAAGGGGAATTCGGGCCGAGGGGGCCACGTTTTCTCCAGGAGGACATCCTGCGCCTGCCCGAGGTGGTCGAGACCCCGTTGAACGGTGCCATCTGCCTGGGCAACGTGCTGCCCTATTTCGACGACGACGAGCTGGCGCCGCGCCTGCGGGCCATCGCCGCATCCCTCGCTCCGGGTGCCCCCCTGCTCGTCCAGCTCCTCAACTACCAGCGCATCCGCGCGCAGGGCCTCCGCACCCTTGGGGTCAACCTGCGCCCGGATCCCCAGAAGGAGGAGGGCGAACTGGTCTGGTTGCGCCTGTTCACCCCGCGGGACGAGCGTCATCTCTTCTTCCATCCGATCACCCTGGAATTCACTCCAGGTACCGAAGAGCCGGTGGTGATGCGGTCGGCGCGGGAGATCGTGGTGCGGAGCTGGACCTGGCCGGAACTGGAAGATGCCCTCATGCGCGCAGGATTCACCGGGCTGGAGCATTATGGGAATCTACAGGGCGCGGCCTTCGATCCCGAGGCGAGTCACGACCTGGTCTTCGTCGCGCGGCGTGCGCGCTGAAGATTCCGCCGGATCCGGAAAGCGATGTGGGGATGGAACGCGACCCCCGCCGAGACGATGCCTGGATGGCCGCGGTGGCCCGGGGAGACGAGAACGCCTTCCGCCGTCTCGTGCAGAGATGGGAAGGGCCGGTCCTCTCCTTCCTGACCCGTTGTCTCGCCGACCCGGAGGAGGCGCGGGATCTGGCGCAGGAGGTCTTTCTCCGGGTCCATCGCCACGCCGGGAGGTATCGCCCCGAGGGCGCCTTCCGGGCGTGGATCTTCCGCATCGCGGGCAACCTGTGCCGCCAGCGGCATCGCCGACGGCGCCTGGCGCGTTGGATTCCCCTGCTTCCGCAGCACGAACCGCCGACTCCCCGTACCCAGCGGACCGACGCCCGCCTGCGGGCGGAGGAGATTTCCCGGGTCCTCGAGGAGGTCCTGGAGACCCTTCCCCTGCGCCAACGCATGGCCTTCAGCCTGCAGCGGATCGAGGGACTCTCGTACCGGGAGATCGCGCGGGTCCTGGGAACCAGCGAGTCGGCGGTGGAATCACTGCTGGTCCGGGCGACCCGATCCGTCCGGGAGGGTCTGCGGGAGCGGGGCATGACGCCCGGAGGATGATTTTTTCCGCAGGAACGACCCCTTCCCCAGCGTTGGGGTCTTCGAAGAGGTGAGAACATGTCGAACCCGGAACATCCCCTTCGGCTGATGGCGTACGTCGACGGAGAGCTGGACGCCGCCGCCGCCGAGGCGATCGGCCGCCACCTGCAGAGCTGCGCGGGCTGCCGCGGGGAGGTGGAGGCCCTGCGTTGGTTGCAGCGGGAGAGCTCGCGTCTTTCGTCCCCGGAAGGAGGAGAATCTCTCTGGCCGTCCCTCCAGGAGCGCTTGCCGCACCGGGGCCGCGGGGTCCGGGCGGTGCGGCCGGCCTGGGCCGCCTACGCCCTTCTGGTCCTGGTGGGACTGTTGCTCGGGGCGTGGGCGGGTCGGTCGGTCACCGCGGAAACGGCCGGGCTGGAGGGGGAGAGTGACCTCCTGGCTTCGTCATCCCTCTTCGCCGCCAGCGATGGAAGCATCGCCGCCCTCTGCTTCGAGCTTCCCGCCGCGGAGGAGGATCGACCATGAGCCGGGTGGCCCGACTCCTTCTGGCGCTCTCCCTGGCCCTGAACCTGGGCTTCGCCGCGGCGTGGTGGCACTCCCACGAGCGCCCGTCCCGGCCGGCCTGGGACCGCCCGGGACGGCCCGGACCCGGCGACGGAGGGTGGCACCGGGGAGGACCGGGGCGGCCCGGGGGGGATTGGGTCCGCCGCCGGGCCGGTTGGCTCGACCGCACTCTCCGCTTGGACCCGGCGCAGCGCGCCGCCCTGGACGATTCCCTGCGCCCTCTCGAACCCGAACTCCGCGCGGCCCGGCGCGGCCTCTGGGCCGCCCGGCGGGCCTTCCGGGAGGAGATGATGCGACCGGAGGTCGATCGGAGCGAGGCCCTGCGACGGAGTGCGGAGGTGAGCCGCTGGCAGGCCCGCCTGGACAGTCTCACCACCGAGGCCCTGGTGCGCGAAGCCCATGTTCTCGGACCCGAGATGCGGCGCCGCCCGGGAAAATGGATTCCCCGGCCTCCACGCCGCTGACCCGCGATGGACTCCGGGAGGATTCCCGGGACCCACGGAAGGAGAATCCACGATGATGACCAAGAAGAGTTCGATCGGAAGCGCTTTGCTCCTGCTGCTGTTGCTGGTGCTGCTGGCCCCCGGGATGGGGCGGGCCCAGCCCGCGGACGCGCCCCCCATGGGGCCCGGCAGGGGAATGGGGCCGGGGATGGGGATGGGCCCAGGAAGCGATTGCGGGGGCGGACCACGGTCTTGGATCGACCAGCTCGATCTCAGCCCCGAACAACAGATCCGGCTCGAGGAACTCCGCCTGGAGCACCGGAAGGCCCAGATCGCGTTGCGGGGAAAGATCGCGGCCGCCCGGGCCGAACTGGAGGTCCTGCTTCTCGACCCCGAGGCTTCCCGGGACGCCGTCCTGAAGGCGGGAGAGAAGATCGCGGACCTGCGCTCGCGGGCGGCGCAGCAGAACCTGGCCCACCGCATGGATGTACGCGAGCTCCTGACCGCGGAGCAACGGGCGCAACTGGTGCAGTGGAAGAGCCGTCACCCCGAACGCGGCGGCTTTGGCCATGGCGGTGGAGGCAGTCCCGGAGGGAAGCCCCGCCATCGGTGCGGCCGCGGACCGCGGATCTGACCCCACCCCGTCCGGCCCTTCGACCGCTCGCGGTGGGAAGGTCCGGGCCCCTCCACGCAAAGCGTCCCGCACCTTCCGGTGCGGGACGCTGGTGCTCTGCTGAGCGCCGGGAACGGAACCGTCCTAGAAACGGGACTTCATCGCACCCCAGCTGGTCTGCTCGGAAGGAACCGCGCAAGAGGATCCGTTGTCCGTGCCGGGGGTGTCGTAGGAGTCGACACACAGCCCGTTCGCTCCGCTGAACAGCCCGATGAACCACTGGTTGCCGCACTTGAACACGTGGCCCGGCACGAAGGATCCGTCCGGTCCCACGTGGGTGTCGCAGTACACCAGGTCGCCGGTGCCGACGGTCTCGATGAGGGCGACACAGTCGACCACCGCGGACCATGGGGTCGTGTCCAGGATGCCGTCGTCATCGATGTCGAGGTCGTCCCCGTTGGCGCCGGTGAAGCCGGTGACGAGCATGTGGGTCACGTTGTCGCTGTTCTCGAAGCTCAGGGTGAGGTCCACGTCGTAGCCACTGCAGACTCCCGTGGTTCCGGCCTTGTGCACGGCGAGGAGTCCATCGGCCTGGATCATCTGGCCGGTGAGATCGGTCACGCTCTCGATGACTCCCGAGCCACCCGCGCCATCCCCGATCACGATGTAGGTGTACCCGTCGAGGGCCATCCCGGGCATCCCGGCGAGCTCGAAGTACTCGTCGGTATCCGCACCCGGGTTGTCGATACGGATCTCGTTGATGCTGACCGCGTGCGCCGCGGCCGGCACGAGCAGCGCGAGGGCGACAGCGCCCATGAAGATTCTCTTGAGCAAGAACATTGGATGCCTTTCCTCCTCATGGCCCGCCCCTGCCAGGACCGTATGCCCCGGCGTCGACGAGCGCGGGTTCAGGAATACCGGGATCTCGGAGTTGCCGATCCATTATACCCGGTCTTCACCGGTGGAAGCAATCTTTCCGGTAAGAATCTGTCCGGCAAGCCGGCGGAGGGGGCCCCAGGACGGCGCGGGGGATCACGAAGACTCCGTGATCCCCCGCGGGTCGAGGCGGCGATGGCCGATCGACTCAGGAACTGGCCATCTTCTGTTTCTTCTCCGTCTCGCCGGCCGGGGGGACGGAGACGGTGGGACGCGGCGCCGCGGCGGGCTTCTTTCCCATCGAGCAGGAGCCCTCGAAGACCACGCCCTCGTCGATCACCAGGCGACTGGTCTTGATGTCTCCCTCCAGCGTGCTGCCCGACTGCAGTTCGATCTTGTCATCGGCGGTGATGTTGCCCAGCACCTTGCCGCCCACCACCGCGTTGTTGGCGAAGATCTCCCCCTTCACCACCCCGGTCTTGCCCACCACGAGGGTGTCCGGGTGGCGGATGGTTCCCTCGAATTCCCCCTCGATGCGGAAGGTGCCCTGGACCTCGACCTCGCCCTTGAAGCGGCAGCCCTGGGCCAGGATGGAGGTCGCCCGGGGATCCGCCCCGCTCTTGATGGGCCCCGCGGTTTCGTTTTCCTTGCCGAACATGTTGACCTCTCCTCGTTCGCGCGCTCGCGCGCCTCGTCACTTGGGTTGCAGGTACTGCCGCGGATCGACGGGCTCTCCGTCGATGCGCACCTCGAAATGCAGATGCGGCGCGCTGCTGCGGCCCGTGTTTCCCAGAAGGGCGATCACCTGGCCCCGCTCCACCGACTGCCCGGCATGGACGAGCAATCGCTGGGCATGGCCATAGAGCGTACTATAGCCGAAGCCGTGGTCGATGACGACATAGTTGCCCAACCATTCGTCATAACTGGCCTCGACCACCTGCCCGCGTCCGGCCGCCCGGACCGGGGCCCCGTCGGGAGCCACCAGGTCCAGCCCCGGATGGGCCTTCTCGCCCCCTTCCTTCCGGTAGAACTCCTTGGACACGTAACCCTCCACCGGCCACAGTGTCGGAGCATAGCTCCGGATCGACTCCGCCGCCTTCAGGTGGTCGACCCCGGCCAATTCGATCGGAGCCACCGTCTCCCGGCGGGTCGAATCGGCGGGTCCCGCCAGATCGACCCCGTCTCTCTCGACGCCCAGCATGGCCAGGACCTGGGCCTTGAGGGCGGTCAAGTCCTCGACTTGCTGATTCAGGCGGTCGATGGTGGCCACCTGCGCCCGCAACGTGGCGTTCTCCGCTTCCAGCCGGGAGGCCTCCCGGCCGCGGCGCAGGGCACGGGAATAGTCGACCAGAAAGAAGGTGAGCGCCACGAGGAAGATCCCGACGAGCACCAGGGTGGACAGCAACAGCGTGCGGGACACCGTGTACTGCCGGGTTCCGGCGTGATCGGTGGGAACGATGATGATGTTCCAGGATCGATTCACGGTGGATCGCGGCTTTCGTGGCAATCGACGGGTTCCCGGGCGGCTGGCGCCCAGTTTCGTCTCCTCCGGCGCCGCCGTCAAGCCCACCGGCGGGATCCGTCCCCTGCCGTCCCGGCCGGAGATCCTCGACCCCGGCCGAGGCTCCGGGACGGCTCCGGCCGGCCATCCCCAGCCCTGGGGAGAATCTGGGGACAACTCGGGGCCCGAGCGGCCTGGTGGTCCATGATCTTCATGTATGACAATGGGTTATATGGGTTTTGGGTTTTCCCCGCCTCACATGTTCCGGACCCCTTCGAAGGGCGTGACCCCTTGTCCCCATTCCCGCAGCCTCTGCCCCACGCGATCTCCGCCCGGTCCCGGCGGCCCGGGCGCCCCGCGACTCAGAGCTGGGGGTCGACCCCCATCCGCTCCAGCAACCCCTCGAGCTCGGCGTCCGAATAGAAGGGGATCTCGATCCGGCCCCTTCCGCCGCGCCGGTGGATCCGCGCCACCGCTCCCAGGTGATGGCGCAACCGCTCCTCCAGGGCGGCCAGGGCCGCCGCCTCGCGACCGGCGGGGCGCGGGGACTTCTTCCGGCCGCGATGCGCGCCCCCCACCTGGACCAGGCGGCGCGCCTCGTGTTCCAAAGCGCGGACGGTGAGTCCCTTGCGGGCCGCGTGCCGGGCCAGGCGCACCCGGGCCGCGGGGTCCTCCACCGCCAACAGGGCCCGGGCGTGTCCCATGGTCAAGCCGCCCTGCTCCAGGAGTTCGCGGACCGGCTCCTCCAACTGGAGCAGGCGCAAGGTGTTGGTCACGGCACTGCGGCTCTTGCCCAGGATCTCGGCCAGCTCCTGGTGGGTGGCGCCCAGGGCCTCCATGATCGAGCGGTAGGCCTCGGCCTCCTCCAGGGCGCTCAGGTTCTCCCGCTGGATGTTCTCGAGAAGCGCGATCTTCATCGATTCGGTCTCATCCACGGTGCAGACCAGGGCGGGGATCTCCCGCAGGCCCGCCCGGGCCGCCGCCCGCATGCGGCGCTCTCCGGCGACCAGTTCGTAGCCGTCCCCCTGCCGCCGCACCAGAACCGGCTGGAGAACACCATGGCGGCGGATCGACGCGCTCAACTCCTCCAGGGCCCCCTCCTCCATCCGGTGCCGGGGTTGGCGGGGATTGGGTGCCAGGCCCTCCAGCGGGACCATGAGCACCTCGCGGTCGCCCAGCATGGCCGCGACCGGCTTGAGGCGCCCGGCGGCCAGCGGGGCCACCGAATCGCCGATCAGGGCGGAAAGTCCTTTACCCAACGCGCGTTTCGCCATGATGGATGACCTCCTTGGCCAATTGCAGGTAGCTCTGGGCTCCGGTGCTCTGGATGTCGTGGAGGAGCACGGGGGCCCCGAAGGAGGGGCTCTCCCCCAGGGTGACGTTCCGGGGAATCACCGTTTCGTAGACCGTGTCCCCGAAGTACTCCTTGGCTTCTTTGGCCACCTGGTTGCTCAGGCGGAGACGCCGGTCGAACATGGTCAACAGGACCCCTTCGATCCGCAGGGAAGGATTCAGCTTCTGCTGCACCAGGCGGATCGTGCTCAGGAGCTGACTCAAGCCTTCGAGGGCGTAGTATTCGCACTGGATGGGAATCAACACCGAATCGGCGGCGGTCAGGGCATTCAGGGTGAGCATTCCCAGGCTCGGGGGGGTGTCCAGCAGGATGTAGTCGTAGCGGGGGCGCAGGGGGGCGATCGCTTCGCGCAGGTAGTGCTCCCGCTCGTCCGCCTCCGCCAGTTCGACCTCGGCCCCGGTCAATCGTTGATCTGCTGGAAGTAGATGCAAGAAAGGAAGTTCTGTTGTCTTGATGATCTCCTCCGGCGATCCCGTTCCGGCCAGGAGTTCATAGGAGGTCAACTGCTCCGGGGAGGGCCGCGCCCCGACTCCACTGCTCGCATTCCCCTGGGGATCGAAATCGAGCAGCAGAACCTTCCGTTCCGCCGCGGCCAGGCTCGCCCCCAGGTTGACGACGGTCGTGGTCTTCCCCACTCCGCCCTTCTGGTTGGAAACGGCAATGACACGTCCCATGGTCCACCCATTCTCCTCGGGAAGGCAAGAAGCCGGTGATCCGGGAGTTCCCGGTTGCTCGGCACTTTGTCGCAAAGCGGAGGGTTGCGCAAGGGGTGAATCCCCAACCCGGTGATTTCCCGTCTCCTGGGGGCCCTCCGGGGGACCCGGTGCCCCGTCCCCGACGCCGGGCAGATGGTTCCGAACCGGTTTCACGTGAAACATCCTCCCGAGGACCGGGGGCCGGCGATGCGCGATGTTCCACGTGGAACATCCAACCGGCGGGTCGTGCTCAGAGACGGAGGAAGACCTGGAGCGCGGCGGGGCGGGGAAGCTGCGCCGCGGAGGGAAGGGACCACGCGCCCTCCCAGTCCCACCGATCCGCGGGAATCTGCGGCTCCGGACGGTAGGATGGAGTGTGGAACAGGATCGCCCGGCCGCCCGGTTCCAGGAAGGGATGGAGGAGCGCGAGCGCCCGGGGGGGCGGAGCGACCGCCTTCATCACCCCCAGGGAAAACGCCGTCCGCAACCCCTCCTTCCGGTGGAACGCCTCGCCGCTGTCGGCCTCCTCGATCTCCACGCGGTCGGCCAGGCCGAGAGCCACCCGTTCCCGGCGCAGGAAGGTGCAGGCGGTCGCCCGCCGTTCCAGGAGCAGCAGGCGGATCCCGGGGCGGACCAGCGCCAGGGGAATGCCGGGGAATCCCGCCCCGCTTCCCAGGTCGAGGATCCTCCCTGCGGTGGCGAAGTGCGGATGGGACGCCGCCGCCACGCATTCCACGATCAGATCGTCCACCAGCCGCGGGCCACCCGCCCGGCTCACCAGGTTGTGGCCCCGATTGAAGCGCAGGAGATCCTCCCGGTACTGGAGCAACCGACCGGGATCCGTTCCGGGGGCCAGAAGGGCGGTCAGGCGGGATGCGAGAGTGCCGGAGTCCACGCGGGGCCCTCAAAGAGGCGGTGAAAGTCGTGCAACGTTCTTTGGTTTATATGGTTATGAGTTGTTTTCTGGGCTTTCTTCTTCGTAGACGAGCACCACGTGCCGACGGCGTCCCTCTCCCACGGTGAAGGTCTTGATCCCGGGGATCCCCTGCACCGCCAGGTGGACCACCCTTCGTTCGCGCGGACTCATCGGTTCGAAGTGGATCTCGTCGCCGGTCCGCCGGGCCTCCTCGGCCGCTTCGCGCGCATCCTCTTCCAACCGTTCCTGTTCCCGCCGGCGGTATTCGTTCACATCGATCTGGACGGGGATGTGGCTGCCGCAGCGCTGGGAAACCATGCGTCCCAGGAGGTGTTCGATGGCATCCACCCCGGCACCCCGTCGGCCGATCATCGTTCCGGCCTCTTCCTCTCCCACGGTGATGTAGATCCGCTGGTACTCGGCGTGTTCGTAGCGCACCTCACAAGGGGTCTCCATGGCGGCGAAGAGTTTCTCCACGATCTCGCGCACCGCCCGGTTGTGTTCCTCGGTCGGGGTGTAGCTTTCCCGCGGTCGCGCGTGGGAGGGTTCGATGCCCAGCTCGGTGACCTTGGGCGGTGGGGGCGTCTCGGTCAGCACCAGTTCCGGTTTCGGCATCGGGCGACTGCTTCCCCGTCCGACCCCCAAGGTCCTGCGCACCACCGGGCCCTGCGCCGGGGGTGGGGGCGTCGCCGGGATGGCGTCCGGCCATTGCCGCGCCACCCGTCCGAACCCCTCGTCCCGCCGTTCCGCGCGCACCCGCGCCGGACGGCGCACGCTGGTGAACCCCTGCCCGCCGGTGCCTTCGTCCAGGACGGAGTAGAGGATGTCGGATCCCTCGCCCGCAAGTTCCGCCGCGCGCCGCTTGGCTTCGCTCACCGTCGGCGCCACCACTTCCCAGATTTCGCGTTTCACACGTCCCTCCTCAGGATTTCGCTTCCGCCATGGCCTTCTTCTCCGCCAGCGTGGCGGGGGCGTTGCGATGGATCTCCCAGGTCTGCACGATGGTGAGGATGGTGTTCACCAACCAATACAACACCAGGCCGGACGGCGTGTTGTAGAAGATGAACAACATGAACAGCGGCATCGCCGTCGACATCATGCGCTGCTGCGACGCCATCGCGCCTTCGGCGTTCTTCGTCGCCGAAGGAGTTCCGATCTTGGTTTGCAACCACATTCCCACCGACATCAGGATCGGCAGGAGGGAAAAGTGGTTGCCCAACACCGGCAGACGGATCGGCAACTGGAAGAGCACGTCTGGCCGGGAGAGATCCTGGATCCACCACGCGAACGGCGCCTGTCGCAATTCGATGGTACTGCGCAGCACGGTGAAGAGAGCCCAGAACACGGGCATCTGGACCAACAGCGGCAGGCATCCCGCCATCGGATTGATTCCGTGCTCCTTGTAGAGCTTCATCATCTCCTGGCTCTGGCGGGCCTGGTCGTCCTTGTACTTCTCCTTGATCCGATTCAACTCGGGCTGGACCAATTGCATTTCGCGCATCGATCGCGTGCTGCTCTTGGTCAGCGGATAGAAGAGGAATTTCGTCACCACCGAGATGAGGATGATGACGAGTCCATAGTTGGGTATGTACCGGTGGACGAGGAAGAGCGCCCACAACATGAACCGCGAGACCGGCCGGAAGATGGTGGGCCCCAGCGAGATCAGCTCGGTGAGCGCGGGGTCGATCTCCTGCAGGCGATTGTAGTCGAGGGGACCCATGTACACGGTGTAGTCCAGACCCGGCCCCTTCTCGGTGGCGGTCGGCAACACCACGGAGAAGGTCTGCAGTCCCCGTTTTCCGTCGCCGTTGAACTTCACCATCCCGGGCGGACGATGCGCCGGATGCACGAACGAGGTGAAGTACTGACCCATCACCCCGGCCCAGGCGATGGTTCCCTGGTAGCTCTTCCGTCCCTTGGCGCCGTCGCCCTTCTTCAGGGCACCGAACTTCACCTTGTGGGTGTCGTCGCCCACCCGCGCCGCGGCCCGGAATTCCCGGTACTCCTTGACGCTGTCAGGTTCGGTGTTGGAGATCCCGGCCGGCCACCCGATCTCGAGGTCGGCCAGTTCGGTGCGGGGAAGTTCGTAGGACAGGTGGACATCGAAGGAATACTCGGCGTTGTCGACGGTCAGTTCCAGACGGAGCGGAATCCCGTCCTCCGATGTGGCGCTCAAGACGACCTTTGCCACCGGCCTTTGTTCGCCCAGGACCAGGCGCCACGGTTTCTTCTCGTCACCGGTCGCCTCGAGGCCGTCCCCGGAAACCTCGAAACGCACGCGCGACAGGCTGACACTCCTGCCTCCTCGACGGATGCGCAGGGCGTGGGCCCTCTGGCCGCTCGGGTCGAGGGTTCGGGAAGGAATGAGCTCGACGGGATCTCCTTCGATGGTCTGGTATCTCTTCAGCACCCACGATCGCAGGTCGGCGCCGACGAGATCGATCTGGGCGGTGTAGAGCTCGGTCTCGATCACCAGGACCGGGCCCGAGGGATCCTCGGCCACCGATCCGAACTCCAGGCCCGCCTCTCCCGCCGGCGAGGGCGCGACGCCTCTTCCCGCTTCTCCCTCGGTGGCGTCTCCCGGCGATCCCGACGACGGCATCGTTCCGTCCGAGCGCGACATGGATTCGCCCGGGGAGCCGGCCACGGTTGCGATCGAATCCGGCGCTCCCGCCCCCGGACCGGCGACCTTCTCCGGGGTCGGCGCAAACATCGCCTGCCAGATGAGCAGGACCACGAACATGAGGAAGAAGGCGAGAGCGGTGCGTTTGTCCATGGGCTCCTCGATCGTCGATCAGGAAGGGGGGTGGTGATGGACGGGAGGGACCGGATCATACCCGCCGGCGTGCAACGGGTGACAGCGGAGAACGCGGCGCACCGCCAACCAGCTTCCTCTCCATGCACCGTGGCGGGTGATGGCCTCCGCCGCGTATCGGGAACAACTGGGAGTGTATCGGCAATGTCGGCCCAGCCAGGGTGAGATGAGGATCTGGTAGGCACGGATGAGAACCAGGAGTCCGCGCTTCAACATGGCGCAACGTCTCCCGGGTTCGTCGCGCGGGCGCCGAGGCAGTCCAGCTCCCGCAACAGGGCTTCGAGTTCGGAGGTCATCTCCCCGCTGGAAAAACCGCTCTGCGCGGCGGTGGATCGCGCGATCAACACCAGCCAGATCGGCCGGCGGAGATCTTCCCGCAGGACACGATAGCTCTCGCGAAGAACTCTCTTGGCGCGGTTGCGGCGCACGGCGTTCCCCACCTTCCTGGAAGCAACCACCCCCACGGCAAGCCGCCCGACCCGCGCCGTCTCCTCCGGCGTGGGTTCATACGCGTAGACGACGCAATGCGCGCCCACCGCCTTCCGGCCTTTCTCGTAGACTCGGTCGAAATGCCGTCGAGTGCGCAGGGTTCCTCTCACCACGTGGCCTTGTCCATCTCCGGCGCGGCGAAGGACGATGGTGGATGCGCCGGCAGCGGAGCCAGCACGCGGGATCGACTCAGGCGCTGAGGCGCTTGCGCCCCTTGCTGCGACGGCGCTTGAGAATGGCGCGCCCGGCCCGGGTCGACATCCGCTTGCGGAAGCCATGGTCCCGCTTGCGCTTGAGGTTGCTGGGCTGAAACGTCCTCTTCACGGTGACACCTCAGGGAGTGATTGCAGAGCGCTCGGCTTGTGCCTCGGATTCATTACCACAAGCGATACACGGTAGATTCTCCGGGTCTCTTCGTCAAGCTCCGCCCGCCGGGCCCGCCATGCCGCCGCTGCGGGAGACCCGCGACGCCGGCCTCGGGGGGTCCTCCGATCGACCCCCTACGCACGGCCCGGGAGGAGGCGGCGAGGGCCTCTCCACCCCCCGGATCGCCACCCTGGGGAAAAAAGTCCTGCCCTGGGGAAAACTCCCTTGCCCCACCTCCCTCCTCATGCTACCGTCGCCTCCCCGGTGGATAACTCGCACCTCGGGCCGCATCGTTATCCCCAACCCTGCAGATTGGGGACAACTTGGTTTCCGCCGGTGGTTGAAGGGTTATAACCTGTTATAATGAAATAGATTCCGGGCTTTTCCACGGTTGTGGACAAGTCCTGGGAGAGGTTTGTCCTCGATCCGAGCTCCGCTCGGGCCAACGGGAGGATTCGCGACCCGTGCCCCCATCCCGGACACCTCTGCCGCCGACATCTTCCTCCGGCGCGTCTTCTCCACAGGACGTGGCGCGGCCTTGGGAGGAGATCCTCGATGTCGTCCGGCAGCAAGTCAATCAGCAGACCTTTGAGACCTGGTTCCACCAGACCCGCTTTCTCTCCCTGGAGGGGGACGTCCTGTCCCTCCAGGGGCCCAACCAGTTCTTCGTGGACTGGCTGACCGAGCACCATCTGGAAACCCTCCATGTCGCCGCCGCCCGGGTCCTGGGCCGGCCGGTGGAGATCCGCCTCCAGGTCGATCCGCAGCCATCCAACGTGGGCGGATTCGACCCCCGGGCCACCGTTTCCACGGCGCCCCCGGACACCTCCCGGCGGGTCCGGCTGCCCCAGGAGGCGGGACTCAATTCCCGCTACGTCTTCCAGAACTTCGTGGTCGGAGACAACAACCGCCTCGCCCATGCCGCCTGCCAGGCGGTGGCCGAGCAGCCCGCCCAGGCCTACAACCCCCTCTTCCTCTACGGCGGGGTGGGACTGGGCAAGACCCACCTCATGCAGGCCATCGGCAACGAGGTCCTCGTCCGCGATCCCCGCACCCTGGTGCACTACGTCTCGGCCGAGAACTTCATGAACGAGCTCATCCAGTCGATCCGCACCGGAAAGACCTTCGAATTCAAGAACCGGTACCGGAACGTCGATCTCCTGCTCATCGACGACATCCAGTTCCTGGCCGGCAAGGAAAGCACCCAACAGGAGTTCTTCCATACCTTCAACGCGCTCTACGACGCCAACAAGCAGATCGTCGTCACCAGCGATCGTCCCCCCAAGGAGATTCCCACCCTCGAGGAACGTCTGCGGTCGCGCTTCGAGTGGGGTCTGATCACCGACCTCCAGGCCCCGAACCTCGAGACCCGGATCGCCATCCTGAAGAAGAAGGTGGAAAAGGAACAGATCATCATCCCCGATGAGGTCCTGGTTCTCATCGCCGAGCGGGTGACGCACAACATCCGCGAACTCGAGGGCGCGCTCATCCGCCTTCTCGCCTTCGCGAGCCTCACCGGGAGCGAGATCAACCTGGAGATGGCCCGGGAGGTGTTGGCGACCTTCCTCAACCGGAACCGTCCGGACCGCCAGATCAAGCTGGCCGAGGTGATCAAGCTCGTCTCCGCCTACTACGACATCTCGATCGACCTGCTGCGTTCGAAGACCCGGACCAAGCAGGTCGCCCATGCCCGCCAGGTCGCCATGTACCTCTGCCGGGAACTGACCGGAGCGTCCCTCAACCAGATCGGCCAACGCTTCGGCGGCCGCGATCACACGACCGTGCATCACGCATGGCAGAAGATCACCCATCTCGAACAGATCGATCTGCAGATGCAAAGGGAGTTGCAGGAACTGACCCGTTCCCTTCAAAGCGCGTAGATCCTCCGACCGATCGACGCGCCGGGGAGGCCTTCCGCGCGGAGAAGACCTCCCCTTCTTGCATCGACCGGGCAAGAAAACCGTGGATCGATTCGGGGATAAGCCGGGGACGAACCCGGGATACCGTCACCCATACGGAGCACAAGGGATTTCGATGGGAACGAAAGGCCGCAAAACCGTCCTCTTCTCCCCACGGTGTCCCAAGCGCGCTTGATTGTCCAACACTTTGAAAATCAACATGTTACATACGCCCAGGGGGTGTCTTTTCCCCACCTTCCCCAGCCCTGCTGTCTTCTACTGTTCTTCCTTGGAATGATCCAGGAGAAGAGGTCGAGGGCCGGCCTTGCCGCGGGGCCTTCCATGCGATAGCATTGCCATTCCCCAATTGGCTGCTCCAAGAGTCTTCCAAGCGAGGCCCCACGGTGAAGATCCAGGTTCCACAGAGTGATCTCGTACGCGCATTGGGCGCGGTGGCGAATGTGGTGAGCACGAAAGCCACCCTGCCCATCCTCTCCACCATCCTCTTCGACGCCAAAGGCGATGGTCTCACCCTCGCCGCGACCGATCTGGACGTGTCGGTGGTCACGCGGATTCCCTCGGTCGATGCCCAGATCGAAGGCAGGAGCGCGGTGCCGGCGGGAAAGTTCGTGGCGTTCGTGCGAACCCTTCCGTCCAACGATGTGGTGGTCGAGGCCGACGGTGAGAAGGTGCAGGTGTGTAGTGGAAAGGCCAAGCTGGAAGAACCCTGCATGGATCCGGAAGACTTTCCCGCCTTGCCGAAGGTGCAGGATGCACCGTCCTTCACCCTCCCGGGGGCGATGCTCGTCGAGATGATCCGCAACACCGTGTACGCCACTTCGCGTGACGAGACCCGGCCCGCGTTGCAGGGGGTCTACTGGGAACTGGGCGAAGGCAGGTTCACCATGGTCGCGACGGACGGTCATCGTCTGAGCCGGGTCCGGCGGAAGGTGGAGCTTGCCAAGAAGGTCGAGCGGAAGTTGATTGCTTCTTCGGGGGGATTGCAGCAGGTCATGCGCCTGGCCGAGGGTGTCGATGAAGTCACGATCTATCTCGGCGAACACCAGTTGAGTTTCCAGATCGGTGAAACCACCTTGCACACCCGGCTGGTCGAAGGGAGTTTTCCCAACTACGAACAGGTTCTCCCCAAGAACAACAACCGCCGCGTGGTGTGCGATCGCGAAGCCTTGAGCGATGGAATCCGGCGGGTGAAGATCTCCGCCGACCGCGTCACCAACCAGGTTCGGTTCTCGGTGGAAGCCAAGCGCATGACCCTTTCCGCCAGTGGAACCGAGGGAAGCCGGGCCGAGGACGAGGTCCCGGTGGAATACGATGGAGATCCCATCTCGATCGGCTTCAATCACTCCTACGTGGAAGACATCCTCAAGCATTTCAAGACCGAGAATCTCATCCTTGCGCTGGACCGGCCGGACAGCGCGGCGATCTTCGTTCCCGGAGACGATTCGGGGACGGACGTTCTGGGCAGCGACGATCTGTGTCTTTTGATGCCGCTGCGTCTCAACGACTGATTTGCGGTCCCGGATCGAGGCCTCCCGGTGATTCTCACGAGAGTGAAGTTGCTGAATTACCGGAATCTGGCGGAGGTCTCGGTGGAGTTTTCGCGGAAAATCAATATCTTTCTGGGACGGAACGGGCAGGGGAAGACGAATTTCCTCGATGCCGTTTCCTACCTCTCCCTCGGCCGATCCCACCGCACCTCCACCGAGCAAGAGGTGATCCGCTTCGGGCAGGATCATTTGAGCCTGCGGGTGGAGGGCGAGGATGCCCGCGGCGAGGAGTTCGTCCTGGAAGCCGCCCTGAGCCGGGGAGGACGCAAACGGCTGAAGGTGGATGGATCGCCCGTCACCCAGGCCAGTGAGCTGGTGGGAAGGCTTTCGACGGTTCTCTTCCACCCCGGCGAGATCGACCTGGTCAAGGGGCCTCCCGAACGGCGTCGGCGCTTCCTCGACCTCAGCCTGAGTGTCATCTCCCGGGAGTACCTGCGGAACCTCATCGGCTACCGGCGGGCCCTCTCCCAGAAGAACCGTCTTCTGAAGGCCCGGCAGGCCGTTCCACGAAGCGAGCTGGAGGTCTGGAATCGCGAGCTGGTGCGGTTTGGAACGCCCTTGATGCTGGAACGGCGCCGGGTGATTCCCCGCCTGGAGGAACTCTGCGCGAAGGCATATTCCAGCTTGGCGCGGAAAGGAGAGAGTCTCACAATAAGCTTGCAGCTCTCGCTTGGTGACGCGGCGAACGCGGTCTTGGGCCGCGACGATCTCGAGTCCTGGCACGATGCGTTCCACGAGGCCCTTCGGGCCGGAATGGCACGGGAGTGCCTTCTGGGCCACGCCCGGATCGGCCCCCATCGCGACCGCCTCGAGCTCGAACTCGGGGGTCGTTCCTTGCGGCGTTTCGGCAGCCAGGGAGAGATGCGCTCGGCGGCCATCGCACTGAAACTCGGACAGGCGGAATTGATCTACGAACGCACCCAGGAGCGTCCGGTCATTCTCCTCGATGACATTTTCAGTGAATTGGACCACGGGCGGACTCGGGCATTGCAGGAGCTCCTCCATGAAGAGCACCAGTTGTTGATCGCCACCGCGCGCACCGAAGATGTCCAGGCCATGCAGGGATGGAAGAACCTGCGGTGCTGGATGGTGGAGGGCGGAAGGATCGAGGAAATCGCGACCTTGGACGGCTGGGAGGAGCCACGATGAAGGACGGCGCAGCCCGCAGCCTGGCCGAGATCCTCGAAGCGGCACTGCAGCACAGTCCACTGCGGGAAGGACTCCACCAGCAGAAGGTGCTGTCCAGCTGGAAGGAGATCGTCGGCGAGGAGATCGCGCGCCACAGCGAGGCCCTCGCGCTCAAGGATGGAATCCTGTGGGTAAGGGTCGAAGGAAGCGCCTGGTCGCAGGAGTTGACCCTGCTGAAGCCCCAGATCAAGAAACGCCTGGAGGAACGGCTGGGAAAGGGAACCGTGAACGATGTACGCTTCCATTCGGGAAGCAAGCCGCCCATGGGATGAGGACCGTCAGGATGGATGAATTGAACGCAATGAAGAACAACGGAGCCGAGAACTACAACGCGGACGGCATCCAGGTCTTGAAGGGCTTGGAAGCGGTCCGTAAACGGCCGGCCATGTACATCGGCGGAACCGGGCCCAGGGGTCTGCATCACCTGGTGTACGAAGTCGTCGACAACGCGATCGACGAAGCGATGGCCGGATTCTGCGATCGAATCGTCGTGACCATCCATCCAGATCAGAGCGTGAGCGTGGTGGACAACGGACGCGGCATTCCCGTCGACATGCACAAGACCGAGCAGAAGCCGGCCCTGGAAGTGGTCATGACCTCCTTGCACGCCGGAGGCAAGTTCGACAAGGGCAGCTACAAGGTGTCGGGAGGGCTCCATGGGGTGGGCGTCTCGGTGGTGAACGCGCTGAGCGCGTGGTGCCGGGTGGAGGTGTATCGCGGGGACAAGGTCTACGGGCAGAGCTATCGGCGTGGCGTGCCCGACGGGCCGATGAAGGTGTTGGGGGACAACGTCAGCGGCCGCAGCGGCACCAAGGTCACCTTCCTGGCCGACGAGGAGATCTTCGACCGGATCGACTACAACTTCGACACCCTCGCCCAGAGGATGCGCGAACTCGCCTTCCTCAACGCCGGCGTCACCGTGACGATGATCGACGAGAGGGTCGGCCGGGAGCAGACCGTCGACTACCGCTACGAAGGCGGGATCAGCGAGTTCGTCTCCTGGTTGGTCGAGTCGAAGGAGCCGATCCACCCCAAGCCGATCTACCTGCGGGAGGAGAAGGAGGGGGTGGAGTGCGAGATCGCGATGCAGTACACGCACACCTACAACGAGCAGATCTACACCTACTGCAACAACATCCACACCATCGAAGGCGGAACGCATCTCAGCGGGTTCAAGGCGGCGTTGACCCGGACCATCAACAACTATGCCTCGTCCACCGGTCTCTTGAAGAAGGAAAAGGTGAACCTCTCCGGGGACGACGTGCGGGAGGGACTCAACTGCATCATCGCCACCAAGGTGCCCGAGCCGCAATTCGAGGGACAGACCAAGACCAAGCTGGGCAACAGCGAAGTCCGGGGCATCGTCGAGGCCATGGTGAATTCGGCCCTCGCGGAGTTCTTCGAGGAGAACCCGGCGGTCGCCAGGAGAATCTGTGAAAAGGCGATCGGCGCCGCCCGGAGCCGCGAAGCGGCGCGGCGAGCGAAGGAGTTGACCCGCCGCAAGAACGCGCTCGAATCGACGAGCCTTCCCGGCAAGCTGGCCGATTGTTCCAATACCGACCCCTCGGTGTGCGAGATCTACCTGGTCGAGGGTGACTCGGCCGGAGGTTCGGCGAAGCAAGGTCGGGATCGCACCTTCCAGGCCATCCTTCCCCTGAAGGGAAAGATCCTCAACGTGGAGAAGGCGCGCCTGGACCGGGCCCTGAACAACGACGAGGTCAAGACCATCATCACCGCCCTGGGCTGCGGCGTGGGCGACGAGGACTTCGACCTCGAAAGGCTGCGTTACCACAAGGTCATCCTCATGACCGACGCCGACGTGGACGGAAGCCACATCCGCACCCTCATCCTGACCCTTCTCTACCGCTACATGTCGGCCTTGATCAAGAACGGTCACGTGTACATCGCCGAACCTCCGTTGTACCGCATTTCCAAGGGGAAGAAGGAGTACTACGCCCACAGCGAGGCGGAGCGGGACGAATACATCCAGGAACTTGGAGGCCCCAAAGGGGTGTATGTACAACGCTACAAGGGTCTGGGCGAGATGAATCCGGAGCAGTTGTGGGAGACTACCATGAATCCGGCGACGCGCACCCTCACCCGCGTCCGCCTGGGCGATGATGAATTCCACGAGCAGGAGGCCGACCGCGTGTTCACCATGCTCATGGGAGAGCTGGTGGAACCCCGTCGGAGATTCATCGAAGAGAACGCATCCGCCGTCGATCTCGACAAGTTGGACATCTGACAGGAGCGCGACAAGGTGCCAGAGACGAACGAAAGAATCCTCACCGTCGACATCGAACAGAAGATGAAGTCCGCCTACTTGGACTATTCGATGTCGGTCATCATCTCCCGCGCGCTCCCCGACGTACGCGATGGGCTGAAGCCGGTGCACCGGCGGGTCCTCACCGCGATGAACGATCTGAACCTTGCGCCCAACCGGCCGTATCGCAAGAGCGCCAAGATCACCGGGGACACCACCGGAAACTACCATCCCCACGGCACCACCGCGGTCTACGACACCTTGGTCCGGATGGCCCAGGACTTCTCCCTCCGGTACCCGCTGGTCGACGGCCAGGGCAACTTCGGATCGATCGACGGCGACAGTCCGGCGGCCGAGCGCTACACCGAGGCGCGCCTGGCGCCCATCGCCATGGAGATGCTGCGGGACCTCGACAAGGATACCGTCGACTTCGTTCCCAACTACGATGGCTCGCGGGAGATGCCGTCGGTCCTGCCCAGCGCGATTCCGAATCTCCTGATCAACGGAAGCACGGGAATCGCGGTGGGGATGGCGACGAACTGTCCGCCCCACAACCTGCGGGAAATCGTCGACGGCCTGGTGGCGCTTCTGGAAGATCCCGAGATGGACGCCATCCGCCTGCTCGACCATGTGCAGGGCCCTGATTTTCCCACCGGGGGAATCGTCTACGGGCGTCAGGGGATCATCGACTACATTGCGCGGGGAAGAGGCCGCGTGGTGATGCGGGCGAGAACGGAATTCGAGGAACTGCCCAGCGGCCGCGAAGCGATCATCGTCAGCGAGATCCCCTACTTCGTGAACAAGAGCGAGCTGATCCAGAAGATCGCCCAGCAGGTGCGCGACGGGATCATCGACGGAATCGCCGACCTGGCGGACGAGAGCGACCGCCAGGGAATGCGTATCGTCATCCTGTTGAAGAAGGACGCCCACCGCGAAGTCGTGCTCAACCAGTTGTTCAAGCACACGCAGATGCAATCGACCTTCGGGGTGAACAACATCGCCCTGGTGGGAACCCAACCGAAGGTGCTCAGCCTGAAGGAGATGATGGAGGAGTACCTGAAGTTCCGGGAGGAGGTGATCGTCCGGCGAACCCGTTTCGAGTTGAAGAAGGCGGAAGACCGGGCGCACATCCTCGAGGGATACCGCATCGCCCTGGAGAACATCGACGAGGTGGTCGACCTCATCAAGAAAAGTCCGGACGGTCCCACCGCGCGCCAACGGCTGATGGACCGGTTCCAGCTCAGCGAGATCCAGGCCCAGGCCATCCTCGACCTCCGGCTGCAGAGGCTCACCGGGCTCGAACGGGACAAGATCGAGAAGGAATACCGCGAGCTCATCCAGGAGATCGAGCGGCTGCGAAGCATCCTGCAGAGCCGGGACATGCAGCTGGCGATCATCAAGGAAGAGCTTCTCGAGCTGCGCGATCGCTTCGGAGACGAACGCCGCACGGAGATTGTCGACGACCTGGGCGATCTCTCCATGGAAGATCTCATTCCCGAAGAGGACATGGTCGTCACCATCAGCCACGCGCAGTACGTCAAGCGGCTCCCGGTGGACACCTACCGGCTGCAGGGACGCGGTGGGCGCGGGGTCACCGGCGCGTCCTTGAAGGACGAGGACTGGGTGGAGCACCTCTTCGTGGCGAACACGCACCAGTATCTCCTGGTGTTCACCAGCACCGGGCGGTGCCATTGGCTGAAGGTCCACCAGATCCCGCAGGCGGGACGCGCCGCCAAGGGCAAGGCGATCGTGAACCTGCTGCAACTGGAGAAGGATGAGAGCGTGCGGGCGATCGTGCCGGTGCCCGGCGGGTTCGACGAAGAGAAGTATGTGTTCTTCGTAACAAGGGCGGGGCTGGTCAAGCGGACCGCGCTGTCCCAGTTCTCGAACATCCGCCGGGCGGGCATCCGGGCGATCGGCATCGCCGAAGACGATCAGTTGATGGACGCCGCGTTGACCGACGGAAAGAACCACGTGATTCTCGCGGTTCGTTCGGGCAAGTCGATCCGCTTCGACGAGAACGATGTCCGGGCGATGGGAAGGACCGCGCGCGGTGTGAAGGGCATCGAGCTGTCCACCCCCGACGACCGGGTGGTGGGCATGATCGTGGTGCGCCCCGAGGACGACGTGACCGTCCTCTCGGTGACCGAGAACGGTTACGGCAAGAGGACCCCGCTGACCGAGTACCGGGTCCAGGGCCGGGGCGGCAAGGGAATCATCACCATGAACATCACCCCGCGCAACGGCTCCCTGGTGGGGGTCCAGGCGGCGCGGGCCCATGAGGAACTGATGGTGATCACCCGGAACGGGATCGTCATCCGGATGGCGATGGACACCATTTCGGTGATGGGACGCAATACCCAGGGAGTGAAGCTGATCAACCTGGGCGAGGGGGACGCGGTGGCCACCGTCGCTCCCATTGCGTCCTCGGACGAATTGGAAGAAGATCAGGCCTGAGGCGCGCTTCGTCCACCACCGGCGGGGAGTCTCCTCCGCGCGGCCAACAGGAGCGGTGCAATGCCCTTGCGCAATGCCATCCGTCACCCCGGGGGGATCGTCCTGGCCTTGCTCCTGGCCCTGCTTGCCGCAAGGCCCGGATCTTCTGCCGCCTTGGGCACTCCCGAGCCGACCGGCCCGGCCCCGGCCCGGTCCACGGGGGGCTTCCGGCTTCCCGGGGAGCTGGTGGTCGAACCCCTGGGTCCCCTTTCGCTGCAGGTGAGCTGGGAGGGCCGGCCGGTGCTGCGGGTGCGCCTGGTGTGGGCTTCTTCCCAGGACACGGATCCGGCGGCGGCTGCCGCCGGGGATCCGCCGGGCCCGGTTCCGAAGGTGGCTCCCCTGCCCAACCGCCCCACCGCCGCCGCGGGAATGGAGGTCATCGCCCGGGCCGGATGGGTTGTTTCGGCGCGGACCCGGGTGCGCAGCGAGTGGTATCACTGGCCCTATTTCCAGGTGGACGACCTGGTGGTGTGGAATCTCGCCCCCCGCGGGGTGGGGGCGTCCGTGCTGCAGGTGCGATGGACCCCCCTGGCGGCGCCGCCGATCCGGATCCGGAGCGCCACGCCCCGGGTGGACCTGAAGCCGCACGGCGGCCCGGGGCGCGCACAAAGCATCGAAATCTGTCGATGGAAACTGGAGGACACCCAGGGGAGGCGCCGTTTCCTCGCCCTGCTGCCCCTGGCCTCCACCGTGGCCGAGCCGCCGACCCAGGACCACGGGTCGATCGTGCAGACCCTGCGGGCCGCTGAGGACGAGGACACCTGGGTCCTGGCCCTGGTCACCGCCCCCAGTGCCGCGGCCTTCCTCTACAACGGGGGCCAGGCCCTCCGCATGGCCTCGCCGGCGGTGGAGAGACCGGAAATCGCATCAAAAACCTTTAATCATAGGGCCCCGCGCATCGAGCTTCCCCCCCTCTGCTACAACTGCCGCTCGGCCCGGGCGGAAGGGTGTCGTTCCTACCTGGCCCAGGGTGGAGAGGATGCGGTGGAACTCTCGGTCGAGATCCTCGGGCTGCGGGGACACGGACATCTCGATGGAGAGGCCCTGCAGTGGGGCGATCACCCCCTGGCGCGCTGGTGGCGGGGCGATGAGGGAGAACGCGCGTGGTACCGGATTCCCCGCGGCGGCGAGCTGGCCGAAACCCTCCTGGAGGCGGCCGCGAAGACCGAAGCAGTTCCCCTGGAACTTCCCCTGGACACCGGGATCCGGCTGTCGGTGGAGACGCGCCTGGGTGCGGATCCGGCGCTGGTGGAGACGGCCCGCCGGCCCCGGGCCGACGTGGCCCCGATTCCCCACAAGCTCGCCCCCGAACTCCTGGAGGTCTGGCCCAACCCCTTCCAGGAGACCACCACCATCCGGGTGCGGGTTCCGGAGACCCTCGGAGAGGCCTACTTCTTTCCCGAGGGGGCGCCCGAAGGGCTCGATCTCTCCGCCCCTCCCCCCTTCGGCGACCACCCGACCCTCCGGATCGCCATCTACAACGTGGGAGGCAAGAGGGTGCGCGAGCTGGGCGAGCGCGTGGCCGCCCGCGGGACGATCCAGGTGCAATGGGACGGAAGGGACTGGATGGGCCGCCCGGTCGCCGCGGGAGCCTACTACCTCGACGTGGAGATCGGGGGCGAACACCTCACCCGGCGGATCCTCCGCCTGCGCTCCTGAGCCGGACCATGCGGAAGATCCGGGCTTGGCCCGCTTCCTCCTCGCCTTCCGACGCATCGAGGATTTCCCAGCGGTCATCAGGAAAGAGCGATTCCACGGTTTCCGGAAGCAAGCGATGCGATCGGTCCCCCCGGCCTTCCGCCCGATAGGCACTCAACACCACGAGCCCCCCGGGAAGCAGCCGAGCGGACGCATTTTGCAACAACGAAAGTCGATGGAACCGCAGGAAGAGCAGCAGCGCAAAGTGCTCGGGTCCGGGAACCGAATCCCATGATATCAACTTTTGTTGATATGTATGGATCCGAACCCCATGCCACGCGGCCCGCTGCCGTCCCAGGGCCAGGGCGTCGGCCAGACGATCGTAGGCATGGACATCCCGGCCGAGCTGGGCGAGGTAGACCGCGTTGCGCCCATTCCCGGAACCCAGGTCGGCCACCGGTCCGGGCGGCAGGAGTTCGAGCAGGCGGCGGTGCTCCAGGAGGTCGGGATCGGGGCTCCACAACGCCCCCTTCGTGGGGCCCTCGGCCGGATGCCAGCCCCGCGCCTCCAGGCGCGGCCGGAGCTCGTCGGTGAAGGCGGCCTGAAGCCAGGAACTGGTCCAGCCCCGCTGCGCCAGCTCCTCGGCGAGAGTCCGCGCCCGGGAAGGATCCGGGCCCAGGAGGATGACCTCCGATCCCCGTCGGGGCAGGAAGTGGGAGGGGGGACTGACGGGGTGGGGCCACCACGCGCTGCCCGGAAGATGCCAGGTGACCGGGGCGGTCCGCAGGTCGAGGAGGGAACACCCCCAACGGCGGGGGCGCTCCGGGGGGATGAGTCGCTCCAGCTCGATCGCGGTGGGAGGACGGAAGGTCATGGCGAGGGCAGGATAGGATCGACCGGGAGGATTCTCCACCTCCGGGCTGGCTGCCGCCGGGGGAATGGCGCTACCCTGGGCCCCGGCACCGGCAAGGGAGAGAGGGGAGATGGCAACCACCAAGATCAAGGATCCGGTCGAGGGAATCATCGACCTGGACCGCCTGCCCACGGTACCGGCTTCGCAGGTCCGGCGGCTGATCGACAGCGTTGAACTCCAGCGTCTGCGGGGCATCCAGCAACTGGGGTTCTCCGAACGGGTCTATCCGGGAGCGACCCACACCCGCTTCGCCCACAGTCTCGGTGCCTTCCAGGGAGCCCAGCGGACCATGCGGCAGTTGCGGGCCCGGGGCTTCGAGATCCCCGACGAGTGGTTCATCGCCACCGCCCTGGCCTGCCTGCTGCACGACCTGGGCCATGGACCGTTCAGCCATGCCTTCGAAGCGGTGACCGGGATCCGTCACGAGCTGTGGACCCGGCGGATGATCCTGGAGGGTCCCGAGATGCCCGAGCGGCTCGAGGCCATCCACCCCGGAACCCGCGAAAGGGTCCTCCAACTCCTGGGCAACGCGGTGGAAGAGCCCGGCCTGCGGTGGCTGGCCGACCTGGTGTCCAGCGCCCTCGACTGCGACCGCATGGACTACCTGCGAAGGGACTCCTTGTTCACCGGGACGCGGTACGGATCCTTCGATCGGGACTGGCTGATCCGGGCCATCGTCCCCAGCCGGGACGGACGGGCGATCCTGGTCGATCCGAAGGGGACGAGCGCGGTCGAGCAGTACCTGATCGGTCGCTACCACATGTTCCAGAACGTCTACCTGCACAAGACCAGCCGCGGTTTCGAGACCGCCTTCGTCCGGCTCTGCCAGCGCTTGCGCGTCCTGGGACCGGAGGCCACCCCCTCCCGGTGCCCGTCCTTCTCCGCCCTGCACCAGGGCGAGCCGAGCCTGCCGCAGTACCTTGGCTGGAGGGACGCCCACTTCCTGGTCGAACTGGATGCGCTGGCCGGGCACTCCGACCCCACGGTCCGCGAGCTGACGGAGGTCCTGCGGGGCCGACGACCTCCCCGCTGCGTCACCGTCTACGGAGAAGCCACCCCTCTCCTGGACGAGGAGCGCGAGCGGCGGCGGGCCGAGGCGTCCCGGCGAGGTCTCGATCCGGAGGCCGCGGTATGGCTCGACCGCGCCGAGGACGTTCCCTATCGGCCCTATGCGCCGGCGGAGGGACGCAAGGGCTTGCGGGTGCAGGGGGTCGAGGGGGCCGAGCCGGAGGACATCACTCGGCGCAGCCCCACTCTCACAGCGCTTGCCGGTCCCGTGGTGGTGCACCGGCTCTATTGGATCAGCGACCGGTAGGGTCTCTCAGGACGCTTCCTTCACCTCGTTGACCACCTCGGTCAACACCTTCTTCGCGTCGCCGAAGACCATGATCGCGTTGTCATAATCGAAGAGCTCGTTCGGGATACCGGCGAACCCGGGCGAGAGCGAGCGCTTGATGATGAAGACGGTCCGGGCCTCGTGGACGTTCAGGATGGGCATGCCCGCGATGGGACTCGACGGATCGTTGATCGCCGCCGGGTTCACCACATCGTTCGCGCCCAGCACGATGGCCACGTCGGTGGTCTTGAACTCCGGATTGATGTCGTCCATCTCGACGAGTTGCTCATACGGCACGTCGGCCTCGGCCAGAAGCACATTCATGTGACCCGGCATGCGACCGGCCACCGGGTGGATGGCGTACTTGACCTTCGTGCCCCGCTTCTCCAGCAGATCAGCCAGTTCCTTGGTCACGTGCTGGGCCTGGGCGACGGCCAGCCCGTATCCGGGCACGAAGACCACCGACTCGGCGTCCTCCAGCATCATGGCCATCTCCTCGGGACCGGCTTCGGTGATGTTGGTGTACCCCGCGCTTTGCGCCGCGGTGGCGCCGGCGTCGCCGCCGAAGCCGCCGAAGAGCACGTTGGCCAGGCTCCGGTTCATCGCCTTGCACATGATCTGGGTCAGGATGATTCCCGAGGCCCCCACCAACGAGCCCGAGACGATGAGCAGGTTGTTGCGCAGCACGAATCCGGTCATGGCGGCGGCGATGCCCGAATACGAGTTCAGAAGCGAGATCACCACCGGCATGTCCGCCCCGCCGATGGGGATGACGGCCATCACTCCCAGGACGAGTGACGCCGCGAGCACTCCGAGACAGAGCTCGAGCACGGTGAAGCCGGAGAAGCTGCCGAAGGCCAGCATTCCCGCGACCACCAGGGCGAAACCGAGCAGGAGGACGTTCACCACGTGCCGGCCAGGCAACAGGATGGGGTTGCCGGTCATCTTGCCGGCCAGCTTGGCGTAGGCCACCAGGCTTCCGGTCAGGGTGACCGCGCCGACCAGGAGGGAGAGCACGGTGGAGACCGCGACGTCGGTCCCGCCGAGGATGACATGGACCTCCAGCGCCCCGGTGTAGTGACTCTGGGCCATGGTGTCGTGCACCGCGCGCCAGACCACACTCAGACCCACCAGGGCCGAGGCCATGCCGCCGAAACCGTTGAAGATGGCCACCATCTCCGGCATCTGGGTCATCTCCACCCGGACCGCCGCCAGCGCGCCGATCAGGCTGCCGATGATGACCCCGGCGATCATGTAGCGGTAATCGACCGCCCCGGACGCCTTCAGGTTGATGTCGAGCACGGTGAGGATGATCGCCAGCAGCATGCCGATGGCGGCCAACTGGTTACCGTGCCGGGAGGTGCGCACCTTCGACAGGCGCTTGATCCCGAAGATGAAGAAGGAGGTGGCGACGAGATATCCGAGGGGAATGAGGTTGTTCAGCATGTCCTACCCCTTCCTCCCGAACATCTTGAGCATCCGGTCGGTCACCAGGAATCCGCCGACCACGTTGATCATGGCCACCGCGATGGCGACCAGGCCCAGGATGTTGGCGACATCCACGCTGCCGGTCTGCGCGCAGTACAGCGCCCCCACGATGGTGATGCCCGAGATCGCGTTCGCGCCGGACATGAGAGGGGTGTGCAGGGTCGGCGGCACCTTCGTGATGAGCTCGACCCCCAGGAAGATGGCCAGCACGAAGACGGTCAGTCCCATCATGAACGGGGACATGGTCACTCTCCTCCCTTCTCGCCGAGGGCCTGCGCCGTGGCGGGGTGGTGGATCTTGCCCTCGTGGAGGACGGTGCATCCTCCGACGGCCTCGTCCTCGAGGTCCACCCGGAAGTTTCCCTCGCGGTCGATCATGTCCGAGATGAGATTGAAGACATTCTTGGCGTACATCTCCGAGGCGTTCACCGGGACGAGGCCGGGGACGTTCCTCAAGCCGACGATGGTGACGCCGTGTTTCTCCACGACCTTCCCGGCTTCGCTCAACTCGCAGTTCCCGCCGGTCTCGACCGCCAGGTCGACGATGACCGAGCCGTCCCGCATGTTCTTCACCATGTCCTCGGTGACCAGCTTGGGCGCGGGCTTGCCGGGAATGGCGGCAGTGGTGATGACCACATCCGCCTGCTCGATGCGCTCCTTGACCAGGGCACGCTGGCGGGCCAGGAATTCCTCGCTCTGTTCCTTGGCGTAGCCGTTCTTGTCCTCGATCTCGGCGGCATCCTCGTCGAGGGGCACCTCGATGTACTTTCCCCCGAGGCTCTGCACCTGCTCCTTCACCGCCGGGCGCACGTCACTGACCTCCACCA
The DNA here is from genome assembly GCA_964601275.1 of uncultured bacterium. Taxonomy (GTDB): domain Bacteria; phylum Krumholzibacteriota; class Krumholzibacteriia; order JAJRXK01; family JAJRXK01; genus JAOZPE01. The sequence goes on along the minus strand of CAZRMV010000004.1, from coordinate 122,972 downwards.
CCGCTCCCAGGCGCTTGGCGGTTGCGATGGCCTGCAGACCGGCGACGCCCGCTCCGAGGATGACCACGTGGGCCGGCTTGATCGTTCCGGCCGGGGTCGTCATCATCGGGAAGATCTTGGGCAGGTGGTCGGCGGCCAGGATGACCGCCTTGTAGCCGGAGAGGTTGGCCTGGGAACTGAGCGCGTCCATCTTCTGGGCCCGGGTGATGCGGGGCATGCAGTCCATGGCCAGGGCGGTGATGCCCTTGGCCTGCAGGGCCTTGACCAGCTCCAGGTTGCGCGTGGGATAGAGGAAGGAGATGAGCAGGCAACCCTGCTTCATGCTCGAGATCTCTTCGGCCGTCGGCGGATGGTACTTGAGGACCAGGTCGGCGCCGGCGTAGCCCTGTGAAGCGTCGGCCACCACTGTGGCCCCGGCCTCCTGGTAGGCCCCATCATCGATCAACGATCCCGACCCGGCGCCGCGTTCCACCGTGACCGCGAATCCGGCCTTGATGAGACGAGCTACCGTGTCCGGCGTGGCGGCCACCCGGGTCTCGCCAGGGTGCGTCTCCCTGGGAACGAAGGCGGTCAACATGAACGTTCCGTCCCGGTTGAGGGTCCATGGGATGACCGGCGGGGAAGCTCCCCCGCCGCACAGTCGCGGAGAAGATAGGACGCACCCTGCCCCGGGCCAAGACAATCCGGCTCCCCCGCGCCTCGTCGAGGGGCCGGGGCGCCCGGCGCCTTCCGGCCCCCCGGCCGTTCCGCCCGTCCCGCGCGGGGGGCTTCCTCCGACCCCGGCGCCGCCTGCGGGCGCGAGAAGATGCGTGGAGAGTGGACAGGCTGGGGACAACCCGGGGAAGGGTGGGGAAAACCCGGGGGCCTGCGGGGGAGGAATCCCGCGGCGCCGGGGGCATTCTTGACACTTCCCACCGGCGGCGATTAGTTTGGATCCCCGCGTGCTGGCGTAGCTCAGTTGGTTAGAGCACCAGATTGTGGATCTGGGGGTCGGTGGTTCGAGTCCACCCGCCAGTACCATCCCCATCCGAGCCCTCTCTTCCGCCCGAAACTCGCCATGTCCCGACGCATCGATCCCATCCTGGCCAAGGGCATGCGCGATCTGCTCGGGGCCCCCATCCGCCGCCGCCTGGCCATGATCGACCGGATCCGGGAGGTCTTCGAGCGCTTCGGATACCAGCCGCTGGAGACCCCGGTGATCGAGTGTGCCGAGGTCCTGACCGGGGCCAAGGCCGGGGAGACCGCCCGGCGGATCTTCCAGTGGAGGCACGAGGAGGAAGGCGCCGATCTGGGCCTCCGCTTCGATCTCACCGTTCCCCTGGCGCGCTTCGTGGCCGCCCACCCCGAGCTGCGCCGGCCCTTCAAGCGCTACCAGGTGGGCCCGGTCTACCGGGTGGACAAGCCGGGAGCGGGGCGTTTTCGCGAGTTCCTCCAGTTCGACATCGACGTGGTGGGCACCCGTTCGATGCTCGCCGACGCGGAGATCCTGGCCGCGATGAGCGAGGCCCTGGAAGCTCTCGGCCTGGCCCGCCACACCCTGCGCTGGAACCATCGGGGCGTGCTTAACGGGGCCCTGCGACGGGCCGGAATCGACGCGAGCCGGCAGATCGAGGTCATCCGGGTGATCGACAAGGAGGACAAGATCGGCACCGAGGGGGTCCGGAAGGAACTCGGGGAGGGACGGGTCGATCCCGAATCGGGGGCGCCGATTCCCGGCCTCGGGCTGCCCGCCGGACAGATCGAGGCCCTCCAGGACTTTCTCGCCCTGACCGCCGCGACAGACGACGAGCGGGTGGAGAAGGCCCGCGCCCTGCTGGACGGGGTCGAAGGCATCGAGGCCACCTTCCAGGAGGTCGATGCCTTGCGCAGCCACCTGGAGGGTCTGGGCCGCTCCCCCCACGTCGAGTTCTCTCCCCGGCTGGCCCGGGGCATGGACTACTACACCGGGCCGATCTTCGAGGCCACCCTGGACGATCTTCCGCAGTACGGATCGATCATGGGTGGCGGCCGCTACGACGAGCTGGTCTCCCGCTTCTCCAGCGAGCAGCTTCCCGGCGTCGGCGCCTCGATCGGGGTGGATCGGCTCCTGGCCGCGCTCGACGAGCTTCGGGGGGGAGGGGACGAGGGAACGGGGACCGAGGTCCTGGTCACCACCCTGGACCGCAAGCTCCTGCCCGAATACCTGGCACTGGTGCGGCAGTTGCGCGATGCCGGCTTCCGGGCCGAGATCTACCTGAAGCCCAAGGCCCGGCTGGGTGACCAGCTCAAGTACGCGTCCTCCTGGGGTATCCCCTACGCCCTGATCCTGGGGGAGGATGAGCGGGCGCAGGGGAAGATCACCCTCAAGGACCTGGAGGAAGGAGCGGCCGCGGCCCGCCGGATCACCCGCCGGGAGGATTGGGTGGAACAGAGGCCGGGGCAGTTCTCCTTCGACCGGGACAAGTTGGTGGAGACCCTCCGGACCCTGTTGGGGCACGAGTCCGACCTTCGATGAAGACCCCCTCCCCATCCACTTCCCGGCGGATCCTGGCGGGCCTGGCCGTGCTGGTGGGCACCCTGGCCGTACTGGAAGTGGTGCTGCGCCTGTGGATCGTGAGTCCCTCGGCCACCGTCCCCGACCCGCAGTTCGAGTACTTCCAGCGCGCCTACTCGTGGCAGGTCTTCAGCAAGGAAGGCTATTGCCGTACCCGGATGAACCGCTTCGGGCTGAATGACGACGACCCCCTTCCCCGCAAGCCGCCCCTGCGGGCCCTCGTGGTGGGCGATTCCTATACCGAGGCGATGCAGGTCGACCCTTCGAAGAACTTCGGCAGCGTCGCCGAGTCGATGGTGGAGGGCCTGGAGATCTGCAACGGGGGACGGTCGGGCTGGGGCCCGCCCGATCTGGCCGCCTTCGCCGAGCTGCGCGGGGGCCAGTTCGACCCCGACGTCCTGGTGGTGCAATACAACGACCTCGACCTGAGGGAGTTCACCCGCCCGGCGGAGATCCATCTGCGCCGCGACGGCACATCCTATGAACTGGTGATCCCCGGAGCGCCGGCACAACGCAAAGGGGTGCATCGCATCGGGTCATGGATGAAGCAACACTCGGCCCTGTTCACCCAGGTGGAACGCCGGCTCGATGTCTTGACCCGCACCGAGCGAGAGCGCCTGAAACGCCACTTCTTTCCCCCTCCGGCACGGGCGGCGGAAAACCCCGACGTGACCTTTCCCCCCGACGCGGTGGAGATGCTCCTGTACCTCCACCAGCGTTTGGCGCGCCGCTACTCGAAGATCATCTATCTCTACATTCCCCGGATCCACTATTCGCAGATCGAGGGAGGCGGTCTCTACACCCCACAGCACCGCGAGGTGTACCATGAGTTCGCCCGCCGGGCCGGGGTCACCCTGATCGATCCCACCGACTCCCTGCTCGCCGAGTACCGGCGGAGCGCCCAGCCCTGCCATGGCTTCCAGAACAGCGTCATGGGCAAGGGCCACCTGAACGTGCGGGGACATCGCATCGTGGGCCGGATGCTGGCCGAGGAGTTGAGGAAGTTCTTGCCATGATCTTCTCCTCGATCGAGTTCTTCGTTTTCCTGGCCCTGGTTCTGTTGGGATTGGGCCTGTTGCGCAGGGAAGAGGGCCGCCGCAACCTCCTGTTGGTCGCGAGCTATGTCTTCTACGGCTGGTGGAACTGGCGCTTCTGCTTCTTGATCCTGACCTCGACCCTCATCGACTACTTGGCCGGGCTGCGCATCGAGTCGAGCCAAACCCCCACCGCGCGCAAGCGGTGGCTGGTGGTGAGCCTGGTGGCGAACCTCGGAATCCTGGGGGTCTTCAAGTACTCCAACTTCCTCCTGGGCAATTTCCGTCCGCTCTTCCATCTGGCCGGCGTCGATCTGCCGCACCTGGACATCATCCTTCCCGTCGGGGTGTCGTTCTTCACCTTCCAGACGATGAGCTACTCGATCGACGTGTATCGGAAGAAGCTTCCGGCCACCCACAACTTCCGCGACTTCGCCCTCTTCGTATCGTTCTTCCCGCAACTGGTGGCGGGACCGATCGTCCGGGGCGCGGAGTTCCTGCCCCAGCTCGCCTTCGTCCATCCCCTGAGGCGGTCGAACATCCACGCCGGGATGGACATCTTCCTGCGCGGCTTCACCAAGAAGGTCCTGTTCGCCGATACACTGGCCGTCTATGTCGACCCGGTGTTCAGCCATCCGGAGGCCTATTCCTCGGGGACGGCGTGGATGGCGGTGATCGCCTACGCCTTCCAGATCTACTACGACTTCTCCGGGTACAGCGACATGGCCATCGGGGTGGGCAAGATGATGGGCTTCGGCCTTCCGGTGAACTTCCGCCACCCCTATCGCAGCCTGAACGTGACCGAGTTCTGGCGCCGCTGGCACATCAGCCTGAGCGGATGGTTGCGCGACTACCTCTACATCTCCCTGGGCGGGAACCGCAAGGGAACGCGCCGCACCTACCTCAACCTCATGCTGACCATGCTGCTGGGCGGACTCTGGCACGGGGCCTCCTGGAACTTCGTGGTGTGGGGCGGCCTGCACGGAGTGGCGCTGGCGATCCACAAGTTCTACCTGGGCCTGCGGGGCCAAGGCACCGAGGAGCCGGGCCCTGTGCGGCAGATCGCGTCGTGGGCGGGAACGATGGTCTTCATCCTGGTGACCTGGGTGTTCTTCCGGGCCCAGGATTTTTCCACCGCGTGGACCTACCTGCGGAAGATGGCCTTCGCCGAGCCGCGCGGCATCGAGTGGTACTACGTCCAGGCCATGGCGGTCATCCTGCTCGGGGTCGGTCTGCACCTGGCGGTGGTGCTGCGGGACGACCGGGAACTGACCATCGACTTCGGGCGGCCCCTCGCCTGGGGACTGGTGGCGGCGATGCTCATCGTCATCCTCCTGTACGCGCCCTTCGGCAACAGCCCGTTCATCTACTTCCAGTTCTGAGTCCGCCGCCCGGCCGATGGGGGGCTTCTCCCCGGGCCCCGGGCCGATGCGGGCCGTTTCCCGGCGGCGGCGGGCACGGTCTCCCGCAGTGGTGAGCGCGGTGTTCCGTGGCGGACTGCGGTATTGTCCGGGTGGAAGCAGAGGATTAGACTGGCCGAATCCTTCTGAACGGGTCTGGGGGGGATGAGATGACGGATTTCACCTATCCCGACGCCAGGACCCTCTACCGCCTGCCCTGGAGCACGGCGGACAACGCCATCGCCTGGCTCGAGGTCACCTCCTCCTGCAATCTCTATTGCGAGGGGTGCTACCGGGACAACGTCAAGAACTCGCACAAGTCCCTCGAGGAGATCTCCCGCGAACTCGATGTCTTCGCTCGGCACCGGATCTTCGACGGAGTCTCCATCGCCGGGGGCGACCCCCTCGTGCACCCGCAGATCCTGGACATCGTCGCCCTGATCGCGCGGCGGGGCTGGAAACCGATCCTCAACACCAACGGCCTGGCCCTGACCGACGAACTCGCGCGGGAGCTCTACCGCGTGGGGGTGAAGGGCTACACCTTCCACGTCGACAGCGGGCAGAAGCGTCCGGGTTGGAAGGGCAAGAACGAACTTGAACTGAACACCCTGCGCGAAGAACTCGCCGACCGGGTGGTCCGGATGGGTCCGGTCTCGGTGGCGTTCAACTCGACGGTCTACGAGAACACGCTCCCCGATGTCCCCGAGCTGGTGGAATGGGCGCACGGCCAGGCCGGAAAGGTCCACGTGATGGTCTTCATCCTCTACCGGCAGGCCGAGTGCGGCCGCCAGGACGAGCTCGACTACTTCGTGGGCGGCCGGAAGATCGACATGGATTCCCTGGTCTACAGCCGCCCGACCGGGAACATGCGCCTGGACATCACCTCGCGCGAAGTCGTGGCGAAGATCCGCGAACGCTTTCCCGAGTTCGCCCCCAGCGCCTATCTCAATGGCACCGAGGACTTCGATTCCCTGAAGTGGCTGTTGACCACCTACGCGGTCAGTCCCAAGCGTGGGGTGTTGGGATACGCGGGGCGGCGCTTCTCTGAGCTGGCCCAGGCGCTCCACCACTTCCGGACCGGCCGCTGGCTGGCCTACGAAGATCCGGCCACCCTGGCCAAGGGACGTGCCATCACCGCCGTCGCCGGCCTCTTCGACCGCGGCATGCGCAGGGCCTTCGCCCGCTGGTTCCTGCGTCCCTGGCGGTGGTTCGACCCCTTGCATCTGCAGTCGGTCATGATCATCCAGCCCATCGACGTGCTGGAGGACGGGCGGATGAACATGTGTGATTCCTGCCCGGACATCACTGTCTTCGGCGACGACCTGGTCTGGTCGTGTCGCCTGGAGGAGCTCATCCACTTCGGGGGATTCGCGAGGGGCTTCCCCAAACAGGAGAAGCCCCGGCCGAAGCAGGAAGAGCGGAAAGCCGCGCAGGCCTAGCGCTTGTCGATGGGCACGTAGTCCCGCGCGTTCGCGCCGGTGTAGATCTGGCGCGGACGACCGATGCGCGCCTTCGGGTTGGCGTGATGCTCGGTCCACTGGGCGAGCCATCCCGGCATGCGGCCCAGGGCGAAGAACACCGTGAACATGTTCACCGGGATCCCCATGGCCTTGTAGATGATGCCGCTGTAGAAGTCGACGTTCGGATAGAGCCGGCGCTCGACGAAGTAGTCGTCCTGCAGCGCGATCTCCTCCAGTTGCATGGCGATCTCCAGGATGTCACTGCTTCCCCCGACGGCCTCGAGGACGTCCTTGGTCATCTTCTTCAGGATGCGGGCCCGCGGATCGTAGTTCTTGTAGACCCGGTGCCCGAAGCCCATGAGGCGGATGTTGTTGGACTTGTCCTTGGCCAGCTCGAGGTACTTGCTGCCGTCCCCGTGGTAGTTGTCCCGGATGTCGTACAACATCTCGATGACCGCCTGGTTGGCGCCTCCGTGGAGCGGTCCCCACAGGGCGCTGACCGCGGCCGCCGCCGCCGCGTAGATGTTGGCGTCGCTGCTTCCCACCAGCCGCATCGTCGACGTCGAACAGTTCTGTTCATGGTCGGCGTGCAACATCAACAACACGTCGATGGCGCGCTCGAGTACCGGATCGACCTCGTAGGGCTCGGCCGGCGTCGCGAAGAGCATGTGCAGGAGGTTGCCGGCGTAGGAGAGGTCGTTGCGCGGGTACACGAAAGGATGGCCGATGCTGTACTTGTACGAGTAGGCGGCGATGGTGGGCAGCTTGGCCAGGATGCGATGCGTGCTGACCCGCACCTGTTCCGGATCGAGGGGGTCGAGGGTGTCTGGGTAGAAGGTCGACAGCGCGCTCATCACCGAGGACAGAACCGCCATGGGATGCGCGCGCAGGGGAAACGCGCGGAACATGAGACGGATGTCCTCGTGCAGGAGGGTGTGGTACTTGATGTTGTGGGTGAAGGCCTCCAGGCGATCCTTCTTGGGAAGTTCCCCCTTGAGCAGGAGATAGGCGACCTCGAGGAAGGTGCTCTTCTCCGCGATCTGCTCGATCGGATACCCCCGGTAGCGGAGGATTCCCTCCTCGCCGTTGATGAAGGTGATCTCGCTGGTGCATGAGCCGGTGTTCACGAAGCCGGGGTCGAGGGTGATCAGTCCGGTATCCTTCCGGAGCGTGCCGATATCGATGGCCCGCTCGCCATCGGTTCCAGTGACGATGGGGTATTCGTAGGTCTGCCCGTCGATGATGATCTTGGCGACATCCGACATGGGTTCGCTCCCGGTTCAAAGTGGGCCCGGCCGACGCCGGTCAGAACGTGGTGCATACACCCCAACGATAGATGCGTTCCGCGCTGGATCCAAGAAGCGAACGGCGGCCTGGCCCACGCCGGGCGAGGTGGGCGCAAGACCGCTTGCCGCCGCCGCCGCTGGGCCCTAAGCTGGATTCCGCCCCGACCGACCGTTCCCAGAAGAAAGGCCGAGATCGTCGATGGGTCCTTCGCCATGGCTTGCGCTCGAACTGGTCCTGGGGGTCCTCGCCGGAATCCTCGGTGCCCGGCTCTGGTCGCGCCGCCGCGAGGCTCCGACGGCCCTGGGCTTCGCGTTCGTGCTCGCGCTCGCCGTGGCGGTCCTCCCCCCGGCGTTGCTGGGGCCCCGGCTCCGGCAGCCCCCCCGCCGGATCCGGGTGGTCAGCGTCTTCGATCAGGCCACCACCCAGGCCCTGGTCAACGCCTTCACCCGGCAGACCGGGATCGTCTGCGATGTCGATCCCTTTGCCGGGGGAACCCAGACCACCGTGGGCTTGATCCTGAACGGCCGCATCCACCCCGACGTCCTGTTGGGCGGCACCGCGGAGATCCACGAGGAACTGGCCGACGCGGGACTGTTGTCGCCCCGCCCGCCCCGCCCTGACGAGCAGAGGATCACCGTCTACGACGACCCCCTCGGCCGGTGGACCCCGATCTACCTGGGCCTCTTGGGACTGGTCTACCGCCCGCTGCCCGAGTTCCAGACCCACCGGCCGGACTGGCTGACCCTCATCCAGCCCCGCTGGAAGAACCGGATCTCCATCCCCGCCCCGGACAAGTCCGGGGGCGGATTGGTGTTCCTGGCCACCCAGCTCCAGCGACAGGAGGTTCCGGGGAAGGCATGGGAATATCTGCGCCTGCTCGATGAGAACGGGGTGCGCTGGGAAGATCGTTCGAGCGTGCCGATCTCCCGGGTCGCCGCGGGCACCATGGACCTGGGCGTGGCCTGGGCGCACGACGTCCTCCGGCGCATCCAGTCCGAACGCCTTCCCGTCCAGCTCGTCATCCCCACCGACACCGGCTTCGAGGTCGGGGCGGCCAGCATCCTGGCCCAGGCCCGCGATCTCGAGTCGGCCCGGCGTTTCCTGGATTTCCTCACCAGCCGCACCGCGGCCCGCATCCAGGTGGAAACCGGGCACCGGGTGCCCCTGCGCCGGGACGTTCCGCCTCCCGACTATCTCGATTCCGGCTTCTTCGGGCTCGAATCGGGCCAGAGCCCCCTCCACTACGATCGCCGCGAGGTCGCCCTCCACCGCGCCGAGTGGATCGCCCGGTGGGAGCGGGAACACGAGCAGAGCCGCCCGCGGTAGCCTCCTTTTCCGGTGTGGCCTTGCGTGCAGGGGGCGGGTGACCTACACTCTCTTGCCGATTTCCGATGGGCTCCAGCCCCCCGGAATCGCCTGCCCCGGCCGCCGGATGGCCGGAGGGAACAAGCCCCCACGAACCCCCGGGATTCTTCCAAGGAAGCGTATCGCAATGCTCGAACTGACCCGCCCCCTCGTCCTCTCCCTCGATCTCGATGAGACCTTCCTGGAAGGCGATCCCCAGGCGCGGCGGGATCTGCTGGACCTCTTCGATGCGTCCAGCGAACAGCTCCACCTGGTCTATACCAGCCACGAGACCGCGGAGGAGCTGATCGATCTGGCGGCGAAGGCCGAGCTGCCGGTTCCCGACGTCTTCCTTTCCGACAGCGGGACCACCGCGCTCAAGGGAGACGGCACCGGAACCATCGACCCCCTCCAGCGGAACATCATCCAGCTCTGGCCGGGCAAGCCCGCGGTCACCCGCATGGTCGAGGGGATCGAGGGCGCCGAACTGCTCGAGGACGACTCCCCCTGCCGCCAAGCGGTCCATTACGAGACCGAGGAGGCCTACAACGCTCTGAAGGAGGGCGCCGACAACATCGGCTGCCACCTGGTGCTGCGCCGCCACAACCGGGTCGACGTCCTTCCCTACGGGGTGGACAAGGGGTCGTCGCTCGGCCGTTGGGTGGTCGAGGAGAACTTCTCTCCCATGCACGTGTTGGCCTTCGGGGAGAGCCTCGGCGACGTGTCGCTCTTCGGACGGGGTTGGAGGGGCGTCTGCTTCCCCCACAGTCCGGAGGAGATGATCCGGGAGGCCACGCGCTTCCACAACGTCTACGTGGCCAAGGAGGACGGCCCCGCCGGGGTGCTCGACGGCCTGCGCCACTTCGGCGGGATCCCCGCCCAGGTCGAGGCCTGAGCGGATCCTCCTCCACTTCCCCTGGCATCCCGGGCCGGCTCCGTGAGGGCCGGCCCGCTGCGTCCGCGTACAGGCCGGCGCGGGGGCGCCGGGAACCCGGACGTGCTTTTCTTCGTTGAATGCCGGGGCCCGGAGAATCGAGAATCATCCAGCGAGCGGGCCAGAGATCCCCCCGCCCGCCCCTTCACAAAGGCGGTGTTTCCATGAACAAGAAATCCAAAGGACTGCGGATCGGGCTCGCGTTCGCGGTGATCATCCTGCTCGCGGCCGGAGTATGGATCGGTCAGAGCCTGCGGGTCGACTCCAATCCCCTGGCCGCCACGTCGGCCCACGCCCAGACCCTGGTCAAGCTGGAGAGCACGGCCGACGTCGCCGAGCTTGTCACCCCGAGCGTGGTGAACGTCTTCACCACCCGGACCATCGACGTCCACAGCCCCTTCGAGGACGACCCCTTCTTCCGGCGTTTCTTCGGGATTCCCGAGGGGCCGCAGAAGCGTGAGGCCAAGAGCCTCGGTTCGGGGGTGATCGTGAGTTCCGACGGGTACATCCTCACCAACAACCACGTGGTGGAAGGGGCCGACGAGGTCCGGGTGCACACCCAGGACGGGGACGATCTGGAAGCCAAGATCGTCGGCACGGACAAGCCCAGTGACCTGGCCCTGCTCAAGGTGGATGCGAAGGACCTGCCCCCCATCATGCTCGGGGACAGCGACAAACTGCGCGTCGGCGAAGTGGTTCTCGCCGTCGGCGACCCCTTCGGGGTGGGCGAGACCGTGACCATGGGGATCGTCAGCGCGAAGAACCGGGGAATCGGGATGGTCGACTACGAGGACTTCATCCAGACCGACGCGGCGATCAACCCCGGGAACTCCGGGGGCGCCCTGGTCAACCTGCGGGGTGAACTGGTCGGCATCAACTCGGCCATCCTCAGCCGCAGCGGAGGAAGCCAGGGCATCGGATTCGCCATTCCGGTCAACCTGGCCCGGGTGGTCATGGAGAACCTGAAGGAGCACGGCAAGGTCGTGCGCGGCTATCTCGGCGTCACGCTGCAGAACGTGGACAAGACCCTTGCCGAGGGCCTGGGTCTTTCCCGGGACACCCATGGAGCCGCGGTCACCACCGTGGTCGACGGAAGTGCCGCGGACGAGGCGGGGCTGAAGCCGGGTGACGTCATCACGAAGATCGACGGCAAGCCGGTGCAATCGATGCAGCAACTGCGGACGAAGATCGGACACACCCCACCGGGAACGAAGGTCGAGCTCACCGTGAACCGGGCCGGTGAGGTGAAGACGCTGACGGTGAAACTGGGAACCCGTCCCAGCGATGAGGAGCTGGCCTCCGGAGTGATCGGGGGTGGAGGCGAAGAGGGCTCCCTGCTCGAGGGTCTGAGGGTGCGTGACCCCGACCCGCAATTGCTCATGCAGTTGCAATTGCCCGAGGACACCCATCATCCGGTGATCGTCGGGGTGAAGCCGAAGACCCCCGCCGCGCGTGCCGGGTTGCAGCAGGGAGACATCATCCTGGAGGTCGACCGTGCCCCGGTGAAGAACACGGCGGCGCTGGTGAAGGCGGTCAAGACCGCGTTCAAGCGGCACCCCGACCGGCCGGTGTTGCTGTTGATCCAGCGGGGTCAACTCACCCTCTACGCCGCGCTCTCCAAATGACCGAGTGGCTGTATCCCACGGACAGCTACCTGCGGGAATTCGACGCCGTCGTCACCTGCACCGGTGACGACGGTGTCGTCCTCGACCGGAGCGCCTTCTATCCCCGCGGAGGCGGGCAGCCCAGCGATCACGGTTTCCTGCGGGACGACGCGGGCACGATCTACCCGGTGGTGGACCTGCGGCGCACAGAAAGGGGAACCGTCCACGTCCTGGAGGGGAGCGCGCGCCCCGGGAAGGGAGTGCGGGTTCGCGGAACGATCGACTGGGAACGGCGCTACCTGCTCATGCGCACCCATACCGCCCTGCACATGTTGAGCGGGGTCGTCTTCCGCCGTTGGGGCGCGCTGGTGACCGGGGGCAACATGGAGCCGGGTCGCGGCCGGCTCGATTTCGAGCTGGAGAAACTGGATCGCGAGGAGCTTCCCGCGATCGAGAGCGCCCTCAATGACGAGGTCGAGGCCGCCCACCCCATCCGGGTCCGGCGGTTGCCCCGGGAGGAAGCCTTCCAGATCCCCGATCTCATCCGCACCAAGGTGAATCTCGTGCCCGCCCACATCCAGGAGATCCGCATCGTGGAGATCGAAGGCCTCGACCTCCAGGCGGACGGCGGAACGCACGTGGCCAACACGAAGGAAGTGGGCCGCATCGTTCTCGCCGGCTACAAGAGCAAGGGCAGCCGCAACAAGCGCTTGCAGATCGAATTGGCGTAGGCGGCGCGACGCTTTCAGGTCTTCTCGCAGAAGGTGCGGGCAATCATGTCGTGCAAGGCCTGGCGTCGCTCGTCGATGATCACCAGCAGGAACCCCAGGAGGAAGATGCCGGAGATGGTGTTCTTCACCCAGGTGCGCAAGCTGGCCTGCCAGAAGGTGCACCGGCCCCCCTCCCGGTTGACCACCTGGATCCCCATGGCGCGCTTGCCCACCGTGGCCTGCCAGGAGGAGGAGAGCAACAGGGCTTCGTAGAACCAGACGATGACGAAGCTGCCCACGTAGTAGGCCAGGGGCATCGACTCCCAGAGTTGCCGGAAATCGGGCTCGGCCTGGCGTTCCAGGGCGAGGAGCTGATCGAAAAGCCCCATCTGGGCCGCGATGAAGAACCAGATCATGGTGAAGAAGCCCAGCACGAGGCTGTCGATGAAGTAGGCTCCCACGCGGATCCAGAAGCCGGCGTATTCGATCTCCTCCGCTTCGGGCGGAAGGTCTTCCTCCCCGGAGAGGTCCTGGGTCATCCAGGCCGGCGGCCCGCCGGGCTCTTCGGCGGGTTCGCGCGGAAGGCCACCTCCGGACGGCTCCGCGCCGTCATCCGTCCCGCCGCCGGCCGGTCGGGTGGGACCGGGGCCCCCGGTCGTTGTGGGCCCGACGGCGTCCACGTCCCCGGAGGGAAGCGCGTTCTCCAGGCCGGGAAAATCCATCACCCGGGTCCACACCTGGTGCTGCTCGTTCCAGATGTAGTCGGTGGGGCGCAATCGTCCGCGGCGCACCAGGTCCCGGATCTGGGCGAAGGACACCGGTCCGTGCCGTACCCCGTCGATTCCGTACCAGTAGCCGTCCTCGGGCATGACCGCCTCCCGTGCGGAGTGGATTCCAAGGGAGCGGGCCGGTCCACCCGCCGGGTCCGGACCCTGGGCCCCTCGCCTCCGTCCGAGGGTCATACTATCCTAGAAGCCATCATTCTCCCACCGTCAACCAGACCATCTCCACCGGAGAAAGGGACGCCATGAGCGAGAAGAAGACCACCCGCGAATTGATCGAGGAATTCCTGCAGGAGGGCCCCTATGCCGTGGTGGGAGCCTCCACCGATCGGGCCAAGTACGGCAACAAGGTCCTGCGCGCCTATCTGCAGCAGGGCAAGGAGGTCTATCCGGTCAATCCCAAGGCCCCCGAAGTCGAAGGTCTGAAGGCCTATCCTTCGCTTGCGGATCTCCCGGAGGTCCCGCGCGGGATCTCGATCATCACTCCCCCGGCGGTCACCGAGAAAGTGGTCGAGGAGGCGGCGCGCCTCGGGGTGGAGTACGTGTGGATGCAGCCCGGAGCGGAAAGCCCCCGGGCGATCGAGGTCGGGGAGAAGGCCGGCCTGGGAGTGATCGGCGACGGGAGTTGCGCCCTGGTGGTGATGGGATTCCACGAGGAGTAGTCGATCCGCCCTTTTCCCGGCTACCTTCTGGGGTTAGGCTCGTCCCTGCGCACGCCCACCACCATCGCGCGCCGGATCGTTGGCACCGGTCCGGTCGTCGCAGGAATCTGGAAACGAGGAGTCTTCCGATGAAACGCATCGTGACGTGGAGCTTTGGCCTCATCCTGGTGGCCGGGTTGATCTGGAGTGGACCGGCCGGCGCGGTCAAGCCGCGCGTGGGCCACAATCCCCCGACGAAGAAGGCGAAGGTCGAGCCGAAGGAAACCGGGGGCATGAGTTCGTCCACCTTCCAGGGCCTCGCCTTCCGCTCTCTGGGTCCCGCGCTCACCAGCGGCCGGATCGGGGACCTGGCGGTGGACCCCGCCCACCCCAAGCGCTACTTCGTGGCGGTGTGTTCGGGCAACGTGTGGAAGACCGAGAACGACGGCACCACCTTCGAGCCGGTGTTCGACAGCTATGGCTCGTACAGCATCGGGTGCGTCACCCTCGACCCCAACAATCCCCATGTGGTGTGGGTGGGCACCGGGGAGAACAACTCCCAGCGTTCGGTGGCCTACGGCGACGGGGTCTACCGTTCCATCGATGGGGGCAAGAGCTTCGAGAACATGGGGCTCAAGGAGAGCGAGCACATCGGCATGATCCTGGTCGATCCCCGGGACAGCCGGGTGGTGTTCGTGGCGGCGCAGGGTCCCTTGTGGCGCAGCGGGGGCGACCGCGGTCTCTACCGCAGCCGCGACGGCGGCGAGACCTGGGAGCGGGTTCTCTTCGTCGACGACGACACCGGGGTCAACGAGGTCCATTTCGACCCGCGCAACCCCGACATCCTCTACGCCACCACCTACCAACGCCGCCGTCACGTGTGGGTGCTCCTCGACGGCGGTCCGGGCAGCGGCATCTACAAGTCGACCGACGGGGGCGACACCTGGACCGAGTTGACCAACGGGATTCCCGAGGTGGACAAGGGAAGGATCGGACTGGCCGTCTCTCCCGCCAACCCCGACATCGTGTACGCGATCATCGAGGCCCAGGACCACAAGGGCGGCTTCTTCCGCAGCACCGACGCCGGGGCCACCTGGAAGAAGATGTCCTCCTACATGTCGACGAGTCCGCAGTACTACAACGAGATCGTGTGTGATCCGAAGGACCCGGACCGGGTCTACTCGATGGACACCTTCCTCCAGGTGACCGAGGACGGGGGCAAGACCTTCACCCGCGTTCCCGGGAAGTACAAGCACGTCGACAACCACGTGCTGTGGATCGATCCCATCGACACCGACCACCTGCGGGTGGGATGCGACGGAGGTCTGTACGAGACCTGGGACCGGGGAGACCACTGGCTCTTCCGGGCCAACCTGCCGGTGACCCAGTTCTACAAGATCGCCATCGACAACGACTTCCCCTTCTACCATGTCTACGGCGGCACCCAGGACAACAACACCATCGGCGGCCCGGTGCGCACCAACAGTGCCAGCGGAATCCACAACTACGACTGGTACATCACCCTCGGCGGGGACGGCTTCGGGCCGGCGGTCGATCCGGAAGATCCGGACATCGTCTACAGCCAATGGCAGTACGGAAACCTCGCCCGCTATGACCGGCGCAGCGGAGAGATCCAGGACATCCAACCCCAGCCGGAAAAGGGCGAAGTGCTCAAGTGGAACTGGTCGTCGGCCCTGATCATTTCCCCGCACGATCCCCACCGTCTGTACTACGGGGCGAACAAGCTCTTCCGCAGCGACGACCGCGGGGACAGCTGGAAGAGGGTCAGCGGGGACCTCACCCGGCAGATCGACCGGAACACCTTGCCGGTGATGGGTCGGGTGTGGAGCGTCGACGCGGTGGCGAAGAACAATTCCACCTCGTTCTACGGAACCATCGTGAGCCTGGACGAATCCCCCCTGCAAGAAGGCCTGCTCTACGCCGGCACCGATGACGGCTTGATCCAGGTCAGCGAGGATGGGGGGAATCACTGGAGGCGGCAGGAGAAGTTCGGGAAGGTTCCAAAGATGAGCTACGTCAGCGACATCGTCGCCTCCCTGCACGACGTGAACACGGTCTACGCTTCCTTCGACAACCACAAGAAGGGGGACTTCACTCCCTACATCCTGCGCAGTGATGACCGCGGCAAGAGCTGGAAGGACATCTCCGGCGATCTGCCCGAGCGGGGCACGGTCTACGCCATTGCCCAGGATCACGTGCGGGCCGACCTGCTCTTCGTGGGAACCGAGTTCGGGGTGTTCTTCACCAACGACGGTGGAAAGCACTGGATCCAGCTCAAGGGAGGAATCCCCACCATCGCCTGCCGGGACCTGGCCATCCAGCGCCGGGAGAACGACCTGGTGGTGGGTACCATGGGTCGTGGATTCTACGTCCTCGACGACTACAGCCCGCTGCGCAAGGTCGACGCCAAGCTCCTCGAGAGGGAGGCGGTGCTCTTCGACCTGAGGGACGCCTGGCTCTATCATCCCGCCACCCCCCTGGGCGGCGCGAAGAAGGCCAGCCAGGGCGACGGGTTCTTCGTCGCGGACAACCCGCCGTTCGGCGCGGTCTTCACCTATTACCTGAAGGATGGGTATCGCAGCCTGCGCGAGCAGCGCCGCAAGAAGGAAAAGGAGACCGAGAAGAAGGGCGGGGACAACCTCTATCCCTCCTGGGACGAACTCCGCAAGGAGGATGAAGAGCACTCTCCGGCGGTGATCCTCGTGGTGCGCGACGACCACGATCGCGTCGTGCGTCGTGTTCCGGGAAAGACCGGGAAGGGGATCCATCGGACCGCGTGGGATCTGCGGCTGCCCGCGCCGCATCCGGCGTCGACCAAGGAGTGGAAGGCGCCCGATCCGTGGACGCCCCATCCGAAGGGCCCCCCGGTGCTGCCGGGAAGCTACTCGGTGCAGTTGTACAAACGGGTCGAGGGGGTCACCACCGCGTTGACCGATCCGGTCTCGTTCGAGGTGACGCCCCTGAACCTGGCGAAGCTCACTGCCCAGGACCGCGGGGAGACCCTGGAGTTCCGGAAGGAGACCGCCGAGCTGCGCCGGGCGGTGATGGGCGCGCAGCGCTCGGTGGGTGAGGCGCAGAATCGGATCGACCACCTCCGGGTGGCGCTGCGGGAAACCCCGGGAGCCGATCCGTCCTTGATGGACGAGCTGGACCGGATCGAAGCCCGGCTCCACGCTCTTCGCACCCTGCTCAACGGGGACCGCACCGTTTCGTCACGCAGCGAACCGGTCACTTTGGGACTCGCGCAGAGGGTGGCGCGGGCTTCGTGGGGCTGGGACAATTCCTCGGCCCCGACCCAGTCCCAACGGCAGAACGTGGAGATCGCCCGCGAGCAATTCCTCGACGAGGTCCTGCCCGAGCTGAAGCGGATCCTCGAGACGGATCTGCCGGCGTTCGAGGAGAAACTGGAGAAGCTGGGCGCACCCTGGACCCCGGGACGGGTTCCCGAGTACCACGGTTGAGGTCTTGACCGGGGGCGGCGACCCACCGCCCCCCGGTCATGGGTCGACCTTCACCACCAGGGCGGTGATGTCGTCCTCCTGGGGATGCGGACCGAGGTATTCCTGGATCGCGAGCTGCAAGTTCTCCACGATGGTGCGGGGCGGCTGATCGCGATGTTGGCGCACGACGTCCAACGCCCGTTCTTCTCCGAAGAAACCGATTCCGTCGCGGGAGGCGTCGGTCACGCCGTCGGTGAGGATCACCAGGAGATCTCCCGGTTCCAGGTCGACGACCCGTGAGTGGTGATCGGGCATGGTCTCGAAGAGGCCTAGCGGCGTCGTGGTGCTCTCCATGCGGGCCTTCACCCGCCCGGTGTGGTCCAGCAGGAACGCGGGGGCGTGTCCCGCGCTGGCGAAACGGAAACGCCGGCACTTGGGTTCGAGTTTTCCCAGGTAGAGCGTCACGTACTTGTCGGGATCGGTGTCGGAGTAGAGGAAGCCGTTGGCCCGTTCCAGGATGGTCTCCACCTTGCCTTCGACCATTGCCAGGGCCCGCAGGTAGGCCCGGGTCTCGGCCATCAGCATGGCCGGGCCCACTCCGTGGCCGCTCACATCGCCCACCACCAGGCCGAGGCTTCCATCTCCCATGGGCATGTAATCGAAGTAGTCGCCGGCGGCGAATTCGGCGGGAAAGGTCCCGCCGCCGATCTGGTAGCCCGCAGGGCTTGGATCCTGCGAGGGGAAGAGCCTTTCCTGGATCTGCTGGGCGACCACCATCTGCCGGGAGGTGTTGCGGGCCTCGGTGACATCCAGGGCGATCCCGATGCTTCCGATGATCTTCTCGTCGGGTCCGAGCAGGGGTTCGGTGCTCACCGCGTAGTCGCGCTTCTTCCATCGCCACTCGTAGCTCGTGGCGGCTCCCCGGAGCGCGCGAAGTTGTTGCGCGATCGGCCGGAACCCTGGGTCTTCCACGTGGAAGAGTTCGTAGAGGCTTCGGTTCAAGAGCTCGTCGGGCCGCTTGCCGAGAGCCAAGAGGCCGTTGCCCCGTATCGAGGTGACCCGCAGTTCGTTGTCGGTGGTCCAGACGATCGCCGACAGGCGATCGATGAGGCGGTGAAGCCGCTGCTCGTTGGACAGGATCTGCTCTTCGGCGCGGACCAGCGAGGAGATGTCCCGGGCCACCATGATGGCGCCTTCACCGCCGTGGCCCCCTCCGTCGAGGGGGCGGGCATTGCAACTGACCCAGGCCCCGTCCTGCCGGCCGGAGTGGGTGACGCGGAACACGTCGAGATCGACGACCTCGCCGGACAGGGCGCGGTCGAGGGGTCGCTCTCCCTCTCCGTAGGGGCCCTGGCCCTCCCGGCGGACCAGGCGGCACCCACGGTCCCACCGTTGGCCCACCGCGCCCCGGTCGGGCAGGCCGAACAGCCTTCGCGCCGCCGGATTCGCCAGCCTCACCCGGCCTTGCCGGTCGACCACGAGAACCGCCTCGCCGGCGCTGGCCATGATGCAATCGAGCAACTGCAGGGGATCGTGTCCGGCATGGGTCGCCGCCGAACGCGTCTCGGGCGGGGAACCCGCGGCAGGATCTTCCGGCGGGTCGACCTCCAGTTCGGCGAAATCCCGCAGGAGTTGATGGACCAGCGAGCGCGAGCGCCGCAGTTCCCCCCGGAGGAGGCGAACCGACCGGAGGATCATCGTGGCGGACAGGGGCAACACCAGCACCAGGGACCAGAGTCCGTGACGAATCGACCACTGGTGGGCCAAGAGGACCGGAATCACCGCCAGGATGACGGCTCCCAGGAGTAGACGACCGGTTTCCCTCGAACACGGAATCGCCGGGAGTTCCTGTACATCATCCATGGTCTTCCGCCCCTTCCGGGCGTGGGGAGGATGCGGTCACTGCATGGAACGTCGCCTCCCGGGGCCGCCGGCTCGGCCCGGGTGGGGGAAGATGGCGAACCGGGAGTCGGTGGGCCGTCCAGACTCCGGTTCCCGGGGCTTGTGGGGAATCCGCGGCCGATCCCCCTCTGAAGGCAGGCAGTCCACCAAGGATGGACACGGGCGCCGTGGATGAGGGAGCGTCCAGCGGAGCGGTCGAGGTGTCGGGCTCATCCGCTCTCACCGTATGGGCACCTCTACAGGACGACAGTATAGTTTCTTTTCCCCCCAAAAAGATCCAAGAAATGGATCGGTACCGCGCGGGGGCCCGACAAAATCACCCTGTGACAAGATCGTCCGCGGTGGAATATCCTCGACGCGCCGATCACCTCACGCGCGATCCACCCGGTGGGTCGTCCCCTCGACGGTCCGCGTGCAGACCCTCATTCTCCTCTCCTGGATCCCCCTCGGAGGAACCATGCTGCAGACGACTTCCGCCTTCCGTTTCCTCGCTCGTGTTCTTCTCGCCGCCACCCTTCTGCTTCTCCCGGCGTCCGGCCGCGCCGCCCTGGACGAAGGACTGTTGGCGGGAATGGAGGCGCGATCCATCGGACCGGCCGGCATGTCCGGGCGAATCGTGGCCATCGCAGGCGTTCCGGGAGACGAGAACCTGATCTATGTCGGGACCGCCTCGGGAGGGCTGTGGAAGTCGGTGAATGGGGGGCTCGATTTCGAGCCGGTCTTCGATGACCAGCCGGTGGCCTCCATCGGAGCCATCGCGATCGAACCGGGCAACCCCGATGTGGTGTGGGTGGGAACCGGCGAGGCGAACCCACGCAACAGCGCGTCGGTGGGCAACGGGGTGTACAAGAGTCTCGACGGCGGGGTCCACTGGGTGCACCTGGGACTGACGAAGAGCGAGCACATCCACCGCATTGTGATCGATCCCCGCGATCCCGAGGTGGTCTACGTCGCCGCGTTGGGCCCAGCGTGGAGCGACGGGGGCGAGCGGGGTGTCTACAAGACGACCGACGGGGGCAAGAGCTGGAAGAAGATCCTCGGCGGCAACCCGCGCACCGGGTGCACCGAGCTGGTGATGGATCCGGTGAATCCGCGCAAGCTCTTCGCCGCGCTGTGGGAATTCCGGCGTTGGCCCTGGTTCTTCCAGAGCGGAGGCCCCGGTTCGGGATTGTTCGTCACCCAGGACGGGGGCGAGAACTGGACTCCCCTGACCGAGGAGGACGGCTTGCCCGAAGGGGAGCTGGGTCGCATCGGGGTGGCGATCTCCCGCAGCGATCCGCGAGTGGTCTATGCCCTGGTGGAAGCCAAGAAGAACGTCCTCTTGCGCAGCGACGACGGCGGACGGCGTTTCCGCGAGGCCGGTCACGACAAGAAGATGGGAAACCGGCCCTTCTACTTCGGCGACATCCAGGTGGACCCGGCCTGGCCCGACCGTCTCTACAGCCTGTGGTCCCAGGTGAGCGTGAGCCGCGACGGGGGAAAGAGCTTCGAGATCCTGGTGGGCTGGGGCAAGGCCCATCCCGACCACCATGCCCTGTGGATCGACCCCACCAACCCCCGCCACCTCATCCTGGGCAACGACGGAGGGGTGTACCTCAGCCCCGACCGCGGTGCGAGCTGGCGTTTCGTGAGCAACCTTCCCGTGGCCCAGTACTACCACATCGCGGTCGACATGGACCGGCCCTACCACGTGTACGGAGGGATGCAGGACAACGGCTCGTGGCGCGGGCCGTCGGCGGTGTGGGAGAACGGGGGCATCCGCAACCACCACTGGCAGGAGGTCGGGTTCGGCGACGGCTTCGACACCCGCCCCGATCCGAAGGATTCGGAGCAGGGGTACTCGATGAGCCAGGAAGGCTATCTCATGCGCTGGAACCTGCGGACCGGCGAGCGCAAGAGCATCCGGCCCGCGCCGCCCGAGGGGGAAAAGCTGCGCTTCAACTGGAACGCCGGATTCGCGCAGGACCCTTTCGACGATGCCACGATCTACTTCGGCAGCCAGTACCTGCACAAGAGCCAGGACCGGGGCGAGAGCTGGACCATCATCTCCCCCGACCTCACCACCGACAATCCCCAGTGGCAGAAGCAGGACGAAAGCGGAGGTCTCACCCCCGACGTCACCGGGGCGGAGAACTTCACTACCATCGTGGCCATCGCGCCCAGTCCGGTGCGGGAGGGAGTGCTCTGGGTCGGCACCGACGACGGCCGGGTGCATCTCACCCGCGACGGCGGCGCCCACTGGGAAAGCCTGGAGAAGCGGGCGAAAGGAGTTCCCGAGAACACCTGGGTTCCCATGATCACCCCCTCGTCCCACGATGCCTCCCGCGCCTTCGTTGTCTTCGACAACCACCGTCGCGGCGACTGGACTCCCTACGTCTTCGAGTTGAGCGACTGGGGAAGACGGTGGAAGAGCTTGGCCACCGACGAGATCTCCGGTTACTGCCTCTCCATCGTCCAGGACCCGGTCGACGACGACCTCCTGTTCCTGGGGACCGAGTTCGGCCTATTCGTCAGTCTCGATCACGGTCGCCATTGGTGGAAGTGGACCCACGGGGTGCCGACGGTCTCGGTGATGGACCTGGTGATCCATCCGCGCGAGCAGGACCTGGTTCTGGGAACCCACGGGCGAGCCGCGTACATCCTGGACGACATCACCCCCCTGCGGACGATCAGCGAGAAACTGCTCGCCGAGCCGGTGCACGTCTTCTCCCCGCCTCCGGCCATCCAGTACCAGGTACGACAGACCGGGGCGTCGCGCTTTCCGGGCGGAACCGAATTCCGCGGGAAGAACCGTCCGCGGGGAGCCATGATCACCTTCTCGCTGAACGACCCCGACCTGCCCTATCCCGACCCCGAAGTGGAGAAAGAGCGGCAGATCGACAAGCGGAAGAAGGAGGCTTCCGCCGGGAAGAAGCCGGAATCGGGGGCTGCGAAGGAAGCCGGGGCGGAGGTGGAGAGCGCCGAGGCCGGCGAAGGCTCCGGTCCGGGACCGTTGGGCGGTGCGCCCAAGGCGAAGGTGACGATCCGTGACGCCGACGGCAAGGTGGTCCGTCACCTCGAGCCCGAGGTACATCAAGGAGTCAATCGGATGGTCTGGGGACTCGACTCGGATGCCTTCGATCGGATTCCCGGCGGCGGAGAAGAGGAGAGCTTCCGGCGCGGTGGGGGTCCCCAGGTCCTGCCCGGTCGGTACGAGGTCGTGGTGAGCTACCGCGATCACGCGGACACCACCGAGGTGACCGTGGTTGGCGACCCCCGGATCGAGATCGACCCCGCCGACCGCCGGGCGGCCTGGGACGCCCAGCAACGGCGCGGCCGCTTGCAGGAGACCATCGCCGCCGCGGTCCGGCGGATCCTGGCCGCCGAGAAGGACTGCGATTTCGTCCTGGGAAAGATCCGGCGGCTCCAGGAGGAAGAGAAGAAGAAGAACGAGAAGAAGGGCATCGAGGTGGCCGATTCCACCCTGGCCGCCCCCTGGAAGGATCTCCGGAACCAGGCGCGCGAACTGAAGAAGGGCCTGAAGGAGCTGGACGAGAAACTCCGGGGCCCGCGCGAGCGCAAAGGAATCGTGGGCGGGGAATGGGCCGCGCAGAAGGCCGGCCGCGCACAATGGTTGCTCGGTCCCACCTGGCAGAAGCCGACGCCGGCGGCCTTGGCCTATCTGCGGCAGGCGGAGGAATCCACCCGTCCCATCCTCGAGGAACTCAACGCCTTCTTCGAAGACCAGGTGGCGAAGTTCAAGGCCGCGGTCGATGCCTCCGACCTCACCCTGTTCCCGTCGGAGGAACCGTTGCGCCTGGAGGAGTAGGCGGCCCCCAGGCCCTGGGCCACCGTTGCGCCGGGGAGGCGCAGGCAGACCTCAGGCCCCGAGCCACCGCAGCAGCGGAGTCAGGGTGAAGGGACTGGCCAACATGGTGACGAACACGGTGGTGGCCACGAAGGAGGGTTCGGCGTCGTACTCGGTGGCCAGGATGGTGTTGAGCACCGCCGAGGGCATGCCCATCTCCAGCACCCCGGCCTGGTAGCTGACGCCCTGCAGGCCGAAGACGTGGGCCATCACCAGACCGACGGCCGCCCCGCCCACCAGGCGGAAGAGGGTGGCGGTCAGAAGGGCCCGTGGAAAATGGCGGGGGCTGGCCTTGCGCAACTGCATGCCCAGGATGACCAGGAAGAGGGGAATCGTCGCCTCGGACAACAGCCGGATCGACCGGTCGATGCCCACCGGAAGGTGAGCGCCGGTTCCGTTCACCAGGAACGCCAGGGGAACCGCCCAGACCGCGGGAACCGTCAGCAGTTTCCCGAAGGCTTCGCCGATCTGGGCGCGGCCCATCGAAGCCACGACCACCCCGACGGTATAGGCCAGGATGGACATGGTCACGAAGATCAGTCCCGCGTGGGCCTCCGCGCTCTCTCCGAACGCGAAGAGATTGGCGGACATTCCGAAGCTTCCCGAGTTGGGCAAGAGGACGCAGAGGAAGACTGCGGCCTTGATCGAACGGGAGAGCCGCATCTTCGCCACCACCGCCAGCGCGAGGCCAGCGGTGATCCCGTAGGTCGCCAGGGCGAAGGCGCTCAACTGCAGGAAGTCGTGCGCGGAGATCTTGCTGTCGACGATCAGGGTGAAGATGAGGCAGGGGGAGAGCAGGTGGAACCCCACCTGGCTCAGGGGCTTCACCCCGACCTTCTTCCATACCGTGAGCAGCCAGCCCGCTCCGGCGATGAGGAAGATGGGAAGCAGGTTCTTCCCGAAGAGCTGGAGAAGTTCCACCGGTCGCCGGTCCCTTTCCTCGTCGGCCGCGTCCTGCCGGTCTCGGGGGCTGGTCCCATCCGGGACGATCGCGCACCCGGGGATGGTACACTCCTGGCAACGGCCGTTCCACGACGAAGCCGGCGCGCTGTGGCCGATGTCCCATTTCGCTTGCCGGGACAGTAGGGTATACTGGAACCACCCGGTCCCCCGTGACGGGACGCGCCCATGCCCGACCGACCCGGACTCTTCGGCCGTCGCGATGAACGCGCGGCGCTCAAATCCGCGGCCGCGGACGCTTTGTCCGGCGGCGGCGGCATCGTGCTGCTGAGTGGAGAAGCCGGGGTCGGATCGACGAGCCTGGTGGAAGCCTTCCTCGGCGAGGGAGGATTCCAGGTTCTCTCCGCGAAGGCCCATGGCGATGCGTGGCGCCCCTTCGGGCTCATCCTGGAACTCCTGGGCCAGGCCCGACAGATCCTGGGCGATGACGAACTGCTCGCGATCGAGGGTGGTGCGCGCCTCTCCCTCCTGCTTCCGGATCTTCCCACCGCCCCCATGGAGTGCTCGCGGGAGGAACTCCACCAGGCCATCGCCGAGGTCCTGCGTCTTCTGTGCCGCCAAAGCGCGCTCTGCGTCTTCCTGGACGATCTGCACGCTGCGGACGAGGCCAGCATCGAGGCGGTGCGGGTGGTCACGCTCCTGTTGCGTGGAGAGGCGGTTCTCTTCGTGGCGATCTCCCGCGAAGACCGGACCGCCCGCGACCATCCCCTGAATCGGCTGCGCGAGGACCTGCACCGGGAAGGGATCCTGCGCGAGATCCACCTTCCGCCCCTGGAAAAGGACGAAGCGGAACTCCTGGCGCGCGAGGTGCTGGGCGAAGCCCCGTCCTTGCCGCTCCTGGAGATGCTGTTGGAGAGGAGCCATGGCATCCCCCTGCATCTGAAGGAAATCGCCCTGGCCCTCTCCCATTCGGGAAGGCTGCGGCAGGGCCCCGAAGGGCTCGAACTGGTGACCGACTCCGGCTTGAGCCTGCCCGAGACCCTCCACGACGCGGTGTTGCTGCGCCTGGACGAGCTTTCGCCCCAGGCGCGGGCGCTGGCCGAAGCCGCCGCGGTGGTCGGACAGGACCAGCCCCTTGAACTGGTCCTGGAGGTCGCCGGCGCAAGCGAGGGGGCGATCGAACTCTTCGACAGCGGTCTGCTGGTGGAGACGCGGCCCCGTCACGTGGCGTTCCGCCACGATCTCACCCGGCAGGCCATCCAGGAGGAGATCGGCTGGTCACGGGCCCGCAAGCTGCACCGGCGCCTGGCCGAGGCGCTGACCGCCCGGAAGGCGGCGGCGTCACTCCGGGCTCCGCATTGGTTGGCGGCCGGCGAGGCGGAGAAGGCGCGCCGGGATTTCCTGGAAGCGGCCCGGGAATGTTGTCGCCTGCACGCGTTCCACGATTCCTATACCGCCGCGAACCAGGCCCTTCAACTGTGGCCGGATGGAACCGAGGAAGAAGAACGGCTCGCCACCCTCGAGCAACTCAGCCATTGCGCCCGGGAAAGTGGAAGGTGGAAGGAAGCCACGCGGTCCTTGCGGGAAGTGGCCCAGTCCCCCCTTCTGGACGATCAACCCCTGCGCCGGGCGGAAGTCTTCGATGCGCTGGCCGAACTTCTTTCCCGGCAGGGTCTGCACGATCACGCCCGGGTCGCGCGGGAATCCTCCGCCCGGGCGTTCGCCCAGGCCGGCCGGGGCCGGGAAGCGGTCCGCCAGCGGTGGCTGATCGCTCTCTCCTTGATGACCGATCTGCGGGCGCGGGAGGCGCTCGAGCAAGCCGAGACGGCGTATCGGTTGGCGCGGGAGCTGGGGGACAGCCGCCTGTTGGTGCGCACCTCCTCGACCCTGGGGCAGATCCTGGCCATGCGGGGACAGTGGGAGAAGGGAGAAGCGCTGACCGCCGAGGCGGAGGCCATCGCCCGCAACGAAGACGATCCCTCGTTGTTCTGCGAGGTGCGGCGGGGAATGGCCGCGGTCCGTGAATACGCCTCCGAGTATCCCACCGCGCTCGCCATCTACCGTCAGACCCGGGAGGAATGCGAAGCCCTCGAGTTGCCGGGTCGGGCCCGATTCTGCGCCGCGCGGCAGGCCTGGATCCTCTTCCGGATGGGTCGCTGGAACGAGGCGACGGCGCTCTCGGAGGAAATCCTGGCGCAACCGGATCATCCGGAGGCCCTCCGGGGGGTCTTCGAGGGCGTGCTGGGTTTCGTGGCGGCGCACCGGGGGGAGAAGGAGAAGGCGCAAGGACATCTGGGGGAGAGTCTGCGGTTCTCACGCCGGCACCAGGTCTCGCTCATCGAGGTGCTCGATTCGTGGGCGTTCGCGGTGCTCCACGAGGCCGAGGGAGACCACCACCGGGCCCGGGAACATTACCAGCACATGCTGGCGCTCTGGCAGAAGGGGGATGACCACCACGACCTCGCCCCCGGCCTCTGCGCGGCGAGCGCATTCTTCGCCCGGCGGGATGATTCGCTGCAGTTGACGCGTTGCCTGGACGCCCTCGCCCTCATGGCCACCGGCGACGGCAACCTCGAGATCGAAGGCGCAGTGGCCTACGGACGGGGCGAAAGCGCGTTGATCCGCGGACGTCCCTCCGAAGCGGCCACGCATTTCATCGGGGCGGCCGAATCCTTCGCCGCCCGGAGACTTCCCCTGGAGGAAGCCCGGGCGCGCCTGGGTGCGGGGCGCGCATTGTCCGCCGCGCAGCAGCTTCTGGCCGCCCGCGATGAACTGCAGGCGGCGCGCCGGATCCTCCTCGAGCTCAGAGCCGCTCCCTTGTTGATGGAGGCCGAGCGGGGCTTGCAGTCGCTGCCGATCCTCGAGGAGGGAGAGGCCTCAGCCTGAGGCGCGCGCGGCCTCGGCGCCCAGGCTGGGAACCAGTTCCTTCCCTTCCACCTTGAGCAGGGCCAGGCGGAAGATCCGGGTCACCGGCAACTCCAGGCGCGGGTTTTGCAGGATCGCGCGCATCGCTTCGACCGGCTTGAGGGTGTGGGGCAGGTCGAGGCGCAAGCGGAGGAAGAACACTGCCTCGTCTCCTTCGCCAAAGATCGGGTCGGGCCAGCGGGAGAGATCCTGCAATGTTGCCGGGCGCACCCGGTCGACCACTTCCCGGGCGTCCACCCGCCGTTCCTTCTTCTTGCGGTGGATGGTCACCGGACGGTGGGAGCAGTCCATGAACTCCTGGATGCGCCGCGTCCATTCCCCGTCCCCGCCATTCCCGGCGCCGAGCACTCCGCGCAGATCCACCAGATAATCGGCTCGGTCCAGGCGCCGGCTCAACGGCGCATCGCCGGGGGCCACGAGATGTCCGGCGAGGAACTTCAGCCCTTCCTCGCTCACCGCGTTCAGCCGCCGCAGGATCTCGTCCATGGGCAAGGTCCGGGTGAGTTTCACCTCGGCGAGTTCGCCGACGCTCTCCACCCCCAGCGGCAGGGCGGGACCGAAGGAGATCGCCGGCTTGGGGTGGAAACCCTCGGTGTAGAAGACCGGCAGACCGGCCCGGCGCAGCACCCGGGGCAGCTTGCGCACCAGGTCGAGATGTCCGGTCATCGCGTCGGCGCCCCGCTTGGTGAACTGCAACCGGATCCGGACGGCTTCGCCCTGGTGGAAATCGTGGGGGGCGCCGCCCTTCTCGATCCGCTTCTGCTGTTCGACGCGCCGGCTACGACTCTCCTGGTCGGAAGCGGGTTCGAACGCGGCCAGCTCGCGCAGGAACTCGCCCCGTTCCTTCCGCATGTGGTCGAGATCGCACGCCACCCCGCAGTGGTAGCAGACCAGTTTGCGGGTGTCGACCTCGTGATCGGCCAGGTTGGTGTGATGTACCTGGGCTCCCACCGGTTTCCCGCAGGGCGGGGCCAGGCGGCCCTTCATCGCCAGGCGCCAATCCCGCAGCAGGAAGCGCGGCTGAAGCTGCAGATCGAGATGATCCCAGGGAAGTCGCACGTCGGTAGCGATGGTGCCCAGGTAGGGCAAGGGGTCGATCCCGGTCTCCTGCAGGGCCTCCACCCACGCGTCCCACTTCAGGCGGTCGTTCCAACCGTCGAAACGGGCCCCCTTGCGCCAAGCGGCTTCGACGAGGTGCGCCACGCGCCGGTCTCCCCGGCCGATGATTCCCTCCAGCCACGAGGTGCGGGGGTCGTGGCGGCGGAATTCGAGCCGATATCTCCGGGCGAGGGTGAACAGCAATTCCTGCTTGCGTTCGATTTCCGCGAGGGAATCCATCGCGGCCCACTGGAAGGGAGTGTGCGGTTTGGGCACATGGCTGCTCACCGAGACGGTGACCCCGGCCTTTCCGCGGTGGTAGCTGCGCCCGATCTCCTTCATCTCGCGGCCGAGTTCCATGATGCCCACGACGTCTTCGTCATCCTCGGTCGGCAGGCCGATCATGAAATAGAGCTTCATACGGCGCCATCCCCGCGAGAATACGCGGTGCGCGGTCTGGATGATGTCGTCATGGCTGATGTTCTTGTTGATGACGTCGCGCATGCGCTGCGTTCCCGCTTCGGGCGCGAAGGTCAGCCCGGTCGCGCGCACGCTGGAGATCTCGTCGAGCAGATCCTCGTCCAATCCGTAGGCGCGCAGGGAGGCCACCGACAGGCTGACCTTCTCCGGGCGCAGGCGCTCCATGACCTTCTTGATCAAGGGAGAGATGCACGAGTAGTCGGCGGTGCTCAAGGTGGTCAGACCGGCTTCATCATACCCGCCTTTATGCAGGGCGGAGACGAGAGTGTCGACGATCTTCTGAGGGTCGCGCTCGCGCACCGGGCGGTAGATCATTCCCGCCTGGCAGAAGCGGCAACCCTCGGTGCATCCGCGGGCGATCTCGATGCTCATGCGATCGAAGATGGCCTCGGCGGCGGCGACCGGGGAATCGTCGGGAAAGGGCGCGTCGTCGAGCTTCTCCAGGATGACGCGTTGGGGACGCTCGGGAATGCCGTCCACCCGCGGGTGGGTGACCACCTCGAATCCGCCCGCGTCGACCACCCCGGTCGCGTACAGCGAGGGACAGTAGATTCCGCCCAGGCGGGCGAGTGCGATCAGAAGGTCGCGGCGGCTTGCCCCTTCTTCCCGGCAGCGGGCGACTTCCCGCAACAGCTCGGGCAACTTCTCCTCGGCGTCCCCGATGAGGAACGCATCGATGAAAGGCGCCATGGGTTCGGGCTGGGTCGCCACCGGCCCGCCGGCGATGATGATGGGATCGTCCTCGGATCGTTCCTCGCCGTGGAGGGGTATCCCGGAGAGGTCGAGAAGGTTGAGGACGTTGGTGAAGGTCAACTCGTACTGCAGGGAGAAACCCACCACGTCGAAATCGCGCAGGGGGCGGTGGCTCTCCAGGGTGAGCACGGGCAGTCCCCGCGCGCGCAGCTGGACCTCCATGTCCTCCCACGGCGCGAACACCCTCTCGCACAACATGTCCGGTTGCCGGTTGATGACCGAGTAGAGGATCTTCGTGCCGAGGTGGCTCATCCCGAGGTCATAGAGGTCGGGGAAGGCCAGCGCGAGCTGCACCCGCACCGAGGTGGGGTCCTTGACGATCTGCTGGTATTCGCCGCCGAGATAGCGGGCCGGCTTCTCCACCTCGTGGAGGAACCCGGCATAGGGGTGATCGTGGAGCAGGGCCATGACTTCAGGCCGCCCTTTCCCGGGGGTCAGCGGCTGGAGAGGGCGGTCTCGGTCCGCCGGGATGCGGTGGTCCTGGAAACGGTCTCGCGCGAAGTCAGCTCCTTGAACAACTCCCAACGGCGCAGGATCTGGCGGACGTAGCTCACCGGCTCGCTTCCCCTCACGTATCCGTAGCGCGCCTGGCGGTGGTACTCGGGCTTGCGCAAAAGCATCAGGCTCTCCTCGACCGATCCCTCCCAGCGGTTGGGGTTCTTGCCGCGGAGGATCGAGAGAATTCGGGCGTCATCGATATGGCCGGGGCCGGCGTTGTACGCGGCCAGGGCGAAGCGAAGCCGCTGGTCCTCGGGAAGGTACGAGTAGTTGTTGCAGAGCTTGCGGAGATAGGCGGTGCCGATCTCCAGGTTCACCTCGGGAATCTTGAGACTGTCGGCGGGCACTCCATGCACCGAAGGCATCACCTGCATGAGCCCGACGGCGCCGGCCCACGACTCGCGCTCGGGATCGAAGTGGCTTTCCTGGAAGCACACGCTCGCCAACAACCGCCAGTCGAAACCGTAGCGTTCGGCCACGTCCTGGATGAGGACGTCGTAGGGGGAGATCTTTCCTGTCCGCGCGACGTGGAAGGGATCCTCGGCGCGCCGCAGGATCTGCCGTTCGTCCTGGAAGTACTTGTTCACCAGGACATTGTAGAGTTCGGATCCGACGACCTCGCCGTTTTCCTTGATGCGGTAGTTGCGGGCGAGAAAACGATCGAGCTCGGCGAGAAGTTCCGGGCTGTTGCGGCGCACCGCCCAGCACACGCTCTGGTTCTTTCCCAAGGGGAAGGCGATCGCCAATTCGGGACGCAGGGTCATCGACGCGCGGGCGACCCGGCTGCTGGCCACCGCCGCGCTGTAGGTGCCGTCGGCGACCATGTCGAGGATCTCCTCGGTGGAGACATCCGGCGACAGGTACACGATGCCCACCTCGATGCCGCGCCGGCGCAGATGGGTCAACAATTCCTGTTCGTTCGAGTAGCGCTGGACCGCCACCATCCGTCCGTTCAGGTCGTTCTCGTCGCGGTAGAGGTGCAGATACTCGCGGGGAACCACCAGCACCGGCTGGATCTCGTTGTAGGGCCGGCTGAACGCCGCCGCGCGCCGCAGTTCGTCGTTGGGGACGATCGGCGCTGCCACCAGGTCTCCCAGGCCGCGGTTGAGCATGCTGATCATGCTGCTCTGGCTGTCCGCCAGCACCACTTCCAGCTTCACCCCGATCTCGCCCGCGAAATCGCGGGCCAGTTCGTATTCGAATCCCAGTTCCTCACCCCGCAGGATGAGGTACGAGCTGCTGTTGTTGCGGGTGAGGATGCGCAGGACACCGGAGGCCCGGATGTCGTCGAGATCCCGGGTGAGTTGCGGCTCGGCCACCTCGATTCCGGCGTCGGCGTCCTGGGTGCGGGAAGGCAGCTCCTGCACGTGGAGCGAGGAGATCAGCCCGAAGAGCGCGACGCCCAACAACGCACCGCCCCCCAGGATGCGGAGCATCCACTGGGCAATGAGATGGTTCTGCCGTTGTCGTGGGGTCATCGATCGCTCTTCGATGGAGGATGGGAAAGCTGCGGGACACATGGATGAGACATCTCCCGCCAGGGGCGGGACGCCCTGGCCGGCTCGGACGGATTGCGTCCCCACCAGGACCAGGAGAATCGCGTCCCCACCACAAGAGCTTGAGCCATGAGGGGGCGCCTCGTCAAGCCGGCCCGGACAATCCAAGCCAGAAAGCCGTGGACCGCCACCTTCTTTCGAGGAACAGCGGGGAACGGAAAACCTTCAGGCCCCGCGGGCGATGCGCTTTGCGGAGTGCCGGGAAACCGCGTCCCCCCGAAGGCCACCGAAGGCGATCAAGGGAGAGGACTCTCCCTTTCCTTGCCGCCAGCTCCCGTCCGGACTAGGCTCCTCCCATGAATACACGGCCAGACGAACGCAATCCGCCGTCATCGCACACCGATGGGTCGTCGACCCGGGAGAGATTGCTTCGACCCCTGCGAAGCGACCTCTCCTCGTGGGGTCCGATCCTCATCATCGCCGTGGCGCTGCTGCTGGTGAGCGCGCTGCACTACGGAACGCCGCGTGATCCCTCCTATCATGGCCTCCATGACGTGTGGAGACGGCTGTACTACGTTCCCATCGTGCTGGGCGCCTTCCACTATGGTCTGAAGGGCGGACTGATCACCTCGATCCTGGCGACGCTCTGCTATCTCCCGCATGTCGTGTTCCAGTGGGGCGGCATGGCCAGCGGCGATCGCTACCTCGAGATGATCATGTTCAATCTCATCGGGGCGGTCACCGGATTGCTCGCCGAGGAACTCCACCGCAAGACGGAGGAGGCGCGGCGGGCCTACCAACAACTCGCCGAGAGCTTCGAGCGGACCAAGGAGGCCGAACGGCTCGCCGCCATGGGCCAGCTCTCGGCCTCCCTCGCCCACGAGATCCGCAATCCCCTGGCCAGCATCAAGGGCAGCCTCCCCATTCTGCTGGAGGGAATCGATGCGGCCGACCCGCGGCGTGAATTCGCCGGGATCTGCGAGAAGGAACTGGGTCGCCTGGAGGAGTTGACCGGGCAGTTCCTGGAGTATGCGCGCCCCCCCCGCCCCCACCTGGCCCTCGACGAGCTGCAACAGGTGACCGCGAGCGTGGTGCGCCTGGTGCAGAAGCAGGCCCTGCACAACCGGGTCGAGGTCGATCTGAAGGTCGAGGGACAGCCCCCGAGATTGAGAATGGATTCGAACCGGATGCGACAGGTCATCCTGAACCTGGTCCTCAACGCGATCGAGGCGATGCCTGGAGGAGGTCGCCTGCGTCTGCGGGTCTTCCAGGAGACGACGGGCAAGGGGAAGTTCGCCGTCCTGAAGGTGGAAGACAGCGGATCGGGGGTCGACCCTTCGGTGGCCCAGCACATCTTCGAACCGTTCGTGACCACCAAGGCGAAGGGAACCGGCCTGGGGCTGGCGGTCGCCCACGGCTGGGTGACCCGGCACGGGGGAACCCTGGAATTCACCACTTCAGAACTCGGCGGCGCGTGCTTTGTCGTCCGGCTCCCGGTTTCCGGGGCGGCGGGTGCTTCGTTCCCGGAGGACCGCGGGGCCGGAAGAAGCGATCGTGACGAAGGAACGTGAGGATGGAGGAAGACAATGACGGAATCGCGTGAGGTCTCGTCCCGACCGGTCCGCGCGGCGGCCACCCTGTGCGTGCAGGCGGGGACCCTCGACGATCCCCGGACCGGCGCGGTGGGAACCCCGATCTACCAGACCTCGGTCTTTCTCTTCGGCCCCGAGAAGTACGATGCGATCGTCCAGGGAGACCAGCGCGATCACCTGTTCTATACGCGCTACGGAAACCCCAGCCAGTGGTCGGTGCAGCGCAAGATGGCCGAGCTGGAGGGCGCCGAGAGCGGATTGGTGTTTGCTTCGGGCATGGGCGCGATCAGCGCCACCTTGTTGAGCCTGCTGGAAGCGGGCGATCAGGTGATCAGCACCCGCGATATCTACGGGGGGAGCTTCGGCCTGCTGATGGATCATCTTCCCGCCTGGGGCATCGAGACCACCCTCGTGGATGCGGGCGATCTCGGGGCGATCGAGGCCGCGATCACTCCGAAGACCCGGCTTTTGTACTTCGAGGCGCTCAGCAACCCCCTGCTCAAGTACGCCGACATCCCGGCCCTGGCCGGCATCGCCCATCGGCACGGCCTGAAGCTGGTGATCGACGCCACCTTCCTCACTCCCATCGGTATCCGGCCCCTCTCCCTGGGGGCCGACCTGGTGCTGCATTCGGCCACCAAGTACCTCAACGGGCACAGCGACGTGTGCGCCGGGGTGGTGGTGGGAGGCAAGGCCCTGCTGGACACGATCTGGCGGAAGATGATCCACCTGGGAAGTCCGCTCGACCCCCACGCGGCCTTCCTGCTCGAACGCGGACTGAAGACCCTGCATCTGCGGATGCGGGCCCATCACCACAACGCGCTGCAGATCGCCCGCTTCCTCCAGGACCATTCCCGGGTGGAGAAGGTGCTGCATCCGCTGCTTCCCTCCCATCCCGACCATGCCCGCGCCGCGCGCGACCTGGCGGAGATGGCCGGAGGCATGGTGACCTTCTTCGTGCGGGGGGGCGACGAGGCGGCCCTGCGTCTGTGCCGGCGCGTGGAAGTGATCCGCGAGGCCACCAGCCTGGGTGGGGTGGAGAGCCTGGTCAGTCTGCCGTTCAATTCTTCCCATGCGCAGATGACCGCGCGCGAACGAGAAGACATCGGCATCGGTCCCGGGTGTGTGCGGTTGTCGGTGGGGGTCGAGGACGTTGACGACCTCATCAATGATCTGGACCGGGCGCTGGAGGGGATTTCCTGACCTCTCAGGTGCTTCCCACCGGCGGCGGGACCGCCCTTGACCCACGGTCCCGGCCGGTGGATTCTTCGAAGACCATGTCCACCACCCGTATCTTCCTGGTCGACGACGACGCGAGCCTCCGCCGGGTGACCTCCTATCACCTCGAACAGGCCGGTTACGAGGTCACGCCGCTGGCCTCGGCCGAAGAGGCGATGAAGGCCCTGGAGGCGGCCGAGCGGGAGCTTCCCCCCTCTTCCTTTCCCGAACTCCTCATCACCGACGTGCGCATGCCCGGAATGGACGGCCTGGACCTCCTGCGACACCTCAAGGCGAAGTGGCCGCAACTGGGGGTGATCGTGGTCACCGCCCACGGCAGCGTCGAGGACGCGGTCCGTGCCATGCGGGCCGGTGCCCACGACTACCTGCTCAAGCCCTTCGAGCACGAGGCCCTCTTGCTCTCGGTGGACAAGGCCCTGCGCCTGAACCAACTGATCCGCGAGAATCGCCGCCTGCGGGAACTCGCCGGGGACCGCCTGCGCCTGGAGAACATGGTGGCGACCAGCCCGGCGATGGATGAGGTGCTGCGCCAGGCCGCCCAGGTGGCGCCCCGCAACACCACGGTGCTGCTGCTGGGCGAGAGCGGCACGGGGAAGGAACTCCTGGCCCGGGCCATCCATTACGGCAGCAACCGACGGGAGGGCCCCTTCGTGGCGGTGGGCACCGGCGCCCTGCCGGAGAACCTCATCGACAGCGAACTCTTCGGTCATCGCCGGGGCGCCTTCACCGGGGCGACCGCCGACCGCAAGGGGAAGTTCGAGCTGGCGGGCGGAGGCACCCTGTTCCTGGACGAGATCGGCGACCTCAAACCCGACCTCCAGGTGAAACTGCTGCGGGCGTTGCAGGAACGGGAGGTCGATCCGCTGGGCTCGAATCGACCGGTTCCGGTGGACGTCCGGGTGATCGCGGCCACCCACCGCGACCTGGAGGCCATGGTGGCCGAGGGATCCTTCCGCGAGGATCTGTACTACCGGCTGGCCGTGGTCACCCTGACCCTCCCTCCTCTGCGGTCCCGCCGGGACGATATCCTCCCCCTGGCGCGCCATTTCGCCCAGCGCATCGCCGCCGCCCACCAGCAGCCGGTCCCGGCCCTCTCTGCCGCCGCGGAGAAGATGCTGGTGGGTTACGCCTGGCCGGGCAACGTCCGCGAGCTGGAGAACGTCATGGAGCGGGCCCTGGCCCTGCATCCGGAGGGTCCGATCGAAGCCGGAGATCTTCCCGAGCGCCTGCACCGCAAGCGCGAGAAGCCCCGGGCCCTCCTGGGCGAGCTTCCCGAGGACGGGCTCGATCTGAACGAACTGGAGAAGGAAGTGATCGAGCGGGCCCTGGCCCATTGTGGAGGCAACCGCAGCGCCACCGCCCGGTATCTGGGGATCACCCGCAATACCCTGAACTACCGCCTGGACAAGTACGGGATCGGGGGTTGAGGGCCCGTTCCTTCGAGACTTCGAAGGGTCCCCACCGTTCCCACAAACAGTCTACTTGTGAACGGTGCTCCCGGACGGGTACAATCGAGGAGGTCGCCACCGGGCTCTCTCCCATGCGGGGAATCTCTTCGTCTCCGGGTCCCGGGGGAGGGATACCGGCGCCCCCCGTGTTTCCGCGATCGGCATCCTCTTGCCCGGTCGACGTGGGGGCGGAACCCCAGGTCCCCGGTCTTCGAGACCCTTGAAGGGAGAAACGCGACATGGATCATCCCCGCCGAGCGTTCGTTCTGTTCCTGTTGGGCATCGTGCTGGCGCTTCCACACCTCGTCTTCGCCCAGACCGCCGATCTCCAGGTCCGTTTCCATTCCCGGGCGCCGTTCATGGTGTACCGTACGCCCCAGGACTGGACCCTGGTCGTCGAGAACCTGGGACCTTCTCCGGCCAGCCAGGTCCAGCTGATCTTCGACGTCGGCGGACCGGTCCAGTTCCTTTCGGTCGATCCGGCGGACAGTTGCGTCGTGTCGCCGATTCCCGGCGGGCAGGAATGGGTGTGTAGCCTGGGGAC
Organism: uncultured bacterium; assembly: GCA_964601275.1. Classification (GTDB taxonomy): domain Bacteria; phylum Krumholzibacteriota; class Krumholzibacteriia; order JAJRXK01; family JAJRXK01; genus JAOZPE01. The sequence goes on along the minus strand of CAZRMV010000004.1, from coordinate 87,060 downwards.
GATCGCGCCGGGTGATTCCGCCCGGGTGGTGTGGGAGGTCCAGTCCACCGATGTCGGGCCGCCCCTGGAGCTGTCGTGGTCGGTCAGCGCTGCGGAGAAGGATCCCGATCCCACGAACAACCAGGGACACCAGGTCCTTCCCCTTCGGGGAAATCTCGATTTCGACCTCCAACTCAGCGGTTCGTTCGGTTCTGTGGTCCTGGCCCGGAGCCTGGACATCGGAACGCATTTCCTGCAGGTCTACAACAACGGGCCCGAGGTGGCCTATGGGGTCGCGCTCACCGATTCCTTCCCGCCTGGGTGGACCATTGGCTCGGTCTCTGCCGAAGGATTCGGCGTCACCAGCACGATCGACAGTTCGGTGGTGCGTTGTTGCGTCGATTCCATCCCCGTGGGCACCTCGGCCTCCTTCAAGATCGAATTCGATCCGGGGGGAGAGGGCTGGGCCCGGATCGGGTCGACGGTCGAGGGCTACGGGAACGATCTCGCCCCCGCCGACAACGCTCGATCCGATTCGGTGCTGGTCCTGCCTCCGCCCGACTACATCGTGAACACCACCGACGACCTCTACGACGGGGTGTGCGACAGCGTGCACTGCAGCCTGCGGGAAGCCCTCACCCTGGCCGGCTGGGGCAGCATCATCGCCTTCCGGATTCCTGGGCCGGCCCCGTATCGCATCCAGCCCCAGACTCCTTACCCCTATATCCGCACCTTGGTGACCATCGACGGCTGGTACCAGCCCGGCTTCGCCGGAACGCCGCTGGTCGAGATCGACGGGAGCCAAGAGGCCAATCCCTATTCGGACGCCGGCCTTACCTTCCGGACCGGCGCGAATTTCTCCATGGTGCGCGGGATTGTGATGGGCGGTTTTCCGACCGCAATCAGCGTCGGGGCCCCGGCCCTCACGGTCGAGGGATGCTACCTGGGGGTTGCCGCGGACGGCGCAACTCCCCGGCCGAACCTGCACGGGATCCAGGGCCCGCTGGAAGGCTGCCGGATCGGGGGATCCACGCCCTGGCAACGCAACGTGATCTCCGGGAATAGCGGTTTCGGCATCTGGGTGGTCGGGCAGGGATTCGGGCGGATCATCGGGAACTACATCGGAACCGACGCGAGCGGAATGATCGCCGTCCCCAACCTGGGTGGGGGCATCAGCATCGATGGTGGGGGGGGATTGTGGGTCGGGGGCCTGGATCCCGCCGAGGGCAACCTGATCTCCGGAAACGGGGATTCCACCGCCACCTATCATTTCGGCATCGATGCCCACGGAACGGTCTCCGCAACGCTTCATTTCGCCAACAACTGGATCGGCGTGGATGCGAGCGGTCAAGCCGCGTTGCCGAACCAGGGGCCGGGGCTCGTGGTACGGGGAGCCGGCATGTGGACCGGACAGCGGTTCTACGAGGTGGGACTTCCCGGGGCCGGCAATCTGGTCTCCGGCAATCTCGACGTGGGGATCGAGGCGTCCGCGGTGTTCACTTCCCTGCTCGACAACCGGGTCGGGGTCAGCGCCGACGGAACCCTCCCCATTCCCAACTACTACGGGATCCAGGTGAAGAACTACGCCGTGCGCGTCGGAGAGCCCGGGGCGGGCAACCTGATCGGCGCGTCGATCAGTACCGCCATCAGTCTGACCACTGCGGCGGACGCCTGTACCCTGCAGGCCAACCGGGTCGGGGTGGACTGGACCGATCAATACGAATTCAGTACCGGGCCGACCTTCATCTCGGGACCGGACAGCGTGGTGATCGGCGGGGCGGGGCCGGGTGAAGGAAACGTCTTCCCCTCCCTGCAGGTCAGTGGCATGCACTACTCGACGATCCAGGGCAACATCATCGGATTGCACGGGGATGGGACGACGCCTTTCACCACCCCTCCCTCCGTAGCCCTCTTCTTCACGGGTACCCAGTGTCGTGTCGGCGGTCCCAATCCCGGCGAAGGGAACGTCATCGGCGGGGCCACCTCTTTCGGGGTGGACATCACCGCGTCCCAGGATGTGACCCTCGAGGGGAACTGGATCGGGGTGGCCGCCGACGGGTCCACCCCGGTTCCCAACGGTCAGGGAATAAGGGTCTTCAACCAGATCTACCAGCTGACCCTGGGAAGCCTGGCCGCGGGCAATCACATCGCCTACAACACCTCGACCGGCATCCTCTTCACCGGGGGCGACTACACGGGGGTGGAGGTCGTGGGAAACCAGATCCACGACAATGGGGGTGACGGGATCTGGGTCTCCAAGGCCTGGGCCCTGGACGGTTGGCCCTACGGCTCGGTGTGGATCCACCAGAACGCGATCTACGCGAACCAGGAGCTGGGGATCGACCTGGGCAACAACGGGGTCGATCCCAGTGACAACCTCGACCTCGACGAGGGTGACAACGGACAGCAGAACGCGCCGGAGATCACCTCGGCGCAGCTGACCGGCGACAGCCTCCTGGTCACCGTGTTCCTGTCGAGTTCCCCCGACGCCGATTTCCAGATCGACCTGTATCTGAACCGCGCGTGTGACCCGTCCGCCGGCGAAGGAGAGTCCTATCTCGGAACCCTCAACCTGCACACCCTGTCCATGGGCGGGGGGGCGGTCAGCGGAGCCTTCTACCTGGTCGACCATTCCCTGCCCCATGTCACCGCCACCGCGACGGACTCCCTGGGACAGACCTCGGAGTTCTCTCCCTGCGTGATCATGGGCGGGGTGACCGGGGTGGAGACCCCGGCCCGGCCGCTCCAGGACCGCCTCCTGGCGCCCTATCCCAATCCCTTCAATCCCCGCGCCACGATCCGATGGGAGCAGGCCCGTGCGGCGCGGGTCGAACTCACCCTCTACGACCGTCGCGGCCGCCGGGTGGTCACCCTTGCGGAGAAAGAGGAAGAGGCCGGCACCCACCGGCTCATCTGGAATGGGACGGACGGACGGGGACGGCCGGTGGCCAGCGGCATCTACTTCCTGCGCCTGCGCCTGGACGGCGCGGACGCGGGCGGCGTGCAGCGGCTCGTTCTCCTGAAGTAGGCCGCCGGTCTCTGCGGGGCCGTTCTCTACAGCGCGTCGAGGGCGGCCTGCAGCTTCTGTCGCACCTGTTCGGCCACCGGCGCCACATCCTCGCGATCGACCAGGGAGAACGCTTTCACCGGGTCGATCGCGCTGACCACTGCGCCTCCTTCGTCCCGCTCGGCCACCACCACGTTGCAGGGCAACAGCAGCCCGATGCCCGGTTCGGCCTGAAGTGCCTGGTGGGCGAAGGGCGGGTTGCACGCGCCGAGGATGATGTAGGGGGGAACGTCCACATCGAGCTTCGTCTTCAGGGTGGCTTGGACATCGATCTCGGTGAGGATGCCGAATCCCTGCTCCTTCAAGGCCGCGGTGACCTTCTCGATCGCCTCGGCGTAGCTGGTCTGGGGAAGTTCTCGGGTCATGCCGTAGGAAGGATTCATCGGGTGTGCTCCTCCATCTCCTCTGGTCCGGGCACACCCGGTGGCGGGCGTCCCGGATTCCTTGGTCCTCGCTGTCGGCGGCCAGGGGCCGGCGGTCGTGCCCTGAAGAGTACGGGGAAACCCGGTCCCCGGCCAGTCGACGCCGGGAACTAGGCCGCGGGCAGACAGACGGTGAAGGTCGAGCCCAATCCCACCGCGCTGTCCACCTCGATGAATCCTCCGTGTTGATGGATGATGCCGTAGACGGTGGCCAGACCGAGTCCGGTGCCCTGTTGTTCGCTCTTGGTGGTGAAGAAGGGCTCGAAGAGGTGGTCGAGGGTCTCCGCATCCATCCCGCAGCCGTCGTCCTGCACGCTCAGGCCGATGTACTCGCCCGCCTTCAGATCGGGATGGGCCTCGCATTCGCTGTCATCGACGGTGCGCCGGAAGGTCTTCACCACGATCGACCCGTTCTGGCTGACCGCGTCCCGGGCATTCACACAGAGGTTCACGAGGACCTGCTCCAGTTTCCCCCGGTCGGCGCGGACCTTCAAGACGCCTTCTCCGGGCTGGAACTCGAGATAGATCGAATCAGGCATGAGTCGGCGCAGCATGCTGGAGGTGTTGCGGACGATCTCGTTCAGGTCGAGCTCCACGCGGACGAGCTTCTGGCGCCGCCCGAAGGCCAACAGTTGCCGGGTCAGCTCCGCAGCCCGGTGGACATCCTGGACCAGGTCGTCCAGATCCTTCCGGCAGGCATCGGGAAGCGAGGCCTCCCGTTGGATCAATTCCAGGTGGGCCATCATCGCCTGCAGGATGTTGTTGAAGTCGTGGGCGATGCCTCCGGCGAACTGTCCGATGGCCTGCAGTTTCTGCGACTGGAAGAGTTCCTCTTCCAGCATCCTCTGGCGGGTGATGTCGCGTCCCACCCCGATGATCGCCTCGACCGCTCCGTTCTCGTTGAGGACCGCGGTGTCCATCCAGGCGAGCCAGCGCCAGCCGTCCTTGGTCATCGCCCGCTGGACGACGTAGGCTCGATGTGGTGGCCGGTAGAGGTCCTGCATGGCCCGGGCGGTCGCTTCCCGGTCGTCCTCGTGCACCAGGGGCATGAATTCGTGGCCGAGCAACTCCTCTTCGCTCTTGCCGAAGGTGCGGCAGTAGCTGGGACTGACGTAGAGGAAGCGCCCCTGGAGGTCGACCTTCACCACCAGGTCGCTCTGGTTCTCCACCAGGAGGCGGTACTTGGCGCGCCCTTCTTCCAGTTGTCGCTTTCTCTTCAGCAGGACGTGGAGAAGCACGGCCAGGATGGCGGAAAACAGGATTCCCGCCCCGGCCAGGGCCTCGTTGGCCCGGCTTCCCCGCCCGGCCAGGCTCCTGGGGGAGGGAACCAGGCACAGGGTCCAGGGCCGGTCGACGATCCGCACCGGAAGGGTGACCGCCAGGGGGCCGGCCATCACCGTCTCGGAATCGACGTAGGCGTAGGCGAGACGGCCGCTGTCATCCTCCAGCTGGAACCGAAACCGTTCCCGGAGGTTCTGCTCGGCGAGGCAGGTGTCCACCAGGGTCTTGATGCGGAACACCCCGTTGACGAAGCCGAGACGGGTTCCGTCCTCCGCCCGCAGGGACTTGTAGGTGGCAAAGCCCTTGCCCCCTTGCAACAGATCGACGATGGGGGTGCGGGTGAGTTCCCCGGTGCGTTCGGCCCGGCGCAGGGCCTCGACCACCCCGGGACTGGGATGGTGGTGGAGATCCTTGTCCAGGGCGGGCAAGTTGGTGCGGAGGGGGACGACGATGCGGATGACCCACTGGGGGTCGATGTAGTTGAGGGCCTGGATGCCGGGATAGAGATCCTCGAAGAGCCGGGCGTCGTCGGGGAAATGTTCGGTCACCGCCCGGCGGTCCGCGTAGCGGCCGTTCGACAGGTACTGGAAGATGGAGGTGCGCGCGTCGATCCAGGCCTGAAGGCGCAATGCCACGTGTTCGGCGGTGATCCGGGTCTCCAGGCGGACGCGTTGGGTCTGGTTGTTCTCGGCGATGCGCCAGAGCTGCAATGTGGCGAGTGTTCCCACCAGGAAGAGCAGCAGGGGAAAGATGATGCTCGACCCAGCGCGCGGCCGGGGCGGAGCGGGGGATGGTGGGTTGGCTGGCGACACGGCGCGGTCCGTCGGGGGTGAAGGGGCGGTGTCCGTCTCCAGGGCCGGGGGGAAGCGGCTCGGTGCACAGGATAGCCCCTGGAGAGCTTTTGGGATAGTGTGGAACTTCCCCCGTGTGCGGGAAGAGGAGATACCATGGATTCCTGTCCCTATCCGAACCTGCTGCGTCTGGGCGAGATCGACTGGCCCGTCGTCCCCGAGGCGATCTTCGGGCGCCGGGCCAAGCTGGTGGTCGAGGTGGGTTTCGGCAACGGGCAATTCCTGGAGGACATGGCCCGGGTGCATCCGGAGTGGAACCTGCTGGGGGTGGAGATCGCCCCGGCCTCGGTCACCCGGGCCTGGCGGCGTCTGCGGCGGGCCGCGATGGCTCACGTAAAGGTGATGCGGGGTCAGGCCGCTTTCGTGGTGCGGGAACTGTGTCCTCCCCGCGGACTCCACCGCGTCTTCGTGAACTTCCCCGATCCCTGGCCGAAGGAGAAGCACGAGGAGCGCCGGCTTCTGCGGCAACCCTTCTTCCGCCTGTTGTCGACGCGACTCGAGCCGGAGGGCGCGCTGCTTCTGACCACCGATCACGAGGAATACTTCCGTTTCTCGGTGGAACAGGCCGAGGCCACCGGGCTGTTCCGGATCACCGAGGGTTCCCCTCCGGCCGAGATGCTGCGCACCAAGTACGCCCAGCGTTGGCTCGGCTTGCGCAAATCGATCTTCCACGGGGAATTCCGCAAGCAGGCGGAAGATCCCGACCGACATCGTCCCCGGGTCGAGGTGGTGGACATGCAACACATCCGTTTGAAGGGATCGCTCGACGGCATCGGCGGGTTCGAAAAGACCCTCCATCGCTTCGAGACCGGGCAGGTGGTCCTGAAGAACTGCTACCGCGGTCTGGACGGGAGGGTGCTGATCTTCCTGTGCATCGTCGACGAGGACGACCTGCGGCAGGAGGTGCTGGTCGAGGCGCGGCCCAGCGCGAGCGGGATCTTCGTGGCGCTGATGGGTTTTGGCGCGCCGGTGATCACGCGCGGAGTGAGGGAATCGGTACGGGCGGTCGCGGGCTGGCTGCGTCAGCAGGGGCTGGAGTTGATCGAAGAGGCGGTGTGAGGAGGAAGATGGGAACGCGGACGAACGATCCTCTCCCTACCGGCCACGGAGGAACTCCAGGGCCTGCTTGGGGCTCACCCGGCGGCTGGCCGGCCCGACCCGCACGAAGAACTCCTCGTCCTCGCCGACGGTGAGGAAGGCCGGTTCGTCGGCGGGTTGCACGTCGACCACCAGGATTCTCTTTCCCTCGATCGGCTTCAGCCCGAAGGAGAGGAAGCGGGCGAACTCGATGCCGATGTTCTGCTTCACGCAGTTGTTGAAGTGCAGCAGATACTTGTCCTCGTTGCCGAAGCCGTCTTTCTCCACCCCGACGACGCTTCCATCGTCGGCGATTCCGACCAGCAGCGTGCCGCCGTCGGTATTGAGGAAGGCCACCAGGGTCTTCAACCAGGCTCTCTCGATCTCCTTGCCCGGCTTGTTGGTCTTGAGGTTCCACCGCAGGGTCGACTTGAACTCGAGGGTGTCGCTTTCGCCCCGGTCGATCAGTTCCCGCAGCTCGGCCTCGGTCAGGTCCTGGTGCGCTTGATGGCGGCGCAATGAGCGCAGGTGCCGGCGGTAGCCGAGGGCGACCAGGACCACCACCACCGTTCCGAGCAGCAAGGTAGCTCCCAGCGCGATATGGTAGGGACGGGTCAAGATCCGGAGCTGATCCTGGAGATCACGGCGGGGAATCAACAGGGTCATCACCCGCGACGCGTCGCCGGTGGTCAACGGAATCGCCCGCAGGCGCCAGGGTTCGTCGTCGGCGCGGAAGAGGACGCTGCGCTCCATGGGGCGGGCGGCGTCGTTCCAGGCCAGGAGCGCGTGGGCGAGAAGTCGCTTCTGATCGTCGGTGGAATGCACCAGCCGCGCCACCGGTTCCGAATGGAACAGGCCATCCCCGGCCGACCACGACACCATCCCCTCGTCGTGGACGATGGCCACGATCGAGCGGGGACTCACCTTCAGGTCCTCGTGCAGGTTCCGGGTCGCCTCGGGAGAGAAGATCAGCGCGGCGTAGAAGGGCGGTCCGCCGCCTGGATCCTCCCAACCCAGTGCCGCGGTCAGCTCGGGAGATTCGGTCCAGAAGACCTCCACGGGTCGTCTCTCATCATGCACTTCACGGTACCATGCCTGGCTTGTGAGACTCGTGTCGGACACCGCGATCGCCGTGTCTTCCCAGACGCCCTCCTCGCGCGCCAGGCGCCAGGCGAAACGTCCCGGGCGCGCCACGATGATCCCGGTGAGCTTGTCGCTGCGTTGCACCAGGGGTAGCAGATGACGGGTGAGATCTTCCGGACGGGAAAGATCGAGAACTCCGCTGTTCGTCCAGTCGCTGAGCGCCGACAACAGCGCGAAGGTCGGTTGCAGGAACTCGTCGAGAGCGCGGCGGCACTGGGTGCTGCGGGTGTCGAGGACCTCTTCGAAGATGCGATCCTGCGCCTTTTCTTCGTGCCGGTCGACGACCACGGCGAGGACGGTGGTGACGGCCAGGGCCGCCGCGATGAGCATCGCCAGGCGGTGTCGCGGGGGCCGGCGGGAGGGCCGCGGTCGGGGGGATGCTGCTTCAGTGGACACGCGTCGCCTTCCGTCGACCTTCATCCAGGCTCAACAGTTCGCTCACGGTGACGATGCGGTAACCGCGTCGCTCGAGCGCGGGCAGAAGACGATCGAGCACCTCCAGGTTGTGCTGACGTCCCGGCCCATCGTGCAGCACGAGGATGGCCCCGGGGAAGGTGCTCCTCAAGAGATACCTTTCGATCACGCCGACGCGCCGCGTCCTGGTGTCCAAAGGGTAGTGTGAGGCGAGGACGCAGCGATACCCCTGTTCGGCGAGCTCATCGAGGATGGCCTTGTGGAACCATCCGCTGCCCGGCCGGAAGAGCCGGGGGTCTCCGTGGACCGAAAGCAGCGAATCGACCTCGGCGAGCTGCGAGGAGAAGACCGCGTGCTGCAGCCCGATGCTGGCCTCGTCCTTCCAGAGATGGTTCGCCACTTCGTTTTCCTCGGCCAGCATGCGCCGGAGCAGTTCCTGCCGGCCGACGATGCGTTCGCCAAGGAGGAAGAAGGTCGCGTGGGCGTGGTACTTCCGCAGTCGGTCGAGGATCTTCGGGGTGAGATCGAGGGTGGGACCGTCGTCGATGCTCAAGGCCACCACCTTCTCGTGGGTCTCCACATAGAAGATCACCCGCGGATTCAGGCGGGCCATCACCCACAATCCCGTCCGCGGGAAGAAGAACAGGACGAGAAGTACGAGAACGGAGGCAGCGAGCAGGAAGAGCAACATGCGGCGGATTCTCGTGGACACGTTCCGGGCCGAGGGCCGGCACAAGATCGCCGCCCCGGCGGCATCCGTCAACCGTCTCCTCCAGAGGACGATTTCCGCCCTCGGGGTACGACACGAGGGGGGTGGGTGTACCGCCAGGTACGCCCGTGGATTCCCATAACCAGCCTTCTTTCAGGGAGTTCTGCGGGACTTGCGATCTGGTACGAAGCTCGCGTGGGAGGTGGGCAGGACATCGAGGGGGATCCGGACCGGTCGAGGCCGCCGGATCGAGGCGACGGGGGATCCGCCGGATCCCGGCAAGGAGGATCGCGATGACGACCGAGAAGCACTGGAAACGAAGTCGAAGTCCGTGGTGGGTTCTGTTGCTCACCCTGGCGGCGCTGGCGGCCCTGCTCCCGGCCGCGCCGGCCCAGGCAGCCTGGAGGATCCAGGTAGGGGTGGTGGCTCCCCACTGGAGCGTGGTGGTCGGTTCGGGCCCGGCGGTGGTGGGTGTGGGGTATCCGGCCGGTGTGGTGCGCGTCCATCGCGTCCATCCCCACGGCATGATGCGCAGGGTGGTGGTGCGCCACCGGCCGAGGGCCCTTCGCGTGAGCCGCCATGACCGCAGGGTCGCCTGGCGCTTGAGCGTCCTCACCGGCTATCGCCCGCAGCTTCTGCTGGCGTACCGCCGGGCCGGCTGGAGTTGGAAGGAGATCTCCTTCGAGCTGGACATCCGGCGCAGCACGCTGCGGGCCGCGCTCAGCGGGCGGACCTTCCGGCACCACCGTCACTCCCACCGGGGGCACTGAGATTCCCCCGGAACCGGGGCGAGGAAGGTCCCAGGAGAAAGGAACGCGATGAAGCGGGATCTGAAGGGTTTCACCGGGATGCTCGTGTTGGCGGTGATCTCGGCGGTGACGCTTTCGGGCTGCGCTGCGAGCTACCGGGAAGAAGGGGCGATCTCTCCGCCCCTTCGCTTGGAAGGGCGGTATCACGGCACCTACTGGCGCACCGAACACGACGGCACCAATGAGCAGGTGCGGCACGCGGGGGAGGTGTGGATGGACTTCCGCGACGGGCGGTACCGGATCGAAGGCGATTTCCGGCATCTGCCGCCCGCGGGTTCGGGCCGTTATCGCATCGAAGGGGATCGGCTCATCCTGGAGGACACCGCCAACCACACCGCCGATTTCGACTGGACCCTGATCCTGCAGGGGCCGTTCGAGGTCCAGACCGGCCGGGGCGGACTCATCCGCCTGGAGCAGCGCGACCTCGAGCACGCGCGCCGGCACGAGCTGGAGTTGCGCCTGGAGGAGTGACCCCGCCGGCCGGGCGCGGGAACGCCGCTGCCTTCAGACCAGCTCGAAGCGATCGTCCTTCCGTTCGCGCGCGACCTGGCGCGCGTAGTCCTTGCCGGGCCACTTCCGGCGCAGCCGATGCCCCACCGGCAGGAGCATGGGCTGGGGATTCCAGCAATAGATCTTTCCGCTCTTCCTCCACCGCACCCTTCCTTCCTCGACCCGGCGGCTGGCTTCAGGAAGGGAGAGGCCGGACAGGGCCTTCTGCAGATCCAGGAAGACCGCCTCGTCGCGGGGATTCAGGAAGTGGAAGATGCGCTCGGTCTGCACCGCGATGTGGTAATGCGCCGGGGCGAAGACCACTCCGTCGAACTGCAGATCCTGGCAGGCGAGGATCAACAGGGAAACGATGTCGCGCAAGAGGCCCAGGCCGGGATGCTTCTGCCCCGGCAGGGGTGGGTGGTGTTCGTCGAATTCCGCCCGGGGATTCTGGAGGAGCAGCCATTCGATCCGCAGGAGGGTGGCGTCGCGCAGGGTGTGGGGGTCCCGGGCCAATCGCAACTCCACCAACACTGCGCGGTCTTCGCCCTCCAGCAGGCGGACGGTCTGACCGGCCGGATTGTCCAGGTCGAAGTCGAAGCGCAGGCGGCCGAACCCGCGTCGGCGCAACGCTTCCAACAGGCCGTAGCGGTCGGCCATCAGTTCGATCCCGTAGAGACTGTAACGGCCCAGCAACAGATGCGGGCGAGGCTGGATGTGCCCGGGCAGGTCCTCCGGTCCCAAGGTCCAGTCCGCTTCGGATTCTCCCCGAATCGGCGGGCGCTTGGCCCCGGACTGCAGGAAGCGGGTCAGCCGCCGGTAGTATTCGAGCGCCGCGGTGGACGCGCCCGCCGGCTCGACCACCTTTCCGGCGAAGAGCCACGAGGCGAAGCGCGCGGTGTAACGCCATGCTCCCGGCCCGTATCCCCCGCCCAGGAGGATCACCATGGGGACCGGGGGATTCCTCTCCCGCATCAGCTCCACCACGAAACGATCCCTCTCTTGCATCCCTTGGGAGCTGATCTCCCAGTTGCCCAGCTTGTCGTCGTGGGCGGGATCGACCCCGGCGATGTAGAACACGAGCGATGGTTCCAGGCGCTCCACCAGCGGCGGAAGATGGCGGCGCAGGGTTTCCATCAGGAGCTCATCGCCAACCCCCGCTCCCAGGGCGATCGAGCGGTTGCCGACCGCCGCATCGTGGTCCAGGTCGTGGTTGTGCAGGGAGAAGGTGAAGACGGACTCGTCTTCGGCGAAGAAGGATCGGGTGCCGTCGCCATCGTGCAGGTCGAGATCGACGACAAGGAGGTTTCCCCGCAGCCCGCGGCCTCGCAGCAGGTCGACCGCCAGGGCGATGTCGTTGAAGATGCAGAACCCTTCTCCGCGATCCCGGTGCGCGTGGTGGAAGCCCCCGCCCAGGTTCAGGAGGATGTCGCCGCTTTCGGAGGCCTCCAGGGCGGCCAGGAGGGTTCCTCCGGCCATGCTCCGATGCACGCTGATGAGACGGTCGCGATTGCGGTCGGCGATCCCGACCCCGTAGATCGGGGTGAGGGCGTCCCGTCGGGTGAGGGCGTCGAGATAGACCTCGGTGTGGACCCGCCGCAGCCGGTCCATGCGCACCCGGCGGGGCCGCAGGACCTCGTGGCGCCGGACGAGCTTCTCGGTGACGAGGAAGGCCAGGATGTTGCGGGCCCGTTGGGTGTCGATGACGGGAAGGAGGGTGGGAGCGGCGCAGTAGAGAGGGTGGAAGACCACCCGGATTCCCCGCCGCCGGCCGAAGCGGCGCAGGCTGCGCCACTGGCGTGATGCGGCCTGCGCAAGTCTCTGGATCCAGACGGTCATGCCGTTCCCCCCAAGCGGAAAGGACCAGGGAAACGCCCGGCCGTCCTTGGGTCGACAGCCGGGCGCTTGGGGTCTTAGGGACGGTGGAGATTCGATCCGACTACTTCAAGAGCACCATCCGGTCGCTGACCACGTCGTTGCCGGCCTGCAGGCGGTAGTGGTAGACGCCGGAGGCGACGGTCTCGCCTTCATCGCTGCGGCCGTCCCACTGGACCGCGTGCGGTCCGGCGTCCATGGTCTCGCGGGTCAGGTGACGGACGAGGCGGCCGGAGGCATCGAAGATGTCCAGGCGCACTTCACCACTGCGGGCCAGCTGGAAGCGGATGGTCGTCTTGGGATTGAAGGGATTCGGGTGGTTGCCCAACAGGGCGGTCCGCGCCGCGGGGATGTCCGGCGTCGCGGTCACCCTCTGGTCGAACCATCCGATGTCCTCGAAGTGGTAGCGGGTCAGATCGACGTTGTCGTGCAGATCGCTGTTGATCGCCGGTTCCATGAGCAGGTTCGGGCTCGCGCTGACGTCCCAGTGCGAGATCGACGATCCCGGTTGCAGCGGATTGGGAGTGTAGACCAGGAGTTGTCCGGTCCCGGCGCTGGTCCCCGCCAGCGATCCCGGGTCGCCCTGCATCGACACCAGGACGGTCTGGCCCAGGTTGAGCTGGCTCTTGATGTTGTTTCCGTCGGCCTGGGTGATCATCAGGGTGGGGATGGTGATGCTTGGATCGGAGCCCGCCATGTTGATCACCCCGGTGGTGTTGTTGGCGATGAGGACCCCGATGGCCCCGGCGTTCTGGGCATTGAGCACCTTGCTGGCGAAGGTGCATGAGCCGCGGTCGATCAGGGCGATCCGGCCCGCCACCACGCCGCCGTTGATCAGCGGCTCGCAACCATCGCTGGTCGTACCGGTACCATCATCGACCAGGACCACCTCGCCGCTCACCGGCGAGGAATTCACGCTGGGGCCGAAACTCGCCGTCCCCACCTGGGTCAAGGTGCCGGCGATCGCGGCGGGCGCGGAGATCACCACCACGGGCGGCGCCTCCAGGAAGCTCTGGGCCGCAAAGTTGGCCGCGAAGCCGTTCCAGACCAGGTTTCCGGTGTTGACCGCCGAGGAGGCGCGCTGGGCATTGGTCATCTGCGGCCAGGTCTTCTGCACGGTCTCATCGTAGAGGAACCGGCTGTAGACATCGGGGAGGCCATTGAAAAGCTGCCCGGTGGAGTGGTCGACGAATTCGGCGAACCCGAGCCCGTGCGCCAGCTCGTGCAACACAACGGTCAGAAGCTCGACGTCTCCGCCTTCGTTGCCGTCGAATCCGTAGTACCAGTTGGTTCCGTTCAGGCAGTTGTTGTTGTTGTCGACGCTGCTGTTGAAGGTGGCGCTGATGTCGTTGCCCGGCGGGTCGAGATCCTGGTTGGCCTGCTTGTCGGCAAGGGCCGAGTGATACCATGTACCGGGGAACTCCGCGTTGGTGAAGTCGCGGAAAACCGTCATCGGACCGGCGCTACCCAGCACCGCGCTGTTGGCGTCACAGCTCAAGGGGTCGAAGTTCGACAACACCCGGATGGTGATGTTCGAGGGAAGGATGGCTCCCCAGAGATCGGCCGCATGCTGGAAGACGTTCAGTCTCTGCTGGCCGATGGTGGTTCCGGGGTTGCCGCCCACCGGGGAAGCCGGGGTGGGATCGTTGAATCCCTCGCCGGCGGCGTCGTTGTTGATGATGACGATGTTCGCCGCGTGGGCCGAGGTCGCAAGCAGCAGGGCGATCACGAAGAATGGAAACAGTCGCCGCATCTCACTTCACCTCCGCTCGGCGGGGGGAAACAGCCGGTCGCGAGAAGGTGTGGGTTGCCCCGTCCTTTCCTTCGAGGAAGCGGTGGGCGCAGGATGCGTCTTCGGTGCAGATGACTTGCACCGCGCCGTCGGTGTCGAGGTGGGCGAGGCTGGCGTTCTGGAAACGCCCCTGGAGATCGACCATCACCGTGCCATCGGGCAGGGTCTTCTGGACGAGCCCTTCACTCGAGCGGCTCAGGGCCGGATCGAGGCTCTTGGCGGAAAGGGTGGTAGCGGTGGGCATCGAACCCAAGGTGCCGGTCTCGGGGTCGAGATAGGCGCGCATCGAATGCGTTCCCATCGCGATCGCGGGAGTCGCCGGGGTGGCGGGGGAGAGATGGGTGGGATCGGGGAGGGTTGCGATGACGAGGGTCAATGCGGCGACTGGCAGCCAGACTGCGAGGAGCCTGTGCGAGGTCCGCACACGTGTCTTGGGCATCATTCCTTCCTTTCCGAGGGGGTATTGCCATACCCCCGATGCGAGATCTCCGAGGAAGAGGGGCCGTCACCCCTGCGGTCAGGTGGGAAGCATGGATGCGGCCAAGGACATCATATCAGGTTTGCCGGCCGGTTACAACCTGCGGCCACAGCCCCATATACTCGGAACCGCCATGTCCTCTGACGTCCTCCACGATCCCGACGCCGCCCTGGTCGAACGCGCCCGGGCGGGCGACTATGGGGCCTTCGAAACCCTGGTCGACCGTCATTCGGCGCGGCTGTACCGCATGGTCCGCCGCATCCTGCGCAACGAGCACGATGCGGAAGAGGCGGTGCAGGAGGGATTCCTCAGCGCGATCGAGAAGCTGGACGGCTTTCGCGGGGACAGTCCCTTCGGCCACTGGCTGGCGCGGATCACCGCGAACCACGCGCTGAAGATCCTCCGCAAGCGCAAGGGATTGCCGCTGGAGCCTTACGAGGAAGAAGCGCCGGAGGAGCTGCGCCCCGCGTTTCCCGCCTTCGTGGCGCCTTGGCGCGAGTCGCCCGAGCATCTCCTGCATCTGCAAGAAACCCGCGAGCACCTGGAAGAAGCCCTGGCCCAGCTTCCCGAGAGCTATCGAGCGGTGTTCGTGTTGCGGGATCTCGAGGGGTTCAGCGGGAAGGAGACCGCCGAGATCCTCGGCATCCGTCCCGGGAACGTGAAGGTGCGCTTGCTCCGCGCTCGGCTGGCCCTGCGCGAGGAACTCACCCGGCGCTTCGGGGCGCCCGAAGACCAGATTCCCTGGCCGGAGAACCCGCCGGGGCCGAGGTGAAGAGCGCGTGCCGGCCGGATGCGACCGTCACGCGTAACCCCGTCGGGTCCATGCGGATCCAACCGGGAAGAAGGGAGACCTGGATGGACTGCCCCGAGCTTCTCGACCAGCTCAACGAATACCTTTCCGAGGAACTCTCCCCGGAGATCTGCGGGGAGTTCGAGGAGCACCTGAAGAAGTGCAACCCCTGCCGGGTCGTGGTGGACAACCTCAAGGGCACGGTGCAGCTCTACCGGGGGGAGGAGCCGTTTCCCCTTCCGGAGGCCTTCCAACGGCGTCTGCACGCCCTGCTCCGGGAGCGCTGGAACCGGCGCTCGTCCTCCCTCGAGTAGACCACGTTTCCCCCGGCGGGCGGATCCGCCCCTCCGATGTCGGCGCCCCGGGCGTTTACAACAGTTCACATTTTGTAGACTTGATTGAATAAGGCATTGTAGTGACCAAATCTCGCCATGATCGTCGTAAACGATCGTTATTTTGCCCTTGGACGGATCCCGCTCCGGTCTACCTTGGAAGGCGAAGGGGTTTCCCCTCGAGGAACGATGGTTCCCCGGCAGTTGCATTCCCGATGGAGCGGCGCCCCCGGCGGGGGCGGCCCATCCTGGAGGGGAGGATCCAGAGTGCGTTCCCAGTACCACCGATGGCTTCTTCTGGCCGTGACGCCGCTCATCCTGTCGGCCGGTTGCGCGAAGGAGCATTCGCCGTGGGACGGCGTTCCCCGGCTTCCGGCCCATGTCGATCATTCCACCTTCTTCGAGGGCATGACCTTCACCGACGGCTCGTCGGTGACCCGGGCCTGCTTGAAGTGCCACGAGAAGGAGGCGCGCGACTTCATGAAGACCACCCACTGGACCTGGAAGGGCGACACGATCCACCTGCCCGGCGGGAAGGTGGAGAGAATCGGGAAAGCCAATGTCATCAACAACTTCTGCATCGGGATCAAGAGCAACGAGAAGCACTGCACCACCTGCCATGCCGGCTATGGGTGGAAGGATGACGACTTCGACTTCCAGGACGCCACCCGCATCGACTGCCTGATCTGCCACGACAATACCGGCACCTACCAGAAGGCCGAGGACGGCGCCGGAGAGGTGGCGTCCAGTGTCGACCTGATGAAAGTGGCCCAGGGAGTCGGTGCGCCCACGCGGCAGAACTGTGGTTTCTGCCATTTCCGTGGGGGGGGAGGGGACGCGGTCAAGCACGGCGATCTCGACGGAAGCATGTACTTCCCGACCGAGCGGATCGACGTGCACATGGGCCGCTACGATTTCCGGTGCATCGACTGTCACAAGACGGTCGACCACGACATCAAGGGGCGCTCGATGTCCGTGAACGTGGCCAACACCGACCGCATCGCGTGTACCGACTGCCACGCGGAGAAACCGCACAAACAGGAGCGACTGAACGCGCACACCGACGCCGTGGCCTGCGAGACCTGCCACATTCCCACCATGGCCATCGACGAGCCGACGAAACTGATGTGGGACTGGTCCCAGGCGGGGCAGGACCTGCCGATCACCGACCATCACGTCTACGCCAAGACCAAGGGTCGCTTCGTGTTCAAGAAGGACGTGGTTCCAGAGTACTACTGGTACAACGGACATTCCGGCCGGTACCTGAAGGGGCAGAAACTCGAGAATCCCGGGGAAACGGTGCAATTGAATTGGCCGCTGGGGCAGTACCACGACGGGACCGCCAAGATCTGGCCCTTCAAGGTGCACCGGGGCAAGCAACCCTACGACACCGAATACAAGATCCTGCTGGTGCCCAATACCGTGGGTCCCCAGGGGTACTGGACCCGCTTCGACTGGGATACCGCGCTGCGCATCGGCAGTGAGCACAACGGCCTGCCCTACAGCGGGCACTACGGGTGGGTGTCCACCGAGATGTACTGGCCGCTCGCGCACATGGTGCAGGCGAAGGACAAGCTGGTGCAGTGCGAGGAATGCCATTCGCCCTCGGGCCACGGCCGCCTCGACTGGAAGGCCCTGGGCTACCGCGGCGATCCCGCGTTCGAGGGCGGACGGGTCGAGAACGGAGCCATCACCATGGGCTTCAAGGAGCCGGCCGACGCCGATGTCGTCCCTCCCGACAATCCATCGGAAGCCGGAACGAAAAGCGGCACCAAGGAGGTGGAGTGATGGTGCGCCGGAATGGGGACCGCTGCCTCGGCCTGGTGACCTTCCTGGCGGCCTTCCTGCCGATGCTCTACCTGCTGCAGGTCGGCTCGGCTTCAGCCACTTCCCGCCTGCATCCCAAGGTGGAGTTGCTCGACCGTGACGGTCAGAATGTCCTGGAGACCGGTGCCCCGGTCTCGCCGATGCGAAGTTGTGACGGTTGCCACGACACCGGGTTCATCGCCGGTCACAACGACCACATCCAGATGCTCGACTCATCCCAGCACGCCCGACTGGCCCCGGGACAACCGGTCTACGACCGCGATCCCGCCGCCTACGTGGAATGGCTGAAGAACCATGGGGCGATGCACGTGGGAGGGGGGGATGCGGCCAAGGCCGGTCTCGAGCTGAACTGCTTCCTCTGCCACACCAAGGATCCCGCGGCGATCGAGCGAAACCAGGAGATCGCCGCCGGCAACTTCCGCTGGGCGGCCACCGCCACCCTCGCCCATCTCGGATTGGCGCGGCGCGGTGAGAACGGGTGGGTCTGGAACCGCCAGGCGTTCGATGAGAACGGCGAGCTGGACGCCTCCGTCCTGGGCATCGCCGCACCCAGCTCAAGCGCCTGCGGCGCCTGCCACGGCAAGGTGTACTACGGCAAGGATCCGCTGTGGGTCCGTCCCACCGTCTCGAACTGGAACACCTATCTTCGCGGCGAGGTCTTCTCGCCCCAGCGTTTGGCCGACTCGGGCTTGAACATCGAGGGCAAGGACAGCCTGGGTCGGCCCTTCGACGTGCACGCCGAGCGGATGGTCAACTGCTCGAACTGTCACTACGCCCAGAACGATCCCGCCTCGTTCCGCAGCGCATCGCAGCGGAGGTTGCAGCACCTGAAGAGCGATGTCCGCCGTCCCAGCATCGGCGATTTCCTGGAGACCCCCGACCATCACTTCGCCCGGGGTTGGGCGAGCTTCGGCGCGGCCGAGGATCCATTCTCCGGGAGCATGCGGCGTTGCGAGGATTGTCACGACGCCGAGGCGACGCACCAGTGGCTGAACTATCCGAGGCTCCACCTGGCGGTCCTGGACTGCGAAAGCTGCCACATTCCCACGGTCGATCTCCCGGCGCTCCAGGAAGCCGATTGGACCGTTCTCGGACCCGATCACGAGCCGCGTCGGGTGTTCCGGGGGGTCGACGGCCCGGTCGATTCCCCTCGCAGCTTGATCGTGCCCTGGCCGCCACTCCTGTTGCAACGCGACGAGGGACCGCGCGGAGAGCGGGTCGCACCCTTCTCCCTGGTCACCACCTGGCGATGGGTCTTCGGTCCGGACGGTACCGAGGTCTCGCGAGCGCAGCTCGAACGGGCCTGGTTCGAGGGCGACGCCGTTGCCCCCTCCATCGTGGCCGCGCTCGACGAGGACGGCGACGGCCGGCTCGATCCGAAAGAGCTGGTGCTCGACGCGCCGGCGAAGGTGGACGCGGTGCGGCGCCGGCTGGAGGGCCTGGGCCTGCCGGATCCTCGCATCGTCGGCGAGATGGAACCCTACGGACTGCACCACGGCATCGCCAGCGGCGATTTCGCCCTGAGGGATTGCCAGGCCTGCCACGGCCGCGGCTCGCAGTTCCGCCAGGCGGTCCAGGTGGCCACCGCCCTGCCCGGGGGCGTGCTTCCCGTCCTGGCTGCCGGCAGCAACGCCTCCATGGACGGGCGCTTCTGGAAGGACGCGGACGGAAGCTGCTGGTACCGGGGAGAACTCGAGGACTCGTCGCTGTACATGCTGGGAGCTTCCTTCAGTCCACAGATCGATTTCCTCGGGAAGTGGCTGATCGTCCTGGTTCTCCTGGTGGTGGGTTTCCACGCCCTCTTCCGCTTCATCGGACGGCAACTCAAGAGCCGAAAGGTGCGGTCATGAGCCGACAGCGCATCCATCTCTACAGTCTCTACGAACGGATCTGGCATTGGAGCCAGGCCTTGGGAATCCTGCTGCTGCTGCTGACCGGCTACGAACTGCACCGGCCCGACCAGGTGCACCTCCTGGGAATGCAGGGGGCGGCGTGGTTGCACAACCTGCTGGGGTTGCTGCTGATCATCAACGCGTTCCTCTCGTTGTTCTATCACGTGACCACCGGCGAGATCCGCCAGTTCGTGGATCAACCCCAGGATGTGATGACCTTGGCGGTGAAGCAGGCCCGGTACTACATGTACGGTATCTTCCGGGGCGATCCCCATCCTTTCGAACGCTCCCCGCAGCGCAAACTGAATCCCATCCAGCAGGCGACCTACGTGGTCATCCTGAACCTGCTGCTGCCCCTGCAGGTGATCACCGGGGTGATGATCTGGGGGGCGGCGCGTTACCCGGTCACCTTCGGTCCCTTCCTGGACCTGAGGGTGTTGTTCCTGCTGCACACCGCCGGCGCCTGGGCCTTCGTGCTCTTCATCATCGTGCACGTGTACATGACCACCACCGGCTATCACCCCTTCTCCAACATCAAGGCGATGTTCCTCGGGTACGAGGTGGAGGAACGGCTGGAGGTCGAGGCCGAGGCTGAAGGAAGCAGGCAACCCGAGTTGAACGGACAGGAGGTGCATGAACATGCGCACTGAACCCCGTCCCTACCTGCAGCCCTATCTCGGCGGCGCGTTGCTGGGGCTGGTGCTCTTCGCCTCATTCATCCTGACGGGTCACGGGCTGGGGGCGTCGGGCGGTTTCGGGCGGCTGATCATCGCGGTCCAGAAGGTCGTCGATCCCCAGCACGTGAACCTGAATCCCTACCTGGCCATCGCCGGGGGCGGAGCGAAGAACCCGCTGAACCACTGGATCCTCTGGGAGATCCTGGGCCTGGCCCTGGGCGGATTCGTCTCGGGCTGGATCGGCGGGCGGCTGAAGGTGGAGACCCGCAAGGGCCCGCGGATCACCGTCCACCAGCGCTGGCTCTTCGCGGTCATCGGCGGTTTCTTCATGGGCTACGGCGCGCGCATGGCCCGGGGCTGCACCTCGGGACAGGGATTGTCCGGCGGCGCGGTGCTCTCGGCCGGGTCGTGGGGCTTTTTGATGATGGTGTTCCTTGGCGCCTATCTCCTGGCCCGTCCGTTGCGGCGCCTGTGGACCTAGGGGGTGGATGCCATGGCACCACTCGATCTCAGCTCGTCCCTCGGCCCGGCCGGCGCCGTCCTCATCCAGCTCCTCATCGGC
This sequence comes from uncultured bacterium, assembly GCA_964601275.1. Lineage (GTDB taxonomy): Bacteria > Krumholzibacteriota > Krumholzibacteriia > JAJRXK01 > JAJRXK01 > JAOZPE01. The sequence continues at coordinate 66,594 of CAZRMV010000004.1, read as the reverse complement.
TTCGCCTTCGGTTTTGCGCTGGAGGTCTCCGGCTTCGGGGACAGCCGCAAGCTCGCCGGACAGTTCTACCTGCGGGAGATGACCGTGCTGAAGGTGATGTTCGGCGCGATCGTGATGACCGCGTTGCTCATCGCGATCAGCGTGGTCTTCGGATGGATCGACTTCTCCCGGATCTACGTCGACGCCACCTTCTGGGGTCCGGGCCTGCTGGGCGGATTCCTGCTGGGGGTGGGATTCATCATCGGCGGATTCTGTCCCGGCACCTCCTGGGCCGCCTCGGCCACCTTCAAGGTCGACGCCTGGTTCTTCGTGCTGGGCGTGCTCCTGGGGATCTTCGCCTTCGGCGAGACCGCGCCGCACATCTGGACCTTCTACAACACCGGCGGAGACCGGCTGTTGCTGTCCGATCTCTTGGGCTGGTCGTTCACCGGAACCGTCTTCGCCATCGTGGTCATGGCGGTCGTCGCGTTCTGGCTGGCCGAGAAGGCGGAGCGGAACTTCGGGAAGGGGTGGGTCGATCTGAGCCGCGAGCGCACCGCGCCCAAGGCCCTGGCCGCCGCCGCGGTGGTGCTGGTCGCCCTGGGACTGCTCCTGCACGGCGACCCCACCCTCGATGAGCTGGTGGCGCGCCGGGCGCCGGTGCAGGACGCGCTGCTGAGCGCGCGCCAGGTACAGGCCGATCCCGGCGAGGTCCTGGGCCTGATGCACAACAACCAGATCGCGCTCATCCTGCTCGATTGCCGCGACGAAGCCGAATACAACCTCTTCCACCTGCTCGACGCCCGGCATATCGACAACCGCAATCTCAACGCGAAGTGGGCGAAGCAACTGGACCCCGACGCGGTGAAGATCGTGATGTCCGACGACGAAGAACGCGCCGAGTGGATGTGGCGGCGGCTGGACGCACTGGGCGTGGACAACCTGTACATCCTGGCCGGAGGGGTGAACGGTTGGATCGCCGCCTGGTGTCCCCAGGTGTGTGGCACGACCATCGAAACCGCCAAGTATGAGCCCAGCGCCGACGGTACCTCCGTCCGTTTCCCCCTGGCGCTGGGCGACCGTTATGAACTGTCCCGTCCGGATCTCGAGAAGGTCACCCCCCGCAGCTTCACCCCGGTGGTGAAGGTGCGCAAGGCCACCCGGGATCTCAGCGGGGGGTGTGGCTGAGCCGCATCGGTCCCTCCCACTCAGCCATCGGAAGCGGCGGATCCTGGAGGGTCCGCCGCTTTCCGTCGAGGGCCACCGGGAGGCCGTGCCACGCTCACGGCAAACTCCTCGGCTCGAAACTCTCCAGGTGCTGCCGCAGCGCGGCCATGGTGGGAAAGCGTTTCAGGATGAGATCGTGGCGCAGGCCGCGGCAGATCTCGCGCACCTCCGGGGGAGCCGTCCGGTACCCCTTCGCCCCGCCGATCATGTCATAGAGCACCCGCACCGCCTGGAGGATGTCGGTCTGCTGCTTGGCGCGGCTGGGCCGGCCCCAGTCGTAGAAGTCGATCAGCTTCAGCTCGAAGTCGACCCCGGTCTGGCGGATGAGGATGTTCTCGGTGTGGACGTCGGCGTGGTACTCGCCGCGGCGATGCACGTCTTCGAGTCCTCGGGCCAGACGGTGCAGGATCATCAGGGCGATGAACGGCCGGACGCGCCGACCGCGGTGCCGGTCGATCCACTGCTGCAGCGGTTGTCCCGGCGAGTAGGCGCTGATCATGGCGATGGTGTGGATCTTCCCGATGCGCACCGGCTCGCTGTGGTAGTACTGCATCACGATGGGGCAGTCCCGCAGGGCCTCCATCTTCCGCGCGCGGCGGGTGGGCATGTCGTTGTTGGGATCGTGATGGGGAAAGAAGATCTTCGCCGCCCGCAGGATGCCCGTACTGCGCTCGCGGATGCGATAGACCTCGCCCTCGCTTCCCATCCCCAGGCGCGCCTCGACCTCGTAGCTGCCGCCGATGCGGCGGCCCTCCTTCAGGTGGAAACCGGTGAAGGGTCGTGGGCTCATTGCGGCTTCTTCTCCCGATGAAGGCAGAGCGCGTTCATGATCGCTTCCCGGCCGGGCGGAGGTTCATCATTTCGTTCCGGCGGCGCGGCCGGTACAGGAGGAAGGCGATGTCGTCGGCCTTGCCCGGACCGTCCGGTCGCGGGTGGTCCATCCGTTCGCGGCTGCGCTCGAGCAGAGCCTGAGCCGCGGCGTCGAGCGGTCCCTTGCGCACGATCTCCACGATCTCCGGCATCTCCAGGTTGTCGAAGAGGCCGTCCGTACCCAGGACCAGGGTATCATACGCCGCGAAGGGCCGGCGTTCGCCCACCTCCACCCGCATTCCCGGCATGCCCAGCACACTGTCCACCAGGTGGCGCTCCTCGTGGACCATGGCGTCGCGGGGATCGAGCAGACCGGAAGCCTGCGCGTAGCCGACCGACGACTGCGACACCGTCTGCCACTTCAGCTTGCCGCGCTGGCCGGTGACCACCGCCTCCGAATCGCCCACGTGGTAGGTGCGATAGTTGCCGCCGTCGATCTCGGCCACGACCACGGTGGTCGCCGCGCCCACCCCCCAGCTCCGGATGCGCTCGTCCGCTTCCTCGATGGCGTCCATCACCTGGATGCGCGACGAGCCGTTCTCTCCGAGGGTTCCGGCCCGGGAAACCAGGCAGTCCACGATCTCCGCGGCGGCGTCCGCGGCCCGCGCGCCGCTTCCCATCCCGTCGGCCACCGCAAGGAGGCAGCCACCGCCGGGCAGCTCGAGCACCAGGACCGCATCCTCGCTGCGGTCTCCGCCGGGGCGGCCCTGGAAGCCCACGAGAACCCGACCTGCACCCAGGTCGAGACATTCGAGGACCGGTCCGGCCTCATGACTCCAACGGTGGATGCTCCCTGGTTCCATGCGCTGGATCCCCGAGTTCGTTCGGCGGCCGCCGCGAGTGATCGGGTGGCCGCGGCAAGATTCCGATCGCGTCGACCGCAGACTATCAGGTATCGTCCCGGGCGGCCAGGATCACCACGATCCTGGCAATCGAGGTCATCCATCGTCCCGCCCTCGGAACCTGGACCACCCCGAGACTCTCGATTCCCTCATCCTAGCGTCCACGCGGCTGCTCTCCGGAAGCGTTGGCGTCCACCCGCGAATCCAAGCTGGAGCACCGCATGTCCACCAGATCACGCATCGGCGTCCTCGTCGTCCTTGCTATTGCCCTCTGCCCGGCGGGAATCGCCCGGGCCCAGCGCACCTTCACCGAGGATTTCACCACCACCGCCTTCCAGGACCCCGGCCCCACCTCCGCGGTCTGGGACACGGTGACCGCCGAAGTGCGGCAGGTTCCCTTCGTTCCCTCCACCGCCGGAACCATCGCCCTGCCGGGGGCCGCCCAGGTGGTCAGGGTGCGCGACGGACTCGCGTACATCGGAACGGCGGGCTCGGGTCTGCAGATCTTTGACGTGCGCGATCCGGCGGCGCCGGTCTTCGTCGGCAGCTACGCCACCTATGGCAATGTCGTGGATCTCACCTTCGTGGGGAAGATCGCAATCCTGGCTGTGGGCAGCGGAGACCTGGTGACCGTGGATGTTTCCGATCCTGCGGCGCCCGTCCTGAACCTCGTGGTGTCCACCCCGGGCACGACGCGGGGAGTCGCGGTGGACGGACTCCACGTCTTCGTGGCCGATGGCACCGCAGGGTTGTTCGTCTTCAGTATTGCGAGTGGTACCAGCGGTACCTATACGCCCACCGCGGAGGTTCTCGATGTCGTGGTCGATGGGGACGTGGCCTATCTCGCCCTGTCCGATGGGCGCGTCGAAGCGGTGGATGTCACTGACCCATTGAATGCCACCCTCATGGGGTCCATCTCCGTCGGCGGCCGCGTCGAGGCACTCGCACTCTCTGGAAACTCGTTGTACGTGGCCGCGGGAACCAGCGGACTGCAGGTCGTCCAGGTCACGCATCCCGCGTCGATGGCTCTTCGCGGCTCGCTGGCGTTGTCGGGCAACTGCGTGGACGTGGCGGTGTCCTCCGATGTCGCCTTCGTGGCCGCGCAGTCGGGAGGCGTGCACCAGGTGGATATCAGCGATCCCTCGTTGCCGGTGGAGACCACCACGCATCCTGCGTCCGATTCCGCGCAAGGGATCTTTCCTCTTCTCCACCACCTGCTGATCGCTGACGGAAACACCGGGGTCGTTCTGCGCCAATGGGCCAAGGACCTGGGCGTCATGTCCATCGGAAGTCTGCCGGGCCTCAACCTCCAGCTCCCGTTGGATCTCCAGATCCGCGGTGACTTTGCCTACCTCATCGACGGCGCCGATTTCCTGGTCATCGATCTCAGCGATCCCACCGCTCCCTCGGTGGCGCGCACGGTCACGATCTCGGGCACCCCCTACGATTTCGACATCGGGGGAGACCATGCGTACGTGGACACCAGCCCGGGAGGCGTGTTGCTGGTCCTGGACATCTCCAACCCGTCCAATCCGTTCCCGGTCGGATCGCTGACGAAATCCACCGTCTCGCGCGCGAGCCGGGTGGAAGGGAACCGGCTCTACCAGGTCTCGGTGAAGGGGGGCGGCCTCAGTGCGGGCGGTTGGCTCAGCATCTTCGACATCAGCACCCCGAATCTGCCCACGACGGTGGTGGATACCCTGCTGAATCCCGGCGGCTTCACCTTCGAGGCCATCGACGTGGAGGGTGATCTGGCCTACATCGCGGCCGGAAACGACGGGCTCATGGTGGTCAACGTGAACGATCCCACCGCGCCCAGCGTGGTCGCGACCCATCCCGTGACCACCGGGGCGATCACCGACGTGGTCGTCGAGGGAAATCACGCCTACTGCGCCGCCTCCAGCGGAGGCCTGGTGATCTACGATCTCGTCACCGGAAGCGAGGTGGGCAGCTGGGCCATCTCCTTCTCCTACACGCGGATCCAGAAGGTCGCCGACCGCGTCTTTCTCACCGGCAACTTCAGTGAAACCCGGATCCTGGATGTGGCCGATCCCACCGCGCCCGTTTCCCTCCTGGCCACCGGTTCCCTCAAGGGCGACATGACCGCCCTCGACGGCACCCGTTTCTTCGTGATGGATCGATTCGGGAGCACCTTCACCTCCGTCGACCTGGTGAATCCCTATTGGGACCCCACGATGAACCGGGCGCGCTCCATTCCTTTCAACGGAAACGACGGAACCGTCGCCGCCTTCCGCTTGCAGTTCAGCGGCGCCGGGATTCCCCGACTCAACGTGTCGGCCACGGGATTTCCCTCCGGCGACTATCTCACCTCGCCCACCAGCGGGTTCCAGTTCCTGGCCGCGCCGGGCCCCGCGCTCATCTGGGATGCGATCCTTCCCGTGACCACCTCCATTCCGTCCACCCTGAACTCGATCACCATCGACTGGCTCATCCAGGAGCCCGTGATCACCGCGATCCACGATGTCCCCAACGACCAAGGAGGCTGGGCCCGCCTGGTCTTCCTTCCTTCGGGCTACGATCGGACGGACACCGGAAGCTACCCTCCGATCGCCGGCTACAACATCCACCGCCGCATCGACGCGGCCGCGGTGCTGAAGGCGGTCCAGGGAGAAGGCGAAGCCCTCTCGGCGAACGAGGCCGAACACCTGCTGAAGGGGAGCAGTCGCAGCGCGGAGTGGGGGGAACTGCTGCGCTACGGGGGACGGGTCTTCGTGCGGGCACCCGCCGCGACGGCCGACACGCCGCTGCCGGCGGACCCGGCATCGACGGCTGCGGGGACGTCCGCGAAACCAGCGGCGCGGGCCGCCTTTCCTGCCGGAGTGTGGGAAGTCGTCGCCACCGTCTACGCCACCCAGTCGGCCGAGTACACCGTGCTCGTGCCCACCCTGGCCGATTCCAGCGCCACCGCCTCGCCGACCGTCTACTTCGTCTCGGCGCACTCGACCACCCCGAGCCTGTTCTACGGCAGCTTGCCGGACAGCGGCTTCTCGGTGGACAACCTGGTGCCGGTGGCGCCCACCGGCTTCGCGGTGCACTACTCCATCGCGGGCAACCAGTTGTCGTGGAACGCCTCACCCGAGCCCGACTTCCAGTACTTCAAGGTCTACCGGGGAACCAGCCCGGATTTCGTCGCCGACGCGACCACCGTGGTGGCCCAGTTGGTGGGCCATTCGTGGTTGGACGCGATCGCCGATCCCTTCAACTGGTTCTACAAGGTCTCCGCCGTCGACGCGGCGGGCAATGAAAGCTCCGCCGTGGCCCCGGCGATCGCGACGGACACTCCGTCGGCGGGGGCGGTGACCACCCTGGCCTTGCACCGGAACGTTCCGAACCCCTTCAACCCGCGGACGACCCTTGCCTTCGATCTGCCGCACGCGGGCGCGGTGCGCCTCGAGATCTTCAACGTCGCGGGACGCCGGGTGCGCACCCTGGTCGACGAAAAGCTGTCCGCAGGACGGTACACCCGCACCTGGAACGGAACCGACGATTCCGGCCGCGCGGTGGCCTCGGGAGTCTTCTTCTACCGGCTGATCTCGGTCGATGGTGTGCGCAACGGGAAGATGGACCTGGTGCGGTAGTCCCTTCCCATCCGGGCATCACCGGGCTTCTCCAGCTTCCCGGGATGTGTGAGAATCCAGGCCGGGCCCGAGAATCGACGATCCCGGGTCCGTGGCCTTTCCGGTGAGCGCGCGATGGCCGGAACGGAACGGGCGAGGTCTTTCACGGGAGAACGAGTGATGACCGCTGGGGCCAGACCCCTCATTTGGCGCGGCAACCTGGTGCCGGCCGAACACGGCGCGTGGGGACTCTTCCTCGAACCGGTGGTGCTGGGACTCCTGGTGGCGCCCTCGGCCCCCGGCACCCTGGTCGCGCTGGCGGCCACTGCGCTCTTCCTGTGCCGTACCGCCCTGCTGAAGTGGTGGAGCGCCCGCCGGGGTTCGGGAACGCGCTCCCCCTCCCGCGCGGTGGTACGGTGGGGATTCGGCTGGCTCGCGGTGGCGCCGGTGGCCCTCGCCGGCGCGGCGGTATGGTCGGGCCGTTTCGGGTTCCTGCTGCCCCTGGCCGCGGCCGTCCCCTTGGCCGCGGTGCAACTGGGGGCCCAGCTGCGGCGCGACGCCCGCCAGGCCGAGGCGGAGATGGCCGGAGCGCTGGCCTTGTCCGCCTTCACCCCGGCCATCGCGCTGGCGGCGGGATGGGACGTGGGCTCGGCGGCGATGTTGTGGATCCTTCCCGCCTTGCGTTCGGTGCTCTCGGTGCAGTACGTGCGGACGAAACTGCGCCAGCAACGGGCGGAAGAGGTGGCGGCCGGGATCCCGCTGGTCCTCCACCTGGCCGCCCTGGGCGCGCTGATCGTCCTGGCCCGGGCCGGACGCATGCCCGCGGGCGCCGTCGCGGCGTTCTCGGTGTTGACCCTGCGCGCGGGGTGGGGACTGCTCGGCCGTCGCCCGCTCTCGGTACGCCAGGTGGGGTGGATCGAGGTGCTCATGGGCGCCATCTTCGTGGGGCTGGTCGCCGCCGGGTACCTGGCGGCCGCTCGATCCTGAGACCCCGGGCCCGAATGGCGCCGTCGGTGGAACTCTTTCCGGAGAAACCCCGGGTGACGACGACGACCCGATCTTCCGTCCTTTCCGCCCGCTCCGTCCTCCTGGCGGTCTGCGTGGTGGCGGCCGTCTTCCTGGTGGCCGCCTACGGCAACGACCTGCGCGCCCAGCGGGGACGACAGGTCAGCTACTGGCCCTCCGGCGCGGTGCGCACCCAGGGCGAGGCCCTGCGGTATCCCGACGGCCGGGTGGAACGGGACGGCCCCTACCTCGAGCTGCATGAGAACGGCGCGGTCCACCTGAAGGGCCGCTACCGCCGGGGGAAGCCCGAGGGCGTGTGGCGCGAGTACGATCGCGAGGGCCGGCTGCTCAAGGAAGGATCCTACCGGGGGGGCAAGGCCGATGGCCTCTGGCACTACTACCACCCCGGCACCGACGAAGCCCCCGAAGAACTACAGTGGGACCGGGGCCGCGTGGTCGAGGACGGACGGCGGGTGGAGGTGGACGAACCCAATGCCCCGCCGCGTATCGCCTGGACCTCGCAACTGCTCTCGACCCTCGGCGCTCTGCTGTGGCTGCTCGCACCTCTCCCGCTTCTCTTCGTCCTCCACCGGGAGGGAGATGCCGAGCCCGGTGGAGCATCCGATGGGCGGTTCCCGGCCGCCGCCGGGGTGTCCGTGGCCGCCGGGCGGGACGGGGGCGACCGCGCGCCAGCGTGCGATTCCCGCGAAGCCGGATCGACCCAGTTGGTGGCCCTGTCGGTGGGATGGGCCCTGCTCCAGCTCGCGGTGGCCTTGGTGCTGGCCCTGGCCGGAGGGCTCGCCCCGGCGCCGTTCTTCCTCGCCGAGCTTCTCCTGCTCATCGGCGGCGGGGTGCTCTGGTGGCGGCGCGGCCGGCCGCTTCCCTGCCTGGGAATCCTCGCCCGCTGGCGGGGCGATCCCCGGCTCGCGGCCCTGATGACCGCCGTGCTCATCCTCACCATCGCGGTGGTGGTGAAGACCCTCCTGACCCCCATGACCGACTGGGACGGCCTGGCCTACCACCTGCCCCTGATGGCCGAGTGGTTGCAACATCATCGGCTGGTCGACGTGCCCGCGCTGGGGCAGACCGCCCGCTATCCTTCTTCCTGGGAACTGCTGAGCCTGACCGGCTACTTCCCCTTCCGCGAAGACCTGCTCTTCACCCTTCCCGCCGTCGGCGCCTGGATCCTCCTGGGTCTTTCCGTCTTCACCCTGGCCCGGCGATGGGGGGCGGCGGCGGCGGAAGCCGGCGCCGCCGCGTTGCTCCTGCTGGCGCTTCCCCTGGTGCTGCTGCAGACCGAGGAACTGAAGTCCGACCTTCCCCTGGCCGCGGTCTTCCTCTCCGCGCTGGTGCTCGGAGGGTTGTTCGCCACCCCGGGAAGCCGGTCGCGCCGATCGCTCTTCTGGCTGACCCTGGGCCTGCTCTGCGGGATGAAGGCCTCTGGAGGAGCCTACGCCCTGCTCGCGCTCGGCGCGGTGGAAGGATGGCGCGGTGCGGCGGGAGCGGTGGCGGAAGGGAAGACTCCTACGAAGCGCCCGGTTGCTTGGCTCGCGCCCGTCGGGGCGGTCTCGCTCGCCGCGTTCTGGTACCTGCGCAATTTCGTCGAGTTGGGCAATCCCCTGGGCCATGTCCGGGTCGCCCTGCTCGGCCACACCGTGTTTCCCGGCGATCTCTCCCGGGCCGAACTCTGGCACACCACCTTCTTCGCCCTCTTCCGCCCGTTGGACGGGGCGGATTGGCGGGCCCTGTGGACCGCGGGACGCCAGTGGCTGGGCCTGGGCTTCGCCCTGCTGCTCGTGGCCGCGGCAGCCGCCCTGGTCGCCGAAGGATCAAGGAGGGAAGGCCGGCGTCCCGCCCTCCTCGTCGTCCTGCTGCTCGCCGCCGGGGTGCTGCTCTTTGCCGTCACTCCCTTCAGCGGGGACAACGGCAGCCACGGCTGGCGCATCACTCCCTGGGTGGGCCAGGCCCTGCGCTACGGATTGCCGGGGCTGGCGATTCTTGCCGTGGCCGCCGCGAAGGGCTGGCCGCGCCTGGGTCTGTCTTCCTGGCCGACCACCGCGTTGGCGGTGGGCGCGTGCGCCTGGTCGGCGGCGCTGCGGGTGGCTCCGCCCCGTCCCGCGCTGTGGCTGGCGGTGGGGTTGGGAGCCCTCCTCAGCGCGGGCCTCCTGGTATGGCCCGGCCCGGAGGAATCCCCGGCGGTGGAGGAAGAGGAGGGCGCCGCGACCGGACCAGGCGGGAAGGCGACGGCGGAAGGCCGTGCCGCGCGCGGCAGGTGGCGCCGGTGGCCCCGGCGCGTCGTGCCGGCGATCGCCGCCGGGGTACTGGTGTTCGCGCTGACCGGCGGGCTGGCGCGTCTGCGGGACGGCCGCGAGCTGCGGCGGCGGATCCTCTACGACCTGCCCTACCTGCACACCCTCACCGCGCCGCCGCGCGAGATCGTGGGCGTGGCCATGACCCAGTTGCGCTATCCTTTCTACGGCCGGGACCTGCGACGGCGGGTGATGGATGTCTCCAGCCACGACCAGCCGCGGGAGATCTGGCTGCGCCGCCTCGATGCCCTCGGGGTCGAGGTGGTGGCGGTGGGACCCCGCCCGGTCCGGCGCACCTTCGCCGCGCCGGAGGACGATCTGCGCCGGTGGCTGGAGGCGCCCGGCGCTCCCTTCACCCGCTTGCCCGGGGTCGGGAGGGAGTCGGGGGAAGGCATCGTGTTCTATCGCTATCGGCCGCGGTCTTCGCCGGACGCGGGACCTTCTTCCTCCACGACGGGGCCGAGTCACTCGGAGACTTCCCCCACGAGGCCTTCACCTTCCGGAACGAAACGATGATCTCCCACGAACACGAGTGCATCTTCATCCACATCCCCAAGACCGCGGGTACCAGCATCGCGCGCAAGCTGGGACAGTTCGAACGACTGCGGCGCGACGTGCAGGACCACCGCACCCTGGCCGAGATCGAACCGCTCGGCCTGGGGGACCGTCTCTCGATGATCGCGAGAGGGAAGGGCAAGGTGCTGCTGCGCCGGGCGCGCAACCGACTGCGTGGCGAGCGGGTCGAGCTGACCCCCGAACAATACCGGCGTTACTTCAAGTTCGCCATCGTGCGCGACCCCTGGTCGCGGGTGTTCTCGTGGTACCGCAACATCCTGCGCGATCCCGCCCACCAGCGGCGCTGGGGCATCCGACCGGACTGTCCCTTCGAGGAATTCCTCCGTCACCATCTCGATCAGCTCGCGCTGCGTTCGCAGTTGTACTGGCTCCGGGATCATCGGGGCGAGGTGCCCATGGATTTCATCGGGCGCTACGACCGGCTCCAAGAGGACTTCGCGGCCATCCACCAGAAGTTGAAGCTGGACGATCCCGAGCTCCCGGTGCTCAACCGCGGAGACGGGGCCGACCTGCAGGCGGCCTACGACGCCACCTGCCGGGAGATCGTCGCGCGCCGCTACGCCGAGGAGATCGAATACTTCGGTTTCCGCTTTCCCGGGGAGTGAGATGCGCCGGGACCTTCCGCCGATTCCACCCGGAGACGGCGCGTCGCCCGCGCCGGGGGGGCAAACCCTTCCCCTTGATCCCTGTCCCCGCCGGCAGCACACCGGGGTCGCGGCGGTCGAGCACGCGCTCGAAGAAGGACTTCCCCTGCGCCTGGTGCTGGTGCGCCGGGGCGCCACCGGCCCGCGGATCGAGGGTCTGCGGCGGCGTCTGATCGACGCAGGGGTCGAGCTCCGCCGGACCAGCGCCAACGATCTGCGGCGCATGCGGGTGGACTTCGCCGCCGCGCCACCTTCCGATCAACGCCGGGTGCCGGCGAAGACCCTCGCCACGTCTCCCGACCCGTGGGGTGTGCTGGTGGATGCGAAGGGTCGGGGAGATGGCCCGGAGGTTCTCGGGTTCAGCGGCCCCGATCCGCGCGCTCCCATGGAGGAGTGGATGGCCGATCACGTCAAGCCGGCCTGGCTGTTGACCGGGGTGGCCTATCCCGGGAACGCGGGCTATGCCATCCGTTGCGCGGAAGTGTCCGGCGCGGCCGGCATCGTCTTCGATGTCAGCTTCGACCGCTTCCGGCGCCTGAAGGCCTTGCGTACCTCGATGGGGGCGCACCGCTTCCTTCCGGTGGCGTGGGAACGGGCGGAGACCGCGATCGCTTCGGCCCGGGCCGCCGGGCGGTGCATCCTCGCGATCGAGGACTGCGGCACGATCGAGCCTTGGGAGTGCGATCTCACCACTCCGGTGCTGCTCGTGGTCGGGGGCGAGGAAACCGGGGTTCCCCGAGAAATCCTCGACCAGGCCGACGCGGTGCTGCGTCTTCCCGTGCGCGGCTTCGTTCCCTCCTACAACCTGCAGGCGGCGATGGCGATGGTTGCCGGCGAATCCCTGCGCCAGCTGCGCGAGCGGACCACCGCGACGGACCCAGGCGGGCCGGCCGGGAGTTTTCGGGCACGAAGGCGCCGGTAGGCCGCCGTCGACGCGAGTGGCCCGGGTCCTGCTGTTTCCTTGGGATGGTTGATTCCCCCTCTTCCTTCCGGCTTCTTGAAGTTCCGGAAGCGGGCGCGTCGTGCCCGAGGTGAGGACCATGCAGACCCCCTACCCGCATTCTGCCCGCCGCGATCGTCCGTCCCGTGCCTGGGTGCTGCACGCATCCGGCCGGTTTTCCCCGGCGTCGGGCGCCGGTCTGGCCACTCTTGTGGCCCTGGCTTGGCTTCTCTGGATGATGGGTTGCGCCTCTGGAACAGGGGCCGGGCCCGCCGCCGGTTCTGCCGTGGTGATGCCACCGCCGGCCGACACCACTGCGGTCGGCGAGATCAGCTTCCCCGCCCAGGCCTGGATCGACCGCACCCTGGACCTGTCCTTCTATACCGACGAGCAGTTGCTGGACATCGCGGCCTCACCGCTGGCCGCGTTCCAGTTGCGGCTTCTCCTGTCGCCGGAGGCCCAGGTTCCCATCGCCAAGATCCGGGCCGCGAATCCCGACATCGTGATCCTGGGCATCCTGGGCACGCAGGTCTACTTCGACTCGTGGAACGGCGCGCAACACCGCGAGCGGTTCCCCCTGGGCGCCGCCCTCTACGATCTCTTCCAGGGTCACGAGGCCTACCGCACCGACGGGGTGATGGCGACCAAGTGGGTGGGCGCTCCCATGGTGAACCCCTGGAAGGAGGGCATGGTCTACAACCGGCCGCTCATGGAGAAGCAGGTCGATGTCATCGCCCGCTACGCCATCGAGTTCCCCGGGGCGATGGACGGCATGCTCCACGACAACGTCTCGATCAACGCCTACGTATGGCCGCAACCGGATGATCCCCAGACCCAGCAGCCGGATTTCGATGGAGACGGAATCGGCGTCCGGCAGGATCCCGACGACCTCACCGCCTGGCAAGAGTGGCAGGTCGGGTACATCGAGGAACTCCAGAACCGCTTCGGGGAAGGGTTCATCCAGGTGGCCAACGGAGACCGTCCTCTCCGTGAGCCCGAATTCACCGCGCTTCTGGCCGGGGTGGCGATGGAGGATTTCCCCCAGACCGTCTGGTACTACACCTACCTGGAATCGATGGATCTCATCACCTCGATCCAGGACGGCGGCGTGCTCACCCCCCGGCGGGGCCGCACCTGGTCGCTCCTGTGGGACAACAACAACCGCCATCCCGACTTCACCCGGACCGCCAGCATGCTGACCGGCGCCTTCTACGCCCTCGACGAGACCACCGGATGGATCGCCAACGATCCCCAGGCCGGCGTCGGCGGTCCGCTCGAGGGACCCCTCAACCGGAAGGTCCTGGCCGACGGCAGCGTGCTCTTCGAGCGATGGCTGCGGGGAGGACGCGCCTGGGCGCAGATGACTCCCAGCCAGGCGATCAGCGATTTCGGACTGGAGCCCTAGACCGGAGAAGCCGGCGCGAGACCCCACCGGGATCCAGCTCGGGTGCCGCGAGCCGGGTCCTTGCCGGAATTCTTTGCCCCGGCAGTAGCGGCCGGCGGGCGATGGACCTAGCTTGAACCCCTCACCGGGCGCTCGTCCGGTAGCGGCGAACAACAGGATCTCCCACGAATCTTCCGGAGATCACGCCGCCAAGACCTTCCGTTTGCCCATTGCTGTTGTTTGGGTCGAGAACAGAACGGCCGCACGCTGAAGGCGAAATGCCCCGGCGTTCGCGGTGGAGAACCATCCATTGAAGAACAAGACCAGATCATCCGACTCCCTTCGGTCGTCGCCGGTGGTGACGAGCTCGCTCGACTTCGCCCGCTCTCCGTCGTCCCCGGCGGCGCGGGTCATCCCCCCAAACCCAAGACCTTCCGCCCCGTCGGACGCGATGGCGTCCGGGGACTTCGCCGGCTTCGGCCTGCACTCCGCCCTGCTGCGGGGAGTCGAGGCGGCGGGTTTCACTTCGGCTCGTCCCATCCAACGGCAGACCATTCCGGCCGGGCTCGCCGGCCGCGATGTGCTGGGCCTGGCCCAGACCGGCACCGGCAAGACCGCCGCCTTCGCGCTGCCCCTGTTGCATCGCCTGATGAAGGAGCGCCGTCCCGGACCGCGGGCTCTCATCCTGGCGCCCACCCGGGAGCTCGCCACCCAGATCGCGGCGGAGATCCACCGGCTCTCCCGCTTCACCCCGCTGAAGTCGGTCACCATCTTCGGGGGCGTTTCCATGGGTCGCCAGGTCAGCGCGCTGCGCCGCCGCCCCGAGATCGTGGTGGGCTGCCCCGGCCGTGTGCTCGATCTCATGGGACAGGGAGTACTGAAGCTCGACCGGATCGAGACCCTGGTGCTCGACGAAGCCGACCACATGTTCGACATGGGCTTCCTGCCGGATATCCGGCGCATCCTGAAGGCCTTGCCCGCAAGCCGGCAGAACCTGCTCTTTTCGGCCACGATGCCGAGCGAAGTGCGGCGTCTCGCCGACGGTCTCCTCGACGCTCCGGAAGTGGTCGAGCTGGCCAGCGCGGCTCCGGCCGCCACGGTGGACCACTCCTTGTACCTGGTGAGCGAACGGCGCAAGCGCGATCTCCTCGAGCACCTGCTTCGCGGCGACGACTGTCATTCCGCGATCGTCTTCACCCGCACCAAGCACCGGGCCCGGCGCCTGGCCGAACAGTTGAACAAGGCCGGCCATCGCGCGGTGGGCTTGCAGGGGAACCTTTCGCAGGGCCGCCGGGACGCCGCCATGCGCGGCTTCCGCGATCGCCGCTACGACATCCTCGTGGCCACCGACATCGCCGCGCGGGGCATCGATGTGAGCAATGTCTCCCACGTGATCAATTTCGACGTGCCCAACACGCCGGAGGCCTATACCCACCGCATCGGCCGGACCGGCCGCTCCGAACAGGAAGGCATCGCCTGCACCTTCGTCACCCCGGGTGACCATGGGTGGGTGCGGGCCACCGAGCGCATGATCGGCCACCCCATCCCCCGGCATCGGATCGAAGGGTTCGGGGCCGAGGAGGCCGAAGTGGCTCCCCATCAACCGCGGGCCGCCAGTGGCGCGGGGCGGAAACGGCGCAAGGGTGCCGGCTCGTCCCGGGGCCGCCGGTGGGGCAGCCGCCGCGGCTGATGTAACCCCCGGCCGCGAGATGGGTCCTTTCCCAGGAGCCCGAGGACGGAACGAAGCCCGGGCCGCCGCACCCACCACGGCGGCCCATCAACGGAGGAATGGCTGGATGAGCACGGGAAAGTATGTTGAACTGACCGATCAGAACTTCCAGAGCGAGGTTCTCGACAGCAAGGACGTGGTCCTGGTCGATTTCTGGGCTGCCTGGTGCGCGCCCTGCCGGATCATGGGACCCATCGTCGAGGAACTCGCCATCGATTACCACGGCAAGGCCAAGATCGCCAAGCTGGATGTCGACCAGCACCAGATGGCGGCGGCCCAGTACGGAATCCGTGGCATCCCCACCATGCTGATCTTCAAGAACGGCCAGGTGGTGGACCAGGTCGTGGGCGCGGTTCCCAAGGAAGTGGTCGAGAGCAAGCTCCAGGCGCATCTGGCCAACTGACGGAAGGCCCGCCGGGTGAGGTGACCCCGTGCTGGAACATTGCACCGTGGTCCTGGCACGCACCATGTTCGGCGGCAACGCCGGCGCCGCCGCGCGCGCGGTGAAGAACACCGGACTCGGCGGACTCATCCTGGTCGACCCGTCCTACAAGGACGAGAAGGAAGCGGTGATGTTCGCCCACGGGGCCGAGGAGATCCTCGCCGGGGCGACCCGCCTGCCCTCGGTGGCCGAGGCGGTCGCCGGGGCGCGGTCGGTGGTCGGATTCACCGCCCGCCGCCGTCAACGCCGCAGCTACGCGATGCTTCGCGATTTCGCCCGCCAATGGGTGGAGGACGCCCTGGAGAACGGCCCGGTGGAGACCGTCCTGTTGTTCGGCAGCGAGCGGGAAGGCCTGCGCACCGCCGAGCTGGACCACTGCACCCGGCTGGTGTGGATTCCCTCCGACCCGCGACAGCCCAGCTACAACCTGGCCCAGGCGGTGCTGTTGGCCGGTTACGAACTGCTGATGGCCCGCGTGCAGCTCGACCCCGCGATGCCTTCGCCCACTCCCCGGCAGACCCGCCCTCCCCGTCCCGACCACCTCGCCTCCGCCCAGGAGCTGGACGATCTCCATGCGCACCTGCGCGCGGCCTTCCTGGCGGTGGGCTACGCCTATCCGCATACCGTCGATTCGATGGTGCGCACCTACCGCGAACTCTTCTCCCGGGCCCGTCTCTACCGCAGGGAGGCGAGACTCCTGCGGGGGCTCGCTCGGCAGATGTTGTGGGTGGCGCGCCGGGCCGATCTCGAAGTAGAAGGAGCCGACGCGCTGTCCTCCCCGTCCGTGCCGGGCGATCGCGCCCCGGGGCGCCCCCCCAGGGAAGAAGGTCCCTCGGCACGAGGCCCTCACGGGAAGGACCGATGACCCTGGCAAAGAAGAGTCTCGAACTGCGCCTGACTTCGCGGCGCCGGTGGCTGCTCCTGCTGTATGGAGCGGCGATCGTCCTGAACATCGCGGTGCAGAGCTATTGGCTGGGAATTCCCGTGTTCGCGGCGGCTTCAGCGCTCGTGGCGCGCGATCCGTCCCGCGCATTGCGGCGGCGCATGGGCGTGCTCCTGGCCTGCGTCGCCATTCTCACCCTCGCCGACATCAACACCGGCCTGACCGACGCCAACTTCCTGCGCGTGGGCATCCCCTTCGCGACGGTGATCGTCCTTCCCGGGCTCATACTGGCCCGCACCGATCCCGGGGTCATCCGCTATCGCCTGTGGCCCCGGCGCTTCCGCTGGCTCGATGTCTTCTATGTGGCCGTTTCCATCCCTCTCGCGTGGGGAATCCTGAAGTTCTACTGGTGGGTCGATCCCTTCATGCCCACCCACTGGCCCCTGCCCCCCGTCTTCGACCGGGACCAGGTGCTCCGGCTCTTCGTCGGCATCAACAGTGTCGGGATCTGGGACGAGCTGTTCTTCGTCAACATCTCCTTCGCGGTCCTGCGCAGCCTCTTTCCCTTCCGGGTGGCCAACGCGACGCAGGCGGTTCTGTACACCAGCGTCCTCTTCGACATGGCCTTCACCGGGGTCGGCCCGTTCATCGTCTATCTCTTCGCCTGGACCCAGGGGTCGATGTTCGAGGAATCCGAAAGCCTCTTCTACGTCTTGTTTGTCCATCTCATCGTCGACGCCTTCCTGGTTTCGGCCATTGTCGGGTCCCATTACCCCGGACACCATCTCGACTTCCTGTGGTTCCACTGATTCTCTCCGGGTTGCGCCCTGGGTCGATGGAAGAGCGTCCGCTTCCTTCCGGCACTTGATCCCGGCGGCCGATGCGTCCATCATGGCACCGGTTGCCGGCACTTCACCCGTCTCGTCCGCGGAGGCATGTCATGTCCGTTCGTCGTATCGCTCTCGCCGTTTCCCTCGTGGCCCTGGTCCTGGGCGGGAGCGCGTGTTCCAGGAAGAAGGAAGCGCCATTGAAGGTCGTACCCGATATCGCCGCCCGCCGGGCGCAATACGTGCAGTTGCAACTGGGCACCAGCCTCGATCACCTCTCTTCGGGAGACCGGGCCGCGCTCGATCACCTCGTGAAGGCTTCGCACGAGATGGATCGGATCTTCGACCGGCAGGCCTGGCGGAAGAACCCCGAGTTCAGCAAGCGGGTGCAGGCCTATGACGGGCCCGATGCCCAGGCGGTGAAGGATTACTATCGGATCAACCGCGGGCCCTGGGACCGCCTTCGCGACTTCGAACCCTTCCTTGGCGACATCCCCCATCCCGAGGGGGCGGGGTTCTACCCCGAGGACATGACCAAGGACGAATTCGAGTCATGGATCGCCGCGCATCCGGGGGACAAGGAGAGCTTCGAGAGCCTGTACACCATCATCGAGCGGACCAAGGACGGCCTGAAAGCGGTTCCCTACAGCCAGGCGTTCAAGGAGCAGTTGGATGCGGCGGCGGCCGAGCTGCTCGCCGCGGCCGACCTGACCACCGACTCCACCCTGGCGAAGTTCCTCCGCGGGCGCGCCGCGGCCTTCTCCAGCGACGACTACTACCAGAGCGACATGGACTGGATGGATCTCGATGGCGATCTGGAGGTCGTGATCGGTCCCTACGAGACCTACGAGGACGGGCTCTTCGGTTACAAGGCCTCCTTCGAGTCCTTCCTGTGCGTGGTGAATCCGCAGGACAGCAAGGCGTTGGACAAGTTCAAGGGCGAGCTGCCCTTCCTCGAGCGCAACCTGCCGATTCCCGATGAACACAAGAACTTCGACCGCGGCAGCGACTCGCCGATCCGGGTGGCCGATGAGGTCTACACCGGAGGCGACACCCGCGCCGGGGTACAGACCCTGGCCTTCAATCTCCCCAACGACGAGCGGGTTCGGGAGGCGAAGGGAAGCAAGAAGGTCATGTTGAAGAACATGATCCGGGCCAAGTACGACGCGGTGCTCACCCCCATCGCAAAGGTGGTGCTTCCCGACGCCGAACAGGGACATCTCCAGTTCGCGCCCTACTTCCACTTCATCCTCTTCCACGAACTGGCCCACGGATTGGGTCCCGGTCAGATCGAGGTCGACGGCCGCGAGACCGAGGTGCGGATGGAGTTGAAGGAACTCTACTCGGCCTTCGAGGAGGCCAAGGCCGACGTGGTGGGCATCTACAACCTCTATGCGCTCGCGGACAAGGGGGTGCTCGACCCCTCGGTCGTGGTCGACCTGCCCTGGACGGTTGTGGCGGGCTTCTTCCGTTCCGGCCGTTTCGGAGTGGGTTCGGCCCACGGACAGGGCGTGGTGATGCAGTTGAACTACCTGGCCGAGCACGGCGCGGTGGAGATCACCGCTGACGGCCACTACCGCCCGGTGCCCGATTACTTCCGGGCTGGAATCCGCGACCTCGCCCACGACCTGCTCATGATCCAGGCCCTGGGCGATTACGAGGCGGCCAGGGCATTTCACGAAGATTACATGAAGGTCACCCCCCCGATGCAGGCGATCTTCGACCGGTTGAAGAGTGTCCCCGTCGATGTCGACCCGGTCTACGCGCTGGGCGGGAGGGGCGACGATTAGACGCCATCGGCTCGATCCGCGGGAAGAGCGGTACGAAGAAGGGTACGTGTACCTGGGCGCGATCTTCATCGCGTCGCTGGTGGTGTGCAACCTCATCGTCCAGAAGTTCTTCGTGTGGGAACCCTTCGGGACCCGCAACTTCTTCTACCTGTCGGCCGGAATCATTCCCTATCCGCTCACCTTCCTGGTGACCGACATCCTCAGTGAATGCTACGGGAAGAAGCGGGCGAACCAGGTGGTCATCGCCGGCTTGGTGGCCAGTCTCTTCGTGTTGCTCGTGGTGTGGGCCGCCGATGCGATCCGCAGTGAGCCGGGAGGCCTGTTCTATCCCGCCTTACGCACCCTCAGCGGGGCCGATGTGCGCACCGGCGAGGAGCTGTCGGCCCAACGTTTCGACCTGTACTTCCACCAGATCTTCGGACGTACCGGCCGGGCCATCGGAGCCAGCATGGTGGCCTACCTGGTGGCGCAACTCGTGGACATCCAGCTCTTCCACTTCTGGCGGAAGGTCACCCGGGGCCGGCATCTGTGGATCCGCAACAACTTCTCCACCATCACCAGCCAGTTGGTGGACACCACCCTGGTGGTCGGCTTGTTGTTCATCGGAACCGAGCTGCAGGGAAGGATTCCCCAGATGATCCTGAGCGGTTGGGTGTTCAAGGCGCTCGTCGCGCTCTCGGACACTCCGTTCTTCTATGCGGCGGTGTACGCGTGGAGAAGGTGGTTCCCCGAGCAGGTTGCCGAACACGACGATCTGGCCGAGGAGCCCCTGGTCAGTTCGTGATCGTGGGCTCCAGCACTTCCCGGACCTTCTCGATGATCTCGCGATTGCTGAAGGGCTTGGTGATGTAGACGTCGGCGCCGGCTTGAAGCCCCCGTTCGCGTTCGGCCGCCATCGCCCGCGCGGTCACCAGGAAGATCGTGATACCTCTCAGGTTCTCGTCGGCCTTGATGCGGCGGCAGAGGTCGAGCCCGTTGAGCCGGGGCATCATCACGTCGAGCAGGGCGAGAGCGGGCTTCTCCAGGTGGATCTGGTCGAAGGCGGCCGCGCCGTCCTCTACTGTGATCACCCGGTAGCCCGCCCCCTGCAAGACGAATTGAAGCGACTTCAGGACGAGAGCGTCGTCGTCCGCCACCAGGATGTACGGTTCCCGGTCTTGAATCATGCGAATGCCCTCACGTTGTCCAGAAGTGACGCCATGTCGAAGGGTTTGCGGATGAATTCCGCGGCCCCCAGTTCGAAGGCGGTGCTCGCGTCATCCAGTCCGGTCACCACGATCACCGGAATGCTCCGGGTCTCTTCTTTCGATTTCAGGTCGCGCAGGATATCGAAGCCGTTGCGGTCGGGCATCATGATATCCAGGAGGATGGCGTCGGGTTGGACCTCCTCCGCCATCTCCACCGCGCCCTCTCCCGAATAGCACGCGATACTCTCGTATCCCATGGGGTCGAGGAAGCGGGCGATCGCCGAGACGACCGACGGCTCATCGTCGATGACCAGCAGCTTGCTGCCCTCGGTGGTGCGCTCCACCGCGTTCGACAGGATCTGCTGGGCTTTCTCGGCCGCCCGCAGTTCCTCGTCCCGGATCGGCTGGTGCGGCCTCGAAGCGTGGGTGGCCACCGGAATGGAGAAGGAGAAGCGGCTTCCCTTGCCCATTTCGCTCTCCACCCAGAGGGCGCCTCCGTGATGCACGATGATGGTGCCGCAGATCGTCAGGCCCAGCCCGGTGCCCTTGGGCTTGTTGGTGAGGACGTTGCCCACCTGGCCGAATTTCTCGAAGATGCGCTTCTGGTTCTCCGGGTCGATCCCGCAGCCGGTGTCTTCCACCGAGACGATGACGTATTCCTCGGCCTCCGGAGTATCGGCTTCCATCCCCGCGAAATCCTGGACCTGCCAGGAATCGCCGCGCCGGTGTTCGTGGACTTCGGCGCGCACCACGATGCGGCCGCCCTTGTCGGTGAACTTCACGGCGTTGTCCACGAGGTTCGTGACCACTTGGCTGAGCCGGTCGAAATCGCCGAGGATGGTCGGAGTGTCTTCTCCCACCTCGTCGACGAGCTCGACCCCGGCATCGCCCGCAATGGTGGCCAAGGTCTCCAGAACGGGTCGCACCACGTCTTCCAGCTCGATGCTCTGCAGATGGCACTGGAACTCCCCCGCCTCGATGCGGCTGAGGTCGAGGAGGTCGCTGATGAGTCGGGTCAAGCGCGACGCCTGGCTGGAGATGATCTCGAGGAACTCGGTGCGTTGCTCTTCATCCAGCTGCGATCCCTGATCCCGCAGGATCTCGGTGAAGCTGCTGATCGAGGTCAAGGGCGTCCGCAGCTCGTGACTCACGTTGCTGAGGAAGTCGCTCTTGAGCCGGTCGAGTTCCTTCAGCTCGGCGTTCGCGCGTTCCAGCTCGTAGGCCTTCTCCCGAAGCGCCGCGGTGCGTTCCTGCACCATGTTCTCCAGATGATGGTTCTGGTAGCGGATGGCGTCCCGGCTGCGCCGCAGGTCGAAGGTCATCTTGTTGAAGCTGTGGGCAAGATCTCCCAGCTCTCCCACCAGGTCCTCGTTGACCTCGTACTCGAGATTGCCGCTGGCGACGGTCGCGGTCGCGCTCGCCAACTGCTCGAGGGGCTGGGTGATCTGGCGCGAGAAGAAACGAACCGATACCAGGACGATCATGATGGCGCCCAATCCCAGGGCCACCAGCAGCATCCGGGTGCGCGCCAGTTCGGCGTACATCGAGTCGAGGGAGAGTCCTACCCGGATGGTTCCCCACTTCACGCTGTTCTGGCCCGAACGGACTGGCACCGCGATATCGAGCAGTGGTTCGTCCAGGCCCAGGTCGAGATTGTTCCGGAATCGGCGGATGACCTGGGTGTCGCTTCGTCCCACTTCACGGGAGTACTCGTCCACCGGGGGATGTCCCACCCGTTCGGGCCGGCCGCTGTGTCCGGCGACGGTGCCTTCCTTGTCGAGGATGATGACGTAGGCGACGCCCTCGTCGCGGGCCGCGGTCTCGGCGGCCTGTTGCAGGTAGACGTAGTCGTATTCGTAGAGGCTCTGGATGACCACCGCCGCGATGGAGTTGGCGACCGCGGCGCCGCGCATCTCAGTCTGCCGGAGCATGGTCGTGGACTGGCGGCTCTCCATGAGCAGGATCACCGCGGTCATCAAGAGAACCACGACCGTGCCGAAATAGACCATGAACCGCGTCTGCATGCGCATCTGGCGGCGGTCCATGGCGAAACGTCTGCGAAGATCCCCGATCACGGCTGTTCTCCCTGGGCCAGTTGCACCGGTTCGAACCACACCTTCTCGAAGGAAATGCTGCCCATGCCCATGGGGGTGAGGTCGAGACCCCGCACCTCGGGGCGGGTGGCCAGGGCGACGACGGTGTGGAACAGCGGAACCACCGGGGCGTCCTCGATGATGAGTCGCTCCGCCTCACGATAGATCTGCAGGCGGTCGAGGGAGGACCGCGCCCGTCTTCCGGCGCTGAGCATCTCGTCCACGTTCGTGCTGGAATAGTGCATGTAGTTGGTGGCGCCGTGGGACTGGAAGAGTGGATAGAGGAAGGAATCGGGATCGGGAATATCGGCGACCCAGTTCAAAGTGAAGCAGTTGCCTTCCCCCTTCTCCAGCTTGGAGAAGAAGTCGAGCCAACCCAGGTGTTCGTTCACCACGTGGAATCCCACCCGGTTCAATTGCGCGGCCAACTTGGCGTAGAAGACCGTCCCCTGGGCGGACTCGTCGGAGATGACCAACCGGATGACCGGGAGTCCCTTGCCGTCCGGGTACCCCGCTTCGGCCAGCAGGGCCGTCGCTTGCATCGGATCGTAGGGAAGCAGTTTCGAATTGCGGGTGTACCCGGGCATTCCCGGCGGGAGGATGCCGCAGGGAATCATCCGCGAGGGATCGTCCGATCCGAACAGCTCGTCCCGGTTGACCGCCAGGGCGAAGGCCTGCCGCACCCGCCGGTCGTCGAAGGGCTTGCGCTGGATGTTGAGGGCGAGGAAGGTCAGGCTGAGTTCCTGCCGGGAGGTGAGTTCCACCCCGCTCCTGCTCCGCATCTCGTCGACCTGCCCCGGCTGGACCTCGAGCAGATCGAGCTGTCCCCGCAGGAAGGCATCGGTGGCGTAATCGCGGCGGCCGGTCGAGGGGGTCTCGAAGATGAGCGAGTCCAGGTGGGCCGCTCCCTGGTGGTAGTCGTCGAAGGCGGTGAGGACGATCTCCTCGTCCTGCACCCACTTGCGCAGCACGAAGGGTCCGGCGCCGACCGGACGCCGGCCGAAGACCTCGGTGCCCACCGCTTCCACGTAGTCCTGGGGAACCACCCGGGAGCAATCCATGGCCAGCACCGCCAGGAACGACGCGAAGGGCCGCTTCAGGGTGATCTGGACCTCGTAGGGGGAGATGACCGCGAGCCCGCGGATGCTGTCGGCCTTGCCCTGGGCGAAGAGATTGGTTCCGTCGATGTGGGAAAGATACTCCCGCGCCAACTGGGTCTGCTCGCGGGGCAGACGGAAGGCCCGGGTGATGGAGTAGACGAAATCGCGGGCGGTCACGTCGCTGCCGTCGTGGAAGTGGGCGCCCTTCTTCAATTGGAAGGTGTAGACGGTGCCGTCACGCGAGATGGTCCAGCTCTCGGCGAGGCAGGGCACGGTGTTCAGGTTCTCGTCGAAGGAGACCAGCCCGTCGAAGATCTGGTTCACCACCGTACTCTCGTAGACGCTCTCCAGCCGCGCGGGGTCGAGGTTGCGGGGCGAGGCCTGGGCCAGGCGGAAGGTGCCTCCATCCTGGGGAGGAGGTGCCGGGGGAGGCGCCGCGTGCTGCTGGGAGGGTCCGCACCCGGTGCCCAGGAACAGGCCGAGAACGGCCCACAGGGCCATGGCAGCGACGCTTCGCTCAAACATTCCATCGCGGTCGACGGGGCATCGGCTGAACACGGCGGGCGGGATCTCCGGCTGAAGGTTCCTCAGGACAGATGGTCTTTTCCGGGAAGCGGGGTCGAAGGGAGCTCGGAATGATCGTTCCATTCTGCCGATCGCCTTGCAGGGCGAAACGCAGACCTCCCCGGAATGCCCCAAGCGGCCGCAAGACCGCCCAGACTCTCCGGCGCGGCCTCATGGCAGCAAGGAATGGTCCAAAACCGGACCGAGTCTGCTTCTACCGGGGATAGGGATGGCCGGCGCGCCGGGTGAGGCCCCGGTAGATCTGCTCGAGCAGGATCACCCGGGCCAGTTCGTGGGGGAAGGTCAGGGGAGAGAGACTGAGGGCCTGGTCGCAGGCCTCCAGCACGGCGTCGGCGAGGCCGTCGGGCCCGCCCACCAGGAAGCAGGGGCTGCCGGTGGACAGCCATCGGGCGAACGCGGTGCTGTCCACGGGCTCGCCCGCGGCGTGACACGCCAGGAGGGGCCGGCCGGCCGCGGCGGACAACAACAGCTTGCCCTCGGCCTCCTTGCCCCGGACGGCCACTTCCCGGATCTCGAGGGGGGCGAAGCGTTGGATGCGCCGGCGGTAGTCCTCGGCCGCCTCCAAGAAGGCGCGGTTCTTGAGGCGTCCCACCGCCACGATGCGGATCATGGGCGCCTCCCCGGGTCCGGGCCTGCCGCGTCCTTCCGCCTCATCCCGGCTCCTTGTGGCTTTCCACCCGACGGAACACTCCGCCTTCCCGCTGCAGGAATCCCCGGCGCAGCAACTCCTGCCGAAGGTGGTCGGGATCATCGCTCCATTCCAGCAGGATGCGGCGGACCTCCCGTTCGGGGTAGATCCGGCCCGACTGGAAGTGACGGGCCAGCCAGCGCAGCACCAGGCCGCGGTGGCGGGGCGAGCTGGGGAGGGAGGTGAGACGGCCGTCCTCGTCCAGCACCGAGCGGAGGGTCTGCTCCATCAGGGCGTCCTCGGTGGGCAGACCGAAGGCCTCGGGCCAGTCTCCGGCCGATTCCAGCAGCGCGGCCAGGCGATCCAGCACCCCCGGCTCGAGTTCATAGCGGATGTAGGGGGGTTCCTTGAAGGAGCGGACCAGGCGCCCTTCCCGCAGCCGGGCCAGGTGGTGGGAGACGGTGGCGGGGGAGAGCTCCAGGATCTCTGCCAGTTCCTCTCCATAGCGGGGGCGCAGGGCCAACAGCCCCACCATGCGCAGGCGGCTGGGATCGCCCAGGGCATGCATGGCGGCGGCGAGGAATTCCATCTCGGGGCGGGGGTCCATCGCGAGCTTGGTCCTGGGCGGTGGGCGCCTACATTGGCTGCGGACGGTCCGGAATCGCGGCGGACGCCGGACGGTCGACGATTTGATGTTTGGATGATAGTCAAAGTGGCCCGGCGGGTCGAGGGAAAGCGACCGGACCCGGGAACGGGGCCGGACCGGGAGAGGGGCGCGGGACCCGACCTTGACGGAAGCGGGGGCCGGCTCCCATATATAGGTCTTCCGCCGCCGGGTCGGGACGCGGCGGTCTCCTTCCCGGGCCGACCGTGGGCCGGGGCGCGGCCGTTTCCTTGCCGGGTCGGTGGCGCACGATGCGAGCGCGGGGTCGCCATCGGGCGGGCCGCGGAGGTCGCGCAAGCTGAGGAACGCGCAGATGCAGTACCACTTCGCGACGGTCTTCGTCTTCCTGGCCCTGGCGGTCGGGTTCGCGATCATGACCTTCATGATCTCCTGGGCCCTGCGCCCCAAGAAGCCGAGCGAGGTGAAGGAGAGTCCCTACGAATGCGGCGAACAGCCCGAAGGTTCGCCCTGGATCCGGTTCAACGTCCGCTTCTATCTCATCGCGCTGTTCTTCATCGTCTTCGATGTGGAAGTGGTGTTCATGCTGCCCTGGGCGGTGGTGTTCCGGGAGATGCTCAAGGTGGTGGGCAGCCTCGCCTTCTGGGAGATGGTCATCTTCGTGGTGATCCTCCTGGTCGGGCTGGCCTACGTGTGGGCCAAGGGCGACCTGGCCTGGGTGAAGGCCTTGCCGTTGCGCGACGAGGAAGATCTGGAAGCTCTTTCCTGGTACGAGTCGGGCCGCTTCGGCGCCGACCGCCGCTCCGTCCATACCAGCGCCAAACCCGAGGGAGTGTGAGCATGGGGGACAAGGGACCGGTCTGGCTGAAGGGGCCGCACATTTCCCGCGACCCAGATCAGTGGGAGCACATGCTCGACTTCCGAGCGGACGAGGATCTGGCGGCAGTGGCCGCGCCCCCGACGTCGAGCGTGGTGCTGGCCAAGGTGGAAGACCTCTTCCGCTGGGCCCGCTTGTGGAGCATCTGGCCCATGACCTTCGGCCTGGCCTGCTGCGCCATCGAGATGATGTCGGCGGCGGGCACCCGTTACGACATGGACCGTTTCGGCGCGGGCGCGATGCGGGGAACTCCCCGGCAGACCGACTTGATGATCGTCTCGGGAACGGTGACGGCGAAGATGGCCCTGCGGGTGAAGCGTCTCTACGAACAGATGCCCGAACCCAAGTGGGTGATCGCCATGGGGAGCTGCGCCATCGGGGGCGGACCCTACTTCAAGTACGGCTACCACGTGGTGAAGGGCGTCGACCTGATGGTTCCCGTCGACGTCTACGTTCCCGGTTGTCCCCCGCGTCCGGAGGCCCTGCTCGACGGTCTCATGCGTCTGCAGGACAAGATCCGGGGACGGCGGGGCAAGTGGCCCAAGCCCAAGTGGGTGGACGAATACGTCCGCACCATCCCCCGGTAGGCAGGAAGCGGAGCGGCAGGAGAATGACACCACAGCAGATCCAGCAGGTCCTCGAAGAGAAGTGCCCGGACGCGGTCGTCGGGGCCGACTTCGGGCTCGCCGAACCCTGTCTCCAGGTCGACGCCTCCCGCATGGGAGAGGTGGCGCGGGTGATGAAGGACGAACTGGGCTTCGACCGCCTGCTCATCGCGGCCGGCATCGACTACGAGGGCTATGACGAGAAGGGGAAGGGCAAGCACCGACAGATCAGCCAGTACGGCGAAGATGGCAAGGTCGTCGCGGTCGGGGGAGAGGGCACCGGCGACCTGGGCGTGTCCTATCACCTGGAGGCCTTCCCCACCGGCGGGCGTTTCGTGCTGAAGGTGCGCGTGCCGCGCAGCGATCCCCGGGTGGCCACGGTCAGCGGGGTGTGGCCGACCGCGCTCTGGCATGAGCGCGAGGCCTACGATATGTACGGCATCGAGTTCGAAGGTCACCCCGACCTCCGCCGGCTGCTCCTGCCCGAGGACTGGGAGGGGTGGCCGCTGCGCAAGGACTACGTGATGCCCACCGAATGGAACGGCGTTCCCCTGGAAGGGCTGCCCCTGGCGGTCCGGGAGACGAAGGAGGCCGGCGCATGACCACTCCCGACGCCCATGCCTCCGTCGCCGCCCGCGCGGGGGATCTCGCCACTCCGCTGAAGAGCCAGCTCCTGCACATCAACATGGGCCCGCAGCACCCGGCCACCCACGGAGTGCTGCGCCTCTTCGTCACCACCGACGGCGAGATCGTCAACCAGGTGGTGCCCTATATCGGCTATCTCCACCGATGCGCCGAGAAGGAAGCCGAGGGCAACACCTACCACCAGTACATCATCTACACCGACCGGATGGACTACCTGGCGGCGATGAACTGCAACTGGACCTACGTGATGGCGGTCGAAGAGCTCATGCGCAGCCAGGGCATGGAAGTGGAGATCCCCGAGTACGCCGAATATGTGCGGGTGATCGTGGGTGAGTTGAACCGTATCGCCAGCCACCTCATCGCCTTCGGCACCTATGGGCTGGACATCGGAGCCTTCACCCCCTTCCTGCACGCCATCCGCGAACGCGAGGCCATCCTCAACATCTTCGAGAAGATCTGCGGCGCGCGCCTGATGTACTCGTACTACGACATCGGCGGGGTGAAGTGGGACATCCCCCCGGAGGCCCTCGACGAGATCAAGATCTTCGTCGACCTGTTCTGGAAGAAGCTCGAGGAGTACGACACCCTGCTGTCGACCAACGAGATCTTCATCCAGCGCACCGCGAACGTGGGGGTGATCAGCCGGGAAGACGCCATCGCCTACGGGTGCAGCGGCCCGGTGTTGCGCGGCAGTGGTGTCGATTGGGACCTGCGCAAGAACGAGCCCTACAGCATCTACGAGCGCCTCGACTTCAAGACCGCGGTGGGTTCGGGCAGAATGGGAACCGTCGGCGACTGCTGGGACCGGTACAAGGTGCGGATGGACGAGATGTACGAATCGACCCGCATCATCGCCCAGGCGGTCGAGCAGATGCCCAAGAGCGGCGAGGTGATGGCGCCGATGCCCAAGAACCTGAAGATCCCGCCGGGCGAGATCTTCTTCCGGGCCGAGAATCCGAAGGGCGAGCTGGGCTTCTGGATCGTCAGCGACGGGGGGACGGTTCCCTTCCGCACCAAGACCCGCAGCCCCTCGCTGCACAACCTGAGCGTCATCGAGAAGATCGGAAAGGGCCAGATGATCAGCGACCTGGTCGCCACCGTGGGTTCCCTGGACCTGGTCCTGGGAGAGATCGACCGCTAGGCACGGGCGCTGCTGCGGCGGCGCCGGGAGAAAGGGACGAACTCAGCCGTGGAACTCTTCTACCGAGCCTATCAGGGAATGGGGGTCTTCGCGGGATGGCCCGATTCCCTGGTGCGGGGCCTGGCCATGCTGACCATCGCCATCGCGCTGCTGCTGGGGGTGGCGGTGGCGGTGATGATCTTCAGCCTGGCCGAGCGGAAGGTCGCCGGGTTCATGCAGTCGCGCTACGGCCCGATGTACGTCGGTCGCTGGCACGGAATCCTCCAGCCCATCGCCGACGGCATCAAGTTCCTGCTGAAGGAGGACATCGCGCCGTCGGCCGCGGACAAGCCCCTGTGGCGCGCCGCCCCCGTGGTGGTCTTCACCGGAGCGTTCCTGGGCTACGTGGTCCTGCCCTTCGGGCCCAGCTTCGTGGGCGCCAAGCTCGACCTGGGACTGTTCTACGCGTTTGCGGCTGGCAGCCTGGTGGTCATCGGGATCATCATGGCGGGCTGGGGCAGCAACAACAAGTGGTCGCTCTACGGGGCCATGCGCGGGGCGGCACAGGTCGTCTCCTACGAGATCCCCCTGGCATTGTCGGTGATTCCGGTGGTCATGGCCGTAGGCAGCCTGAACATGGGGCTCATCACCCGGGCCCAGGGCGGCTGGATCTTCCACTGGCACGTCTTCAACCCCATCTTCCTCGTGGCCTTCCTGGTGTACTTCATCGCTTCACTGGCCGAGATCAGCCGCATTCCCTTCGACCTTCCCGAATCCGAGTCGGAACTGGTGGCCGGATACCACACCGAGTACACCGGGATGAAGTTCGCGTTCTTCATGCTGGGCGAATACGCGGAGATGTTTGCCGTCGCCGCCATCGCGGTCACGGTGTTCCTGGGCGGATGGTATTCGGGAATCCCGGTTCTCGACCGGGTCATCCCCGCTCCGGTCATCTTCGTGGCCAAGAGCGTTCTGCTGGTCTTCGTGCACATGTGGTTGCGGTGGACCCTGCCGCGCTATCGCGTGGATCAACTCATGGCGCTGTGCTGGAAGGTGCTGCTGCCCGCGTCGTTGGTGCTGATGTTCGTCTACGGCTTGATGAAGGTGGTGTTCTGATGCGGGTCTCGCGCGGGAAACGAGGTCAAAGGCAGTGAAGGTGGCAAGCGACATCCAGAAGACCCTGGGGTCGATCGCCAAGGGTATGGGGATCACCATCAAGTACTTCTTCCGCAAGCCGGTGACCCAGCAATTCCCCGGCGAGCGTTGGGTCTTGCCCGAACGTTTCCGCGGTTTCGTCCACAACGACGTCCCGCGATGCACCGCCTGCATGCTGTGCGCCAAGGCCTGTCCGGTCGACTGCATCTACATCGAGATGGAGGGCAAGGGCAAGGACCGGAAGATGTCGCGCTACGCGATCGACTACAACAAGTGCATCTGGTGTTCGTTGTGCACCGAGCCGTGCCCGACCAACTGCATCACCATGAGCCACGACTATGACCACGCGGTCTACGACCGCAGCCGTCTGGTCTACGAATACGTCGATGAACCGGTGGTGCCCTACAAGGTTCCGAAGAAGCCCAAGCCCGCCGCCGCGGTGCAACCGGCGGAAACGGAGGAGCCGGCGCCGCCGGAGCCAGAGGAGGGAAGCTCGTGACCTTCGCCGTCATCTGGTATTTCTTCGCCGCCGTCACCGTGCTGTCCGGCCTCGTGGTGGCGTTCAGCCGGTCGGTGATGCACTGCGGCATCGCCCTCCTGTTCACATTGCTGGGTGTCTGCGCGATGTACGCCATGCTGGGGGCCGATTTCCTGGCCATCACCCAGATCGTGGTCTACGTGGGCGGCATCCTCGTGCTGGTGCTGTTCGCGGTGATGATGACCAACCGCATCATGAGCACCCAGCTCACCGAGGAGCTGGTGCAGCCGGGCGGCGCGTTGGCGGTGGCCGCGGTGGTGCTCAGCCTGCTGCTCATCGTGATCCACCGCACCGCGTGGCCGGTGGCGCAGCTCGAGGAGATGCTTCCCACCACCGCCCTGATCGGGCGGGGGTTCCTCACCGGCTATCTCTTTCCCTTCGAATTCATCAGCATTCTCCTGCTGGTGGCGATGATGGGAGCGGCGATGATCGTCCGTGAGCCCCGGCGGAAGGACGAGGAAGAGTCATGATGCAGATCTCCCTCACCCACTACCTCACCCTGGGCGCGGTCCTACTGGCCCTCGGGGTGTTCATCGTGACCAGCCGCCGCAACGCCATCGTCATCCTCATGGGGGTCGAGCTCATCCTGAACGCCGCCGCGCTGAACTTCGTGGCGTTCTCGCGCTATGTCGCCGGTTCGATCAACGGCCAGATGATGACCATCTTCATCATCGTCCTGGCCGCGGCGGAGGCCGCCGTCGCGCTCGCGATCGTGTTGGCGATCTTCCGGAATTTCCACACGGTCCGGGTCGAGCAGGTCGACCGCCTGAGCCACTAGGGGGCAATCGTGGATCCGATCATCAGTACGGCCCTGATCATCCTGGCCATGCCCATCCTGAGCTACCTCGTGACCTTCTTCTTCGGAGAGAAGCTGCCACGGCGGGGCGATTTTGTCGGGGTGGGACTGATGGCGGTGGCCTGGATCCTCGCGCTGAGGATCTTCGCCCGTTTCTGGGTCCTCGATGACCCGGCCACGAAGATCCAGCAGGGGTGGACCTGGCTGGAGATCGGCCGCTTCCACATCGACGCGGGAATCCTCGTGGACGGCATGACCGCAGTGATGCTGGTGGTGGTGACCACGGTGTCCTTCCTGGTGCACGTCTTCTCGATGGGCTACATGAAGGGTGACCGGCGCTACGCGCGGTACTTCGCCTTCCTGGGGTGGTTCACCTTCGCGATGCTGGGTATCGTGCTGGCGGACAACCTCTTCTTCCTCTACGTGTTCTGGGAGCTGGTGGGGGTGGCCAGCTACCTGCTCATCGGCTTCTTCTTCCACAAGGACAGCGCGGCGAACGCGGGCAAGAAGGCCTTCCTGGTGAACCGCGTGGGGGACTTCGGATTCTGGTTGGGGATCCTCCTCTTCTTCACCACCGTCGGAAGTTTCCGCTACACCGAGCTTTTCGCCGCGGTCCATCACGGGGCGCTGCCCGCCGGACTCCTGACCGTGGCCGGCGTGCTGCTGTTCATGGGATGCGTGGGCAAGAGCGCCCAGATGCCCCTGCACATCTGGCTGCCCGACGCGATGGAAGGCCCCACTCCGGTCTCCGCCCTCATCCACGCCGCCACCATGGTGGCGGCCGGCGTGTACATGATCGCCCGGCTCTTCCCGTTGTTCACACCGAACGCGCTGCTGGTGATCGCCTACGTGGGAGCGATCACCGCCTTCGTGACCGCCACCATCGCCATCGTCCAGACCGACATCAAGCGAGGCCTGGCCTATTCGACCCTCAGCCAGCTTGGGTACATGGTGACGGCGGTCGGCGTGGGAGGAGTGCTGGCCGGGATGTTCCACCTGACCACGCACGCCATGTTCAAGGCCCTGCTCTTCCTGGGGTCGGGCGCGGTGATCCACGCGATGCACCACGAGCAGGACATGCGGCAGATGGGTGGGCTGCGTCACAAGCTGCCCATCACCTTCGTCACCTTCACCCTGGCCACCCTGGCGATCTCCGGCGTACCACCGTTCTCCGGGTTCTACTCGAAGGATGCCATCCTGGCCTCGGCCCTGGCGTTCGCGATGGAGCATCCCGCGCACTGGCTTCCCTTCGCCCTGACCCTGGTCGCGGCGGGCATCACCTCGTTCTACATGTTCCGCATCGTGTTCATGACCTTCACCGGAGCGCCGCGCAACCAGGAGAAACACGACCACGCGCACGAGGTGGGCGCGAGCATGTCGTTGCCTCTGATGGTGCTGGCGCTCCTGGCGGTGGTGGCCGGCGGCTTGACCCCGGCGGGTTCGGAGTGGTTCGGCCGTTTCGTGGGAAACCCCGAGCCGCTGAGCGAAGCGGCCGAGCACATCCATCACCAGGCGCACAACTGGGCCATGGCTTTGTCGTTGCTGTTTGCCGGCGCGGGGATCCTCTTCTCGTGGCTCACCTACCAGCGCAAGGTCATCGACAGCCGCCGGTGGCAGCAGGCGCTGCCGGGAACCTACCGGCTGCTCATCAACAAGTACTGGTTCGACGAGATCTACCAGGCCACGGTGATCCGCTGGACCCTGCTCAAGGCGCAGTCAGCCGCGGCCTTCGACAAGTGGATCGTCGACGGAGCGGTGAACGGCGTGGGCTATCTCACACGCGGGGCCAGCAATTTCACCGGGGCCGTCGACAAGTGGGTGGTCGACGGGCTGGTGAACGGCACGGGTGAGCTGTTTCGCGGACTGGGGGCGGCGTTGCAGACGGTGCAGACCGGTCGCATCCAGACCTATCTGTTGGGCCTGATCTCGGGCCTCGTCATTCTCATTCTCGTCTATCGAGTGGCCTGGCCTTCCTAGGGGAAAGAGCCGGGGTAACGGGACGGCTGGTTCGTCCACCCATGCAAGGAGCGCTCGACCGATGACCGAATTCGCGAACCCCAGCGCTTTGCTGACCTGGATCACCTTCGTGCCGCTTCTGGGTGCGGCTCTCGTGGTGATGACACCCTCGGAGAAGAAGGTCTGGCACCGATGGATCTCCCTGGCCACGAGCGCCGTTCCGTTGATCCTGGCGATCCAACTGTTGGTGCAGTTCGACCGGGGGACGGCCGCCATCCAGTTCTGGCAGAAGACCACCTGGATCGGCGCGTTCAACATCGAGTACTTCGTCGGAGTCGACGGCATCTCGATCTCCATGGTGCTGTTGACCGCGCTTCTGTCCTTCCTGTGCATCATCGCGAGTTGGAATATCGAGAAGGCCACCAAGGGCTACTTCGCCCTGTTCCTCGTTCTCGAGACGGGCATGTTCGGGGTCTTCGTCGCGCTCGACTTCTTCCTGTTCTACGTGTTCTGGGAAGTCATGCTGCTGCCGATGTACTTCCTCATCGGCATCTGGGGCGGGCCGCGGCGCGAATACGCCGCCATCAAGTTCTTCCTGTACACCCTGGCCGGCTCGGTGCTGATGCTGCTGGCGATGATCGCGCTCTACCTGAACGTGCGCGATCCCAACACCGGCCAGCACACCTTCAACATGCTGTACATGATGAACCAGGTGAACCACGGGACGTGGCTGCTCAATCCCAGCGTCCGCCACTTGCTGTTCCTCTTCCTGTTCATCGGGTTCGCGATCAAGGTGCCGATCTTCCCCTTCCATACCTGGCTTCCCGACGCCCACGTGGAGGCGCCGACGGCGGTATCGGTCATCCTGGCCGGGGTGCTGCTGAAGATGGGGACCTACGGGATGCTGCGGATTCTCTACCCCATCCTGCCCGACGCGACGCGCTGGTTCGCCTGGCCGCTGGCGATCCTCGGGGCGGTCAACATCATCTACGGGGCCCTGTGCGCCCTGGCGCAGAAGGATATGAAGAAGCTGGTGGCCTATTCCTCGGTGAGCCACATGGGCTATGTCCTGCTGGGGATGGCGGTGTTCACCGAGGCGGGCATCACCGGCGCGGTGATGCAGATGTTCAATCACGGCACCATCACCGCGATGCTCTTCCTCATGGTGGGAGTGATCTACGACCGCGCCCACCATCGCGAGATCGCCGGTTTCGGAGGCTTGGGAATGGTGATGCCGCGCTATACCACGGTCTTCAGCCTGGCGATGTTCGCCGCCCTGGGCCTGCCCGGTCTCAGCGGTTTCGTGGGCGAGGCGCTGGTGTTCATCGGGGCCTTCCCCGTCTATCGCACGGTCACCATGATCAGCGCCATCGGCATCGTCCTGGGCGCCACCTACGTGCTGTGGATGTTGCAGCGGGTGTTCCTGGGACCCTTGAACCCCAAGTACGAGCACATCGAAGACATCAGCGCGCGTGAGCTGACGACGGTGCTGCCGTTGGCGGCCATCGTGATCTTCCTGGGCGTGTATCCGGCGCCCTTCATCCACCTGGTCAAGACCTCACTGATCACCCTCATCGGGATGATTCCGGGTTAGGAGGCGGCGGTGAGCTTCACCTGGTCCGACGCGGCCTATTTCTGGCCCGAGGCGGTCATGGCGCTGACCTTCCTGGTCTGTCTGGGCGCCGATCTCGTCACCCGCGGACGGCGGCACGGCCTGACCCTCTCGTTGCTCGTGGCGGGGACGCTTCTGTCCTTCGTGTTGGCGGTGGCGCATCCGCCCCACGCCGCGCATGGAATCTTCGGGCAGATGGTGGTGGTCGACCCCTTCGCCCAGTTCTTCCGCTACGTGTTCCTGGGAGTGACCCTGGTGACCGCGCTGTTCTCCTGGAGCAGCCGCGAGATCATGGGGAAGGACCGCGAGAACAAGGGCGAGTACTACTCGCTGTTGGCGGTCCTGGGCTTTGGCCTGATGGTCATGGCCGAGGCCAACAATCTCATCATGATGGTGTTGTCGATCGAGCTGGTGAGCATCACCAGCTACATCCTGGCCGGCTACGCCCGCTTCAGCCTGCGTTCGTCCGAGGCGGCGCTCAAGTACGTGCTGTGGGGCGCGGTCAGCAGCGGGCTGATGCTCTACGGGGCGTCCATCCTCTATGGGCTGACCGGTGAGCTGTCCTACGCGGGCCTCCAGCAGAAGCTCAGCGTGCAGGGCAACGAGCTGGCCATGCTGGTGGCGGTGGTGTTGATCATGGCGGGCATCGGTTACAAGATCTCGGCCGTGCCCTTCCACTTCTGGACCCCCGATGTGTACGAGGGCTCGCCGACCCCGGTCACCGCGATCTTCGCCGCCGGGCCGAAGGCGGCGGGCTTCGCCCTGCTCATCCGCTTCTTCTACACCACGCTGGTGCAATCGGCCGGGGCGGACGTGGTGCAGGCCCTGCAGAGCATCCAGTGGCCGTGGCTCTTGGCCTTCCTCAGCGCGATCACCATGACCTGGGGCAACCTGGCCGCGATGCGGCAGGAGAACGTGAAGCGCCTGCTGGCCTACTCGTCGATCGCCCACGTGGGCTACCTGCTCATCGGCTTCGTGGTGCTGAGCGAGGCGGGCCTGGCCGCCATCCTGTTCTACTTGGTGGCCTATGCCCTGATGAACCTCGGGGCCTTCCTCGTGGTGATCGCCCTGAACAACCGCCTGGGCAACGAGAACATCGCCGACTACCGGGGGTTGGGTTTCCGCGAGCCCGCGGTCGCGGTGATGATGTTCATCTTCCTGTTGTCCCTGGCCGGAATTCCCCCGACGGTGGGCTTCATCGGGAAGTTCTACCTCTTCACCGCGGCCATCGACGCGCAAATGGGCTGGCTGGCCCTGGTGGCGGTGGTCAACAGCGTCATCAGCCTCTACTACTACATGCGCATCACCAAGGCGATGTTCTTCGACCGCACCGGCGAGACCGGCCCCTTGGGCCTGGCCCTCTCGCACACCGTCCTGCTGGTGGTGCTGACCATTCCCACCCTGGCCCTGGGCCTGTACTGGTCGCCGGTGAAGGCCTTGGCCGACGCTTCCATGCGGTGGTTCTTCGGGGGGTGAGGGGAGCCCTTCCCCCGAAAACCACCGCGGGTAGTCCAACGCGCCGAATCTCTCGCCCTAGCGCCTCCCCTGTAGTGTCGATGAATCAGCTCCGCCTGGCCGGTGGCCGGACGGTTATGTGCAGGCGCGGGTGGTGGGTGGTGGGCAGCACGGTGGTGATCCAGTACGACCTGGCGGCCCCCGCGAAGGTGGGTCTGCGGGTGTACAATGTACGGGGGCGGCTGGTGCGGACCCTGGTGGAGGGGGTGCAGCCGCGGGGTCGGTACCGGGCGGTGTGGTTGGGCCAGGATGACCGGGGGGTGCCGGTGGCCAGTGGGGTCTACTTCGTGCGGATGGAGGCCGATGGCCGGCAGATGCGGCAGAAGGTGACCCTGGTGCGCTAGTCGTTGGGGGCTGGGGCAGAGAAGGAAATCAGGGAAGGGAGAGAGCCCGAGGGCTCTCTCCCCGTGGTGCGGGAACCTTGCCGGGGAGAGAATCACGATGCATGAAGGCAGGCAGTACTTGTCCTGGCCCTTGGCCTGTGCGATGCGTGGGTGGTTGTTTGTTTGGATCCTGCTTGTGGGGTGTCTGCTTCTGCTCCCTGGTCTGGTGCAGGGTCGGACGCTGGTGGTCGAGCGGGACGGCAGTGGAGAGTACACGGTGATCCAGGACGCGTTGGACGTGGCGGCGGCGGGCGACACGGTGCGCATTGGTCCGGGGCGGTACGATGATTTGGCGTTGCACAACCTTCCCCTGGGGGGGTTGGGTGCGGACATCATGGTTCTGAGAGTGTCACCGTTGACCATCATCGGAGCGGGTCGAGATAGCGTGATCGTGGGGCCGGTCGCGGTGACAGGGCATTTCCAAGGCTATTTGACTGTGTGTATGAGTATTGAACGCGCGGCGACAGGGGGGATCCAGATCCAAGGAATCACTTTCGAGCACACCTACCACTTGACCGAGCTCTGGGTACCCGTCCATTTTCGGGACTGTCGTTTCCAGGATCCCTCGGACAACCTCTACGTCGGGATGTTCAGCGCCCCGGACGTGCATTTCGAGGGGTGTGAGTTCGTGTCGAATACCGACCCCAACGGTTTCCCCAACGGGATCGTGGGGTTTGTGGGGGGGCACAATCCGAATCTGTTGGTGGAGGGCTGTACGTTCCGTCACCTGGGAGAGGGGATCAACATCACCGGGGCGACGGACTGTGTGATCCGGGATTGCCGGTTTCTCGAGGGGGCCAATTTCGCGTTGACGGATGGTTCGACGGGGCGGATCGAGCGTTGCCGGATTGGCCCGACAGCAAATCATGTGCGCCGGATCGTGGTCGATTTTGCATCGGTTGTAACCTTGGATTCCGTCGTTGTGGATGGTGGTACAGGGTCCATGGAGATCTCCAACCAGAGCCGGGTGATCGCCCGGGACTGCGTGTTCCGCAATGCGAGTTACGTGACCATCTCCACGGCCACCGGAGGCACCTTCTTCCTCGACCACTGCGACATCGGTTCAACGGGGACCCTGGGGGCCATTCGCAACTGGACCTTGGCGCCTTCCGATTCTTCCCTGGTGGCGCGCAACTGTTATTGGGGGGTGACCGATTCCACCGCGATCGCCGGGGTGATCTTCGATGGCAACGACGATCCACAGTACGAGAAGGTGGAGTTCATGCCGTTCCTCATGCAGTCGGTCCCGGCGCAGCGGCGGAGTGTGGGCGGTCTGAAGGCGTGGTTCGGGCGATGAGGGACATCGGGGGCCGGGGGCAGTTTGGGGTGGTGCTGGTGGGGTGTCTGCTGATGGTTGCGGGCCTCGCCCCGGCCCGCACGTTGGTGGTCGAGCGGGATGGCAGTGGCGAGTACACGGTGATCCAGGACGCGTTGGACGTGGCGGCGGCGGGCGACACGGTGCGCATTGGTCCGGGGCGGTATGACGACTTTCGGGTGCACACCTTCGATCTGGGGGGCACGGGGGCAGCGATCATGATCCCCACGGTATCGCCGTTGACCATCCTTGGATCGGGACGGGACAGCGTGGTCGTGGGGCCGGTCGCGGTGACGAAGTTTTTCCAGGGGTATCTGACCGCGGGCTTTATTCCGGACAAGAGTTCTTCAAACGGTCTCGAAGTTTCGGGTATCACCTTCGAGCACAGCTATCATCTTGTAGATACTCCGATGTCCGTGCATTTCCTGGGTTGTCGTTTCCAGGATTCCTCGGACAACCTCTATGTCGCCATGATCAGCGCCCCGGACGTGCATTTCGAGGGGTGTGAGTTCGTGTCGCATACCGACCCCAACGGTTTTCCCGACGGGATCGTGGGGTTTGTGGGGGGGCACAATCCGAACCTGTTGGTGGAGGGCTGTACGTTCCGTCATATGGGTCGGGGGATCAGCATCACCGGGGCGACCGGCGGGGTGATCCGGGATTGTGCTTTTGGGGGGAGTGGGCTCGATTTGTTTGATGGCTCAAGAACGAGCGTGGAACGTTGCCGTTTTGGGCAAGGGCCTGGAAGTTTGCGCCGTTTGGTGGTTGATGTGGTTTCGGTGGCCACGCTGGATTCCGTTGTCATGGATGGTGGGGAGGTTTCCATGGAGATCTCCCACCAGGGCCGGGTGATCGCCCGGGACTGCGTGTTCCGCAATGCGAGTTACGTGACCATAGACGCCTTCACGGGGGGCACTTTCTTCCTCGACCACTGCGACATCGGTTCCGGCGGGACCCTGGGGGCCATTCGCAACTGGACCTTGGCGCCTTCCGATTCTTCCCTGGTGGCGCGCAACTGTTATTGGGGGGTGACCGATTCCACCGCGATCGCGGGGTTGATCTTCGATGGGAACGACGATCCCCAGTACGAGAAGGTGGAGTTCATGCCGTTTCTCATGCAGTCGGTCCCGGCGCAGCGGCGGAGCGTGGGCGGCCTGAAGGCGTGGTTCGGGCGATAGGGGTATTGGGGTCCGGCTTCCCCATGGTCGTGGCCCTACCAGCGGCCCCCTTGACAAAGTAGCTACCAGTAGCTACTTTGGTAGCCCATGAAGATCGTCGGCATCAAGGACTTGAAGAACAACCTGAGTGCGTACCTCCGCGAGGTCCGGCGTGGCACGCACATCCTTGTCTCCGACCGAGGCAATGTCGTGGCTGAACTCCACGAGCCAGGCGCCGTGTACACCAGTGGAGAGGAGAGCGGAAACCTGATTCTTGCCGAGTGGATTGCGAAGGGCAATGTGATTCCGCCGGCGCGTGAGAAAGAGCCACTGCCGGCCGCGCCCGTTGGGGTTCCCTCCGGCACGGTCCGGAAGCTCCTCAAGGCCGACCGGGATGACGCGCCGTGAGTATCATCTACGTCGAGACTTCGGCGCTCCTCTCCTGGATGCTTGGCGAATCGGAAGGTGACGCAGCCCGCGAATGCATCGACCGGGCGGAAACCATCGTCACCTCCGTGCTCACATCTGTCGAAGCCGATCGGGCCCTCGTCCGGGCCGAACGCGAAGGGATCCTGAGCGCCAAGGATGTCCAGGGCCTGCGTGGGCTGTTGCGCCGTACCCTCGCGCAGTGGATCCAGATGGAGATCGACTCGGCGGTCCAAGAGCGCGCAGCACGCCTCTTCCCCACCGAACCCGTACGCACGCTCGACGCCCTTCATCTGGCTACCGCTCTGCAGTTTACCCAGGCCTTCCCGCAGATCGAGCTGCTCAGCTTCGACCGGCGGATCCGCGACAACGCCGAGGCGCTGGGGATTCCCCTGTCCGAGGCGTGAGGGATTCGAGGCGAAGCCCGGGACCCGGCTCCCAGGCCATGTGGCACCCCTCCTGACCCCTTCTCAAGCTTCCTGGCATCTCCTGTGCTGCGGGATGGGGCACGATCTGCTGCTGTCCTTCCCGTACATCCCTTGGTGGTCCGCCGTGTCTTCCCGTATCCTGTCGTCCATCGTGATTGCTCTGGCCCTGATGTTCTCGCTCTCCATCCTGCCCGCCTGCGGCACCCAGCAGACGCCGACGGTGGCGCCGGCCGTGGACGAGCCGGCCGGCGGAGGAAGCCAGCCCGGGGGTGGCTCCACCGGCGGCTACGTCTGGGACGGTCCGGCGGTCTACGTCGCGCCGGAGGGGCGGGACACCAGCGACTGCGGCGGGCCCGATTCGCCCTGTGCCACCATCCGGGCCGGCCTCAGCCTGAGCGCCCCCGGCGCGGCGGTGCTGGTGCGCGCCGGCGAGTACCGCGAGAGCTTCCTGCAACTGCGCGACGGGGTGACGCTCCTCTCCATCGACGGCCCCCTGGCCGCCAGCATCTACTCCGGCGACCGCAGCGCGGTCCGTTTCGAGAACGCCGACGGGGCCACCCTGCAGGGTTTCGAGATCCACGGCGACTGGAACCAGGGATCTCCGGGTGACGGCCTGGTGCGGGTGCTCAACGCGAACCATTCCACCCTCCGCGATTGCGTCATCTACGACGCGCCCTATGACGCCGACGTGATCAAGGTCTCCGGCAATGTCGACGGCCTGCTCATCGAGAACGTGGTGCTCTTCAATCCGGGACAGCGCGACCCCTCCCGCAACAACTGCGGGACCAGCGAGTGGTTCCAGGAGAACATCGACATCTTCGGCCGCGGCCTCGACGGCACGAGCGCGGCCCAGGTGCGCAACGTCGTCCTGCGGGGAAGCTGGCTCTTCCACACCGCCGAGCGCGGCGGCGACTGGCTCGTCTACGCGAAGATCAACTGCGAGAACATCCTCTACGAGAACAACGTCTTCGGGCCCTCGGCCGGAGGGGGCTGCGGCAATGCCGCGGTGGGCATCGGCACCAGCGAGGCCGGCATTCCCGACCCCACCCAGCCCGTGGTCCGTTCGGCGATCGTGCGCAACAACATCTTCGTGGGTCTCCACGGCGACGCCGCCCTGGCGGTGATGAACAGCCGCGACGTGTGGGTGTACAACAACACCTTCTGGGGCAACGGCGGCGACCGCCTGCGCTCGGTGGTGATGATCCGGGGCAACAGCGTTCCGGTGGGCCGGGTGTGGGTGTTCAACAACATCTTCGAGAACAACCGGCCCGCCGCCCGCGGCGACGGACGCCTGTACTGGGTGCGCGAGGGCGGCGCCGGCCAGCTCTACCACGACCACAACCTCTACTCCGGCGATGTCGCCGCCAGCGACGTGGACGTTTCCGGCGAGGCCCACAGCCTCTTCGATGTCTCCGCGCTGCTCGCGGCCCCGCGGGTCCCCGCCACCAACGTGTGGAGCGTCCAGCGGGTGCGGGAGATCGCCCTGGGGTTCACGCCGGGGGCGGGTTCACCCGTCCTGGGCGCGGGGATCTCCGCTCTCGATTTCCCCGAGCACCCCGCGTGGGATCCCAGCGTCACCGATCTCGCCTGGGACATCCTGGGAGATCCGCGCACCGGAACGAACTGGGACCTGGGCGGGGTGGAGAAGCCCTAGGCGGTTGCGAACAGCTCGGGCCGCTCCTGCCGCAGCCAGTAGAACCCGCAGATCACCAAGGCATGGCGGATCTCTCCCTGCGCGATCCGCTGGGGGATCTCCGTCAGGGGAAGCTTCACCACCTCGATGTCTTCGCCGTCGTCGAGCTGCAGATCGCCTTCCAGGCGGCAGTTCTCGATGAGGTAGGTGGTGCAGAAGTTGTCCAGGAAGGCGGGGTTGGGAAGCACCACGCCCAGCTTGGTCGGAGGGTCCCCCACGTAACCGGTTTCTTCACGCACCTCGCGGGCGGCCGCTTCGGCCGGCTTCTCCCCGGCGTCGATCAAGCCCCCGGGGATCTCCAGGGTGATCGAGCGGCTGCCGTGGCGCCATTGACGCACCAGGACCACTTCCCTTTCGGGAGTGAGTGCAATGACGTTCACCCAGTCGACGGTCGAGACCAGGGCCAGACGTCGGGCCTGGCCGGTGCGGGGATTGCGCGCCTGCACTTCGTGCAATTGGAAGATTCCCATGTCGGCGAGGGTCTCTTCCTTCAGGATGGGCCAGGGTTGCAGGGTCAAGGCTGGGCTCCAGAGGGCGAGGGGGAACGGTCGAAACGAGCACGAAGTGTAGCAGAAACGCACCGATCCGCAGGGATTTCCTGACGCCCGAGACATCGATCTCTATGTCTACTCCCCCAACGACGGGGGCAATCTGCTGTACCGCAACAACGGCGATGGCACCTTCACCGAGGTCGGCGCGATAGTTGGCATCCGCGGCAGCGGAATCTGGGGCGGACCTGTGGCCGCATGGGGTGACTACGACGGTGATGGATGGGTGGATCTGGTCACGGATGGGAATGTCCGTCAACTGCTGCGCAATGACGGCGCCTCGGCAACGAAACGCCAACCGATCACCAGGAGGCACTGGCGGCCAGACTCTCTACTCTTGAGTTGTCCATTTGACGGCAAAGTTCAAGCTGACTTTCTCCCGGAACCCCCCTCGTGATGGACCGACTGGACGGGGATTTTTTTTCTTGACATAATCTATGGGGGGGGGGGTACCCTTTTCCTGTTTCGCGGGGTGCTCTCACCCGACCGGTGGGCTTTGCAGCGCGGCTCCCGCCTGATTGTGCTGCTGTTCACCTGGTGTAGCCATTGAGAAGCATGCTGGGACCAAAGTCCGTGGGGTGGTGTTTCCCCCCCCGCCGCTTGTCTGCATGCCGTCTTCTCAAACCGCGAAACGTTTGGAGTGTGAGATGTCATATCAGAAGCCTCACGCACTTGTTGTTCTTTTCCTGTTGCTTGTTTCGAGTTCCGCGCTGGCGGACACCCTCGTCGTGCGCAAGTGGGGGCCTCCGACCTACCGGATCTTGCAGGAGGCGCTCGATGCGGCGGCGCCCGGGGATACGATCTTCATCGAGGGGGGGACCTTCTCCGAGACCACCACACGTCATCAGGACCGCAAGGACCGGGAGGCAGTGGGTTGGATCGACAAGCCGCTCACGATCATCGGCACCGAACTGGCGTGGATCGATGGGCCCGATGGAACCGAGAACTATTGTCTGTTCACTGATCAGAGTTGCACCTTCGAAGGGGTTCAGATCAAGGACGGTGGAGGGTACGGGATGATGTTCTGGGCGGGCACCTCCACCGTTCGCGACTGTGTCTTCGAAGATCTTGGGGATGGAATTATCAGTGGGAATCCCGGGACACATGTGTCGATCCATGATAGCAAATTCTACCGCTGCTACTACAGCTGCATCAGCGCAACGATCGAGGCTACGGCGGTCGTAGATGGCTGCCATTTCGAGGCCAGAACGGGGCCGGGTGGAGTAAGTAGGGCGTGTTACGTCGCCTATGATGGAAAGCTGGATCTCAGTAGCTCCGAGTTTGTTCGTTATGGAATGGTGGAAATCTTTGGCCCGGGAACTGCTGATGTCACGGATTGCACCGCGCGCGACTTGAGAGTATCTGCGTTCATCGCCTGGAACGGAGGACTGATCCGAGCTTCCAGGTGTTCTCTCGCTGGCGGCGACTCCATTCCTGGACCCATTGGAATGGAGGTCACAAGTGGCGGACAGATCGTCGCCGAAGCGTGCAAGTTCGATGACATGACCTATGGAGCCTTGGCGACTCACTATGGCACGATTCAGCTTCACGACTCCGAGATCACGAACTCGAGATTATATTCCGTGCTCCTGAACGCGTACAACTCCGAGCCGACAACGATCTTCGATTTCACCAACAACTGGTGGGGCACAACAGACTCCATCGCCATCGCGGCCAGCATCTTCGACGGCCACGATGATCCCAAGGAAAACCCGCAGGGATTTGTCGAGTTCTGGCCGATACGGGATGTCCCCTTACCGGCCAAGAAAAGCTCCTTCGGGAGCTTCAAATCGCACTACTGAGGAGGTTTCTCATGAACACACGAAGAGGCGCGCTCGCGCTGCCTCTTGCTCTGCTTCTCCTGCTTGCAACAACCACTGACTGCTTCTCCGACGCCCGCTTCGTCGACAAGACGTCCCAGATCAACATCACGCTGCCTGGTGGGATCTCCACGGGGATCGCGACCTTCGACTACAACGCCGATGGGCACTTGGAGCTGCAGGTCTCCTATGAGAGCACGCCTGCGGTTTTCCATAAAGGAAAGCCCATATTTAACGGCTTCCCTCAATGGACTAACAAGACGTCTATTGTGTACCCCCAGAACTCCCGACCTAGCGAAGGTTCCCTCGCCCCCCTCCCCGCGGACTACGACAACGATGGAGACATCGATCTCTATGTCTACTCCCCAAACGATGGAGGTAACCTGCTGTACCGCAACAACGGCGATGGCACCTTCACCGAGGTCGGCGCCTCGCTCGGCATCCGCGGCAGCGGAATCTGGGACGGACCCGTGGCCGCATGGGGTGACTACGATGGAGATGGCTGGGTGGACCTGGTCACCGATGGTGGCACATTGATCAAACAGATCTTGCACAACAACGGCGCTTCGGGAACCGCGTCCTTCAGTGTGGTTTCCGGCGTGTTGCAGGGGGACAGCTACGTCCAGGTGCCTGAGGATTTCGTGTGGATCGACCTCGATCATGACGGAGATCTCGATCTCTTCGAGCTCAACGGGGATACCACTGGAAGCGGAGCCTCGGACGTGCGGATCAACAGTGGTGGGAGTTC
Organism: uncultured bacterium; assembly: GCA_964601275.1. Taxonomy (GTDB): domain Bacteria; phylum Krumholzibacteriota; class Krumholzibacteriia; order JAJRXK01; family JAJRXK01; genus JAOZPE01. Next base: position 22,017 of record CAZRMV010000004.1, on the reverse strand, counting down.
TCCTACCTTGACTTGCAGTACCGCAGCTCAATGGCAGGACCTGCGAAATCTCATCGGCCGTTCAGTGGCTGTCGCGCAGATCATCGACGATCAGGGTGGCTACGCCGAGTTCTTCACTTCCGGGGACATCCAGTCCGATTTGGTCAAAACGACATCCACGGGCTCGAGCTATGTGCGCTCACTGCCTACCCGGGGTGGGCATCGCCCACGGTGTAGCCACTGACTTCGACGGGGACGGCGACGTCGACCTCTTCCAGGCCGATGACAACGGAAATGTCCGCCTCTTCATGGAGAACTTCGATACGCGTATCTGCACGAACTGTCCTCCAGCGGGTGACGACCCGTATAACAACTCTCTGGTGGTGCGCCTTGAGGGCCATGCAGTCGGCCAGTACCACGTGGACAGAACCACGAACACCGATCTCATCGGCACCTACGTCGAGAACACGGATACAGGCGCAGGCCAGTGGGTGCAGGGACACAAGAGTACGAGCACAGGACCATCGGTTCCCATGGTCTTCGGGGCCGGTCAGCAGAATCTGGTTTCGCTGTCGGTACACTGGCCCAATGGTGTGATCACCGATTTCGAGAATCTGAATGCCGGACAAACGGTTGTCCTGCAGGACCAGAGCATACCGTATGTCGAACTGAACTCGGTGGCGGCGGTGAAGGTGCTTGCACCGGGGACGGTGGACTTCGTCTTCGAATGGGATACGGTGGGCGCCTCCACAGAAGACCAAGTCGATATCAGCCTGGCTGCGGGTTCTTCGGGAAGCAACTGCTATGTGTATGTCACCACCATCAGTTCCCAGGACGCTGATGTGACGTGGACGGTAACCCGAACGAGCCTGAATCTGTATCACCACGTTCTCACCTGGCAGGACCAGGATTGTTATCCAGGATGCAAGCTCAACTACGTGGTTCGTTCAAAGAACGCGGTGGCCCAATCGTGGAGTGATTCCGGGAGCATCACCATCAAGAGTTGTATTGGAGGTATCTAGAATGTCGTGGAGAATGTCGTTGAGGGTTGCGCTTTCCCTGATCACTTCCATGGTTCTCGCCCCAACAGCCGGAGCTGTGGATGGTGTCCTCTGCTACGATGGCTCGGCGACGATGCCCACGTACCTGAGGGCCTTTGAGTTGTCCGGGGGAACCCGGGTCACCGGTGCCTATCTCTACCTGAACGATCGTCTGGCAGCTCCCACCGCGGTATACCTCCTCGGCAGTGGTCCCGGTGGACTTCCCGATTGGGATCAGGTGGAGGCCCAGGTTCTTGGCCCCTCGCCCTCACAGAACGAGGCTCTTTCGGTGGTTCTGCGCGCGGAATCGGTGGAGAGGACACGTCGCGTGTGGTTGGCCGCGGTCTTCGAGCGGGGCAATGATGTTCCAGGAAGAGGGGCGAGCGGGGGGCCAGCCATAGGCTACTTCCGGTTGGCGTCGGTTGCCGGGGATCAATTGCTGTCGCCCGACGGGGGGAGGAGTTACGACCGCCTCGACCCCGCCTTGAGCCTGGCGATGGGACTCACGGTCGACTCTGACACTGGGACCACGGTGGGTTCGACGAATGCGATGAAAGCCGGCGGGCTGACGTCCAGGCGGCCGGTGAAGTTGCATGCCGCACCGAACCCCTTCAACCCCCGAACGGAGTTGGTCTTCGATCTTCCCACCGCTTCGGTGGTTCATCTTGTCCTCTACGACCTCCGGGGGCGCAAGGTGAGGACGCTCGTCGATGGGTCGCGTCCGGCAGGGCGTCAGCATGTCGTTTGGGATGGACGAGATGATCAGGGAAGACCTGTCGCCAGTGGAGCCTACCGAGCCGTCTTGGAAAACGGGAAAACAAGGCTGTCTACCTCCCTGGTCCTGGCGAGGTAGAATGGAGCCCCGGCGGCGAGTTCGTGATGGTTGACAAGCGGCGTGGATCGGCCCAGCATCTTCCCCGGTACTTCCTCCTTTGCACGCGGGAGCGGGCATGGCGCCGTCACCACCATCTGCGATGCCGCGTGAACTGGCCGAAGAGGCGGCCGGGCTGATCCGAAGCGTCCTGGGCGCGCCGACCCGGATCTGGTGGTTCGGTTCATGGGTCCGGGGAACCGCGGTTCCCCGCTCGGACATCGACCTGGCCGTGGATGCCGGTCGGTCGCTCGAAGCCTCCGAGAGCGCGCGCCTGCGCGAGGTTCTCGACTCCCTGTCGACTCTGAGGGGAATCGACCTGGTGGATCTGCATGCCTTGAACGAGATCCGCCGCGAGGCCATCCTTCGCGAAGGGATCGAACTGTGAACGCACCGTTGGAAAGCCTCGGTTCGGCCATCGTGCGCCTGCGCGAGGTTCTCGATCTTCCGCCCTCGGACGTGGTTCGCGACGCCGCCATCCAGCGATTCGAGTTCTGTTTCGAACTGGCCTGGAAGGCCGCACAGCAGCGCCTGCGTCGCGAGGGGTTGGACTGCGCCTCCCCGCGCTCTTGTCTGCAGGCGGCCTATCGCCAGGGATGGATCGAGGAAGGGCCGTGGCTGGAGATGTTGGGCGACCGGAATCTCACCAGCCACACCTACGACCAGAGCCTGGCCGAACAGGTCTTTCTCCGCCTCCCTCGCCACGTGCCCCAGCTCGAGGCGCTCTATGAATCCCTGCGGCGCGAGGCTTGAGATGACCGGCGCCCGGGCGCTTTCGCCGGCCCCGCGGTCTTCTTCCTCCGCGCGGGCGTTCTTGCCGGCCCCGCGGTCTTCTTCAGGATGAACAGGTAGTTGAAACCCCGCAGGAAGTAATTGCCCTCGACCGCGCTGGTGTGCCAATGGCGGCGCTTCAGCGTGCGGTTGTGGCGGACCACCGCCACGATGTCCACCGGGGTGAAGAGCCGCCGCAGCCGGGCGAAGAGTTCGAAGCCGATGGGGACGAAGTCGCGGCCCTTGCGGGCCGAGTCGCTCACGTACAGCGCGAAGTATCGATCGAAGCGCAGCACGCGATGGGCTTCCCGGAACACCTTCTCCATCTCCTCGAAGTACCGGGGCCCCTTGCGGGCGTCCAGCTCGCCGATGCACTCCTTGCTTCCCGAATACGTGAGGTGCGTCGAGTACGGAGGATCGATGAAGACGAAGTCGGCCTTGCCGCTCTCCAGTGGAAGATCCCGGGCGTCGGCCCGGAAGATGTCCTTGCGGGTGGGTTGGAGATCGTAGCCCAGCGCGCGACGCTTGAGGTCGCGGGCCACGTCGAGGGTGGTTCCGCTTCCGGCCATCGGGTCGACCACCAGCCAGCGGGGCTGGGTGTAGCGTTGCAGGAGGTTCCAGACGATGTAGCTGGGAGTGGCGCCCGCGTAGTCGTCGTCGCCCTGCCTTCCGCCCGGATAGGTGCGCGAGGAGTAGTCCCAGAGCGTGGTCGTCATCAGCGGGACGCCCCCGCGCATCAGGTATCGCTGTTCCTTGGCCATGGCCCTCGTCTCCTTTCCGGGCCAGCATATGCACGGTGGCCGGATCGGTCGAGCAGGGCTTCTCGTTCGCTCTTTCGGCCAAGGGCGCGGGAAGGGGGATTTTCCCGCGACAACAAGGGGGCGGATGGCGATACTCGACCGGGCCCCCGCAAGAGGAGGAAGATCATGTCCAGAACCCTCGACCGCCGCCGTTTCCTGGGAACTTCCGCCGCCAGCGCCTTGATGCTGGCCGTCGCCCCCGAGCTGCTCGCCGCCGGGGACGAAGGAATCAGCCTGGAGACCATCGCCCGGGCCGAGAGCCTGGCCGGAGTCACCTTCACCGAGGACGAGCGCAAGCTCATGGCCGAATCGGTGCGGGATCACCTGAAGTCGTTGCAGGCGTTGGTCGCCCTGCAGATCGGCAACGAAGTCTCCCCGGCCACCACCTTCTTCCCCCGCAGCAACGAAGAGATCTCCTTCGACCCGCCGGAAGAGCCTCGCGCCTGGGAGCCGATCACCCGCGCGCTCGACCCGGGAAAGCTGGTGGAAAAGCCCACCGTGCCCGAGCGCAACAAGCTGGCCTTCGCGTCGGTTTTCGAACTCTCCCGCCTGTTGCGCACGCGGGCGATCACCAGTGTGGAACTCACGCGCTTCTTCCTCGAACGCTTGAAACGACTCGATGAGAAACTCCAGTGCGTGATCACCTTCACCGAGGACCGCGCGCTGGAGGCGGCCGCCCGGGCCGACGCGGAAATGGCCGCGGGACGCTATCGCGGCCCCTTGCACGGGATTCCCTGGGGCGCCAAGGACCTGCTGGCGGTGCAGGGATACCGCACCACCTGGGGCGCCAAGCCCTACCAGGACCAGGTGATCGACGAGGATGCCGAGGCGGTGCGCCGCCTGGACGAGGCGGGGGCGGTGCTCATCGCCAAGACCACCGTGGGGGCCCTCGCCTGGGGCGATGTGTGGTTCGGTGGGACGACGAAGAATCCCTGGAAGCTCGACCAGGGCAGCAGCGGCTCGTCGGCGGGCAGCGCCTCGGCGGTCGCGGCCGGGGGATTGCCCTTCGCCCTGGGAACGGAAACCCTGGGTTCGATCGTCTCTCCCTCAGCGCGTTGCGGCGCCACCGGCTTGCGGCCGACCTTCGGGCGGGTTCCGCGCACCGGCTGCATGGCCCTGTCCTGGACCATGGACAAGATCGGTGTGCTGGCCCGCTCGGCCGAGGACGCCGCCCTGGTGCTGTGGGCGATCCACGGCGCCGACGGTCACGATCGGGACGCGGTGACCGCCCCGTGGAAAACGTATTCACCGGAAGAAATCAAGGATTTGAAGTTCGGCTACACCAAGGCCGCGTTCGAGAGCGAGTACGACGACGTCTCCATCGACGCGGCTGCCCTGGGGGAGATCGAGAAGCTCGGGGTGAGCTTGCGGCCCATCGAGCTTCCCGATCTTCCGGTAGAGGAGATGCTGGTGATCCTCGACGTGGAGGCGGCGTCGGCCTTCGATCAACTCACCCGCAGCGGCCGCGACGACGAGCTGGTCCGCCAGGTGAAAGACGCCTGGCCCAACGTCTTCCGCGCCGCCCAGTTGATCCCCGGGGTGCAGTACGTGCAGGCCCAGCGCGCCCGCACCCTGCTGCAACAGCGTTTCGAGGAGATGCTGGGTGAACTGGACGGCTACGTCTGTCCTTCCTTCGCCGGGCGCAGCCTGCTCGACACCAACCTCACCGGACATCCTTGCGTGGTGGTGCCCGACGGGTTCCGCGAGGATGGAACTCCGACGAGTCTGAGCTTCATCGGGCGCAACTATGGAGAGGGAGCCATCGTGGCCCTGGCCGCCGCGTACCAACGGGCGACCCGGTGGAACCGGAAGCATCCCTCGCTCTGAGCACCGCGCCCTCAGACCAGGTCGCCCGGACCTCTGCGTCCGGCCGAAAAGATGTGCAACGCCCGCGAAGCCGGCCGGTGCAGGGCGTCCAGCCAGCGCGTCCATGCGTCGCGGGCCGCCTGTTCGTAGGCCTGGGCGTGGGCGGACAGCCTCCGTTCGAGTTCCCGCAGCAGCGCCCACTTGAACACGTGCTCGCGGGGTTCGAAGCCCCCCGCTTCGAGGTACGATTCGAAGAACACCCGTCCCAGGCGCGGCCGCGGCTCGGCCTCGGTGATCGCCATCTCGACCAGGTCGCTCTCGGGAGGGCCCCAGTGGCAGAAACTCCAGTCGATGAGGCTGGTGACCTGGAACCCCCCCTTGGCGTCCGGGGTGACCATCAGATTGCCCAGGTGTGCGTCCCCGTGCAGAAGGCGTTCGTTCCCGGTGACGAAACTGGGGCTGAGAAAGGGAATGAAGGTGGGTTCGTGGGCGGGGAACTCGATCTGGTGGAGTCGGGCCAGGACCTGCCCCAGCAGATGGCACAAGAGCTCGACCCGGGCTCCCTCTTCCCCCTGCCGGCGCAGATCCTGGGCCCGGGTTCCGTCGACGATGGGCTGGATCGACCCCTCCGGCCGGTGCAAAGAGGGGATGAGCAGGGTGGGGTGGGGAACGGGAATCGTGGTCGACGCCCGGCGGATGGCTTCCTCTTCGCTGCGCAGGCGAGGTCCGGCGTCGCTGTCGACCGGCATGCGCAACAGCCGCAGGGGTCCTTCGTCCAGCTCGATCACGAAGAGATGGTGGTTGCTTCCCCGTCCGGCGTTCTGGATCTGCAGGGGGGGCAGACCGCTGCGGCGCAGCAGATCATGGGCGCGCAGAAGGGGCGATTCTTGTTCGGTCACACCAAAGGCCTCGCCATGCCGGGAGGATTACCCCTCCCGGCGAGAGAACGCTTCCGGGGTCACCCCTGGGGCCCGGACGCCGAAAAAGGGCCGGCCGCGGGACGATTTCCCCTTGAGCCTACAGGAGAACACTCCCCGATGGCGAAATGCTTTTTTCGAGGAGCCGGCGGATGTTTCCCATGGTGCCTTGTGATACCCTCAACGCGCCGCTTCCGGCTCCACCCCAACCACCTCATCCGACCGAGCGGGGATCCTCCATGAACCCTCGAAACCGATCCTGGGCCGTCTTGTCGGCGCTCTTCCTTCTTCTCCTGGCCCTGGCCGGATGTGGCAAGGGCGGCGGGCCCGAACTCTGGATCATCGGTTTCGACGGCGCCGACTGGGACATCCTCGAGCCCTACATGGCCAAGGGAGAGATGCCCAACCTCGCCCGCCTGCGCGAAGGAGGCGCCTGGGGGCGGATGATGACCGACGACCCCATGCTCTCCCCCATTCTGTGGACCAGCATCGCGACGGGCAAGACCGCCGACCTGCACGGGATCACCTGGTTCATGAGCGACGGTCCGGACGGTTCGAAGATTCCCGTCACCAGCCGCGACCGCAAGGTGCGGACGGTGTGGAACATCGCCAGCGAACACGATGAGTCGGTCGGGGTCATCGGCTGGTGGGCCACCTGGCCGGCCGAGCCGGTCCACGGGTTCATCGTCAGCGACTACGTGGCCTACCATTCCTTCGGGGTGACCGGAAGCACCCTGGAGGTGCCGGGCAAAACCTATCCGCCCGACCTGATGAAGATGGTCGAGGCGGTGCGGGTCCCGCCGCGGGAGGTTTCTACCTCCCTGCTGCTCTCCATGGTGAACACCACCGCGGCCGGGCTGGACCGCGACGGGGGAAGCGGTCCCTACGGCGGCCCGGTCCAGCACCTCCGCCAGAACATCTCCACCAGCCTGCTCTACACCAACCTGGCCACCCGCTTGCTTCCCAAGGAACGCCCGCGTCTCTTCGCGATCTACTACGAGGGCACCGACGCCACCGAGCATCTCTTCGGAGAGTACGCTCCTCCGAAGCAACCATGGGTGAGCGAGGAGGACTACCAGAGGTACCGCGGGACCCTCGAGGCCTACTGGAAGTGGCAGGACCAGCTGTTGGGCGAGCTGCTGGAGAAGCGGGGGAAGAACACCGTGGTCATGGTGATCTCCGATCATGGCTTCCGGACCGGGGACGAACGGCTCAAGGAGAACCGCTTCGACATCGCCGTCGCCGACCAGAGTCACATGCCCGATGGCATCATTTGCCTCAACGGTCCGGGAATCCAGCCCGGCGCCCGGATCCGCGGCGCGGACATCTACGACGTCGCGCCCACCATTCTCCACCTGCTGGGTCTGCCGGTGGCCCAGGACATGAAGGGGCATGTCCTGGAGGATGCCTTCACGTCCGACTACCGCAAGAAGCACCCGACGGCGACCACCCCCACCTACGAGACGGGTCCATGGGATCGCGGCGACGAGATCGTGGTGGACAAGGCGGCGGGGAAGAAGCTGGAGGAGATGCTCCGCTCGCTCGGCTACATCGGGGGGGGAGAGAGCGACACCGCGGCTTCCTCCGGCAAGAGTCTTCCCAATGTCGAGCAGGCGGTGAACCTGGCGGTGGTCTACCGCAAGCAGCACCGCTACGACGAGGCGGTCCAGGAACTCGAGAAGGTCCTCGAACACGACCCCACGAACCGGGAAGCCCGCTTCAACCTGGCCAACACCTACGCGGAGATGGGACGTCTGGCCGACGCGGAGACGATCTTCGCCCAACTGGTGCGCGAGGATCCGGGCGATCCCCGCAACTGGGAGAACCTCGCCCTCACCCAGGCCCGGCAGGGGCACCTGGAAGACGCGCTGAAGACCTACGACAAGGGCCTCGATCATCATGCCGGATGGGCCGCCCTGTTGGCGGGACGCGGTTTCGCGCTGCACCGCCTGGGAAAGGACCAGGAGGCCCTGGCGTCGGTCAACCATGCCATCTCCCTCGATCCGCGGCTGGCCGACGCGTGGTACTACAAGGGGGCGATCCTCTACGATGAGGGAAGAATGGCCGAGGCCCGCGATGCGCTGCGGCAGGCCCTGCGGCTCAATCCCCTCCACGACCAGGCCCGGGGCACCTTGAGCAGGGTGCTGCAGGCGATGGGCCATGGCGGCGAGGCGAAGAGGTTGCTGGGCGAGCACGCGGACGAGGCCGGTCCGGGAGTGAAAGCGCAACTGGGCAGCATGGCCCTGCAGGAGGGCCGGGTCGACGAGGCCCTTCCCCTGCTGAAGGAGGCCGCCCCGGTCTTGAACGATCCGGAGGTGTGGGGCAATCTGGGCATGGCCTACGCCATGTCGGGGGACATCGTCCACGGGACGGAGGCCTTCGAGAAGGTGTTGCGGCTGCGACCGGACATGCAGGACGCCCGGGCGCAACTGGCGGCCTTCTACGCCCGCATGGGGCGGATGGATGAGGCCAACCGGCTGATCAACGAAGCGGTGGCGGCGCAGCCTTCCAACGCGCGCTTCCTGGTGCAGAAGGGGATCATCCTGGCCATGCAGGGCAAACGGGAGGAGTCCCGGGCCGCGTTCGACAAGGCCCGCAAGCTCGATCCCAAGATCTCCATTCCCCGGGGTTTCTAGCAGGGACGGGTGCATGGCACGGCGGAGGATGAGCGGAGGGCCGCGGTGGGCGCTCCTGTTCCTCATGATCCTGGGCGGGATCATGGCGGGCGTTTCCCGGGCGGAGACCGCGGGTGGGGCGGTGGAGCACACCCTGGTTCGCCCGGCCCTGAGCCCTCCCCGGGTGGAGAAGAGCCCCCGCATCGACGGTCTCCTCGATGACGAGGTGTGGTCGAAGGCGGCGCGGGCCACCGGTTTCCTCCAGCAGCGGCCCTACACCGGGCAGGCGGCGAGCGAATCGACGGTGGTTCGGGTGCTCTACACCCCCCGCGCGCTCTACCTGGGCTTTTCCTGCCGCGACCGCGATCCCCGGGGAATCGTCCACCGCATCCTGGGCCGCGACGCCGACCTCTCCGCCGACGACTACTTCACCGTGGTGCTCGATACCTACCACGATCTGCAGAACGGCTACCTCTTCCAGGTGAATCCCAACGGGTCGCGCACCGACGCGGTGTTCCGGGCCGAAGGCGCCGGCGGACAGGTGAACCAGGATTGGGACGGAGTGTGGAAGGTCGCCTGCCGCATGACCGCCGAAGGTTGGCAGGGGGAAATCGAGATTCCCTGGCGGACATTGCGGTTCTCTCCGGCCGACAACGCCAGCATGGGGCTGAACTTCGAGCGCCAGATCCGCCGGATCAACGAACAGGACCTGTGGTCGCCCATCGACCGGCAATTCGACATCCTGCGGGTGAGCCAGGCCGGATCCCTCGACGGTTTGCATGGCATCGCGCCGGGGCGCAACATCCTGTTGCGTCCCTATGCGCTGGGGAAGGTGCACCGGGGCGACGCCAACGACGAGACCGCCTGGGATCGCGAGGACTACCGGGGTGACGGTGAAGTGGGGCTGGACGCCAAGGTGGGGATCACCTCGAACCTGAACCTCGATCTGACCGTCAACACCGATTTCGCCGAGGTGGAAGTGGACGACCAGCAGGTGAACCTCACCCGCTTCCCCCTGTTCTTTCCCGAGAAGCGGGAGTTCTTCCTGGAGAACCGCGACTACTTCACCTTCGGCTCGCCGGCCAACCGCGCCTTCTTCAGCCGGCGCATCGGACTGAACGACCGCTTCGAGACCGTTCCCATCGAGTACGGCACGCGGCTCACCGGGAAGATCGGGCGGACCGATCTCGGCCTGCTCGACATCAAGACCCGGGGAGTCGATGGCTCGTTGGGTTACCGCTACGACGTGGCCCGGCTCAGCCAGGACTTCGGGCGCCGGAGCCGCGTCGGGGCGATCATGGTGGCGCGCACCGCCGAGGGGGGGGACATCTACAACCTGGTGTCCGGGGTGGACGCCGACCTGCGCCCAACGCCCGACCTGGACATCGCCCTCTATGGGGCCTTCAGCGACGAGAGCAAGGAAGGCCTGGCCGGCGACCCGCCCAGCTACGGCGACCAGCCGCGCGACGGCCCCGACCACGGGACCTGGGGCGGGCGGGTCCGCTTCGCGCGGCCCTCGTACTACGCCACCTGGCTGTACGAGGTCTACGGTCGCGACTACGCCCCCCGGGTGGGATTCCTGCCGCGGCGCGACATCTCCCATCACGTCGGCGAGATCGGGTGGACGCCCCAGCCGAACTGGAAACTGCTGCGGCGCATGGAGAACTTCGTCTTCGGAGAGTGGATCGACCGGCGCGACGGGGTCTTCGCCTCGCGCAACCTCTGGGCCGAGACCGCCGGCTTCGGTCCCAACGAGGAGAAGCTGGGGCTCTATTACAGCGCGTCCTTCGAGCGGCTCTTCGAGGACTTTCCCCTGGGCGAGGTCGTGTTTCCTCCCGGCGACTATCACTTTCCCCGCGTGGGATTCGGCCTGGGAAGCAATCCCTCCTGGCCGGTGACGCTCGAGCTGGGCGGGGAGACCGGCGACTACTACGATGGATTCCTCAAGTCGTTGACCGGATCGCTGGTGGCGCGGTGGGCACCCCACCTGACGGTGTCCTTCGAGGGGGAGACCCACCGGCTCGACCGCGAGGATCGGTCGAGCGCGAGCACCCAGCACTTCGCCGCGGACATCACCCGGCTGCGCGTGCGCTTCGACTTCACCAACGCCTGGAGCCTGGCCGTCTTCACCCAGTGGAACAGCGTCCAGAACGGAATCTACAGCCAGGCGCGCCTGCACTGGATCTTCGGCGACGAGAGCGATTTCTACCTGGTCTTCAGCGACGTGCGGGGAGACGACACCGTCGATTTCGCCCCGCTGGAGAGCGACCTCACCCTGAAGATCAGCTATTCCATCCGGCTGTAGAGGCGCGTCGGCGCTTGACCGGGAGCGATCGGGACTGGTAGTTTGGCCGCCACGGCCCCACTCTCGCTCCCCGGAATCCTCCCCGTTCCGGAGCGGTCGCTCCCCTTCATCCCGCCCCACGGGTTTCGATGCTCGAATCGGTCACCTACGTCCTGAAGACCGTCTCGGATTTCCTCTGGGGGCTTCCGCTCATCATCCTCATCCTGGGCGGCGGCATCTACCTGACGCTGCTCATGCGCTTCATCCAGTTGCGCAAGCTGCGTCACGCCTTCGACATCATCCGCGGCCACTACGATAACCCCGATGACGAAGGGGACATCAACCACTTCCAGGCCCTGAGCGCGGCCCTGAGCGCCACCATCGGCATCGGCAATATCGCGGGGGTGGCGACGGCGATCCACATCGGCGGGCCCGGGGCGCTGTTCTGGATGTGGATCTCGGCCTTCGTGGGGATGGCCACGAAGTATGCCGAATGCACCCTTTCCCACCATTTCCGCGACTTCAAGGAGGACGGGTCGGCCGCCGGCGGCGCCATGTACTTCATCGAGAAGGGGCTGGGTCCGAAATGGAAGTGGCTGGCCGCGAGCTTCGCCCTGTTCACCGTGATCGCCAGCATGGGATCGGCCAACATCGTCCAGAGCAACACCGTGGCGGGCAACCTCCAGAACGACTTCGGCATTCCTCCCTGGATCACCGGCCTCGTGCTGGCCACCCTGCTGGCTCTGGTCATCGTGGGGGGCATCAAGCGCATCGGCCGGGTCGCCAGCCGGCTGGTTCCCCTGATGACGGTGTTCTACGTGGGCGGGGCCCTCTTGCTCTTCGCGCTGAATCTCTCGCTCATTCCCGCCGCGTTCAAGCTGATCGTGTACGAGGCTTTCCATCCCACCGCCGCGGCGGGCGGTTTTGCGGGCGCCGGGGTGGCGCTGACCTTGCAGTGGGGGATCAAGCGCGGCCTGTTCTCGAACGAAGCGGGCCAGGGAAGCGCGCCCATCGCGCACGCGGCGGCCAAGACCAAGGAGCCGGTGCGCGAGGGACTGGTGGCGATGGCCGGTCCCTTCATCGACACCCTGGTCATCTGCACCATGACCGGACTGGTGATCGTCATCACCGGCGCGTGGCGCTACGTCGATCCCCAGACCGGACAGGGACTGGACAGCGCGGTCCTCACCTCCCATGCGTTCATGCTGGGCCTGCAACCGGTGATGGGTGGACTGGGGAAATACATTGTGACTCTCGCCATTCCCTTCTATGCTTTTTCCACATCGGTCACCTGGTCGTATTATGGTGACCGAGCCGTCGATTATCTCTGGGGTCCGCAGGCCCGCCCGGTGTATCGTTGGGTCTTCGTGACCTTCCAGTTCCTGGGCGCGATCTGGAGCCTCGAGCTGGTCTGGAATTTCGCGGACATCACGCTCGGCCTCATGTCGCTGCCCAATCTGATCGGCGTGTTCGCGCTCTCGGGAGTTCTGGTCAGGCTGACGAAGGACTATTTCTCCCGCAAGCAGAGCCGGACGCGTTGACGGGGGAAGACGGAAGCCCCTGGGAATCCGGCGGCCGTATCTGCGGTCGCCGGGTTTGTTTCTACGGGCGATGGGATTCTCGCGCGTGACGACCGGGAGGATCGCTCGCCGCCATCTCGTCACCTCGGGAAGCCTTCGGGAGTTCTGAAACCTTGCGTCTGCGCGTGCTGCAACTCTCCGACCTGCACTTCGACGCGCCGTTGACCGCCGGCCGCCTGGGGCTGGACGAGGAGACCGCGCGCCGGCGCGAACAGGAGCGCCGCGAGGCCTTCGCCCGGGCGATCGACCTGGTGCGCCGCGAGGATCTCGACGGGGTGCTCCTGCCCGGCGACCTCTTCGACGACGAGCTGGTGCGCACTGACACCTTGCGCTTCGTGGCCGAGACCCTGGCCCGGGTCGCCCCCAAGCCGGTCTTCATCGCGCCGGGCAACCACGACCCCTACAGCGGCGCCTCCCCCTACCGCGCCGGCCGGAAGGCGGGAAGCCGCGAGTTCGCCTGGCCGGACAATGTGCACATCTTCGCCCACGAGGACTTCCGCACCGTCGACTGGCCGGGCCAGGACGTGAAGGTCACCGCCTGCGGGGTGGCGGCCAATAGGCCCAGCGAGGAGAGGCGCCTGCGCGCGCCCATCGAGCGTCCGCCGGCGGCGATCTCCATCCTCCTCTTCCACGGCAGCCGCGACGACGGGGCCTTCCTGCAGGCCGGCAAGTCCACCTATCCCTTCAGCGAAGAGGAACTGCGCCGGCAGGGCTTCACCTGGACCGCGCTGGGGCACTACCACGGACACCAGGTGTTGCACTGGGCCGACGGCGCGCCCGCCGGGGCCTACAGCGGTTGCCTGATCGGCGGCGGCCTGGACGAGACCGGCCCGAAGGGCGCGCTCATCGTCGAGCTGGGCGAGGGCGCTCCGCGGGTGCGGTTCGTTCCGCTGGATCGCCGCAAGGTGGTGGCCGTCGAAGCCGATCTCTCCGGCTGCGGGCATGCCGAAGCGGCCCGCGCGCGGATCGAGGGGGCGCTGGCGGACGCCGGGGCGGTAGACGACGACCTGGTGGCGTTGAAGCTCTCGGGGCGGCGGATGGCCGGGCTCGATCTCGACTTCCTGCCGGAGTATCGAGGGCGCTTCTTCCACTTCCACTGCGATCTCTCCCGGCTGACCGTCGACATCGATCTCGACCGCTATCCCAAGCTCGAGGAGGCCCGCACCACCGAGGAGCGCCTGGTGGCGCGCCTGCGCGAGCGGATCGAAGGCGGGGACGCGGCCGAGGCGGACACCGCGCGCCGCGCCCTGCTCTACGCGCTCGACGCCCTGCGGCGCGGGCGCCTGGACACCCGTTACGAGGCCTGAGATGGCGATCTCTTCCGGACACCCGAAAGCGGAGGCGGCGCGGGTTCTTCCCGGCGGGGCCTCGAGTGAGGCGTGATGCGTCTGTTGCACCTGAGCATCCGGGGCTTCGGCGAGTTGCGGGGCGAGTACGTCCTCGAGGCGGGCGAGGGACGCCTGGGCTTGCTCCTGGAACGCAACGAGGCGGGCAAGACCACCCTGGTCGAGGCCGTCCTGGCCGCGCTCTACGGTCTCGACCGCGACAAACGGAAGGCGCGGGGCCGCCTGACCGACTGGGAGCGCTTCCGTCCCTGGAGTGGGAACGCCTACGGTCTCTCCCTGCTCCTGTCGCACCGGGGCGAGGAACTCACCATCGAGCGCGACTTCAAGGAAGATTCCGTCCGCGTGCTGCAGGGCGGACGCGACCTCACCGACCGCTACCGTTCAGGCCGCCATGTGCTTGTGGGCGAGACCCTGCTGGGCCTGTCCCGCGCGCAGTTCCTGCACTGCGCCTTCGTGCGCCAGGGGGAAGTGGCCTGGGGAGACGCGTCCGGACTGGGCGAGGCCCTGCAGAGGGTGGCCGATTCCGGCACCGGGGAGAGCACCGCGGCCCAGGCCCTGGCGGCCTTGCGCAAGGGCCTGGACGAATACGAAGGGCTCACCCTGGCCGGACGGGGCAAGGTCGACACCGAGATCCACCGCTGCCGCGAGCAGATCGAGGCGACCCGCCGCAAGCTCGACGCCCTGCTGACCGAGAGGGAGCGCCTGGGCCGTCGCATCGACGAATTGCAGGACAGCGAGGTGTGCCGTGCGGCCAGGGAGCGGCGGAGCCAGGAGATCGAGCTGGCCCGCCTCGAGCTGGAGAAGGAGGAGATCGAGGCCGCGCTCACCGCCGACGACACGCTGCGCGCGCAGCTCGACGAACTCGAGCGTCTCGATCGCGAACAGGCCGGTCTGCTGGAGGTGGCCGAGAGCGATCTGGACGCGGCTGAATCCCTGTACCAGAGGTGGGTGGGAGCGCGCCGCACCGCCGAGTCCTATCTGAAGGACGCGGTCGCGGCCGAGGAGGAATGGGAAGAGGCCCGGAAGAAGGTCGAGAGCTTCGGCCTGGCGCGGCCGCCCCGGGCGGAGGACCTGGAGGCCCTGGTGCAAGCCAGGACGCGGATCGCCGACGCGCAAAGGGATCTCGAGCGCCTCCTAGAGAACGCTCGGCGGGAAAAGCAGGCCATCGAAGCGGCGGGCTTCACCCCCGAACAGGCCGAGTCGATGCTCACCGCCTTCCAGTACCTCACCGACGACGACCGCCAACTGCTCGAGTCGCGGATGCGGGAGAGTCTTTCCATCGACGAGCAGCGGCAACGCCTGCGGGAGGAACTCTCGCAATGGCAACGCCGCCACGACGACCTGGAACGCGCGCGCGCACGCCGCCGCCGCGACGGCGGTCTGATCGCGGCCGCCGGAGCGCTGCTCTTAGCCGGCGGGCTTCTCGCCGGCGGCTCGCTGGGCCTTCCCTTCCCCCTGCCGCAGATCGCCGGCGGCGTGGTCGTCGTCCTGGGCCTGTATCGCCTGGTCTCGGCCGGACGCTGGCGGAACGCCGAGGAGAGCCTGGCCCTGGACCAGATGAAGCGCTGCGCCGATGAGATCCACGAGATCGAGGAACGCAACCAGGAACACGAGGTGGCCTGGCAGGACCTGGCCCACCGCCTGGGCATCGAGCGCGATCAACTGGAAGGGCGCTATCGCGAACTGCGCAGCGTCGAGAGCCACCTGTCCGCCCTGCAGGGTATCGAGGAGCGGCGACAGGAGGCCCGCACCCAGGAGGAGTCCGCCCTTGCGGCGTCGGCTTCGGCGTGGGAGCTGTTCGGGGAGGAGCCGTCGGTCGAACACCTCGAAGAACGCCTGGAACGGTTGCGCGCGGCGCTCAAGGCGCAGGGTGAGGCCGAGGCGGCGGCCGACCGGCTGAAGACCCAGCAGGCCCTGGCCGACGAGAAGAAGCTGGCCTGGATCCAGCGGCGCGGCGAACTGCGTGAGACCCTGGCCGCGTGTGGCATCGAAGTGTCCGAGAAGGCCACGGTGGAGGAGATCGAGGAGGCGGCGGGCCGCCTGAAGGAACTCCACCGCCAGCGGGACGCGGCGCGCCGCCGCCGTGAAGAGGAATTGCCGAAGCTGCGGGCGGAGGTGCTGACCAGCGAGGAGCGCTCGCGCCGCCAGAAGCGCCGGGAGGAATTGACCGTCGAGATCGAGCGCCGCCGCGCCGAGGGAATCGAGCCGGTCGAGCTGACCGGGGAGTGGGTCTTCTCCCGCCGCCGCGCCGAGCTCGATGAACTCGCCGAGAAGTTGCTCGTCGAGGAACGCAGCGAGGCGCGCCGGCGCGAGGATTCGCTGACCGAGGTGCGCGCCTTCCTGCAGAAGTACGAGGACCAGGCCCCGGGGCTGTGGTCGAGACTCGAACAACTCCAGCGGGCACTGCGGCGCGCGACGGAGTTCCGCGACGCGGTCACCCTGGCCATCGACGATCTCGAAGCGATCAGCCGGGAGACCTACCACGACTGGGCGGCCCGCTTGAACCGGGAGGCCTCACTGCTGCTGGAGAAACTGGGAACGGGAAGCCGCGAGCTGCGCTTCGGCGAGGACCTGCGTTTCCAGTTGCAACACGGCGACAAGCTGCTCGACGCGGTCGAGATCGATCAACAACTCAGCACCGGCGCGCGCGACGGCGTGTACCTGGCCGCCCGCCTGGCGGTGAGCCGCCTGTTGGGAGGCGAGGACCACCTGCCCCTGATCCTCGACGACCCCTTCGCCCACTGCGACGACGAGCGCCTGCTCGAGGGCATGCGTCTCTTGTTGGACGCCGCGCGCGAACAGCAGGTGCTGCTGCTGGCCTGCCAACATTCCCGCTACGAGTGGGCGAAGGAACGGCTGGGATTTCCCCGGGAAGTGGTGGAGTTGGGGTTGGGGGAGTGAAGGCGGCTCCAGGCTGACCGGGTTTCCAGGGCGGGGGAGACGTGGCCCGGCCCGCATGTGGTACACTGGAACGGGGAAGACACAAAGGATGGACGACATGCGCATGGGGTCGGGGTTTTTCCGGGCGCTGGTTCTGGGTGCGGTGCTGGTGGGGTTGCCTGCCTGGAGCTTCGCGCGGACGATCACGGTGATGCAGGATGGATCGGGATTCGGTGGTCCTGGGTCCGGTGGATCCCCATACGAATTGGGATGACCCGGTGGGCTTGGTGGTGGCGGAGAACGTGGTGACGACGCGGATCGAGAGTCTGAGCTTCGAGAACACCTGGAGCGGGGTCTATGCTCTGGGGGCTTTCAAGGCCCACAACTGCGTAGCTCGGGCCTGCAACATCGGATTCTTCGTGGTGGGGAGTCTGGAGATCGCCAGCAGCGAGTTTGTGGGGAATCTGGATACGGGGCTGATGATGGCCAACGGTGCCGATGTCGGGCAGATCCGGGGATGCAGCTTCAGGGACAACCGTTTCGGGGCAGTTGCTTTCAGCCGTTCCGCGGGTGGTGATGTGGTGGACAGTGTGATTCTGGGAGGGGGCGGTGGCATCCAATACGACAATTGTCCGGGGACGGTCGCGGGCTGTACGCTCGAGCACCTCATAGGGTCAGGCTTCGACATCCTCGGCGGCAACGCGCAGGTGCAGGTCCACGACAACGTGTTGCGGGACAACAATGTCCAGTTCGACATCTCCGGTTTTGCCACGGTCGAGATCCGCCGGAACAAGATCCTGGATTCCACCTATCGGGGGATCTGGATCGGATCGACCAGCTATGTGACGGTTCAAGAGAACGACCTGATGTCGAACCAGGGCTACTTGGTTCTTCTGTCAGGTGATTGGACGCAGGAACTGGTCCATTACGACTTCACCATGAACTACTGGGGGACGACCGACCCTGAGGAGATCGCTGCCCTGATCTACGACAACCACGACGACATCCAATACCGTGGAGTTGCCGATTTCATCCCCTTCGCCGAGGGCCCGGTGCCGGCTGAGGCCACGAGCTTCGGGGGATGGAAGGCGCGGTTCGGGGGGCAGTGATCCTGGGTTGGCTTGAATGCCGATGCCCCGTCCAGGACCTGGGAACATGGTCCACCAGTAGACGACAGCGTGGTCACCTTCGGTGCCATCCGCCGAGTGTCCCGGATGGGCGCCAGTTCACGAGCTCACTGCCCTTTCCACGGTTTTCCAGGCAACTTCGAGATCAACTCGTCGTGAATGAGTTCTGCCCCTGATCCTCGACGACCCCTTCGCCCACTGCGACGACGAGCGCCTGCTCGGAGGACTCCGTTGGCTGCTGGCCGCGGCGTTAGTGCACCCTCTTTTCTGTAGATTCGCTCAGCCTGCGGGCTCTGTAAGCAGAGCTTGAGCAGACGGGCCATGTCGGGTCTTGTTGGTGAAGTCCAAGTCATGAACAGAAAGGCATGTACTGATTTTTCATTGGTCTGATCTCGTAGCTTGCATTTTGGTGCCAAGGAAACAGATGGCGTCTAGTACTTGACCGGACCGATTTTCTGCTCTTGTTGCGACTTGTCATATCAATGCCATGAGCTCTATTTCCAGGGCGCTCTGCTTGATCCCGTACTTCCGACAGGCGTCCACACGCTCGTGGTCTGGCCTTTCAAGACCTTCAAGACCACCGCGGCCTTCCTCTTGGCCGTCCATCGCTGAATCTCGGGCGTCTGATCCGTCATCTCGAGTTCCTCCCACCTTGGATAGGGGAATCCCCAGCGCCTCGGCGTTGTCGCGGATGCGCTGTTCGAAGCGGAGCAGCCCGATCTGGGGGAAGGTCTGGGCAAACTCGAGAACCGTGGCCAGATGAAGGGCGTTGTGCGACGCTTCGGGCTGCCCCCGCCGAGGAGATGACCCGCTGATGAACGAAGATCTCGTGCGAATCGATCTCGACCGCGCGTCCCCGTTGATCGACGCAGAGAAGCTGGACGCACTCGCGCCACATTTGCTCTCGGCCCGCGACGATCTCCTCGCGCGCCGGGGTCCTGGGGCCGACTTCCTGGGGTGGCTCGACCTGCCCGGCCGCTGGGACGACGAGTCGGAGAGGGTCGTGGCCACGGCGGCCCGTCTGCGAACGGAGATCGATACCCTGGTGGTGGTGGGCATCGGGGGAAGCTATCTGGGGGCGCGGGCCCTGTACGAGGCGCTGCGGTTCCGGTTGCGGCAAAGCAGGGGACCGCGCCTGCTCTTCTTGGGCCATCACCTGGAGGCCGCGGCGTATGCCGAACTCCTCGAGGAACTCGAGGGTTGCGACTACGCGGTGAACGTTATCTCCAAGAGCGGGACCACCACCGAACCGGCCATCGCCTTCCGCCTGTTGCGCCGCCAGCTCGAAGATCGATTCGGCCGGGAAGGCGCGGCCCGGCGCATCCTCGCCACCACCGACGCTGCTCGCGGCGCGCTGCATGAACTGGCGGCGGCCAAGGGCTATGAGCGTTTCACCGTTCCCGGCGATGTGGGCGGACGCTTCAGCGTGCTCTCGCCGGTGGGACTGGTTCCCCTGGCGGTGGCCGGCGTCGATCCCCGACGCCTGCTCGCCGGCGCCGCCGCCGAACTCGAGCGCTTCCGACGGGCGCGCGCGCTGCGGGACGCACCGTCGTTGCTCTACACCGCGTTGCGTCACCTGGCGGGCGAGGCCGGCCTGGCCATCGAGGTGCTGGCCTCCTTCCATCCTTCCCTGCACCACCTGGCCGAGTGGTGGAAGCAGTTGTTCGGCGAGAGCGAGGGGAAGGATCACAAGGGACTCTTTCCCGCCTCGGTCGATTACACCACCGACCTGCATTCGTTGGGGCAGTACCTGCAGGACGGCCGGCGGATTCTCCTGGAGACCTTCCTTGCCGTCGACCGCCCGGCCGCGGGTCCGCTCATTCCCGAAGACCCCGACGACCTGGACGGTCTGGACTACCTGGCCCACCGGCCGCTGGCGGAGATCAACGCCCTTGCGCTGGGCGCGGTCGCCGACGCCCACCGCGACGGAGGGGTGCCCAACGCGACGGTGCACCTGCCCGAGGTGGAGGAGTTCAGCCTGGGGTCGCTGCTCTTGTTCTTCGAGCTGGCGGTCGCCCTCAATGGTCGCTTGCTCGGGGTGAATCCCTTCGACCAGCCGGGGGTCGAGGCCTACAAGCGCAATCTCTTCCGGGTGTTGGGTAAGCCGGGGGCGTAGGGTCCCTTCCCCGGCGCCCCGGCTGCGCCCCCCGGCGCCGATCGCCTTCCTTCCACTCCCGAGAGTGGAAGGGAATGTGGTATTCTCTCGGTGACGGGATCAGATCGTTTCCGCGGCAGGGGTCCCCGGGTTGCCGCCGAAGCGATCCCCGGTCCAAGGGGGAAGGACATGAAGGCGTCGTCCGCTTCTCCAGGCAGGCTTCGGCCTGCCGGGTTCCTGCTCTTGATCGTGGCCCTGGGGGGCTTGGCCCCGTCGCATGGCGCGCTGGCCGCAAGTGGCCCGCCGTCGGGTGCGCGGGCATCGGCGGCGGGAGCTTCCCCGGCCGGCGAGAACATCACCCTGGTGGGGCGTTGGGCGCCGGGGTCCTGCTGGGCGGTCGCCGTACGAGGCGACACCGTCTTCATCGCCGACGGCGGCCAGCTCGAGATCCTCGATGGTTCCTCGCCCTCCCCCACTTTTCTGGGAAGCCGGTATCTCGGTGCACGGGCGAAGGACCTGGCCGTGTCCGGGAACAATGTGTTCGTGCTCGAGGGGGCGGATGGTCTTCACGTGATCGATGTGGGCGATCCCGCCCATCCCGTCGAAGTGGGGTTCCACGATACCGCGAGCACTGCCCTCGGGATCGCCCTGTCCGGCGACCATGCCTACGTGGCGGATGGCGGCGGTGGCCTTCGCGTGCTCGATGTGAGCGACCCCACCCAGCCCGTCGAGGTGGGCTGGCATGACAACGGGGTCTACGTCTGGGCGGTCGCGCTCTCCGGCGACCGCGCCTACCTGGCGGGCGACTCGGGTGGCCTTCGGGTGCTCGATGTGAGCGATCCCACCCATCCCACCGAAGTGGGATGGTGCGACAGCTTGAAATACGCCCGGGATGTCGCGGTGTCCGGGGACCATGCCTATGTGGCCGACTCCTTCGATGGTCTTCGCGTGCTCGACGTGAGCGATCCCACCCATCCCACCGAAGTGGGATTCCTCGAGATCCCAGGATCGGTCCACCGCGTCGCCGTGTCCGGCGACCATGTCTATGTGATGGATGTCGATGAGCGTCCCGACTTCCTGAGAAGCAGTCTCCGGGTGCTCGACGTGAGTGATCCCACGCATCCCACCGAAATGGGATGGTGGGACACACCCTATGATGCCATGGATCTGGTCGTGTCCGGCGGGCACGCCTACGTGGGGGATGAACTGGGTGGACTCCGGGTGCTCGATGTGGGGGACCCTTCGCACCCCGCCGAAGTGGGATGGTATGACCCCGGCGGCCACCTCGTGGATGTCGCAGTGTCCGGCGACCATGCCTACGTGCTGGATCTCGGTGGGTCCTACCAGCATCCCTACGGGAGTCTCCGGGTGCTCGATGTGGGGGATCCCACCCATCCGGTGAAGGTGGGCTCCTACAACACCGACAGCATTGCCCACGGCATCGCCCTTTGCGGCGACCACGCCCTGGTGGCGAACGGGAGTGATGGTCTTCGGATCCTCGATGTGGGCGATTCCTCCCATCCGGTCGAGCTGGGGTTCTACGATACCGCGGGCGAAGCCCGTGGGATCGCCGTCTCCGGCGACCATGCCTACGTGGCGGATCTGGGCGACGGTCTTCGGATCCTCGATGTGGGCGATTCCTCCCATCCGGTCGAGCTGGGGTTCT
>CAZRMV010000004.1:0-140 GCA_964601275.1 uncultured bacterium | reverse complement strand
ACGATACCGCGGGCGAAGCCTATGGGGTCGCCGTGTCCGGCGGCCATGCCTACCTGGCGGACGGGAGCGATGGTCTTCGGATCCTCGATGTGAGCGACCCGACCCATCCGGTCGAGGTGGGCTTCCTCGAGACCGCCGGT
>CAZRMV010000003.1:312779-363277 GCA_964601275.1 uncultured bacterium | reverse complement strand
AGCGATTCCGACTTCATGCAGTCGAGTTGCAGACTGCAATCCGGACTACGACCGGTTTTCTGGGATTGGCTCCCCCTCGCGGGTTTGCAACCCTCTGTACCGGCCATTGTAGCACGTGTGTAGCCCAGCCCATAAGGGCCATGATGACTTGACGTCATCCCCACCTTCCTCCGGTTTATCACCGGCAGTCCCCTTAGAGTTCCCACCATGACGTGCTGGCAACTAAGGGCAAGGGTTGCGCTCGTTGCGGGACTTAACCCAACATTTCACGACACGAGCTGACGACAGCCATGCAGCACCTGTCCAGCGACTCAAAGAGAAGGTGTATCTCTACACCGGTCCCCTGGATGTCAAGCCCCGGTAAGGTTCTTCGCGTTGCATCGAATTAAACCACATGCTCCACCGCTTGTGCGGGCCCCCGTCAATTCCTTTGAGTTTCACCCTTGCGAGCGTACTCCCCAGGTGGTCCACTTAATGCGTTAGCTGCGGCACTGAAGGGGTAGAACCTCCAACACCTAGTGGACATCGTTTACGGCTAGGACTACCGGGGTATCTAATCCCGTTCGATACCCTAGCTTTCGTGCCTCAGCGTCAGTACCGTCCCAGATGGCCGCCTTCGCCACCGGTGTTCTTCCTGATATCTGCACATTTCACCGTTACACCAGGAATTCCACCATCCCCTGACGGACTCAAGCCTTGCAGTTTCAGAGGCAGTCTGACCGGGTGAGCCGGTAGATTTCACCTCTGACGGACAAGGCCGCCTACGCACCCTTTACACCCAGTGAATCCGAACAACGTTCGCTCCCTCCGTATTACCGCGGCTGCTGGCACGGAGTTAGCCGGAGCTTCCTCTGTAGGTACCTTCAGACCGGGGAATTGTTCGTTCCCCGGCTTTATTCCCTACTGACAGAGCTTTACAACCACTAGGGCCTTCATCGCTCACGCGGCGTCGCTCGGTCAGGCTTTCGCCCATTGCCGAAGCTTCTCGACTGCTGCCTCCCGTAGGAGTCTGGGCCGTATCTCAGTCCCAGTGTGGCCGGTCACCCTCTCAGGTCGGCTACCCATCGTCGCCTTGGTGAGCCGTTACCTCACCAACAAGCTAATGGGACGCGGGACCATCCTCAAGCGGCAGCTTCCATGGAGAGGCCACCTTTGCCGGCAAACCATGCGACTTGCCGAGTCATGCGGTATTAGCACCCCGTTAGGGATGTTATCCCCCACTCGAGGGTAGGTTTCCCACGCGTTACTCACCCGTTCGCCACTGTACTCGCTTCCCGAAGGAAGTTTTCTCGTTCGACTTGCATGCCTAATCCACGCCGCCAACGTTCGTTCTGAGCCAGGATCAAACTCTCCGTTGTCAATAAACGGAGCCGAAACACACGTAGATGTGCTCCGGTCAATCATCGTAAGTCGGTGCTCGGGCCAAAGCCCTCACACCCACTCTCCAAAATCTGACGGGTCTCGCGCGCTATTCGATTGTCAAAGAGCCGGACCTCGGTCGTGGCCCGCGCCGCAACGCGGCGTTCCCCCGCCTTTTTCAGGCAGGGCTGCTTATAGTAGATACACCCATTGCCGCGGTCAAGCAAAAGTCCTCTGCCCGATTCGCGGCCGGGATCCACCCGGAACGGCGCACGCGCCGTCCCTCCAGCAGCGGTGGCGCAATATAGTGAGGACCCCGGGGAGCGTCAAGGGCATTCGGGCAAAAAAGCCGGGGACCGCCGGCATTTCTCCGACACCTCCCGAAGCCGTTGATTTCCAACGGCTTATTCCTCGAAAACGATGTCCAGGAAACGCCGCTTGCCCACCTTCAGTCGATAGCGCCGGCCCGCCTCCGCCGGCAGCTCCAGATCGGGACGGTCCACCTTCTTCCCATCGACGGAAACGCCCCCCTGCTGGACCAGGCGCCGGGCCTCGCCCCGGCTCGCCGCCAGCCCCGTATCGTGCAAGATCTTGACGATCCACGCGGTCTCGGCGGCGGGCAGGAAGCGGCGCTCCACCTCGTCCGGTTCGCCCTTCTGGACGAAGATGCGGTCGAAGGCGCTTTCGGCCTCGTGGGCTGCTTTCTCCCCGTGGTACTGGGCGATGATGTTGCGGGCCAGCTCCCGCTTGAGCCGGGCCGGATTCTCCGAGGAATCGGCCAGGCGGCGGCGAACCTCGTCCATCGCGTCCGCGTCGAGATCGCTGACGAGTTCATACCAGGTGGACATCAAGGGGTCCGGGATGGACATGACCTTCCCGAACATCTCCTCCGGAGCTTCGAGGATGCCGATGGCATTGCCCAGGCTCTTGGACATCTTCTCCACCCCGTCGGTGCCCGGCAGCAAGGGCATGGTGAGCACCGTCTGGGGACGCTGGCCGTACTGCCCCTGGAGATCGCGCCCCACCAGCAGGTTGAATTTCTGGTCGGTCCCTCCGACCTCCACGTCGCTTCTCAGGGCGACCGAGTCGTAGCCCTGGAACAGGGGATAGAGGAACTCCTGGATGCTGATGGGAGTACCCGCCTGGTAGCGCTTCTGGAAGTCATCCCGCTCGATCATGCGGGCCACGGTGTAGCGGCTGGCCAGCCGCAGCACCTCGGCGCTGGTCATGGGGCCGCACCATTCGCTGTTGAACCGGATCTCGGTCTTGTCCGGATCGAGGATCTTGAAGACCTGGCGCTTGTAGGTCTCGGCGTTGGCCTGGACCTCCTCGGGACTGAGCATCGGTCGGGTCTCGTTCTTGCCGGTGGGATCACCGATCATCCCGGTGAAGTCCCCGATGAGGAAGATCACGGTGTGTCCGAGATCCTGGAATTGTCGCAGCTTCCGGAGGGTCACGGTGTGGCCCAGGTGCAGATCCGGGGCCGACGCGTCGAAGCCCTCCTTTACCCTCAGGGGACGGCCCTCCTGCCGGCTCTGCTCCAGCTTCTTCTCGAGTTCCCCCTCGGGCAGGATCTCGCTCACGCCTCGGCTGAGGAGACGCATCTGCTCGGAAACCGGGGGCATCTTGCTCATTGGTTCCACCCATCGTCGGGAGACTGCAGCCGATCGGGACCCGGGCTGTTTGCGCAAAGCCTCATCCCGGGTTCGCGGCCGCTTCCACCGGATTTCGGCACCCGGACGAAGGCCTGCCATGGACCCCCGCACGGGCCGGGGAATCGACCCCGGCCGGCCGCATCGCGGAGGCGCCACGCTAGCAACGGCGCCGGGGGGCTGTCAAGGCGGGGCGCCCCTTGCCGTGGGTCCGCTTTGATCGTAGGGTGCCGCCAGGTAGGATCATCATGCAAACCAACCACGATCGCAGCGCGCAGTCCGCTCCCGGCTTCTGGAAGCGGCTCCTCTCCCGCCGGATCCCACGTCGTGCGGTGCAGGCCTTCTTCTTCGGTCTGGTGGTGGTGCTCTCCCTGGGGGCGGGAGCGGGCTGGGTGGCCTTGCGCGCGCTGTCGCGCGACCTGCCCTCACCCGCCCGGCTGCAGACCATCCGCCCGCCGAGCAAGACCATCATCTTCGCGGCCAACGGGGACACCCTCCACGAGTTCTACACCCAGAACCGGGTCATCGTCCCGCTGGAACAGATTCCCGAGGGGCTCATCCGAGCGGTCATCGACACCGAGGACCGTCGCTTCTACCAGCACTACGGGGTCGATCTGGGGGGAATCCTGCGCGCGGTGTTCGTGAACGTGAGGGAAGGGCGCACCGCACAGGGAGCCTCCACCCTGACCCAGCAGCTCGCCCGCAGCCTCTTTTTGACCCCGGACAAGAGCTGGGCCCGCAAGATCCGCGAACTGCTCCTCGCGTTGCAGATCGAACGGACCTACACCAAGGACGAGATCCTCGAGATGTACCTCAATACGATCTACTTCGGACACGGAGGCGCGTACGGGGTGGAATCGGGGGCTCGCACCTTCTTCGGACGGGGCGTCGCCGAGCTCAAGCCCGAGGAGTACACCATGTTGGCGGGCATCCTGGCGAATCCGGGATACTACTCGCCCATCAAGCATCTCGACCGGGCCTACCAGCGACGGGCGGTGGTGCTGCGGAGCATGGTGCACGAAGGCGACCTGACCGCGGCCGAGGCCGACAGCATCGGGCACATCGAAGTCAGGATCACCCCTGAGACCCAACGCGAACGGATCGCCCCCTACTTCATGGAGACGGTGCGCCAGTACCTGGAGAAGAACTACGGCGTCGAACAGCTCTACGAAGAAGGCCTGCGGGTCTACACCACCCTCGATCCGCGACTGCAGAGGATCGCCGAGGCCAACCTGGAAGCGCATCTGCTCAAGAGGGAGACCGAGGGCGGTTACGCGATGACGCGGGCGCGTTACGACAGCCTGTATGCCGAGGTGCAGGAAAAGCCCAAGACCACCTATCTGCAGGGAGCGCTCCTGGCGATGGATGCGCGCACCGGCGCAATCCTCGCCATGGTCGGCGGCCGCGATTTCGACGCCAGCCGGTGGAACCGCGCGACCCAGGCCATGCGCCAGCCGGGCTCGATCTTCAAACCCTTCCTCTACACCGCGGCCATCGAGAAAGGGTGGACTCCGGCGGATGTCCTCTTGGACGCGCCGGTGGAAGTCGACACCGGGAGCGACGAGCTGTGGAGGCCGGTGAACTTCGATGAGACCTTCCGTGGCCCGGTGACCGTGCGCTTCGCCCTCGCCAACTCCATCAACATTCCCGCGGTTCGCTTGATCCTGAAGGTCGGAACCGAGCCGGCCCTGGAAACGGCGCACCGGATGGGAATCACCAGCGAGATCCCCGACGTCTATTCGATCGCCCTGGGCGCCGGAGAAGCCAATCTCCTCGAGCTGGTGACCGCGTATTCGACCTTCGCCGACCGGGGAATCCGCACCCGGCCGGTCTTCATCGAAAGGATCACCAACAATCGGGGGGAGATCCTCGAGGAGAGCCAGCCCTATCAGGAAGAGGTTCTCGACGAGCGGATCAACTACATCATGGTCGACATGATGCGGACCGCCCTGAAGGAGGGAACCGGCCGTTCGGCGACCGCCTACGGTTGGCACCGGGACAGCGCCGGAAAGACCGGAACCACCGACCGCAATACCGACGCCTGGTTCATCGGGTACACCCCCGACCTGGTCTGCGGAGTGTGGGTGGGCTTCGACGAGAAGATCAGCATGGGACGGCGGAAGACCGGCGCGGTCATGGCCCTGCCCATCTGGGCCCGCACCATGACCGAATATTGCCAGGATCTTCCCGAGTCACACTTCGCCGAGCCGGACGGAATCGTGCATCGGCTGGTCTGCGCCCAGAGTGGCCAGCTCGCCACCGCGGCCTGTCCCGAGGTGCACGAGGAGATCTTCGTGGAGGGAAGGGCGCCGACCCGGCCGTGTGAACTGCACCAACCCAGCAGCGACACGGTGCGCGACCAGACCAACGACTTCGAGACCCTCGACCGTCAGTCCCAGCACAGCGACGAGTTCGATGGAGGCGGCCGCCGACGCTGACCCCGGCGATGGATCAGCCGACACGTTCGAGAATCAGGGATCGTTTCTCGACCTCAAGCCCATCCACCTCGATGGCCCGGCCAAGCCGCTCGCGCGCCGCGCCCGCCGCGGTTTCATCCCGCGCGAAGATGCGCACCAGGGGCTGCCCCTTCTCCACCCTCTCCCCGATCTTCACGACGACCTTCAGGCCCACCGAGAGATCGAGCTCGTCGTCCTGACGGCGCCGGCCTCCCCCCATGTCGACGAGAGACAGCCCGATCTGTTCGGTATCCATCGACTGGACCCATCCGTCGTGAGGCGCCTCCAACGGAGCCTGTTCGGGCGCGATGGTCAACGCCGGAGAGGGATCGTCCTCGTCGAGGTTGCCGCCGTGGGCGCGGACCATGGACACGAAGCGCCGCCAGGCGCTCCCGTCGTCCAGCGCCCGCTCCGCGCGGCTCCGCAGATCCTGGAGGGTGCCCAGTCCGCAGAGCACTCCCATCTCGGCGGTGAGTTCCACGGTGAGAGTCCGCAGATCGCCGGGCCCCCCGCCGCGCAGTCCATCGATCGACTCCTCGACCTCCAGGGCGTGACCCACCGCGAGGCCGAGCGGCTGGTCCATGTCGGTGATCAGGGCCTTCATCTTGCGGCCCGCCCGGGTTCCGGTGGAGATGAGCGCGTCGGCGAGACGGCGGGCCGATGGGAGATCGCGCATGAACGCCCCGCTGCCGCACTTGAGATCGATGACCAGGTGGTGCGGCCCGGCCGCGAGCTTCTTGGAAAGAATCGAGGAAACGATGAGGGGAATGCAATCGACGGTGGCGGTCACATCCCGCAAACGATAGAGCTTGCGATCGGCCGGGGTGATCTCATCGGTCTGCCCGGTGATGGAGCACCCCACCCGCTGCACGGTGGCGATGAATTCCTCCGGCTGCAGATCGATGCGGTACCCTTCAATGGCCTGCAGTTTGTCCAGGGTTCCTCCGGTGTGTCCCAGACCGCGCCCGGACAACATGGGTACGTACATCCCCAGTTCTGCGGCCAAAGGAGCCAGCAGCAACGAGACCTTGTCCCCCACCCCGCCGGTGGAGTGCTTGTCGGCGGTCGGACCGTCCAGGGCGGAGAGATCGAGGCAGACGCCGCTGGCCCGCATCCGATCGGTGAGCTGGTAGGTCTCCTCGGTGGTCATCCCCTGGAACCACACCGCCATCAGCCAGGCCGCGACCTGGTAGGTGGGGATGCTCCCGTCGGTGACCCCGGCGACCAGCGCGGCGATCTCCTCGGGGGTATGTTCTTCCCCGTTCTTCTTCTTGTGGATGAGTTCGTAGGGCGTGATCAATACGAGTCGCTCCCACACTGCCCGCCGATGATCTTCACCCCGGCGCTCGCCCCCAGGCGGTTCGCCCCGGCGGCGATCATCGCCTCGGCCGTCTCGCGATCGCGGATTCCGCCGCTGGCCTTCACCCCGACCTGGGGGCCCACGACCCTGCGCATGAGTTGCACGTCCGCGACGGTCGCCCCCCCTCCGGCGAATCCGGTGGAGGTCTTCACGTAGTGGGCGCCGGCCTCCTTCGCCAAGGCGCACGCCGCCACCTTCTCGTCGTCATTGAGCAGGACGGTCTCGAGGATCACCTTCACGCAGGCCTGACCCGACACCGAACGTACCACCGCTTCGATATCGTCATGGACAACGGGAAAGTTGCCGTCCTTGAGAGCGCCGATGTTGATCACCATGTCGACCTCGGTGGCTCCCCGGCGCACCGCCTCGGCCGCTTCAAAGGACTTGGTCGCGGTGGTGGTGGCTCCCAGGGGAAAGCCGATCACCGTACATACCTCGACGCCGGCTCCCTTCAGTTCGCCGGCGCAGACATCGACCCAGTAGGGGTTCACGCAGACCGAGGCGAAATGGTTCTCGCGCGCCTCGGCGCAGAGCTTGCGGATCTGGTTCTCGGTGGCATCGGGCTTGAGCAGGGTGTGATCGATGGTGCGTGCGAGATCGGGGGGCAGCGTCCTCGCTTTCAGGTCGCAGGTGAATCGACACGCTCCCTGGGCCACCATGGCCCGCAGGTGCTCGTCGCTGGGCGCGGCCACCTGGACGCCCGGCGCAAAGAGGTGGGCCGGTCCTCCCGACATCTCCCCCTGCAGTCGGGCCAGGACCCGGTCGGTGATGCGGTCGACCAGGCGGCTGCGATCGCTCGGGTCCATCACCGTTCCTCCCGGCGGTAGTCGGTGAAGGCCAGGGGCATCAGCTCCTTCAAGCGATAGCGCGCCTTCTCTCCCTTCCGGTTGACCAGCAGGATGACCAGATCGGGTGCGAATTCGTAGAGCACCTGCCGGCAGGCTCCGCACGGCGGGGTCAGTTCGTCCGCGGCGGTGGCGATGGCGATCGCGGCGAACCGGCGGCTTCCATCAGCGACCGCCCGGAACAGCGCCACCCGTTCCGCGCAGATCGACAGGCCCAGCGACGCGTTCTCGACGTTGCATCCCAGGTGGATGGTTCCCTCGCGGTCCAGCAGGGCCGTGCCCACCTGGAAGGAGGAATACGGGGCATAGGCCCGCTCCATGACCTCCAGTGCCTTGACTTCCAGTTCTTCCGCCTGGGCTTTTGCCAACTGCCGATCCGCGGCCATGAGGCCCTCCCCGGGTTGGAGACGAACGGTAGCCCCTCGCCGGTGGGCTGTCAATGCAACCACTTCGCCCGGCGGTGCTCTTCATGCCCGGGCGCCGGCCTGCGGCGGTCGTTTGCGGGCGACCGGGTCGCGGGTGGCGGGAACGCCTGGGACGTGGCAGACTGCAGCCATGGACGAGCTCTTCTTTCGACCCGATGGGAAGGAATCCTCCCCCCCCGCGGGAACGCCGCTGGCCGACCGGATGCGTCCCCGCCGGATGGAGGAGATCGTCGGACAGGATCGCGCTCTGGGCGAGGGGACCGTCCTGCGCACCGCCATCGAACGCCGCGAGCTGCCCAGCCTCTTGCTGTGGGGACCTCCCGGCTGTGGAAAGACCTCGGTGGCGCGATGTCTGGCCACCGCGGTCGGCGCCACCTTCCTGCCCTATTCGGCGGTATCGGTCGGGGTGAAGGAACTCAAGACGGTCATGCAGGAGGCCCGCAGACTGCGCCAGGCGGGAGGGCGCGCCCCTCTGCTCTTCCTCGACGAGATCCATCGATTCAACAAGAGCCAGCAGGATGCCCTGCTCCCCTACGTGGAGAGCGGGGATATCGTCCTGGTCGGCGCGACCACCGAGAACCCTTCATTCGAAGTCAATGCCGCCCTGCTCTCCCGCTGCCGGGTGGTGGTGCTCGATCCGCTCTCTCCCAAGGCTCTGGTGAGGCTGCTCGAAGAAGCCGTCTCCGACCCCGAACGCGGCCTGGGATCGACCGGGGTGAAGGCGACCGACGAGGCCCTGCAGCTCATCGCCGATCGCAGCGGAGGCGATGCCCGCTTCGCCCTGGGCAGCCTGGAGCTGGCCGCGACCGCCGCCCTCCACCGGGGCCATCCGATCGTCGACGAAGAGCTGGCCGAGAGCGTGCTCGCCGAGGCCCACCTGGTCTACGACAAGCAGGGCGAGGAGCACTTCAACCTGATCAGCGCCCTGCACAAGTCGCTGCGGAACTCGGACGCGCAGGCGGGGATCTACTGGCTCGCCCGGATGCTCGAATCGGGGGAGGATCCTCTCTACGTCGCCCGCCGGCTGGTGCGTTTCGCCAGCGAGGACGTGGGGCTGGCCGATCCCCAGGCCCTGGTCCAGGCCACGGCGGCCTTCGACGCGGTGCACGCCATCGGCATGCCCGAGGGGGCGCTCGCCCTGGCCCAGTCCACGGTCTACCTGGCCCAGGCCCCCAAGAGCAACGCGCTCTACCGCGCCTACCAGCGGGTCCAGGAGGCCCTGAAGGAGGGCCAGCGCGATCCAGTGCCCCTCCACCTGCGCAACGCGCCGACCCGTCTCATGAAGGAAGTGGGCTACGGCAAGGGCTATCGCTACGCCCATGACGAAGAAGAGGGCGTGGCGGCCATGGATTGTCTTCCCGACCGCCTGCAGGGAAGCGTATTCTACCGCCCCACCGACCGGGGTTTCGAGGGCGAGGCGGCCCGCCGCCTGCGGGAAGCCTGGCGGCTGGCCCATCCCAAGGAGGAGAAGAAGTGAAACGCATGGCGGTGATGACCAGCGGAGGCGACGCCGCGGGAATGAACCCGGCGCTGCGGGCGGTGGTGCGCAGCGCACTGCACGCGGGGGTCGAGGTCTACGGGGTCCGCCGGGGCTTCGCCGGTCTGTGCGAGGGCGACTTCGAGCCGCTCACCGCCCATTCGGTCAGCGGCATCCTGCAGCGGGGAGGTACCATCCTGCGGACCTTCCGCCATCCTTCCTTCGAGAAGCGCGAGGTCCGGGACGCCGCGGCCGAGTTCTTCCACCGCCAGGGATTCGGCGGACTCATCATCATCGGGGGAGACGGCAGTTTCCGGGGAGGACACTGCATCGACACCGAGTGGAACGTCCCGGTGATCGGAGTCCCGGGAACCATCGACAACGACATCCCCGGAACGGACTACTCGATCGGCTATGACACCGCCTTGAACATCGCGGTCGACGCGGTCGACAAGATCCGCGACACCGCCACCAGCCACGGGAGGATCTTCATCGTCGAGGTCATGGGTCGCAACTCGGGCATGCTCGCGGTCGCCACCGGACTGTGCTGCGGGGCCGAGGAGGTGCTGGTCCCCGAGCTTCCCTTCGATTACGACGAGATCGCCAGGAACATCGAACAGGGATACGACCGGGGAAAACAGCACGCGATCATCATCGTCGCCGAAGGGGCCACCTCTGCTCCCGCGGCGGCCGAGCAGATCCGCCAGCGCACGACCAAGGAAGTGCGCCTGGTGGTCCTGGGACATATCCAGCGCGGCGGGGACCCTTCCGCCTTCGACCGCATCCTGGCCGGGCGGCTGGGTCATGCCGCAGTCGAACGGCTGCTCGACGGCGCACGCGGCGTGATGGTGGGGCTGAAGGCCAACGAGGTGGTGATGACCCCGCTGAAGAAGGACCGCAACAAGGCCCGCGCCGCGGTCGAGTACATGCTCGCGCTGCACCACTGCACCCGCTGATCGCGGGGCGGCGAGGAGCCGTGACGAGGCGCTTCGCCGGTGAGGGCCCAGGGGCCGCCCGCAACTTCGCCGAGGAACGATTCCGCAGACGCCCGCAGGGCGGCGAGGACCAGTGACGAGGCAAGTTGCGGGCGGCCCCCAGGGCACCTATACGGAAAAACGGATCTCGATGACGTCGCCGTCCTGCACGACGTAGTCCTTGCCCTCCAACCGCACCACCCCGGCCGCCTTGGCCGCTTTTTCGTCCCCATGCGTCTTCAGGTCGTCGAACGCCACCACCTCGGCGCGAATGAACCCGCGTTGCAGATCGCTGTGGATCTTCCCCGCGGCTTCCGGGGCGGTCGCTCCGGCCGGAATGGTCCACGCCCGGCACTCGTCCTTGCCCGCGGTGAGAAAGGAGATGAGGCCGAGGCTGCGGTAGGCCGAGCGCAGGAAGCGGGTGACCGCCGGTTCGGCGATTCCCAGTTCGCGCAGGAATTCTTCCCGTTCGCCCTCGTCCAGGCCCGCGAGTTCGCCTTCCAGCGGGAGGGAAAGCGAACAGAGTTCGTGGCCGGCCGCTTTGGCCGCCGCCTCCAGTTCCGGCGGATCCGGCGCGGCGACCTCGTCCTCGCCCCGATTGACCACCACCAGAACCGGTTTGAGGGAGAGAAACTGGTACCCGCGAAGCGCCTGGCGGTCGCTCTCGTTCAGTTCGAGGACCCGCAGGGGTTTCTCGCTCTCCAGGTGTCCCCGCAGACGCTCCATCAACGCCATCTCCTTCTCCGCGTCCTTGTTGCCCCGTTTGCGGTCGGCCAGGAGCCGTTCGAGACGCCGTTCCACCAGCTCCAGGTCGGCCAGGGCGGTGGCCAGCTCGAAGCTTTCCAGGGTGGAGGCCTGCGGGGGACGGGTGAAACAGTCCAGGACCACCGCGATGCCGTCGCAGGTCCTCAGGTCGGGGATGCTCAGGAGCCGGTCGAGATCTCCACCGGCATGCCGTGGATCGGCCGAGAGATCGGTGAATTCGAGCGTTGCCGGAGTGACCTTCCTGGGCTGATGCAGGTGGGCCAGCCACTCCAGCCGTTCGTCGGGAATGGGAATGACCGTCTCCCACTCGTGTTTGCCTCGGCGGGCTCCCTTGCCGGCCATGAGCAAGGCGAGGAGGGAGGACTTCCCGCTCTGGATCTCTCCGACGATTCCGAACTTCATGGAACGCCTTTCCTTGGGAGCCCGAGGATCCCCGGGCCGCCGCCGGGTCGGACCGGAAGCCTTGCCGGCATGAAAAGGCCCACCCCACGCGCCGCGCGGAGTGGGCCCGTATCGACCAACCCCTGGTCCTAGGGCGCCAGGTAGCGGTTGGCGTAGGTGATGAACTCGATCTCGACGGTTCCGGTGACCTTTTCCCTCCGTCGCTGCTTGTAGGGATAGACGTCGACGATCTTCACTCCCCCCACGAAGGGCAGACCCTGCGCGGTCAACAACTTCAGACCGAACTCGAGGCTGGGAGTGACGTTGGTGATCTTGAACAGGGCCTTGGGATTGTCGGCCGATTCCAGGTACCAGGCCATCGGAGCGGTGGGCGCTTCCTCACCCTCGGGCACCTCACCCTCCGGAGCCTTCCACTCGTGATCGGGCAGCTGCACCACCTTTCCCGCGGTCTGGAACTCCATTCCGATCCGGTCGTCCATGTCCGACTGCTTGCTGCGCCGCGCGTTGTACGGCATCTTGCCCAGGTCGAATCCGGAGAGCTCTTCGAGCTTGGGATCGGTGAAGTTGGGAATGACGTAGTCCGTGCAGGAATCGATCTCGGTGGTGTTCATCCCGTCCTTCACCCGCCGAGCCATCAGGTAGACGGTGGGAGAGAAGAACTTCTGGACCCCCAGGAGCTTCCCCTGCCAGCTCGGCGCGTTGTTCTCGAGGTCGGTCGCCACCAGGAACTCGAGCAGATTGGGGTCGTTGGGGTCCCGAACGATCCCCGTGTTGCCGTCGATGTAGACGAACTCGGGGCAATCGATCTCGAAGAGAAACCCGATGCTCTCCACGTTGCCGCGGGTCACGTCCCGGAGACTGCCGTAGACGTAGGGATCGACTTCTTCCTTTTTCCCACAGCCACTGGCCAGAATCAGCAAGGGGGCCACGGTCAGCAAGAGGGCCCAGAATGTCAGGCTATGCAGACCAGGGCGACGCGTCCAACTCATCGACTGTCCTCCGTATGCGCAAGGTAGTGCCCGTTTTGGTGGAGTCAGGGCAAGGGCTCGGCGGGCTCAGGCAGGGCGACCGCGCGAACAGCCCGCGTACGATACGACCCGCCCCCCCGGGCTGTCAACTTCCAGCTCGAAAGCTATTCCCCCGGGGCCACCCAGGAGGGGTCGCACAGGAGCCAACGGCCGGTCCACTGGACCATTCTTCCATCGGGCGAAGCGCTCCAGAGGCGGAAATCGACCCGTTCCGGGTCGAGATCGACGCCACTGATCAACAGGGTGCACGAACGCCCGTCCGCCCGTGCGGGAGGCGCCGGCAGAGGCAGATCGAGGTTGCGTCCTCCCCGCAGGACAAAGGCCTTTCCGGCCACTTCCCCGGACCCATCCACCCAGGCCCAGCGCAAGGGAAGCGCTCCCCGGCCCCCGTAGAATCCGCTGAGGACCAGCTCGGGGCCTCTTGTGCCGGACGGAACGCCGACCACCACCCATGCCGGTAGCTCCAGGCCGGGCTGCTCCAGCGGAGGTCGATCGGCGTTCTCGGCCCCGGCCAGATTCCCGGCCCAGGCGAACGCGGCCCAGAGCATGAGCACTCCGCCCGCGATCACCGGGCAAATCTTCCTCCACCGCAAGGGCGAAGCCGAGCGGGAAACGATGTCCTTGGAACCAGCTTGGGGATTCACTGCGCCTTCTCCTGGTAGACGAGGGAGATGGACCACTGGGCCCCCAACAGGGTGTTCCGGCCGGTCCAGGGGACGACCACGCCCCCGTCGATCCAGAAGGGGCCCGCCACGCGCCACGCCACCTCACCCGCGGCACGCAGGCTGCGTTCGGAGAGAGCGACCGCACCCACCTGCAGATCGGAGTCGAGCCGGCCGTTGTCCCACAACCCCCGCAGTTCGCCCTTGGCGAAGAGATCGCGTCCGCTTCCTCCCAGCTCGAAGGCGGCCTGCCATTGGTCCGGATAGCCCCCTCCGCGCACACGGTAGCCCACATCCAGATTCAGGTACAGGGGAAGGGGAAAGAGCGAGCGACCGGCCACAAGTCGCAGTTCGCCCGCAACTCTTCCCGTCCCGGCGGGCAGGGCTTGCTCCCGATCGCCCGGAGCCCGGGAAAGGTCGGACGCCGGATAGGTGGGAAGGGTGAGGACCCCTTCCAGGGCCAACGCCGTCGGACCCTGCTGCAGGGCCTGCCGCATCCCGAGGCGGAGATCCCCGGTGCTGCGCGTGCCGAACTCGGGCTCGGCCTCCACCCGCATGTCCTTGGCCGCCCAGGATCCCAGGACCGTCGTGCGGGAGGTCCACCCCCATTCGAGGTAGCCGAAGATCTGGGTCTCGACGTAGGCCCCGCCACTGGGATCGGCCGATTCCTCCTGCCCCTTGGAGTCCAGCCGGGATTCGCTGCGCTGGTGCAGCACGCTGCCCTTGAGATAGATGCCTCCCACCGGCTGGACCCACGCCCCGGCCCACGATGCGGAAGGAAGGATCCATCCGGCCAGCACGGCGCAGACGAGGAGGAACACCCTGCAAGGCGAGGACCGAGGTCGATGGCTTGGACCCGATGGGGGCACGAGAGGATCCGTCCGGATCGGAGAATTCGCCATCCCGCAACGACACCCCTGCGACTCGACGGGCTCGGCAGCAACGGCCGTCCCCGGTCAGCACGGCCCGGTCGACGGCGGTTCCCAGCGAGCGTGGGCGAGGCGATGGCCTTCCCCTGCCGGCAGGGGTGGGCCCTGGGTCAACGACCGTACGGAGAAAACGTGACCGAAGGCAAGGGCGGAAGCCCACGCACCGCTTCCAGGAGCCCTTCCTGGCCGGCAAGCCTTCCCTCCCACAGAGCGTGGAAGACCCGCCAGTGCTGGGGCAGCAACATTCCCACCGAAGCGAAGCGCCGGAAGAAGTGGCGGCGCCGTTCGGCCAGGGAGATGCCGGGAAGAGCACGCTGTTTGAGGCGTCCGTCGGTCCACACGTCCCAGCAGATCTGGAACGCGGCGCAAGCGTCCCTGGGGATGCCTCCCGGATCGATCCGACGATGGAGGATGTCGCCCAGTTGCAGCAGATTGCGATGCAACCACCGGTCGAGGCGAAGGAGATCGACCTGCCGGGGATCGAGCTGGTCCAATTGATCCTCGTCCAACCCCAGATCCGGTCGATCGCGGTGGCTGGGAGGGGTGAGCACGTCCCGGGGAGAGGAATAGAGCGTGGCTTCCACCCCTTCCCTCCCCGTTTCGATCAGCCAGTATCCGCCCTCCTCGAATTCGGGAGCATCGAGCACCAGTTGAAGCCGCGCCACCTGCTCGGTCAGGCCCAGGTGGACGGCGGCGTCCAGTGCGGCCTCTTCGATCTCGCCACCACGGGGAAAGTTTCGGGGAACCAGGCGCGCGCGCATGATCAACTCCCGGAGCGAGGAAACCGATTCTTCCGTCAAGACGACGAAAGGGGTCCGGACCTTCTGGTCCGGACCCCTAGTGTACGCGATCCGCGTCGCGAAGGTTACTGGTTGTAGAGGGCCTTCACCGAACCCCAGCTCGGGCTGTCCGCATCGACCGCAACCGAGAAGGTTCCCGGCGTGGGAGTCAGGGTATGCAGGCTGGCGTTCTGGGTGCAATCGGCGTAACGCGGCATCACGTCACCGCTGGGGCCCGGGAATCCCTGCAGGGTGATGGTCCCGTTGAGAATGTCCACCGGGCTGTAGCACAAGAGGGTCTCCACGACCAGGGCGGAAACAAAGGGAGCCGAGCTGCCCATGTAGTGGCAGCCCCCGAATCCCACCTGGACGCCGACCAGGGCGCCTTCGGTCTGCTGGAGATAGGGGAACGCGTAGGAACCGGCCAGGTAGCTCTGGTCGAGAACAACGACCTCGGGCGGCAGGTTCAACTTGTACTCGACGGCGCCCACGCCATCCTGGATGTTGTACATCACCACATGGACGTTGAACGGAACGCCACGCTGGAAGAACATGTTGTCCACGGTGCCCGCGGTGTCGAAGAAGATTCCGATGTTGCCGGCGGCCATGACCGGAGCGGCCATGAGCAGAACCAGCAAGGTCAAGCCGAACAAGCGCAAGCTTTTCATGATGTCTGACTCCTCAGAGAAGAAAGAAACCGGGTCCGTTCTCCACCCACCCCCGAATTCGGCGGGGCGGCAGGGCCCTCTCTCGCGCTTTGCAAGCGATGGGGCGGTGGACCTCCCGTTTTGCCCCGCGAAATCCTCCTGGGGAAGCCTCCGCGGGTCCGCGACCGGTGCTTGCGCATAAGCCATGCCGAATCTGCGCCCTTCCCGCCTGTTCCTCGATCGTTCCGCCTGGTCCCGCCTGTTCCGTGATCCTTCCCGTCCGGGAGCGACGTCCCTCAGCGTGGGGCTGGGTGCGCTGGTGGGGTCGACCCCCATCCTGGGGGTCCATACCTGGCTCTCCGTGCTCCTGGCGGGACTTCTCCGGTTACCGCCGGCGGCCGCCCTGGTAGGCAGCAATGTCTCCAATCCCCTGACCTTCATTCCCATCACCCTTCTGGAGATCCGGGTGGGAAGCTGGATCCTGGGACGCCGCCTGCCTCCTTTGGACGGAAGCTGGAGCTGGGAACGACTGGGGCCCTACCTGGGCGCGGCGTGGGTGGGAACGATCCCGGTGGGTCTGGGACTGGCGGTGGTGTGCAGCGCGGTGGTCTTCACCCTCCTGCGCAACCGCCGCGAACGCGTCGAGCCCTCCGGCGCCGGGCCGGAAGAAGGGAATCGGTCCGTCAGCGGGAAGGAGTCCGGCCCGAAGTAGCGCGGCCGGGCCGTCAACCCCGGGCGGAGAAGGGATCGCGTTCGGAGTAGAGGACGGTCAGACTCTCCCGCACCCGACCCAACACCCGGTAGTGCAGCTCGGCCGGTTCGTGTCCGGTGCACAGGTAGAACGCGCGGTCCAATTCGACCGAGGCCAGATCCTCCATCTCGAGCAACCACACCCGCGGACCGGGTGCCAGGGGATCGACGAGCACGGCGGGATCCAGTCCCACCAGAACACCGCGCCAGGGCATCTCCGACCGCTGCTGCACGTGGTGCGCGAGCCGTGCGGCCACGATCTCGTCGGTCTCGACCCGGGGCATCAGGTGCGTGGCCTCGATCGCCCGGGCCGCTTCGAGAACGCTCTCCACCCGCTGCAGGTGGGGCGCGAGCGTCCCCAGGGGTTCGAGGAAGGCCTCGGCGGGATCCGACGGACGCGGGGCTTCCTGGGCCAGGCAACGCTGGACCCACCTCCCCAGGTCCTCCCGTTCGTGGTGCGCGACATCGATCCCGGCGATCCGCAGGAGCGCAAGCGCCAGCGATCCGCAGACTTCCGTCTCCAGCTCGCTCCCTTTGCCGCCCAGGGCCAGGGCGAGCAGGAAGTCGCGCGGACCGGCCAGGCAGGCGGGCAGCACCTGGCTCGAGGGCCAGACCTGGATCTCCGCATCCCGCAGGTGCGAGGCCAGCCGTGGAAGATCTCCGCCGTACGCCACGATCACCCCGACCCTCTGGCGCTGCCACTGCTGGCCGCTGAGCGCGCCCTCGATCTGGCGCACGCAGGCCTGCAGGTTCAGCACCTGGTGGCGCAGCAGCTTTCCCTTCTCCCGGCTTCTCGGCTTGATCGATCCCCGGCCCAGGATCTCCTCCCGCAGCAGGTACTCACCGGCCCGGGTCAACTCGCGGGGCATCCGGCGGCTCTGCCGCGTCCCCCCATCGCCGCGGAGCGGATGACCCGCCGGCAGGAGTGCGGGATCGGCACTGCTGGTCCGGAAGGCCTCGGGAAAGAGTCGGTCGAGGAACTCGCGTTTCTCCGGGGGCATCGCATCGACATCGTCCACCAGCACCACCGGGTAGCGGTCGCGCCAGGCTTCGCCCACGTAGGGGTGTTCGATGAGCCAGCGCCGCGAGAGCACTCCCAGCTCCGAGGGCAATACCCAGTTGTCCGCGCGGCGCGCCTCGGCGGCACACTGCCGGAGAAGGCCGGCGTCCACCTCGGCACCGGCCACCGCGGACAGGGCGGTATCCCCGGTTCCCTCGACCACCCGGCGCATCTCCATGAGGTCCACCGGAGGACTCATGCCGGCGGCTACCGCGTAGCGGCGGCTGGTTTCCTTGAGCAGGCGGCGGCGGAGGTCCTCCCCTTCCGGGGAGAACGAGGGAGCGAGGATCCGGGGTGGGCGGGTGAATCCACCCAGGTCGTGATGGCAACGCAGGAAGTCGAGGATGAGTTCGTCGAGAGTGACGCAGTACACCGGAGAAGCGACCGCTTCTTCCCAGCGCAACACCCCCATCGCGTTGGCGACGATGACCAGGGGCGTCGGCCCCTCCCTGACGCCTTCACCGGCCGCCCGCATGAGCCGCTGCGTCTTTCCACTGCCGGCCACCCCCCGCACCCAGTTGCCCTCGATCGGGGGCAGGGAAACCTCCTCGTCGGTCTTGACCGCCGACGGAGCCACGCTCGGCCAGGGCGACAACTCGGTGGCCACCCCGGTGGGAGCGGTGCGCGCCGAGTCCAGCCAGCGGCACCGTTCCGCTTCGGACAAACTCGGAGCTTCCACGATCTCCGGGCGGGGCTCATCCCCCTCCCCTTCCATCAACCCCTCGGCCACCAGCCAGCGCAGGACGGCAAGCGCCGCATCGCGCTGTGCATCCTGGGTGAAGAGTTCGGGAAGGGACATGGTGAGTCTCCCGGAACCCTCATCGAAACCCAGTCCTCCTTCGGCCAGCCGCTCGAAGACCCGGAGGCATTCCTTCAGGCCCTGCTGTTGCACCTTCTCCTCGGGGAATCCGTCGCGCGCGGCCTCCCGCCACAGGGCCACCGCTTCGGCCAGGGAGGCCACGCGCGGATCCTCCCGTGGATCGGCCACCGGGCCCAGGCCGCGTCGTCCGCGTCCAACCCGCCCCCGAGCGCGCAAGGCACGCTCGACCCGCCCCAGGGCCTCCCGGCAGCGGAATTCCACCTCGGCCCGGGAAGCGGTCCAGCGCAGGGTCGACAGGGGAGGCAGGGTGCTTGCCGCCGGCAGCGACGGATCGTCCCGCGTCCAGGCCAGGGGATGGTCCATGAAGTGGAGAACCCCGTGCAGGCGTCCCCGCGATCGCAGGCGGGCCATCGCCGCCCGCAGATGCCGCGGATCCTCGGGCAGCCAGGTGAAGACCACCTCCCCCGCCGGAGGATCGGCCTCCCACAGCTGCGCCAGGGTGAGGATGTTCAGCGACCAGGAATCGCCCAACAGCGGCGCCGCCTCCTGCCTGGAGACGATGCCCAGGTCGTGCAGCAGGGCGTCCCGTTGGTCCGGACCGGGAGTCACCGCGATCCATTGCTTCTCGAAACCCTGGCGGGAGAGCCAGCGGACCCGGCTCGAGCGCAGGACCTGGGCCGCGGCCGCCCGCTCCGCGGGGGTCTGCAGAAGGGCCTGCCCGCAGCGCACGCACAGGGCATGCGGATGGGGTAGGGTCTGCTCGCGGTGACAACGCGCGCAGTACCACTCGGGATCCTCCAGCCGGATGCGTTGCCAACGCCATTGCTCCAGTTCGCTTCCGGGTTCCACCAGCCCGACGGTCGCCTTGAGACGCTCCGCGAGCCGGGAGAGTGAAGCCCGCAAAGAGGTCTCCGCCTGGTCGAAACAGGCCAGGAGGGTGAGCGCCGGGTCCGAATCCGTTCCAAAGACCTCCTCCAGCACCCGGGCGATCTGCGACTGGTGCGCGGGATGCTCCGGGGACAGGCGGTCGCCTTCGGCCAGGACGAAGGCGCAGTGCCGCAGCCCGGCGAGCCAGCGTCGCCAGTCACGCAAGCGCAACAGGGTGGGCGGAACCACCAGCAGCCGCACCCTGCCTTCCTCCAGCGCGGCGGCCAACTCCGCCCCCTGGGCGCCCTCCTCCCGGCCGGCCACCATGACTCCGAACGGGGCTCCTTCCACCAGATCGGCTTCCCCGTCGCCGATCCACACCACGAATCGCGCATCGAGGGGACCGCCGTCGCGGCTTTCCTCGGCCAAGAGGGCCATCGTCCACGCCGCCAGGAGGCGGTCTTCCCGGAGCATCGAACCCACAACCCGCCGACCGTGGCGACCGAGGGGAGCCAGCACCTCGGCCAGCCGTTTCCTCCTCGGTTCCTGGGGAGCGCGCCCGGCTCCCAATCGCCGCGCCACCTCGTCCAGTCGCCCGGCCGCGAACGGTTGACGCCACCGGGGAGCGGCCCGCGGGGACAGCCGGTCGAGCAGTTCGGCGCTGCCGGTGGCCGGGGCGGGATCGGGCAGGATGGAGACGCTGGGGGCCACCGCCCAGGCTCCACCGAAGAGTTCGCTCAGGCGCGGATCGACGCAGGCCACTTCGCCGGTGGCGTGACGGGCCGCCGCGGCCAGGCGCATCAGGGCCAGGACCGGGTCGAGCGGACCCGGTCTTCCCAGAAGCGCCACGACCACCGCCTCGTGGGCACCTTTCCCCACGCCCTGGAGGGGATGCGGGCCGGCCAGATCCTTCCATACCCCGGTCGCCGCGCCCGGGGCCACCCAGGCCCGGGCGGGACGTTCCCGGCGGATCCAGGCCTGGGCGCGCGCTTGGATGAGCGCGCGCGACTCCTCTTCGAACAGGGAGCATCCCGGGGCGTAACCCGGCAGGGCCAGGTGGAGTGCCGGCGGCGGGGGTCCTTCCGCCGCCGACAGCAACGAGAAGACGCGTCCCTCGGGCAGCCGTCCACTCCACTCCCGCACCAGGGCCTCGGCCACCAGCGCGGCGTCCATCCAGGCCACCAGCGAAGTCGCGACCGCGGCCCGGTCCATCAGTCCATCCATCCGGGCCAGGGCGCGATCGTCCTCGACCTCGGCGATGAGTTCGACCAGGTCGTCGCAGACCAGGGTGCGCAGGGGATCGATCGCGGGGGAAGAGCCCTCGAGGAGATCGGCCCATTCCACCCACACTTCTCCGGCGCGCCGGCGCAGCTCGAGCTGATCCGGCCAGCACCCCTGAACCTCCTTCAACCGGCACGCGCCGGTGCAGGCGTCCGCCGACTGGAGCACCGTTTCCACCGCGGCCCGGGCTTCGGGACGATCTCCCTGGTCGAGCCAGCGGGAGAGATCTCCATCGGGGGTGATCGCGAGCAGGTGGTAGAGCCACAGGACGTCGAGGGAACGCCGTTCGTCGGTGACGCTTTCCTCGATCCAATCGTCGAGCAGGGAAAAGACCCCCTCGGGACAGACGACACGGCGGGGGGCGGCGGTCACCCGGCGGGGATCGACATGACCCACCAGGCCGCCGGCCATCTCCTTCGCCGCACGATCGTCCCGGGTGATGAGCACGCAGGGAGCGGCGGCCAGGGCGCACCCGGCGAGTTCGGCCGGACTCGGCCGGCCGCTGATGAGAACGTCCCCCGAGAAACCCTCGATGGGAATGACCGGCTGCTCGTGCCCGGGCCAGGCGCGCTCGGAGAGCTGGGGCCAGGCCAACGGAACCACTCCGTCGACCTCCGTGACGGCGATCTCCCCCTCGGTGCCCACCCCCATCGCCTCCAGTGCGATCGCGAGGGAACGGGGGATGCTCAGGCCGACCGAACCGAGCTTCTCCAGGTTCTGCAGGCCCCAGGGCGAAGCGAGGGCGGGCACCTCAGCCAACGAAGCCAGGCGCGGTCCCACCGAGCGTGCACGTTGGACCAGGGGCAGCCACGGCGCGGCCAGGGGGTCGTCGGAATCTTCGGCAAAGAGCGGATGGGGCGCGGCGGGTTCGGGCAAGACCCCAGGGGCATCAGCCAGAGGCAGAGCGGTGCCCAGAGGTTGCAGGGCCAGCACCGGCCGCTCCCCCAGCAGTGAACGCAACCACCCGGGAGGCTGCGGACCGCAGAGCACCGGGGTCTGCTCGGGAAGCCAGGCCTGCAACAGGGCGCGCGCCTCGGTCATGGGCAAGGCGAAGGGATCGTCCCCGCCGTCGGCCTCCTCCACCGGACGCAGGGCGAGCACGTCGACGGGATGACCGTCGACGGTACGCACCACCACCAGGGGCTGACCCACATCCCCTTCCCAGCTCAGCGCGGCCAGGGTCATGCCCTCGGAAGGACGGCGCGCCTGCAACAACTCGACCAGTCGTGGAGGAGGCCAGCGCAAACCGAAACGCCGGGCAGGGGTGGCGAGGCGGTCGAGGGTCGTCAGATCGGCGCCGCAGGTCACCAGTCGGGATTCGTTCACCGCCAGGCCGGCCACCTGGCGCAGGAGCGGTGCGACCTCGTGCGGAGGATACACCGCTTCCAGGGCGAAGATCCCCTCGCGCAGGGCGTGGGGCGCGCCCCCGGGAAGCTGCAGGTAGAGCCGGCTGCGCAGGGCCAGGGCCTCACCCTGCCATTCGCCGCCCTCGACCGCGGCCAGCGGAGCCAGGCGCTTCAGCAACCAGGGGGCCGCCGGACCGAGGCTGCCCTCGATCGCGCCCGGATGCTCCAGGAGGAAACGGCAGAGCCACACGCTCTCGCCCTCCGGCGGAACCAGTTCGGGGTCGAGCTCATCGGGCTTGACCACCGCCCCATGACGCACGCAGCCCTGCAGGTAGGCCCGGGTGACCTGCCAGTGTTCGTTCGCCTCCAGGCGGAAGAGTCTCGATTGCCGCTGCAGACGCAGGGCCAGGGCCAGGTGGGCGATCCCATCCAGGTCGATCTCGGCGGGATCCTTCGCGGCCCG
This sequence comes from uncultured bacterium, assembly GCA_964601275.1. GTDB lineage: Bacteria > Krumholzibacteriota > Krumholzibacteriia > JAJRXK01 > JAJRXK01 > JAOZPE01. The sequence goes on along the minus strand of CAZRMV010000003.1, from coordinate 340,930 downwards.
CCGGCGCGCGTCGTTCTCGTGGAGGGTCGCGACCTCCTTCAGATCCTTGAGCAGGCGTTCGGCCGCGCGAGGAAAGGCCGGACCTTCCTCCCCCGCCGGCTTGCGCAACAGGCGGCGCACTCCCCGCACCAGGGGCTCGACCCCCTTTTCCATCAGGGGGGCGCGCAGCCGCGATTTCCCGTGCTCGTCGCGAGCCTGGAAGTAGAGGCGCTCGGCCTCGAGAAAGTCGCCTGCGGTGAGGCGCCGGCGGGATTCCTCGAGTAGGGACCAATAGCTCATGCAACCACAGCCCTGCAGTGGATGTCGCGCGGAGAAGGGGACGCTGGGGCGCGCCTATCCTACTACGATGTTCACCAGCTTGTCAGGAACTACGATGATCCGGCGGATCTCCTTGCCCTCCACCCACCGGGGAATCCGCCCGTGGGCCGGGGCCAGTTTCTCCAGCTCCTCGCGAGAGGTCCCCCGGGACACCTCCATCTCGTCGCGCAGCTTTCCGTTGACCTGGATCACAACCTTCACCACGTCCCGAAGCAGCGCCTTCTCGTCCCAGCCGGGCCAGTCCTGATCGAAGACCGAGCCCTGACCCCCCAGCATGGAGAACAACTCCTCGCCCAGGTGCGGCGCGAAGGGGGCCAGCATGCGCACCCAATCGCGGACCATCTCCCGCTCCTCCTCGCCCCACTTCTCCACCGGACGCTTGCGCGCGTATTCGTGCAGGGCGTTGGTGAACTCCATGTGACGGGACAGCGCGGTGTTGAACTGGAAGCGATCGAGGTCGACGGTGGCCGACTTCACCGAGTGATGCCGCACGTAGCGCAGCTCCTGGAGATCCTTGTCCGCCGCACCGTCCGGGACGCCGGCCTCTCCTCCACCCCCGGTCAGGGCCTCCCGGTGCTCCTCGACGAAGCGGTGCACCCGGGCCAGGTACTTGAACATGCCGTGGATGCCCGAGGCGTCCCAATCGCCGCCGCGGGTGTACTCGAAGCCGAACATCAGGTAGCACCGCAGGGTGTCGCTGCCGTACTTCTCCAGGTACTCCTCGGGGTTGATCACGTTGCCTCGGCTCTTGCTCATGCGCGCGCCCTGGTTGGTGATCACTCCCTGGTGCACCAGGCGGGTGAAGGGCTCGCGGAAGTCGATCTCTCCCAACTGGTGCAGGGCGTGCGCCACGAAGCGCGCGTAGAGCAGGTGCATCACCGCGTGCTCCGCTCCCCCCACGTACTGGTGGACCGGAAGCCACTTCTTCGCCAGCTTGCGGTCGAAGGGCGCGTCCTGGAGATGGGGGCTGAGGTAACGCAGGAAGTACCAGCTGGAATCGACGAAGGTGTCCATGGTATCGGCTTCACGCTGCGCCGGCTTGCCGCACTTCGGGCAGGGCACGTTGCGCCAGCCCTCGTGCGAAGCCAGGGGACTCTCGCCGGTGGGCTTGAACCGGACGTCCTCGGGAAGCTCGACCGGAAGCTGGTCGTAGGGCACCGGTACCTCGCCGCACTCGGGGCAATGCACGATGGGAATGGGCGCGCCCCAGTAGCGCTGGCGGCTCACCAGCCAGTCGCGCAGGCGGTAGTTGACCGTGCCTTCCCCCCGGCTGGTCTCCTCCATCCACTCGACCACCTTGCGGCGGGCCTCTTCGCCGACGAGGCCGTCGAACTGCCCGCTGCGGCACATCGGACCGTCCTCGGTGAAGGCTTCCTCGAGCGGCTCGTCGCAATCGCCCGAGGGAGGGGCGATGACCCGCCGGATGGGCAGCTCGTAGCGGTGGGCGAACTCGAAATCGCGTTCGTCGTGGGCGGGGACGGCCATGACCGCGCCGGTGCCGTACGAGCCCAGGACGTAGTCGGCGATCCAGATGGGGACGCGTTCATCGTTGACCGGGTTGATCGCGAAGGCGCCGGTGAACACCCCGGTCTTCTCGCGGACGGTGCTGGTGCGGTCGATCTCGGTCAGCCGGGCCGCGCGTTCGACGTAGTCCTCGACCTCGGCCTTCCGCTCGGCCGTCGTGATCCGCGCCACCAGGCGATGCTCGGGCGCGAGCACCATGTAGGTGACGCCGAAGACGGTGTCCGGCCGGGTGGTGAAGACGGTGAGCCGGGGATCGAAGTCCTCACCTTCCGGCACGCTGGTCTCGTCCACCCGGAAATGGATATGCGCGCCCTCGCTGCGCCCGATCCAGTTGCGCTGCATGGCCAGGGTCTTGTGCGGCCACTGCAGGTGATCGAGCCCTTCGAGCAGTTCGTCGGCGAAGGCGGTGGTGCGGAAGAACCACTGGGTGAGGTCACGCTGGCGTACCTCGTGGTCGCAACGTTCGCAGCAGCCGTTGACCACCTGTTCGTTGGCCAGGACGGTCTGGCAATGGTCGCACCAGTTCACCGGGGCCTTGCCGCGGTAGGCCAGGCCGGCTTCATACAGGCGCAGGAACAACCACTGGGTCCAGCGATAGTACTCGGGGGTGTGGGTCTGCACCTCGTGCTCCCAGTCGTACATCGCACCGATCACCTTCAATTGTTCCTGCATGAAGGCGATGTTCTGCTCGGTGTGCAGGCGGGGATGCACGTTGCTCTTGATCGCGAAATTCTCGGCGGGAAGGCCGAAGGAATCGAAGCCCATGGGCTCGAAGACGTGGTCGCCCCGCATGCGGCGGTAGCGCGCCCAGGTATCGGTGGGTCCGTAGTTGAACCAGTGGCCCAGATGCAGCTTGTTGCCCGAGGGGTAGGAGAACATGACCAGGCAATACAGGCGGGGACGTTCGTCCTGGGCCTCGAGCTGGGCGGAGTTCGTCCCGTTCTCCTCCCAATAGGCGAGCCACTTCGCTTCGACTTCGTGTGGATGGTAGCCTGGCATGGCTGCGGTGCTCCTCGAGGGTTTCCGGTGGACGGCGCTTGCTTCTGCGCGGGAAGCGCGGCCCGGCGGCCGGCGCTCTCTCCTGGAAGTGACCGAATGTAGCGCAAGCGCCCCGGGGCGGCCAAACGAAAAGGCCTGGAGGACTTTTGCGGCGATGGACGAGGCCGGCGGGACGGGCCGGCCGCGACGGGCGAGGCCGCCGGAATGGACCGGCGGTGACCTGGTCTTGATCCGTACCACAAAGTGTCCTGTGTCCCGGTTCCCGGACACTTCGCGAATTCCTGTTTCTTTCCGCTGTTTCTCTCCTATTTCGGGGACTTGAGCGAAGCGAAGCCCATCTCGTGCCCAGATTCCGGGACACTTCTGCTTCCAGGACGACGGAAGATGCAGAAGTCCAACCCACTGCGGTCTAAGGTGTTCCGCAGTCTTGGCGAATTTCGCCCCTGCGGTTCAGGAAATGCTCTTGGCCTGCATAGGAAGCCCGGGACCTCGGCATCGCGCCCTGTCTCGCTCCACTCTCCGGCGTTCCTGAATCCTGCATGCGGAGGGCAGAATCATGAAAACCTTATCCCGCGTTTCGATGATCGTTGGTCTTCTAGCGGCCGTTTTTCTGATGGCTTGGGGCTGCACGCGCGACGAGAGTCCTGTAGTGCCTGCCGACGAACCAGCCCATGACAGCTCTCAAGTAGGCCTGTATCACAACGAGATCCTGACACGATACTTTGAATCCAGAGCGAAAGAGTGGAAATACAACGAAGAGGATTTTCGGAACGATTTTACAGAAGCCGCCAGTCGCGTTCTTGATGTCGATCCCGAAACGATCAAGCCGTATCTGGATATGACCATCGACGACAGCGGCAAGCTCGTGATTTGGGATCGCGACTACAACGGCTTCACACCTGCGGAAAGGTTCTGGGTCGCAGGTTTCTACACATATATAAGAGAGGCGCGTGACCCCGCAGATTTGAAGCGCCTCGCATTCGACTACGAGTCTACCGCGGGTATTCCAAGCACGGAGAATCTGAGAAACTTCTTTTCGACCGTGATACATTCGAGCGATTATTGGGCGAACCATTGTGACTGCGCCAAGAAGCCATACGACGCCATGGTCATCGGGATGGATGCGTGGGGAGCCATCAAGGGTGGCCTCATCGGTGGTTGGATCGGCGCTATCATCGGCAGCGCCGTCCAGAGCATCGCGTTTGCGGTCATCGAACCCAATGGCGATGGCTGATAGTAGGGTATTGAGGAGAGCGTGTCTCTCCTGAGTGTCTCGATTGAGTACAGAGCGACGGTCGTGCGATCATGTCATGGTCGCCGCTCATAAGCCAGAGTATGGAATGGCGCGGATTGATCGCAGCTAACGGAGGTCGAAGGTGATGAATCTCATACTCTTGATCGTTATCACGATGGCCTTGGCTGGTCTAGGATCGTATTTCACAATTCGCTCGAGTCTGGGCGTTGTCGCCTGGATTCTGATGATTCAGCCCTGGGGGTTCTTTCTGTTCGGCAGACTGGATCTCCTGCCCACCTTGGCCATTGACGCAGTCGGAGTCGCCCTCTTCTATCTTACCAGAAGGCGCGCCCATCAGCAGGCGGATGCCTGGGTCGGCAATAACGAGGCGGGCACCTGATTCGCCATTCAAGAGTAGGAATTCCGACCACCCATTCCCACCGACACCTGTCCCTGGCATCTGCGAGCTTGAGCCCTCCGGCCCCGAGGCCCTAAGCTGTCGGCGTCTGCCGCGGGAAGAGCCCCGGGCTTCTTCCATCTTCTTTCCCCGGCGCCGAAGGAATCGCATGCCGAACGAAACCACTCATCCCCACGCCGACCTGGGCCTGGCCCTTTCGGGAGGAACGGCGAAGGTCGTCGCCCACATCGGCGTGCTCCTGGCGCTGGAGGAGGCGGGATTGACCCCGCGCGTCCTGGCCGGCACCAGTGGAGGCAGCATCATCGCCGTGGCCTACGGCGCCGGTTTCACCGCCGCGGAGATGGTGCAGCGCGCCCGGGCTTTGAACTGGCGCAAGCTGGCCTCGTTGCGTCTGCCCAAACTGGGACTGCTCTCGAGCGAACCCATCGAGGAATTCGTCGTCGACCTCGTGGGAGACCTGCGCTTCGAAGACCTCGATCCACCGGTGCTGGTGGTGACCACCAACCTTCTCACCGGAGCGAAGACGGTGTTCCGGGAAGGGCGCATCGCCAAGGTGGTGCGGGCCTCGTGCAGCATCCCCCAGATCTTCTCGCCGGTGGAGATCGACGGCGGGCTGTACACCGACGGCGGAGTGATCGAGTACATGCCGGTGGAAACCCTGCTCACCGCGGGCACGGCGGTGAACGTCGGCGTGAACCTGGGCGCCTACCGCGACTTCAGCAAGGCCCCGAGAAACATCCTGGGGATGATGCTGCGCATCACCAGCCTGGTGGCCTCGCGCAACGCGCGCGCCTCAGGAAGGTTGGCCGACCTGGTGCTGAAGCCCGACCTCGCCCGCTTCGGAGGTTTCGATTTCACCGCCGCCGAGCAACTGATCGAAGTGGGATACCAGAGTGCCGAAGAAGCGATCCCCCGCGTCCGCGAGCTCCTCGAGGAACGTCAGAGCCTGCTGGGACGGGTCAAGCGCAAACTGAAGAGCAAGGGGGAACGGCCGCTCGGACCGGATCCAATCAGCGGCGGAAGTTGAGGCGGAAAACGCGGAGCGCGGCTTTCTCCGGGCCACCGATCCTACCGAACCAGGGTGATCGCCTGGCTCTGCCGCTCGCCATTCAACTCGACCACCAGGCGGTAGACCCCGCTGGCCAGGGCGACGCCGCCACGATCGACCCCATGCAGGATCTCCCGGAAGGTCCCCGCGCGGTCGATGCGGCGGGTCCAGTCGAGCAGGCGTCGTCCCCGCGCATCGTACAGTGCGAAATGCGCGAGGCCCGGAGCGGTAGCGACCAGCTCGATCTCGGTCTGGGGATTGAAGGGGTTGGGGTAGCTCCGCAGCTTCAAGATCTTCGGCCCGGCGGGACGGGCCACCTTCGCGGCGGGCGCGCATCCGAAGCAGCCGGTGCGACGCGGACCGTTGCGGGGGACGCTCCAATACGGACCGCTCGAGGTGGCGACTTCCCCCTCCTGCAGGTACACGCGCACTCCGCGGGCCATCAACAACTCGGACCGGCCATCGCCATCGAGGTCGCTGATCACCGGAGCGAGTTTCCACGAACGCACCGGAAGGGTCTGGCCGATGGCCTCGTCCACCGGGTGCGCGTCGGCGAGATTCCACTGCAGGCGCTCGTCGGCCTGCCCTCCGGTATACCCGATCACCCGACGCACGCTGCCCCAGCGCCGCCGCAGCGAAGCCTGCAGCTCCTCCCACGAGACCTGCAGGGCGAAGAACACCTCGGGTCCACCGCCGGGCAACACGTCCCCCACCCGCACGGAGGACAGGTCCAGGTGGGAAAGCTGGAAGCTGGTGCCGGCCAGCGCCGCGCCGCCCAACTGGACCGCGGGCCAGGGCAGATCCCCTCCATCGGTGGGAAGCTGATGCACCCGCGCGATCAGGCGGCCATCGGACCGCATCACCAACACGGCCACGAAGAGACTCACCTGGCTGGTCTCCAAGCGGGAGGCGGAAAGCCCGCTCACCGCCAGGATCTGTCCGTCCTCGATCAAACTCACGGGAAATCCGGGGCGCGGCGCCCCGTTGGCCTCGTACCCGAAGAGACGCGCGCTGCCGTCGGCGCGCCGGGCGCAGACGTAGACCGCGGGAATGCCACCTTCGACCACGATCACCGGGGCGGAAAGCTCGCCTTGCGGATCGGGGACGACCGGCCATCCGCCGAGCGAGGTGCCCGCGCGACGACGGGCGTGGAGAGTGGCTGCCGCCGCCATCACGATCTCCTCACTCCCGTCGCCGTCGAGATCGCCCAAGGCGGCCGGACCCCGCGCCGCGCCCCCGAGCAGCCATCGATCGGCCACCGTGCCGCTGCTGTCGACCAGGGCGAAGCCTTCCTGGGTTCCGACCACGATGGCCGCGTCCGGGCCGGCCGACCAGATCGCCGGCGCGGTCAAGTGGAGGTTCGGAGTGAGGTCGAGCTGCACCGGAAGTTGTCCCGCGAGATCCATCGCGTAGACCGCGCCGAACTGTGAGGCGTTGACGATCCAGGGGCCGGCTCCAAGGTCGGCGACCGCGGGTCCGATCAACTCCCCCTGGTGCGACGAACCGGTGAAGAAATCGCGGGGAAAAGGCGGGACCGCCGAACCGTCGGCGCGGTTCATCGATACGAGGTGGCCGGAGTCGAGGATGGCCACGTTGTAGGAGAGGAAGACCTCCTGACTGCCGTCCCCGTCCACATCAAAGGGCATGGGCTCGTTCACCGCCTTGGCCGAGAGCAGGACCGGCCAGTTGGTCGAAGCCTGGAACACCACGCGGGTCTTCAGGCGGGCCTGACCCTCTCCGGCGATGCGCTTGACCACGACCAGGTAGTGACCCGCCGGCACTGCGCTGAGATCGAGCACTTCGGTCGTGCCCATCGTCGCGCTGGTCGACGCCGCGTACCGGTCGACTCCATCGCTCCGCTCCCGGTAGAACATCAGGTCGAAATCGGCATCGGCGGGAACGGTGAGTTCCAGTTGGATCCGGGTGCCCCCGAGCAACGGCATGCGCGCCGCCCACACCGCCGAACCGGTCAGAGGAGACCCCAGGGTGAAGCTGGCCTTGTCGCCCGGCCACAGGCTGCGCCGCACCGCGTCGACCGCCGCGTCGATCTGCAGCAGGCCGAAGCCCTCCACCGGGTCCCAACCGCCACGGTCCAGGGTGGGCGAAGGAGCTCCCGGCTCGGCTGCCTGGGTCTCCAGTGCGCAGGCTCGCAACAATCCCTGCAACCATCCCACCTGCGATCGATTCCATCGCCAGGGACGTCCGCTTTCCCTCAAGGCCTGGGACACCAGGCTGACCGCTCCGGCCACGTGCGCGGCCGCGATGCTCGTGCCCACCCGGCCCCGGTAGGTATCGTCGGGTTCGTTGTCACAGGTCACGATGGGTCCGTTCACCGGCTCGCTGCCCCCGCCCGGCGCGAGGAAGTCCGGGCGGAGGTCGGAGGCCACCGCCGGGGTGTTGTAGGCGGCGACACGGCCGTCCGCGTCGGTGGCGCCGACGGTGATCACCCCGGGGATCCGGGCCGGCCAGCCCATCACCCCCGACGGGTCATTGCCGGCGGGCGCGATGACCGCGATCCCCGCATCCAGGAGCGAGTCGATGGCCGCGGTCATCCCCAGCTCCTGGTCCCACACCGCCCCGATCAGGCAGGCGTGGATGTGATGACTCCGGGCGTGGTCGAGCACCCAGTCGATTCCCAGGAGCAGGTCGCTGGCCCACACCTCCCAACGTCCTTCGTAGTTGTAGGTCTTCACCACCACCAACCGGCCCGCCGGGGCGACGCCCCGGTAGTCGGAACGATGGCGTCCCGAGGCGAAGGCCACCCCCGCCAGGGCGGTACCGTGGTAGTGGTAGTCATAGGGACCGTCCGAACCGGCGACATCATCGGTGACATCCATCCACCCGATGACCCGGAACGCCGGATCGGGACTGATTCCGCCGGCGGCGTCGCGCCAATCGTCGGCATCGCCGGCATGGTCGGGCGGCGCGTCGAAATTGTCGAAGTCGAGATCGCCCAGGTCGTCATGGGCGGTGTCGCACCCGCTGTCGAGGATCGCGACCGAGGAACCGGGGTCACCTTCCATGTCGAGACGGTCCCACACCCGGGGCCGCACTCCCACCAGCGAGGTGGTGCGCGAGAGAGCGGGCGTTCCACTGCGGTCGCGCACCAGCCTCCCCAGTGGAGCCCACTGCCTCTCCACCTCGCCGGCGCGATCGGCCGGCGCCTGGAGGATCCATGCTCCCCCGAAACGGCCCAGCACTCCCTTGCGCGCCACCAGGCTCTGCTGCCCGAGTTGCGAGAGCGCCTGCGCGGTGTCGTCGGGATAGAAGAGCCAACGCGCGGTCTGCGCCGCGGCCCGCTTGGCCAAGGACGCGGGCCAGGCCCCTCCGTCGGCGTCCCACGCCGACCCCACGGGCACCCCCTCCGCCGGCACGGGACCGCCCAAGCCCAGGACGGCCGCGGCGAAGACGACCAGAAGGAGACCGGGGATGGACAGGACGGACTTCACGTGAATGGGAACTCCACACGGAAACGGCACCGGGGAAGAAACAAGGAGGCGTCGAAAGAGCTGGCCCCGGAGGTCGGCCCGCTCACAAGGTACCTCCTCGCCGGCCCCAAGGGCAACGCGGCAGCCGCCGATCGGGTGGAAATCGGGATCGCCGGATCGCACGGGAGAGCGATCCGGGCTCGATTCCTCCGACAACGACGCCTTCGGCGCCGTTTCGACCACCGAGAGCGGCCTCCTCAGATCCGCACCGACCGATAGTGGCTCAGGCGGCATCCACCGGGGACCAGATCGATCGCCACCACGTCGAAACGCAGCTCGCGGCCGGGCCAGCGCAGGTCGTCACGTTGCCGAAGCAGGCCCCGGGCGCAGGCTCTCAACCGGGCCCGCTTGCGCCCATCGACCGAGGCCAGGGCGGTGGTCCAGGACCTCTCGCCCCGCAGCCGCACCTCCACGAAGACCAGGCACCGTCCCTCGCGGGCGAGCAGATCGACCTCGCCCCCCTGGGCGCGGCGGTTGTGGTCGAGAATGACGAGCCCCCGCAGGCGCAGGTAGTGCGCAGCCATCTCCTGGGCCAAAGCGCCCCGATGGGCGGCCTTCGATTGCCGGGATTCCATAACGCAATGGAGGCGGGGAAACCGGGGAGGGAGAGTTCAGGAATCGCTGGGAGACCGGATCGAGAAGGGAGACGCGATGCTCGGGAGACGGGACGATAGCAGAGAGTCCGCTACCGCGCCGATGCGGAGTCCTGCCGGAGGGAAAGCCGATCCAGGACGGAGGCCACCGGGGCGAAGCTGCGCCGGTGCAGGGGGCAAGGTCCCAGGCGGATCAATGCCTGCCGGTGTTCGGAAGTGGGGTACCCCACGTTGCGCGAGAATCCGTAGCCGGGAAACCAACGGTCCCAGCCGCGCATGACGCGGTCGCGCAGGACCTTGGCCACGATGCTCGCCGCCGCGATACACAGGCTGCGCCCGTCGCCGCCGACCAGGGCCACCCCGCGCGCGGCAAGCCCCTCGGGAACCCGGTTGCCGTCGACGAGGACCAGGTCGGGAGGATACCGCAGCCGAAGGATCGCCTGCTGCATGCCCCAGAGGGAGGCGGCCAACACGTTGCGCCGATCGACTTCCTCCGCTCGCACGCAGATCGCGGACCAGTCGTCGGCGAGTTCGAGGATCTGCGGATACAGCCGCTCGCGCGCGGAACGACCCAGGCGCTTGGAGTCGTCCACCCCGGGCAGGTCCGCTCCCACCGGGAACGACACCGCGGCCACCACCACCGGTCCGGCCAGGCATCCCCTCCCCACCTCGTCGACCCCGGCCAGTCGCGTGGCCCCGCTCCGGCGGGCGATCCGTCGGTCCAGGCGCGCGAGGCGGGAGCTCAACTCTTGGCCTTCTCCGCGTCCTTCTTGTGCGGGCGCTTCTCGGCGATGCGGGCCTTCTTGCCGATGCGATCCTTGAGGTAGTTCAGCTTGGCGCGACGGACGCGGCCTCGCTTCAGCACCTCGATCTTCTGCACGTTCGGTCCGTGCAGGGGAAAGATACGCTCGATGGGAATCCCCGCGCTGACCTTGCGCACGGTGAAGCTCTCCTCGATTCCACTTCCACTGCGTGCGATGACCGTGCCCTGGAAGATCTGGGTCCGGGTCTTCTGCCCTTCCCGCACGCGCACGTGGACTTTCAGCGTGTCGCCGACGGCGAAGACCGGGATCTCATCCTTGAGGCCTTGCCTCCGGATTGCGTCCATGATGCTCAAGGCTGTTACCTCCTGCTGCCGGACGATCCCTTGGAGTCGTCCAGTAGATCGGGGCGCCTGGTCCGGGTGCGTTCCAGGCTGCTCTGCTTCCGCCACTCCTGGATGGCGGCGTGATCGCCGGAGAGTAGAACCTCCGGCACCGAGAGACCGCGGTACTGCGGCGGCCTCGTGTACCACGCGGCGTCGAGAAGTCCCGCGCGCCCGTGGCTGAAGGAATCGCTGTCCGCCGAGTCGAGATCCCCCAGCGTCCCGGGGATCCTTCTGACCACCGCGTCGGTCACCGCCAGAGCGGCGATCTCTCCCCCTGAAAGGACGAAGTCCCCCAGGGAGATCTCATCGGTGGCCACGAGCTCGCGGATGCGCTCGTCGAAACCCTTGTATCGTCCGCACACCAACACGATCTGCTCGTGCGCGGAAAGCTCCTGCGCCACCGCCTGGGTGAAACGGCGCCCGGCGGGGCTCATCAAGATCACCGGCGCGCTGCGGCGGCGCACCGATTCGACCGCGCACACCACCGGCGGGGCCTGCAGGATCATTCCCGCGCCTCCGCCGTAGGGAGGTGCATCGACCGTGCCGTGGCGGTCGGTGCAGAAGCGGCGCGGATCGGTCAACACCACGTCCACCAGCCCGGCCTGCCGCGCCCTTCCCACCACTCCGGCGGAGAGGACGGCCTCGCACATGGCGGGAAACAGGCTCACGATGTCGATGCGCACCGGACTCTAGCTTCCGTTGTCCTCCCCGTCGTCGAGCAGGCCGGGCATCGGCTCGATGACCAGGAGACCCTCTTGACGGTCCAACCGCCGGATCACCGGCGGAATCACCGGGATGAGATGTTCCCGCTCGCCGTCGACGACCTCCAGCACGAGATTCGCCGGAAGCACGAGGACTCCCTCGACCACCCCGACCTTCTCCCCTTCGACCGTTTCCACGCGCAGGCCATGGTAGACGAAGGGATGCGGCTCGGCGGGACGGGGGAAGTCGGGACGGTCGTAGTCCTCGGCCACGAACCCCAGCGTTTCCCCCACCAGCGCCTCGGCCGCATCGCGATCTTCGATTCCCTCGAGCTTGAGGATCCAGGTTGAACCCTTGGTCCGCATGCTCTCGATGCGTGTCGACCGCGGTTCATCGTCTCCCCGCCGGCGGCGCAGGTAGTGGCTCTCGAGCACCGCCTCCAGGAAATCACCGTCGGGAAGGAACTTCGCTTCCCCGGAGAGTCCGACCGCCTTCACGAACTCTCCCATGCTCACGAACATCGGCCTTCTCTTCTCCGTCGGCGGTCTTCCATTCCGGTGACCGCCGCGTATTCCTTCTCGTCGAGTTCGATACTCAGTCGACGATCTCGATCTCCACCCGCAAGCCCTTGCGGCGAGCCACTCCGCCGATCAGGGTGCGCAGGGCGGTCACCGTGGCTCCCTGCCGGCCGATCACATGGCCCCGGTCGTCGGCGTCGACCATCACCTCGTAGCGTATCTTCTTGTCGCCCTCGCGGTATTCGGTGATCTCGACCGCCTCGGGGGAGGACACCAGGCCCTTCACCACGAGCTCGACGAGCTCCTTCACGACGCGTCACCACCCTCGTTCTCGTCCTTGGAAGCCTCGGCCGTTTCCTCTTCGGCCTTGTCCTCGGCGGCCTCGCCCGACCCGCCGGCGCCTTCGGCCTTTTCCTCGTCGGCCTCGGTCGATTCGGCGACGGCTTCGGCCGACTCCTCGGCGGCTTCGGCCGGCTCGTCCGAGGCCCCCCCACCCTCGCTCTCCGCCTGCTTCGCCTTCAACTGGGCCTTTTCCGCCTCCATCTGCTTCTGACGGGCCGCGGCCTCCTTCTCGCTCTCCATCTTGCGGCGGCCCGCGAGGCGCTCGCCATGACGGGCGCGGTACTCTTGCACCTTGGCCTCGATCTCCGCGGGCTCGAGCCCACTCTTCATGAGATGCCAGCGATACAGAACGCCCTCGTTGCGCAAGAGGGCGCGGGCGGTGTCACTCATGCCCGCTCCCTTCTGCAACCACTCGATGGCCTTCTCGTGGTCGAGCTCGACCTGGTAGGGGGTGACGAAGGGATTGTAGTATCCCAGCTTCTCGATGTAGGCACCGTCACGCCGGGCCCGTGAATCCAGGACGACGAGGCGATAGAAGGGATGCTTCTTGCGACCCATGCGGGTCAGACGAATGGTTGCCGGCATGCCGGTTCCTCCTTCGATGGGTTCGAGCGGCGAGGTTCCCTGTCTCCGGCCTAAGGTCCCGGAAACATCCCCTTGCCGAGGCGGTCGATCGATCCCGGCTTGGCCAGGACCTTCATCATCTTTCTCATGTCGCGGAATTGCTTGAGCAGGCGGTTCACGTCCGCGACCTGCGTGCCGCTGCCCTTGGCGATCCTCTTGCGCCGGCTGCCGTTGATGATCTCCGGCCGCCGCCGCTCCTGGAGGGTCATCGAAGAGATGATCGCTTCGGTGCGCGCCATCTGCTTCTCGTCGATCTTCGCGTTGCGCAGGGCCTTGGCATTCATGCCGGGCATGAGCCCGAGCACCTGCTTGAGCGGCCCCATCTTCTTGACCTGCCGCAACTGGTCGAGGAAGTCGCCCAGATCGAACTGCTGCTTGCGCAGCTTCTGCTCCATCTTGCGGGCCTTTTCCTCGTCGATCTCCTGCTGGGCCTTCTCGATGAGGCTGAGCATGTCGCCCATCCCCAGGATCCGCCCGGCGATACGGTCGGGGTGGAAGACGTCGAGATCGCCCACGCCCTCGCCCACTCCGGCAAACTTGATCGGCTTGCCGGTGACCTCGACCAGGCTCAGGGCCGCGCCTCCACGCGCATCGCCGTCGAGCTTGGTCAATACCGACCCGGTGATCTCGCCCCGCTCGTTGAAGGCCCGGGCGATGGACACCGCTTCCTGACCGGTCATCGCATCGAGGACCAGCAGACGCTCGCTGGGCTGCAGCGCCTGGCGCACCGCCTCGAGTTCGGCCATCAATTCCTCATCGATCTGCAGGCGCCCCGCGGTGTCGACGATGAGCACGTCGGCCAGCACTTCTCGCGCGTGGCGCTTTCCTCCGCGGACCACCTCGACGGGATCCTTGGTATCCCGCCGCGCGTACACCGGGACATCGACCTCGTTGCCCAGCACCTCGAGCTGGTCGATGGCGGCCGGACGCTGCAGGTCGCAGGCGACCAGGAGGGGCCGGCGCTGTTTCGACTTCAGGTGCCGGGCGAGCTTGGCGGAGAAGGTGGTCTTCCCGCTGCCCTGCAGGCCCATCACCAGGATCCCGACCGGTGGAGTTCCCTCCAGGCGCAGGGGCTCGGCCTGCCCTCCCAGGAGCGCCACGAGTTCCTCGTGGACGATCTTCACCAGTTGCTGCCCGGGGGTCAGGCTCTTGAGGATGTCCGCCCCCAGGGCCTTCTCCGAGACCCGCGCGGTGAAGGCCTTGGCGACCCCCACCTCCACGTCGGCGGCGAGCAGCGCGCGCCGGATCTCCCGCAGACCCTCGCGCATGTTCTCCTCGCTGAGCCTCCCCTTGCCGGAAAGCCCGCGGAACACCCCTTCGAGTTTCTCCTGGAGATCCTGGAACATGACCATCCCACCGTAAAAACGCCCCCGCCGCCGGCCGGGCGGCGCGGGCAAATGGAATCAGCGTAGCAGGATAGCAGTTGGCCCGCGGGGGCGCAAGGCGCCCCTCCCCCCGACGCCCGGGGCCGGTGGCCTTGGGGAGCTTTGCCGTCCCCGCCGGTCCCGGTCTCCGCCGGCGCCGGCGCGAACCGCGCCTCAATGGTCAACTTCCGGAGGAATCTCCCCGCAGGCTCGAGACCATCCCCGGATACCCGCCGCTGGAGAAGAAGGCCGACCCGCAGACCAGGATCTCCGCCCCGGCCTCGCGCGCGCGGGGCGCGGTCTTGCGGTCGATGCCCCCGTCGATCTCCAGCACGAATTCCAAGGCATCCTCCCGCCGCCAGCGTCGCAGGGTCTTGAGCTTCTCCAGGACGCTCGCGTCGAAGGGCTGACCCCCGAAACCCGGGTGGACCGACATGACCAGGAAGAGATCGCAGCCGGGCAGGAGCGGCCGGTGACGCGCCTCGTCCAGCGGCGTCGAGGGGTTGATCACCAGTCCGGCCCGGGCGCCCTCGGCGCGGATCGTGCGCAGCAGTTCCGCGTGGTCGATCGCCAGCTCGAGATGGAAGCTCACACAGGTGGCCCCGGCCCGGAGGAATCGAGGGGCGTAGGTCGCCGGATCCTCGACCATCAGGTGGCAGTCGACCGGCACCGAGGCCGCATCCGCCACGGCCCGGGCCACGTGGGGACCGTAGCTGAGGTTGTCCACGAAGTGGCCGTCCATGATGTCCAGGTGCAAGAGGTCCGCGCCGGCGCGCTCGACCGCTTCGATCTCCCGCTGCAGGTGGAGGATGTCCGCCGACAGGAGCGAGGGAGCCACCGCGATGCGCGTGGGATTATCGGCTCGACGCCACCAGCTCAATGCCGCCTCCCTGGACGATCCGCGATCCGGCGCGGGGCCACTGTTTCAGGATGGTGCCGGGAAACGCCTCCTTGTCCTTCTCGTAGGTGACCCGGCGCAGCTCGAAGCCCGCCGCGGTCACCTCCTTCTTCACCGCGACAAGGCTGCGCCCCACCAGTGAAGGCATGCGGTAGTAGACACTCTCGTGTTGCTCGCGCAGGACCACGTCGACCGCGGTCTCCCGGGGCACCCGGGAGAGAGGATGGGGCTTTTGCGCCGCCACCCCGACCCGGCCGAGCGGATCGTAGGACCGGGCCACGCGGCCCACCTTCAACCCTTCGCGGGCCAGGGTGATCTCGCATTGACGCAGGCTCATGCCCAAGAGATCGGGAACCTGGACGTAGGTCTCCCCGCGGCTGACGATGACCCGCAGGCGCCGGCCCTTGCGCACCGAACGCATGGAACGGGGCACCTGCTCGAGCACCACGCCCGGCTGGGCTCCTTCGCGGTAGACCTCGTCACCGATCTCGATGCCCAAGCCCAGACGCTTCGCCTCCTTCTGCGCGTCCTCGAGCTTCAGTCCCACCAGATCGGGCACCAGCACCACCTGCTGCCGGTGGATGATCCAGGGCAGGAGGGTCTGGTTGGCGAGCCACGCCCCGCCGATGACGGCCAGGATGAGAGCGCACAAGAGAAGCAGGAAACGGGACAGGGTCACGATGGGATCTCCCGGCGGCTGAGCACCGCGGCAAAGGCTCCGTCCGTACCATGCCGGTGCGGCATGACCCGCAGGCGCCTCCCGTCGATCACGCGGGGATCGACCCGACCCTCGACGGTCAACTCGACGAGATCGTTCCGCTCACGCAGCACCTCGTCGACCACTTCGTCGTTCTCCTCGGGCTCCAGCGAGCAGGTGGAATATACGATGATGCCGCCCACCGCGCAGAGGTCAACCGCCGAATGCAGGAGTTCACGTTGCCGGCGAGGCAACTCCTCCAGGTCCTCCAGCCGCCGGCGCCACCGTGCTTCATGCCGCCGGGCCAGGACGCCGGTCCCGGTACAGGGAGCGTCCAGGAGCACCCCGTCGAAGCCGGCCGCGGTAAAGGGGGGATGGATCCCGTCGGCGACGACGAGTCCCCAGCGGGCGGTACCACGCCGGTCCAGGAGGCTGCGCAGGCGGTCCAGACGTTCCGGCGAGCGGTCGGCGGCCACGAGGGGGGTCTCGGGAAGAAGATCGGCCAGGTGCAGGCTCTTGCCCCCCGGAGCGGCGCAGAGATCGATCATCCGCCGGATGCCGGAGCCGGCGCCGGCGAGCAGCGGAGCCACCAGCTGCGCCGCCTCGTCCTGGACCGCTGCCGCGCCGGGCAGTTCCCGCAACACCACCGACGGCGGCACCGGACTGCGCACCACCACCCCGTCAGGCGCCAGCTCGCTTTCCTGCAGTTCCCACTCCCGACGGCGGGCGGCGGCCAGGACCTCGTCCCTCCGCCCCGGCACGCAGCGCACGACCACCGGAGGACGCCGATTGTTCGCCGCACACAGGGCGAGCACCTCCTCGACCGTCCAGCGGCGCATCCAGCGTTCCACCATCCAGCGGGGGTGGCTCAGCCAGGTCGACGCCCAGCCCAGGGGATCCACCTCGCGGCGGGGAAAGAACGCATCGGGGCCTTCGCGAGCCACCCGCCGCAGGAGGGAATTCACGAAGCCCGCGGCGTGCTCCATGCCGAGCCGCCGTACCAGCGCCACGCTCTGGGAGACCGCGGCGTGATCGGGGGTGGACAGTTCCAGCAGTTCGTGCAGACCCAACCACAGGCTGACCCGGACGCGGTCGGCGCAAGGCCGCCGGCTGAGTGCCTCGATGAGATGATCGTAGCGACCCCGCAGGCGAACGCAGGAGAAGACCAGCTCGCGCAGGCGGCGGCGCTGGGGCAAGTCGAGAGGCCGACCCCGGTCTTCCCGATCGGCTTCGAAGGAGGCGACCAGACGGTCGGCGGCGTCCACACCCTTGCGCCAGTCCAGGAGGATCCGTGCCGCGGCCAGGCGCAGCGCGTCGAGGGTCTCCGGCCGCTTCACGGAACGACCCGCGGCGGGACCTCGGCCAAGGGAAGCAGGCGGCTTCCCGGGGGCAGGGGATGTCCCCGGACGAATTCCTCCGGGTGCATCCAGCGGGATCCCGGCGCCTGTACCCGCCCGATGCGCACGCTTCCCTCGGCGCAGGCCACCCACATCCCCTCGCCGTCGACCGCCAGGATCTCCCCGGGCCGGCTTCCTCCGCCCTCCGGCGAGGCGGCCCCGGGAACCCTCGAGCCGGCCAGACGGCTCTGGGCCAGACGCAGCAATCCCACCGTCGATTCGACGGTGACTCCCGGCCAGGGATCGAGCCCCCGGATGCGGTCGTGCACCTGTGGAGCGGGACGGTCGAAGTCGACCGTTCCCTCCTCCTTCTTCAAGAGCGGCGCGTAGCACGCCCCGTCTTCCGGCTGGGGATGGGGCTGGAGTCCTTCGCGCTCGATGGTATCGAGGGTCTCCAGCAGCAGCTCGGCCCCCATCCGGGCCAGGCGGTCGTGGAGCTGGCCGGCGGTCTCGTCCCGGCCGATGGGGGTGGCGGCGCAGCGGTAGAGGGGACCGGTATCCACTCCCTCCTCCAGTCGCATGGTGCACACTCCGGTCTTCTCGTCCCCGGCCAGGATGGCCCGGTGGATGGGCGCGGGACCCCTCCAGCGGGGCAGCAGCGAGGCATGGAGATTCAGGCAGCCGTGCCTCGGGCCGTTCAACAGGGGCTCACGGAGGATGTGACCGAAGGCCACCACCACCACGATCTCCGGTTCCAGCCCCAGGATGCGCTCGTAGAGGATTCGGCGGCCGCCCCTTTGCAGGGTGGTCTCTTCCAGGCCCCGCTCGATCGCCCGCCGGCGGACCGGGGTCGGCTGCGGTTGGCGTCCCCGACCCCGCGCCCTGTCCGGCTGGGACACCACCAGGAGGATCTCGTGGGTACTCTCCGCCAGCGCGTCCAGGGCGGGCACGGCGAAGTCGGGAGTGCCGAGAAAGACCAGGCGCACGCTCAGCCTTCCTTCGCCCGTTGCTGCAGCGCCTTGAGTTTCTTGGCCAGCAGCTTGCGCTTGATGAGGGAGAGATGGTCGACGAAGAGGATGCCCTCCAGGTGGTCGTACTCGTGCTGGATGATCCGGGCCAGCATTCCGTCGTCCTGGAGTTCCTGCTCGCGGCCCTCCAGATCCTGGTAGCGCACCTTGATCCGGACCGGGCGCTTGACCTCCTCGGTGATCCCGGGAAGGGAGAGACACCCTTCGGCCATCCCCACCCGCTGCTGGCTGCGTTCCACCAGCTCGGGATTGACCAGGGGCAGCACCTTGGGCCAGCCATCGCGCTCGTCGCGGGCGATGAGCAGGCGGAGCGGGCGGCCGACCTGGGGCGCGGCCAATCCGATGCCTTCTTCGCGGGTCATCGCCCGGACCATGCCCTCGACCAACGACCGCAGGGAATCGTCGAAGACCTCCACCGGCTCGCAGTGGGTCCGCAGGATCTCGCTTCCATAGAGGAAGATCTCGAGTTCGTCGCGCATGTAGCTCCAAGGACGGTCGGCTACTTCTTCTTCACCACCGCCGCGATGCTGCTCCGGGCGATCTCCACCTTCACCCCGTCGGCGATACTGGCCACCACCACGCCCTCGTTCTCCTTGACGTTCAGGACGGTGGCGTAGAGTCCGCCGCTGGTGACGACGCGATCACCCTTCTTCAGCGCGTCGAGCATTGCCTTGTGTTCCTTCTGCCGCTTGGCCTGGGGTCTCCAGAGCAGGAAGTAGAAGATGACCAGGAAGGCCAGGAACAAGGGAAGCATGGCGAAGGGGGAGGTCTGACCGCCCCCCTGGGGCGCGGCCATGGCCGGCGCCAGCGAGAACGTGAAACTGGATTCCATGGGGCTCAAGGGCCACCTCCGGTCGAAGTTGGTGCGGGCCCAGTCTAGACGCGGGGTGGGCTGCCGGCAAGAGCGGGTCAGTCCACCTTCCCCTGGTTGGAGAAATAGCGCTGCCGGAAGCCGCCGGCGAACTCCTCGAGCCGCCGCTCCTCGATGGCCCGGCGGATCTCCTCCATCAGGCGCTGGTAGAAGGTGAGGTTGTGCAGGGTGCCCAGGATCAAGCCCAGGATCTCTCCGGCCACGATGAGGTGCCGCAGGTAGGCGCGGGTGTGGTGACGGCAGCCATAACAGGGACACCCCTGCTCCACCGGCCTCTCGTCGGCGGCAAAGCGGGCGTTGCGCAGAGGAAGGCGTCCCTCGTGGGTGAGCAGGGTCCCGTTGCGCGCCATCCGTGTCGGCAGGACGCAATCGAAGAGATCGACCCCCCCCTTGACCGCGGCCAGGATGTCCTCGGGAAAGCCGACTCCCATGAGGTAGCGCGGCTTCTCCTCGGGCAGCAGAGGGGCGGTGAACCGCGCGAACTCGTGCAGATCGTCCTTGCTCTCCCCCACCGAGAGCCCACCGATGGCATAACCGGGCAGGTCGAGGGCGGAGAGTTCTGCCGCGCTTCTCTCGCGCAGGGCGCGGTCGCACCCCCCCTGCACGATTCCGAAGAGCACCTGCTCGTGCCCGGCCGGATGACGGCGGCGGCCTCCGAAGACCGCTCGGCAACGCCGGGCCCAACGCGTGGTGCGATCGACCGCCGCGGCCAGCGCTTCGACGCTGGCGGGAAGCGCCACGCACTCGTCGAAGGCCATGACCACGTCCGCCCCCAGGGCCATCTGGACCTCCATGCTCTTCTCCGGGGTGAACACGTGCCGCGAACCGTCCAGGTGCGACCGGAAGCGCACTCCGTCTTCATCGACGCGGTTCAGGTCGGACAGCGAGTAGACCTGGAACCCGCCGCTGTCGGTGAGGATGGCCCCCTCCCAGGCCATGAAGCGATGCAAGCCGCCGAGCTCGAGGATGAGCTCGTGGCCCGGCCGCAGGTAGAGGTGGTAGGTGTTGGCCAGGATCATCCGGGCCCCGGTCTGGCGCAGCCGCTGGGCATCCAGGGCCTTGATCGCGGCCTGGGTCCCCACCGGCATGAACGCCGGGGTCGGCACTTCTCCGTGATCGGTGTGCAGCCGGCCGCGCCGCGCCGCGCCATCGCGGCCGAGGACTTCGAAGGCGAAGCCGCTCATCGAGGATCCTCTCCGTCTGGGGTCCTGGATCCTTCCGGACGCCCGGTCGAGCCGGCGCGTCCACCGGGTTCCGCGCGCCGGGCGCCCTCGGGCCGCTCTGCCGCCTCGCGCACGGTGGCCGCTTCGATCCAGTTGGCGTCTCCGTAGGAATAGAACCGATACCCTTTCTCCACCGCGTGGCGGTAGGCCCCACGCCACCGGGACCCGGCGAAGGCCGCCACCAGCATGAGCAGGCTGCTGCGGGGCAGGTGGAAGTTGGTGAGCAGCACGTCGACCCACGCGAAGCGGTAGGGAGGCCGGATGAAGAGCTCGGTCGAACCCGACCAGTCCCCTTCGAGCTCGGCCGGCAGGCTCTCCAGCGCACGGCAGACCGTGGTCCCGACCGCCACCACCTTACCACCCCGCGCCCGGCAGGCCTTCAGCGCCCTGACGGTGCAAGAGGGCACCCACACCCGTTCGCGGTGCAGGCGTCCGCGGCGCAGGTCCTCGGCATCGACCGGGCGGAAGGTGCCCATGCCCACGTGGAGGGTCACGAAGGCATGCTCCGCACCCCGCCGCGCGCAGGCCTCCAGCAGCTCTTCGTCGAGATGGAGTCCAGCGGTGGGCGCGGCCACCGAGCCATTGCGCCGGGCGAACACGGTCTGGTAACGCTCGCGGTCGAAGTCCTCGTCGGAACGATGGATATAGGGAGGCAGGGGCATGTGACCCCACTTCCAGGCGTAGTCGAGTACCTCCAGGCCCGCCTCGAAGAGCACCTGACGGCGCCCCTGGCCCAGGTCCTTTCCCACCGTCACCCGCGCACCGCCCTCCAGGCGCACCCCCACGCCCTCGGGCAGACGGCGCCCCGGGCGGGCGAGAGCCACCCACTCGGCCGGCGCGGTCTCCTCCAACAGCAGCAGTTCCACCCGCGCGCCGCCGACCGCCGTGTCCGTGGAAGATCGCCCCAGTTTCTCCCCGAGAAGCCGGGCCGGGAAGACCCTTGTGTCGTTGAGGACCAGCAAGTCGCCTTCCCGCAGGAGGGTGGGCAGCTCGGCGATAACCCCGTCGCGCAGCGATCCGTCAGCCTTCCAGATGAGCAGGCGGCTGTCCGTCCGCCGCTGCGCCGGACGCTGGGCGATCCGCTCGGGAGGCAGAGGATAGTCGTAGGAAGTCAGCAGCCGGTCGAAGTCCATCAGAAGAGGCCAGGCTCAGTGTCGCGGGCGGGCGGAGTCAATCCCAGGTGCTCGAAGGCGCGCCGGGTGGCGACCCTCCCCCGCGGCGTACGGTGCACCAATCCCTCCTGGATGAGGAAGGGTTCGACCACGTCCTCGAGGGTGTCGTTCTCCTCCCCCAGGCTCACCGCCAGGGTGGAGATGCCGACCGGACCGCCGTCGAAGGCCTCGGCAATGGTCCGCAGGTAGGCCCGATCGAGGGTCTCCAAGCCCAGCTGGTCCACCTCCAGGAGCCGCAGCGCCCGGTCCACCACCGCGCGGTCGACCGAGGAGGCGCCTTCCACCTGCGCCACGTCGCGCACCCGGCGCAGCAGACGATTCGCGACGCGGGGAGTTCCTCGACTGCGCCGGGCGATCTCCGTCGCTCCTTCCGGGCTCAGGTCCAGATCGAGCAACTGGGCGCTGCGCGCGATGATGCGGCTCAGCTCGGCCGGCGGATAGAAGTCGAGGTGGAGGACGATGCCGAAACGCGAACGCAGAGCGGGAGTCAACAATCCCGCCCGGGTGGTGGCCCCCACCAGGGTGAAGGGCTCCAGATCGAGCTGGTAGTGGCGGGCCGCCGGGCCCTTGTCGATCACCAGTTCCACCCGGAAATCCTCCATCGCCGGGTAGAGATGCTCCTCGACCACGCGGTTCAGGCGGTGGATCTCGTCGATGAAGACGCATTGCCGCCCCTCTTCCCGGGTGAGGATGGACAAGAGTTCGGCGCTGTTGCTGAAGGCCGGACCGCTGGTCACCCGCAATTCGGCGTCCATCTCGCGGGCCACGATGCCGGCCAGGGTGGTCTTGCCCAGTCCGGGAGGCCCGTGCAGGAGAAGGTGGTCGAGGGGTTCGTGGCGGCCCCGGGCCGCCTCGATGAACAGGCGCAGTTGCGACTTCAACCGTTCCTGGCCGATGAATTCGCTCAGCCGGGTGGGCCGCAGGGCGCGCTCGACCGCACGATCGGAAGCCGCCCGCTGGGGATTGGTGACTCGTTCCGGTTGCTGCTTCATCCAGGATTCCCCGATCGATGGAACGTGGCGCGCTCTGCGATTTTCCCTGCGCCCTCCCGGGATGCTCGGCCGATGGCCCTCAACCCTCTCCGGCGAAGTCCGCCGACTCCATCCGAAACACCAGGGTCAGCGGTTGTCAACCCGCCACCGCCCGCAACGCGCGACGGACGATCTCCTCCACCGGCCGGCCGTCCCGCTCGTCGGGAACCAGTTGCTCGACCGCGCGGCGCGCCGACTCCGGGCTCAGGCCCATCGCCTCCAGGGCGAGCACCGCTTCCTCCTCGGGACTGCCCGGACGGGGAGCGCTCATCGGCGCCACCGGGGAAACCTGCAGCTCGCGATCTCGCAGCTCGACGACCAGGCGTTCGGCGGTCTTCTTGCCCACCCCCTTGATTCGGGTCAGGGGGGTGGCGTCGCCCCGGCGGGCGCCGGCCAGGATCAGCTCGAAATCCTCGTCGCCCAGGATGGCCAGGGCCAGCTTGGGGCCGACTCCATTGATGGCCAGGAGGGCCCGGAACAGCTCCCGTTCCTCGGCGGTGGCGAAACCATAGAGCGAGAGATCATCCTCGCGGACATGGAGATGGGTGTACAGC
Organism: uncultured bacterium; assembly: GCA_964601275.1. GTDB lineage: Bacteria > Krumholzibacteriota > Krumholzibacteriia > JAJRXK01 > JAJRXK01 > JAOZPE01. The sequence continues at coordinate 317,800 of CAZRMV010000003.1, read as the reverse complement.
CGCAGCTCTTCCCCGACCGGAGGAAGGCGGCGGCGCAGACGCTCGGGCACGAGCAGGGAGTAGCCCACTCCGCCCGCGGAGAGCACCACCGTGGTTCTTCCCACGTCCTCCAGTCGTCCCTGGATGAAGGCGTACATGCATCCTCCGTCAGGTTCTTGCCCGATGGGCCAGACTGTGCCGCGTCTGCAGGACCGCGGCGTGGCAGATGGCGATGGACAACGCGTCGGTGCTGTCGGGCTCCTCCCGGGAAAGCACCACCTGGAGGATCCGCCCAACCATCGAGGCCACCTGGGCCTTGCTCGCCCGGCCGTTTCCGGTCACCGCCTTCTTGATCTGCGCGGGACTGTATTCGGCGACCGGGAGTCTCCGGCGTCCCGCCGCCACGAGGATCATACCCCGCGATTGCCCCAGGACCAGCGCCGAGGCCATGTTCTTGGCGGTGAAGACCTTCTCGATGGCCACCTCTTCCGGATTGAATTCCTCGAGGACCGCATCGAGCTGGTCATAGAGAAGAGCCAGCCGCTCATGCAGTGGCTGGCTCGAGGAGGCGATCAAGGTGCCATGGGCCAGATGCCGGAGGCGGCCGCTCGAGGCTTCGATCACCCCGTACCCCAGGCGGAGACTGCCCGGGTCGACGCCGGCGATCCGGATCATGAGAGCTCTTCCTGCAGGGCAGCCATCTCCTCCTCAGGGATATCGAAGTTGGCGCTGACCTGCTGGGTGTCGTCGAGGTCGTCCAGCTGGTTGATGAGCTTGAGCAGACTCCGAGCGTCGTCTCCGGTGACGGTGACCGTGGTCGAGGGGACCGGGGTGAGCTCGGACGACAGGGTTGCGATGCCCGCCTCGGCCAAGGCCGACGCGACCGCGTGGAAGGCTTCGCGCGGGCAGGTGACCTCCACCACCCCGTCCTCGGTCTGGACGTCCTCGGCTCCGGCGTCGATCACCACCTCCATGACCTTCTCCTCGTCGGCCACGCTCTCGTCGACGGTGAAGATGCCCTTGGTCTCGAAGAGGTAGGCCACACTGCCCGGATCGGCCATCTTGCCGCCATACTTGCTGAAGGTATGCCGGATCTCCGCCGCGGTCCGGTTGGTGTTGTCGGTGACCGTCGACACCAGGATGGCCACCCCGCCGTGTCCATAGCCCTCGTAGGTGATCTCCTCGTACCGGGCACCCTCGATCTCTCCGGTGCCCCGCCGGATGGCCCGCTCGATGTTGTCCTTGGGCATGTTCTGGGCCCGCGCGTTGTCGATGGCGGTGCGCAGACGGGGATTGGTCTCGGGGTCGCCGCCCCCATCCCGGGCGGCGATGGTGATCTCCTTGCCCAGACGGGTGAAGAGCTTGCCCCGCTTCGCGTCGGCCGCGCCCTTCTTCCGCTTGATGGTCGACCACTTGGAATGACCGGACACGATATCCTCCTGCCGGAAGGCGGCCGCCGCCCGCCACCGGGCGCCGGGGCTTCTAGCCCTCTTCCTGTTCCTTCTTCGCCGCCGCGACGATTCGATTCATCTGATCGGCGGGAACTTCTTCATACCCGATGAACCGGCGCGTGTGGGTGCCCCGGCCCTGGGTCATGCTCCTCAGCACCGTACTGTAACGGTAGAGTTCCGCCAAGGGAACCTGGGCCTTGACCACGGCGAAATGACCCTGGGTCTCGCTGCCCATGATCCGGCCCCGCCGGGCACTCAGATCGCCCATCACGTCACCCATGACCTCCTCCGGGCACTTCACCTCGATCTCGTAGATGGGCTCCAGGAGCGAGGCCTGGGTCTTGGCGAAACATTCCCGCAGGGCGAGCGAAGCCGCGGTCTTGAACGCCGCCTCGCTGGAATCGACCGGATGGAAACCGCCGTCATACAGGGTCGCCTTGAGATCGACCACCTGGCAGGAGGCCAACGGCCCCTTCTGCATTGCCTCCTTCAGCCCCTTCTCGACCGCGGGGATGAACTTGCCGGGGATGGCCCCGCCCACGATCGCGTCCACGAATTCGAAGCCCTCGCCGCGGGGCATGGGTTCGAAACGGATGGCGACATCGGCAAACTGGCCCCGCCCCCCGGTCTGCTTCTTGTGGCGCGCCTGCACCTCGGTGGTCCCCTTGATGGTCTCCAGGTAGGGGATGCGCGGCTCCTGGCGGACCACCTCGACCCCGGTCGACTCCTTCAGCTTCTGCAGGATGATGTCGAAATGCAGTTCGCCCTGGCCCTGCAGGACCATCTCGTGGGTCTGGGGATCCATTTCGACGGTGAAGGTCGGGTCCTCCTCGCGGATCTTGTGGAGACCGTTCACCATCTTCTCCTCCTCGCCCGCGTTGGCCGGACGGATGGCGACCCGGCTGTTCAGCGGCGGGTACGCAATGGGAGGGAATCGCAGGTCGAGGTCCCGATCTCCCAGGGTGTCCCCGGCATGGGTGTCCTTCAGCTTGACCGCGGCTCCGAAATCGCCGCAGCCGATGGTTTCGATCTTCTCGCGATTCTTGCCCTCGAGCTGGAAGAGCTGGGTGACGCGCTCGCTGTGGTTGCGGTTGACGTTCTTCAGCTCGTCGCCGGTGGAGACACTGCCCGCGTAGACCCGCATGATCGCGAACTCGCCCGCTTCCCGTTCCAGGGAGATCTTGAACACCCGCGATGCCGTCGGTGCGTCCTTGCCGGTGGTGATGGATGCCTCGGCGCCGTCGGCGTCGAGCGCGGGAACGCTCTCGAAGGCGTCGGCGGCGGGCAGATACTCCTTCACGTAGTGGAGCAACTTCTTCATTCCCCGCAGGTTCCGGGCGCTGACCGCGCAGACGGGGAAGAAGGTCCTCTCCCGCACCCCGATGCGGATCCCCTTGACGATCTCCTGGTAGCTGAGGGTTCCCTCATCCAGGAATTTCTCCACCAGTTCGTCATCGTGCTCGGCGGCGGCGTTCAGCAGTTCCTCGCGCGCGCTCTCGTAGGCCTCCTTCATCTCCTCGGGGATCTCGGCCTCCTTCGATTCGCCCTGGTCGTCGTAGATATAGGCCTTGCCTTCGGCGACATCGATGACGCCCCGGAAGTCATCTCCCTGCCCGATGGGAAGCTGGACGGGGATCGCCTTCTTGCTGAGGCGGTCGTGGATCTGGGCCATGGCATCGTCGAAATCGGCGTGCTCCTTGTCCATCTTCGAGACCACGATCATGGTGGGCATGGACAGGTCCTGGGTCTTCTCCCACAGGCTCTCGGTCCCCACTTCCACCCCGCCGTCTGCGCGCACCAGGAGGACAGCGCTCTCGACCACGGAAAGAGCGGCCATGACATCGCCCCGGAAGTCCTCGAAACCCGGAGTGTCCAGGAGGTTGAACTTCGTCCCCTCGAATTCGCAGGCGCCCAGGGCGAGGTAGATGCTGGTCTTGCGCTCGATCTCGTTGGGATGGTAGTCGAGGTTGCTCGTTCCCTCGTCGACACTGCCCATCCGGCCGATGGCCTTGGTCTTGAAGAGGATGGCCTCCGCGAGGGTGCTCTTTCCCGCCGCCTGGTGCGAAAGGAGGGCGATATTGCGAATCTGGGCGGGTTCGTAGGTCTTCAAGGCCGATTCCTCCCGGTTCCGGGCGAGAACTCCCGGTTCCTGGTCAAGAACAACAGGGGTTGGCCTCTCCGTCTCGGGCTCCCGGCGCCCGGGGGAAGACGGAGGGCGTCCGCGGTCAGAACGCCTAATCTAGCGCGTGGTATGGCGGGATGTCAATGTGGCGGGTTCCCGCGCGCGAAGATGGGTGGGACTTTCCCCGGGCGATCGCCCAACGTATATTGGAGTGCGGTCGAAAACCGGGAGCCCGCGGTCGGGTTTGGGTCTTTACATCCCCGCCCCGCAGAGGCTAGATTCTCCCGGTCTATGACCCCATTCCCGCGCTCCCCTGGGCGGTCCTCCCGATCCGGCGGACGGCGCATGGGTTCACTGCGGTGACGGTCGGGTCGCCGCGAGAGCCTCGATCACCTTCACCGGTCCGCATTGGGGGGCCATCCAGCGCCATGCATCTGACAGTCCTTTTCCCGAGAATCCGAGCGCGCGCCATCCTGCACTTCGCCCTGATCTTCAGCCTCGCGGGAATGCTTCTGATGACGATGGCCGCTCCGGTCTCCGCGCAGAAGAAGAAGGAAGGGAAGGACGAGTCCTCCCCCTCCAGCGGAACCATCAAGCGGATCGAACTCTCGCTCTTCGGGGGATGGTTCGGCGGGGTCACCTACCTCGACCTGCCCCCCATCGCGCCGCTGACCACCGACCTGGGCGCCTCGAACATCCTCGACTTCAACGACGATCCGCTGGCTCCCCCCAAGTACCCCGGGCAGATCGATGCCACCCGGAAGTTCGTCGAAGACGGCTATTTCGGGGGAATCACCGCCACCTTCTTCGTGTCCGACGCCTTCGGACTGGAACTCATCGGCGCCTACGGAAAGTCGCAGACTGCCGTCACCGGCCAGTACCGGGATATCGAGCTGGTGGACAAGGACCACCCCTTCTACGACCCCTCCCAGGATCAGGGCCGCTTCGAGTGGGACCGTTCGGACATGAGCTGGATCCAGGGCGGGATCAACATGGTCTATGTCTTCGGGAAGAGGAAGCTCAAGCCTTATGTCCTGCTCGGGGTCGGAGGCCTCTTGAACAGCTTCCCCAACGCCAGCAGCACCGGAGCATTGTACTTCCAGTATGGAGGAGGATTCCGGTACGTGTTGAGCGACGACCTCGACATGAAGATCGGCCTGTCCTCCACCCTCTTCACCTGGGACCAGGACGAGGTCTCCTTGAACCGGACCGTGCAGTACCCGATGGCGAGCATCGGGCTGATCTGGAAATACCAGGTGCCGGCCGAGGTCTACCAGGACGCGGAAACCCCGGACACCTCCAGCTAGGAACTCTCCCCCCCGGCATGAGAAAAGAGGCGCCCGGCGGGCGCCTCTTTTCGTGGCGAGAGCGAAGGCCGCTCTACTTCTTCTTCCGCACCGCGGTCTTCCGCTTCCGGGCGGTGGTCTTCTTCTTCCTCCGCACCGTGGTCTTCTTCTTGCGGGCGGTGG
>CAZRMV010000003.1:202329-312679 GCA_964601275.1 uncultured bacterium | reverse complement strand
CTTCCTCCGCGCCGTGGTCTTCTTCTTGCGGGCGGTGGTCTTCTTCTTCCTCCGCACCGTGGTCTTCTTCTTGCGGGCGGTGGTCTTCTTCTTCCTCCGCGCCGTGGTCTTCTTCTTGCGGGCGGTGGTCTTCTTCTTCCTCCGCACCGTGGTCTTCTTCTTGCGGGCGGTGGTCTTCTTCTTCCTCCGCACCGTGGTCTTCTTCTTTCGAGCGGTGGTCCTCTTCTTGGCCGCCGCCTCCATGATGATTCCGTCTTCCATTTCTCAAGCCTCGCTTTTGTGTGCAGCCTTGAGGGGCGACGCCCCCCGGAACGGTTTCCAGACGGAGACGCGAGAGCAACTCACGTTCCAATCGGGAAATCCTCCGGATTATTCTGATCGTCCATTTTTGTGTCAAACAAAAAAACGGAGGTTTCGACAAGATCGAAACCTCCTTCGAGATGGTGCCCGGGGCGGGATTCGAACCCGCACGGCTCTCGCCACTACCCCCTCAAGATAGCGTGTCTACCAATTCCACCACCCGGGCATCGCATTCCGTGGGTCATCTTCTTCCGCCACCGGACTCGGTCGACGGGTTGCCTCCACCGGATTCGGTTCCGCCGGTCTGACCTTCGGCTCCCTGCGCCTTGCTCTCTGCGGGTTGCTGCGAAGGGGCGTTCTCATCAGCCGGGATCTGTTCCGGACTGACCGGAACCACCTCACCCTGGGGAGCTGGAACACTTTGCACCGGGACCCGCTCGGCGGCCTGGCGGCTCAGGGAACTCCTCGCGGCGGGCGCGCCTTCCCGCATGGTCAGGAAGACGAGGATGACACTGCTGATCATGAACGCGGCGCCGAGATAGATCGTGGCCTTGTGGAGAATCGTGGTCACCCCGCGCGCTCCGAAGACCGCCTGACCCGCGCCGCCACCGCCGAACGCACCCGCGAGACCGTCGCCCTTGGAATTCTGCAAGAGCACCACCACGCAAAGCACGATGGAAAGAAGGAGATGGAAGATGATCGCCACTGCGTACATGATCTGGGCCTCGAATCGGGTTCAGCGCTCAAGAATGCGGTTTCCAACCCCCGCAAGCGGGTGCGAAAGCTAGCATCCCCCCCTCCACCTGTCAAATCCGGCCCGGGGAGCAGAGGGCGGGAAACGGCCCTCAGGCACGGAATCAACCGATTTGGGCGATCTGGAGGAAGCTCTGCGCCTTCAGACTGGCCCCACCGACGAGCGCGCCGTCGATCTCTTCACAGGCCATGTAGGAAGCGATGTTCTCCGGGGTCACGCTCCCTCCGTAGAGGATCCGCACCGAGGAGGCCACCTGATCGGAAAATTTCCGGCGAAGAATCGACCGCACCAGTCCGTGGACCGCCTCGGCGTCCGCGGGCATTGCGCTGTTTCCGGTTCCGATGGCCCAGATCGGCTCATAGGCCAGGACCAGGTCCTTCGCCTGCGCCGGCTCCAGATCGTCCAATGCGGCATGGATCTGGCCGGACACGAATTCCTCGGTCGCACCCCGCAAACGTGTTTCTTCGGTTTCTCCGAAACAGACCACCGGCATCAGCCCCACCCGCAACGCGGCCCGCAACTTGGCCGCGACCACCTCGTCGGTCTCCCCGAACCACTGGCGACGTTCGCTATGGCCGATGATGCAACAGGCCAACCCCAGCTCGCGCAGCTGTTCTGCGCTCACCCCGCCGGTGAACGCGCCCGGTTCCTGAGGAGCCAGGTCCTGCGCGCCCACCTGGATCGGGGTTCCCGCGAGGATCTCCTTCACGGCCCGCAGGAAGGGAGTGGAGGGGCAGACCATGAGCTGGGCTTCGGTCTTGAGCCCCACCACCTTGCGCTTGAGTTCCCGGGCGAGGTTGAGGCTCTGGGCCATCCCGAGCTTCATCTTCCAGTTTCCGATGACCAGCGGCCGGCGCATACCCACCTCGTTCCATGCATCGCCATGTGGATCGTTCGCGGCGCCTCAGACCGGCGTCGAGCTCACGTCCGAAAGGGCATCGACGCCCGGCAATTTCTTCCCGGCGAGGAACTCGAGGGAGGCTCCTCCCCCGGTGGAGACATGGGAGATGCGGTCGGCGAGATCCAGCTGGTTGATCGCCGCCACGGAATCGCCTCCGCCCACCACGCTGCGGGCCCCCTGGTCGGTGGCACGGGCCAAGGCCCGCGCGACAGCCCGGGTGCCCCGCGCGAATGCCGGCATCTCGAACACACCCATCGGCCCGTTCCAGAAGAGGGTCCGCGCGCCGGCGATGGTGTCCGCGTACAACCGGGTGGTCCGTGGTCCGATATCCAACCCCATCCATCCCTCGGGGATGTCCGTGACCAGCACCTCCTTGATGTCGCCGTCCTCGGAGAAGGCGCTGCTGACCACCACATCCTGCGGCAACAGGAGTTCGGTACGGGACGACTTCACTTTCTGCAGAAGCTCCCGCACCGTCTCCAGATGATCCTCCTCGACCAGGCTGGCTCCGACCTCCAGGCCATGGACCGCGAAGAAGGTGAAGGCCATCCCTCCCCCGATGAGGATCGAGTCCACCCGGTCGAGCAGGTTGGCGATGACCTGGATCTTCGTGCTGACCTTGGCGCCCCCCAGGATCGCCACGAAGGGCCGGGTCGGATCGGAAAGGAGACCCCCGAGGTTTTCCAGTTCCTTGTCCATCAACAGTCCCGAGACCCTCAGGTTGAAGAACTCGGTGACCCCGACGGTGCTGGCGTGCGCACGGTGGGCGGTGCCGAAGGCATCGTTGACGTAGATCTCCCCCCACTCGGCGAGTTGTCGGGCGAATCCGGGATCGTTGCTGGTCTCCCCGGGATGGAAACGGAGGTTCTCCAACAGGGCGATCTCCCCTGGCTGAAGAGCCTCGAGGGTGGCCCGGACCTCCTCACCGACGCAATCCCCCGCGAAGCGGACGCGGGTGGAGCTGAGCTCGGCCAGTCGCTCGGCGACCGGGCCCAGGCTCATGCTGTCGACCCGCCGTCCCTTGGGACGACCCAGATGGCTCATGAGCACCGGTTGTCCCCCTCGGGCCAGGATGAACTCGATGGTGGAGAGAGAGGCGCGGATCCGCGTGTCGTCGGTGATCTCACACGACGGATCCATCGGCACGTTGAAGTCGACGCGCGTCAGCACGCGGCGCCCCTGCAGGTCGACGTCCTGTACGGAGAGTTTCTTCATGGTTGCCGCCTTTTCCTCGCTGGGACTCCCCGGAGCGAAAAGGGATCGGGAGCATCTTCCGCCACCAAGGGAATTGATGTCGTATCTTGTTGTTCCACAAAGGATTACAGGGGCAATCCTTGGTCTGAGGATAGGAACGACTCCCGGTCCTTGTCAAGATCACAGTTCGCGCGGAGCCCGCAACGCTCCTCCGAGGGCCACCGCCAGGGTAGGATGACCGCGCGCCCGCAGAAGCTCGTGACAGCACATCAAGGTGGATCCGGTGGTCACCTGGTCGTCGACGAGGACCAGGGGGGTGCGCCGAGGGATCTCCGCGAGACGGCCCACCCCGATCACCCCCTGCAGCGCCCGGCGACGCGGTGCACCGGGCGGCAGGCGAGCCAGTGCCGTGGTTGACTTCCTGCGCCGCAGCAGGGACCGGGCCAGCGGCCGGCCCGAGGCCTCGGCCAACGCCTCCGCCAGTTCCTCCACCAGGGAGAAACCCCGTTGCCGACGCCGCAACGGATCGTCGGGCACCGGGACCACCATCGACTCCCCCCACCGACGCAGACTTGGGGCGGCCCATCGGGCGAATCGGGCCACCAACACCGTCCTGAGATCCCGGCGTCCCTCGTACTTCGCCGCATGCAGCAGGCGAAAGAAGGAGGGATCGTCCCGCCAGAGCCAGAGGACCCGGGTGGGATCCTGGGCCCGGGGACCGATGGAAGGAAGCTGCGCACCCGACGGGATCAAGCCCGCCAGACAGGCGCGATGCACGCCACCGACGGCCTCGACCGAGTGCTTCCCGCGGGGAGGAATCCACTCGCCGCACAACGGGCACTGCGGTGGCCACCAGAACTCGAGGACGGCATGCCCCCACGAGCGCACGAGCCGGGATCGGTCCATGGAACCCTTCGACTTTCCGGGAGGACACAAGGATCGGCAAGGATGCGGCCCCGACCTAGGAAAGAGCCTTCTCCAACGCGCGCCGCATGGCGGAAGCAGGGTCGTGTCCCGGAAACCACAGGCGGAAGGCCCGGATGGCCTGGGACAACAACATCCACCGCCCGTCGGCGACGGGGCCGCGCCCTTCGTGCGCGCGCAGCAGCCGGGAGGGCCGGAGCCCATAGGTCAGGTCCATCACCGAACACCCCGCGGGCAAGGCCGCAGGGTCCACCGGACTGGGGTCGTCCGGGGAAAGACCCAGGGGGGTCGCCTGGAGCAACAACGAACATCTCTCCAGGGAGGCGCCCGCCAGGCTCTCGACCTCCGCCCCTTGCACCCGCGCCCACTGCGCGCGTTCGGGATGACGCGCCAGGATACGGACCCGGGCGCACCCCAGCCGTCCGAGTGCCGCCACCGCGGCCCGGGCCGCCCCTCCGGCTCCCACCACCACGCATTCTCCCCGCCACGGCGCATCGAGGAAGCACTCGCGCAGGGCGTCGACGAGTCCACCGACGTCGGTGTTGTGGGCCTCCCACCCGCGGCGGGTGGCCACCAGGGTGTTCGCGGCGCCGGTCTCCTCGGAGGTCGGTCCGACGGCAACCGCGGCGTCCAGGGCCGGCCGCTTGTGGGGAAAGGTGAGATTGAGACCCACCACCTTCCCCCGCCGGGCGGCCTGGAGGCAACCAGCCAACTCCGCCCCCTCCACCTCGATCGCGCGGTAGGAGCCCGGCAACCCCAGCTCGCACAGCGCGGCCTCGTGCAGAAGAGGGCTCAGGCTGTGCTCCAGGCGTTCTCCCAGGAGGGCGAGCCGAGGCCAGGCGGCCGCTTGCCCTTCCCGGGTCCGCAACTCCTCGTCCCGGTAGAGAAGAGGCTCGCTCATCGCGGAGACTTCCTCTCCCGGTGGACCGATCCGGCCCGACCACCGGGTCCACCGGAGCGAGGCGCGCTTTCCCGGAGCGAGGATCTCACCTCACACCTCCGACCATCGGGCGGAGACACTGAGCAGCATCCCCATCATGAGGCAGGAAGCGAACATGGAGGAACCGCCGTAGGTGATGAAAGGAAGGGGGAGACCGGTGACCGGAAGAAGACCCAGGGTGATGGAGACATTCACCACCGATTGGAAGAAGAAATAGGAGCCGGCGCCGATGGCCACGAGACTGGCGAAGGATCGCTTCGCCTGCAACGCGATCCGGACCGCCCGGTAGAAGATGAGCGAGAACAGCCCCAGCACGAGCAGCGTCCCCCACAGTCCCAGTTCCTCTCCGACGACGCTGAAGATGAAATCGGTGTGACGCTCCGGGAGGAAGGCCAACCCCTTCTGCGTACCCTGCAGGTAACCCTTCCCCAGAAGCCCTCCCGACCCGATCGCCACCTTGCTCTGGTACACTTGGTACCCCGTGCCCAGGCGATCGGTTTCCCCCGGCTTGAAGAAGGTGAGGATGCGCTCCTGTTGATAGGGCTTCAGCTTCAGCCAGAGCAGGGGGACGCCCAGGCCGGTGGCCAGGTTCGCGCCGACCAGGATGACACTCTGCAGCGTGTACAGACGCGAGTTGAACATGGTCACCAGCAGCACGATGATGTAGATCGTCCACGGCCAGTTCGACAACAGGACCTCCTGACCATAGAACATGATCAGGGCGCTGATCAGGGGAGAGACCAGCGCGAGCAGGAAGAGCGCGCTGACTCCCGACCAGTACATCATGGGCACGCCCAGGGCCAGGAACACAAGGGCGGTTCCCAGGTCGGGCTCCTTGAGCACGAGAAAGAACGGGGGCATCGCCAGCAGAAGGACCCCCAGCACGGTGAAGAACGATCCCTTGCCCTGGCGGACCGCCAGGAAACGCGCCAGGGCGAAGAGGAAGGCGACCTTGGCCAGCTCGGAGGGTTGCAGGGACAAAGGTCCCAGGCTCAACCACCGGTGGGTGCCCGCCCGCTGGGGTCCGTAGAGGAACACCGCGACGAGGGCCACGATGGCCAGGCCGTAGAAGACGAAGGCGAAGGTCTCGAAGAACCGCAGGGGAAACGCGAAGACCACCGCGGCCAGGAAGACGCCCAGGCCGAGCCACAGGATCTGATTGTAGAAGATCCCCACCCCCACCATCCGCTGCACACCCTCGCCCCCCCCGGGCAGCGGCTGGGTGCAGGAATAGACCGTGGCCAGGCCGATCACCGCCAGCGCGATCCATGCCGCCAGGGTGCCTACGTCCATGCGGGCAACCAGCTGCAGGTAGCGTCTCATCCTCCCGACCCCCCGGATCCCCTCAGCGAAACCCTTTCCTTCTGCCAGTGGAAATAGGTTCCGAGGATCTCTCCCACGATGGGCGCGGCGATCGCGCCGCCGTGTCCGGCATTCTCCACGATGACCGCGACGGCGATCTCCGGACGCTCGGCCGGCGCATAGGCCACGAACCAGGCATGGTCCTCTCCTCGAGGATTCTGGGCCGTACCGGTCTTGCCCGCCACCGTCACTCCCTCGACCCGGGCCAGGACGCCGGTTCCCTCCTGGGATCCCACCACCGCCACCAGGGCCTTGCGCAGGAAACGAAGGGTCCGGGAGGAGGCGATCGCTTCGCTCACCCGGCGCGGCTGCCGTTTCTCGATGGTGTTGGAAGCGTAGTCCCGGGCCAGGATGAGATGGGGACGATACAGATGGCCATCTCCGGCGATCGCGGCGTAGGTCCGCGCCATCTGCAGGGGGGTCACGAGCAACTCACCTTGCCCGATGGCGTTGTTCAGGAGCACACCGCGCGTCCATCCCTTCGGCCCGAATCTCCGGTCGTAGTATGCGGAGTCGGGGACGAGACCCGACGCCTCCCCACTGAGTTCGATCCCGGTGGGGGCGCCCAGACCGAAGCGTCGGGCGGTGCGCGAGAGCTCATCCAGGCTGAGCAACTCGGCGAGCTGATAGAAGTACACGTCGCAGCTCTGCTCGATGGCGCCCATCAGGTCGAGGCTGCCGTGTCCGCTGGGCTTCCAGCAACGGAACAGGCGATTGCCCAAGCGATAGCTCCCGGAGCAGGCCGCGAAGCGGGTGCGTGGCGTCACCTTCTTCGTCTCCAGGCCGGCCGCCGCGGTGATCACCTTGTAGGGGCTGCCCGGCGGGTAGGTTCCCCGGAGGGCGCGGTTGAAGAGGGGAGTCGCCGGATCGTCGCGCAGCTCCGCGTAGCGGGCGGCGCTGATCCCTCCGGTGAACTCGTTGGGATCGAAGGTCGGGGCGGAAGCCATCGCGAGCACATCGCCGGTGCTCACCTCCAGGACCACCCCCGCTCCCCGCTTGCCCTCGAGCAGGCTCTCCAGCTTGGCCTGCAGGGGCTGGCTCAGGGTGAGATAGATCTTGACCCCGCGGACGGCCTGCCGGGAACCCTTGAGCACCTCCCCCACCACGTGTCCGGCCACATTCACCTCGACCACGCGTTGACCGTGGACCCCCCGCAGTTGTTCCTCGGCGAGGCTCTCGACTCCACTGCGGCCGATCACGTCCCCCGGCTGGTAGAAGCCGGTCGGATCGTTCTCCATGTCCTGGGCGTTGACTTCCCCCACGTACCCCAACAAATGCGCGGCGAGCGAGCCGAAGTGGTAGCGGCGGCGAGGTTGGACGTCGAGCTGGACGTCGGGGAGCATCGAGAAGTGTTCCTCGACCACGGCGATCTGCTGGGGATCGGCATGCCGGAGAATGGTCACCCGATCGGGCTCGCGGGACGTTTCGACCCGGGCGAGGATGACCTTGCGATCGAATCCCAGCAGCTCAATCAGCTTCTCCAGGGAAGGATCTCCCTCATGCGCCCGTCGCCGGGCGATCGTCAAGCGCGCTTGATACACGTTGTCGGCGAGGACCACTCCATTGCGGTCGGCGATGATGCCCCGGGGAGCGCGGATCCGCTGGGTCACCTGCCGGTTGCGCAGGGCGAGTCCGGTATAGTAATCGCGCCGGATCACCTGGGTGGAGAACAGGGAGAGGGCCACCACCCCATAGGCGATGATCTGGACCCACAGGAGGAGTCTCGCCCTCGATTCCATTCCCGGGAGGTCAGAAGGCACCGCCCGCCTCCCGCCGAGAAGCGAAGATCCCGTCCCCGAGGACGCTGGCCACGGCGAGCACGATCAATCCCACGATCGCGGTATAGAGCGCGGTGGGAAGGGACTCGACCAGGAAGATCTTGAGCACGCGGTAGGGATCGAGCCGGGTGTACACCATCAGGTAGAGGAGATCATGCACCAGGACCGCCACCGCGAACAGGGGGGCGTACAATGGGAGCGTGGAAAGGGCCAGGGTCTGTCCCAGGCGTCCCGAAAGGTACCCGAGGACGCTCTTGGCCAGCATGTTCATCCCCAGGGTGGCCGGGGCGAGCAGATCCTGGAAGAGCCCCAGGAAGAATCCGACCAGTGTACCGGTGGAGGGCCCCCGTCGCAGGCCCAAGAGAACCACGATGAGCACGGTGATGTCCGGCCGCACCCCGAAGAGCGAAAGATGATCCACGAAGGCAAGCTGCAACACCAGGGCAAGGAAGGCTGCCAGTCCCAGTCGAATCGAAGTCATGGCGCCTCCTTGCCCTTGTGATCGTCCTCGTCGGGCAACTCCAGGTCGCCGCGGCGGGAGTACCAGGGCCCGTCCCGGGTGATCACGTAGACCTGGGAGAGGGCACTGAAATGGATGTGCGGCCGCACCTCGATGTGCTGGAAGAGTTCGACCTCCGAGGGTTGCACCCGGGCGATGGTCCCCACCGGGATTCCCCGGGGAACCGTCTCTCCCAGACCGCTGGTGATGACCTCGTCGCCGACCGACACCGGATCACCCTGGGGAACATAGTCCATGAAGAAACGGCGGCCGTCGAAACGGAGGATGCCGGTGACCCCGGTCGCCACCGATTCGATGCTGATCCGCGCTTCGTCGTTGGTCAACAGCTCCACCAGCGCGGTGCCCCCGCCGAGGACTTCGCTGATCCTGCCGACCAGGCCCTCCTCGGTGAGCACCGGCTGCAGGATCCGGAGGCTGTCCCCGCTGAGACATTGGATCTTCGCCTGGATGGGTATGCGCGGGGAAATCAGGTCCAACACCTTCGCCGGTGCGAGACGCCCGCGGTGTTTCTGATAGAAGCCCGCTCGCTCCTGCAACTCGGCGAGATGCCGTCGCTCGTTCTCGAGCTGCTGGAAATCCAGCCGCAACGCCACGATACGACGGCGCAGTTCATCGTTTTCCGCTTTCAGGCTGGAGAGACCGTTCAGGAAGTCCATCGTGCGCTCGACCGGAGTCAACAGGCTGTGCGCGAGGCGGGTTCCCGTGGCGATTCGAGCGGGCTCGTCGAGGGAAGCCGCCCAGAGCGAAAGCGCCACCGCGACGGCCAGGATGATCCGGTCGCCGAAACGGGAGACGCCCTCCGGAAGTCTGGCCATCTCAGTCCCTGGAGGAGTGGATGATCACGTCCTGGTAGGAGTTCACGTCGTCGAGGATCTTGCCGGTCCCCAGGACGACACAATAGAGGGGATCGTCGACCAGATTGATGGGGAGATTCGTGGTATCCCGCAAGAGCTCGGCCAGGCCACGCAGCAGGCTGCCTCCCCCGGTCATGACGATCCCCCGGTCGACGATGTCGGCGGCCAGTTCGGGAGGCGTGTTCTCCAGCGCCTCCTTCACCGCCTCGCGGATCTGATCGACCGGTTCCTGCAGGGCTTGGCGGACTTCGTCGCTGGAGATGCGCAGGGTCTTGGGGATGCCCGCGACCAGATCGCGGCCCTTCACCTCCATCTCCAGCTCCTCTTCGAGCTTGAACGCGCTGCCGATCTCCTTCTTGATCTGTTCGGCGGTCTGGTCCCCGATGAGGAGGTTGTAGTTCTTCTTGATGTAGCCGACGAGCGCCTCGTCCATCTCGTCGCCCCCGACCCGAATCGACTTGTCGCAGACGATCCCGTTCAGCGCGATGACCGCGATCTCGGTGGTTCCTCCCCCGATGTCGATGATCATGTTGCCGCTCGGCTGATCCACCGGCAAGCCGACCCCGATGGCCGCGGCAATCGGCTCGGCGACCAGGAAGACCTCCCTGGCCCCGGCGTGTTTCGCAGAGTCCCGCACCGCCCGCTTCTCCACCTCGGTGATCCCGCTGGGCACGCAGATGATGATGCGGGGGGCGATGAAATGGCGCTTCTTCTGCGCCATGTTGATGAACTCACGCAGCATGTACTCGGTGACCTCGAAGTCGGCGATCACCCCGTCCTTGAGGGGCCGGATGGCTTCGATCCGGTCCGGGGTCTTCCCCAACATCGCCTTCGCCTTCATGCCCACCGCGTGGACCTTCCGGGTGGACTTGTCGACCGCGACCACGCTCGGCTCATTCAGCACGATTCCCTTGCCCTTGATGTAGACGAGGGTATTCGCCGTGCCCAGATCGATGGCGATGTCGTTGGTGAACAGATTGTTGAACCGACTCCAGAGACCGCTGCTCCTGGCTGTTCTCGCCGTACTGGTCATCGTTCCTCCCCCTGCTCAGAGCGCGCCGCGCTCCCGCAGGCTGACATAGCTTCCTTCTCCGAGGACCAGGTGGTCCAGGAGCGTCACCCCCAGCGTTTCTCCGCAAGCCGCCAGACGCCGGGTGAGTCTCAGATCGTCCTGGCTGGGCTCGGGGCAACCCGAGGGATGGTTGTGTGCGAGCACCACCGCCGCCGCCGCGGCCGCCACCGCGCTCCGGAAGACCTCGCGAGGCTGGATCGACGCCGCGTTCAGGGCCCCCAGCGCCACGAGCTGCACCCGCAACACCTGGTGACGCGCCCCCAGGAGAAGAACGGCGATCCCCTCCTGCCGCAGATCCCCGAGCACCAGGCGCAACCAACGGGCGGCATCGGACGGCCCTTCGATCACCTCCAGGGATTCCACATCGGCCTTCTCGACCCGCCGTCCCAGCTCGAAGGCCGCGACCAGCGCGCCGGAACGTCCCGGTCCGATCCCTTCCATCGAGCAGAACTCGCCCATCTCCAGCCGAGCCAAGCGACGCAGCCCGCCCCAACGCGCCAGGAGCGCCTGGGCCATCTCGAGGGAGGAAGCCGCCACCCCACCCCCTTGCAGGACCAGCGCCAACAATTCGACGGCGGAGAGATCCTCAGGACCCCACTTCTGGCACCGCCGGATCAGATCGTTCTTCCCAAACCGTCCGGATGACTTCACGATAGATCCAGGAGGCCGGGACGCGGGAAGCGGTCGAGCCGCGCGGTGGGGTATCTAAGTCCTTGTCGGACAACATACTAAGTCGCCGGCAAGAGCGAAAGATAGCAGAGCCGGGCGCGTGGCGGCAACAGTTATTTGGAAGGCGGAGAACCCGGGGATACCTTCCCCGCACCGGCGGGGCGAGCCGCCGGGGGGGTTCCGGGAATCTCCCGGCCCGATCCTTGCCTTGGACTGGGTCCCCCAACCCGAGGTCGGCGGTGATTGCGAGAATCCTGAAATTCGGCGGTAGTTCCCTGGCCACCACCCGTCTGCTCAAGGCGGCGGCGGACCGGGTCAAGCGGGTCCTCGAGGGAGGCCTGCGTCCGATCGTGGTCGTCTCCGCGCCCACCGGAACCACCGACCGCCTGCTGTCCACCGCCCGGGAAATCCACCTGGAGGTCCCTCCCGCCGAGCTGGACCGCCTGCTGTCCACCGGCGAGGTGCAATCGGCCGCCCTGTTGGCCATCGCGCTGCAACGCTTCGGGGTCGCGGCCCGCTCCTTCACCGGAGGAGAGGCGGGCATCATCACCGACGATCATTTCGGCCGCGCCCGGGTCCTCGAGGTGCTGGCGGACCCGGTGGCCGCCACCCTGGAGGCGGGAGAAACCCCGGTCATCGCGGGCTTCCAGGGGCGCACGCGGGATGGACGCATCACCACCCTGGGGCGCGGGGGGACCGATATCACCGCGGCGGCCCTGGGCGTCCATTTCCATGCCGACCGCATCGTGTACTACCGCGACGCCGACGGCTTCTACAGCGTCGATCCGAAGCTTCTGCCCTGGAGGGGAGAAAAGATCGACCGGCTGGACTACGAGCAGATGATCGATCTCGCCGAGGCCGGGGTCCCGATCCTGCATCCGCAGGCCCTGGAGATCGCACGGGCCCACGGGATCGAACTGGAGATCCGCAGCTATCGCGAAGCGGGCAGCGGAACCCTCGTGGCCGACGGCCCCTTCCCCACCCCACACCCGGTGTGGAGCGTCTCCCTCTCCCCCCCCATCAGCCTGCTCACCCTGGAGGGGTTGCCCAGGGATCTCCGCGTCGTCGCGCGCCTCACCGCTCTCCTGGATCGCACCGATCTGCCCATCGACGCCGCGCTGCACAAGACCCATGAAGGCCTGCGGCTGACCATCCAGGCTCCGGACCACGACGGGGAAACCCTGAAGAAGCAGGTGGATGATTTCCTGCGCGAGGAAGTCGGGGTCAGCACGATCCTGCAGCGGCACCGGCGCCGCGTCACCATGGTCGGCCATGGAGTCGCCGGGCGCAAAGCGTCCACCGCCGTCGAACAGGCCGGCGCCCGTTTCGGTCCCCCCCTCTTCACCTTCCTCGGAGCGCGTCACCGGGCCTTCGTGGTGGAGGAATCGGAAGGAGCCGCCTGGCTGACCAGTCTCTACCAGAGCCTGCTCAAGCCCTGAACGGACGCCGCCAGAGCGTCCGGGAGGTGACGGCCTCGGCGGCGTGCAGGCGGCGGACGGCCACCAGATCGTCCATCAGGTCCCCCAGTTCCCCGAGGGGCTGATGCCGCACCCGGGCGCGGGCGTGCAGCAGGCCCTCTTCGCCGTCGTAGATTCCGACGTGGGCAATGGGATCGCCGAAGAAGAGAAGATCTCCCTTCTGCCAGGCCGAGCCTTCCCGCGCGAGCGCGATGCCGCACCCGGCCTGCTGGATGGCGTCGCGCGGCAACTCGTATCCCGCCCGCAGGGCCGCCCACTGTACCAGACCACTGCAGTCCATCCCGGCCAGGCTTCTTCCTCCCCACCGGTAGGAAACCCCCACCATCCTTGCGGCCCACCGCGCCAGGGCGGCCGGAGAAGGGCGCGGCGGCGCGATCTCCACCTGCTCGAAGGGAAGCCGACCGCGGGTTCCGTCGACCAGCTCCAGGATGCCCGGGGAATCCCCGGGCGGGTGGAGCAAGGGCGTTCCGCCCAGGAGGACCGGCGCCGCCCCGTCTTCAGCCTCCAGGCGACCGACCGCGGGGGCGAGCACCCCGGCGCATCGGTCCAGGAGATCCTGCTTCTCCCGGGAATCGACCCGGCGCGCTCCCCAACTGCGAACCCACCCGACGTAGCCGTCCTCGCCGGCGGCCACCCACCAATCCCCTTCTTCTCGGATCACCACGAGGAACTCGCCTTGTCGCACCTCGCTCAGTTGACCCGAGCGATGGGCCGGTTGTTCCCGCAGGGGTTCCACCGGTGCCTCCACCACCGCTTCGAAGATCTCCCCCAGGGGGGTCACTCCCAGGGCTTCTGCCACCGCGGGGGGCCACGCGACCACTCCACCCGCGCCGTCCGGTCCGAGGTAGGCGTTCCCCGGATCGATCGCGGCCGCGGCGAGGTCCTTCCTCGTGGATGCACCCAATCGGTGGTCGATCATCTCGTCCCTCAGCTCTCCTGGCGCCAGACCAGACGCCAGTGCCCCAGACCGTCCTCGTCCCGGAAGTAGAACGAGAGTCCCGGCTCGAGATAGTGCCAGATCTCGTATTCGGCGCTGCTGTCCTGCAGCATGGTCTGGCTCTCGATGCTGTCGGGAGCTCCGTAACGGATGTAGACCCGGCCCCGGTCGCTGAGCGCGCCATCCTTGCCGCCGTCCCGCAGCTGACGCCGGGCGTGGATCACCCGTCGCACGTGGAGCCGCAGCCGTTCGTTGGCGGCGGTGGAGGGGTCGGGATCGCGTCGCCGCCAGAATCGGTCCCACAGCCCCTCGCGCGCTTCCGGCGGGGCTTCCCCGAGTTCCTTCAGCTCCTCGGAGGTGGCCAATTCCTCGATCACCTTGAGATTCGCCTTCCACTGGCGATCCGAAGCGGGATCGAGCCCGAAATCCTGCAACTCCGCCTCCCGGCGGTCTTCCTCCCCGGCGCCGCGGAGAACCACGACGTTCTTGCCCATCTTCAGGGCCGTCGGAGGGATCCTCACCAGCAAGGCCGCTCCCCTGGCCTTCGAGGGCAATCGGAAGGTCCTGGACCAGCGCGCCCTCTCCCCCTTCTTCCGGGCCGTGCTCAAACGGACCTCCACCGAATCGGCGGCCGCTCGAGGGCGCAGATCATAGACCCGGATGAGCGCCCAGGGGGGGCCTGAGGAGAGATCGAAGATGGGGACGGAGACCTTCTCGAAACGCTGCGGATCGACGCTTCCCTCCGGCAACCTCAGGACGGCGTCTTCCGGCCACGGCTCGAGCAGGAGGTCGCGGTAGAGGACCAGGTCCCCCAGCGCCACTTTCTCGGCGGCTTCCCGCAGCCGGGCGATGAAGAGTTCGCGCCGGCCCCAACGCTTGCTGTGGTCGATCTCCACCCGGACCGACAGACGGATCTTCTGCGAAGAGTCGCTCTGCTCCTCCTCCGAACCGCTCAGGAGCGGAAACCGGATCACGCGTTTCAAGGGAGTGGTATCGCGGGTGGAATCGTAGTCGTCGACCACGACGGTTCCGTCATACTCGCGCAACCGGAGGTTCCGCCCCCGATGGTCGTACTGGACGATCCGGATCCGGTACCCGGCCCGGAAGCGGCCGTCCGGCTGGCGCAGGAAGATGAGATTGCGGTAGGGAACCGTCACCGACACCAGGGCGATGGGCCGGCCCGCTTCGTCATAGCTGCCCTCGGCCTGGGCGTCGAACCACCCTGGCGCTCCTCCACCCCAGTCGGCGTCGGCCCAGTTCCGCTGGGCGTGCAGCGAAGCGCTTCCGCCGAGAGCCAGGCCCATCAGCACCGACAGGAACAGGACGGCGGAAGGTCGCCTAAGCGGTGACGCGGTCCTCGACCACCGCGCCATCATGCAAGCGAACGAGACGGTGGGCATGCGCGGCGATATCCTCCTCGTGGGTGACGACGATGACAGTATGCCCACGGGCATGCAAACCGTCGAGGATCTCCAGGATTTCCTCGCTGGTCTTCGAATCGAGGTTTCCCGTCGGTTCATCGGCGAGAAGGATCGAGGGATGGTTGACCAGGGCCCGGGCGATGGCGACCCGCTGGCGCTGGCCGCCCGACAATTCGTTGGGACGGTGGCCGGCCCGTTCCGCCAGGCCCACCGCCTCCAGCGCCTGTCGTGCCCTCAGACCGCGCTCGGAAGTGGAACGGCCGGCGTAGACCAGCGGAAGTTCCACGTTCTGTTGCGCGGTCGAACGGGGAAGCAGATTGAAGGTCTGGAAGACGAAGCCGATCTCGCGATTGCGGATTCCGGCGAGCGCGTCGTCGTCCAGGTCGCTCACCACCCGCCCCTTCAGGCGATAGGATCCCTTGGTGGGGGTATCCAGGCACCCCACGATATTCATCAGGGTCGATTTACCCGAACCCGAGGCCCCCATCACCGCGAGATACTCGCCTTCCTCGATTCCGAGGCTCACCCCCCGGAGCGCATGCACGCGCTCGGCGCCCAGTTCATAGATCTTGTGCACATCCGACAGTTCGATCAGCACGGCCCGTCCCTTCTCAGAGCCCCCTCGCCCGGTCGATCTTCGCCTTGGCGATGTAGAAATCGGCCACCGCATTCACCGCGTCCACCTTGGCCTGGGCGAGACTCTTCTGTGCATTGATGACATCGAGGCTGGTGCCCGCCCCCACCTTGAAGCGTTCGGTGGCCAGGCGAAGATCCTCCTCGGCCTGGTCCACCGTCTCCCGGGCCACGATGAAGCTCTCCTTGGCCTCGGTGAGGTTGTTCAGGAAGCCGCTCAGCTCACTCTCCATGACGAGTTCGGACTGCCGGAGGTTGTATTCGGCACGGCGCTTGGCCGCCAGCGCCTGCCGGGCCTGGTTGCGGGTGACGAAGCGGTCGAAGAGCCGCCAGCTCACCTGGGCGCCCCAACCGAACTGGCGATTCACCTGCGCCCCGAACCGGAAGGGAGTGTCGCTGCGGCTGTACGAGGCCGACCCGAAGATGCTGAACTGGGGCCAGTACCCCGCTCTCGCCTGGGTGATCCGGTACCCGCTGGCCTGGAGGTTCTCCTTCGCCGAGACCAGGTCGAGCCGCTGGGCCCGGGCTTCCTCCAGGAGCGTGCGGAGATCGGGGATCTCCGCGGTCGAGATATCGGCGGGGAGGTCGAAAGCCAGCTTGAAGCGCTCGGCACCGGGGATGTTCATCAGGTGGGTGAGCAGGACGAACGCCTGGCGCTCGTTGTTTCGAGCCCGGACAGTGTCCAGTTGGGTCTGCTTGTAGCGGACCTGCGCCTGCAAGACGTCGCTCCGGGTGGCGATACCCACGTCGAAATAGGTCTGGCTGCGCTTGAGTTCCTCCTCGGCGACCTTCTCGGTCTCCTGGGCCACCTCCGCCTGTTTCTGGGCGCGCAGGACGTTGTAGAAGGCCTCGCTCACGTCCTGGACCAGCACCTTCTCCTGGTACTCCAGGTTGGCCTGAGAGGCTCTCAGCGCGGCCGAGGCGGCCTTGATGGCCGAGACCCGCTGGAATCCGTCGAAGAGGGTCCAGTTGCTCCGCAGGCTCACCGAACTGAAGGTCTGGTAGGTGATCTGGTCGGTCTTGGCCAAGGGAACCGCCTGCGGCTGGAAGGCCTGCTGTCCGTTGATCTCGAGCTGCTGCAGGAAATTGCCGTCCTGGTCGACGAAGAAGACCGGAGCGCCGGCCACGATCTGGAACTGGCTGAAATCGTCGACGTCGAAGTCCTTGCGTTCGGACCGTTGCCAACTGGCCGAGGCGGTCAGGTCGGGAAGCCACTCGGCTTTCGCCGTACTCTTCTCGCTGCGGGCCGCGGCAACGTCTTCCTCGTAGACCCCCAGGGTGGCCGAACCGGCTTTGGCCACCTCGATGCATTCCCGCAGGGTCACCGCGTGCCCATCGTAGAGCCGGACGATGGCCTGCTGGAGATTCTGCAGCTTCTTGTCGAGCTGCGCGTGGGCGGGAGTGCCCACGGCAGGGATCAAGAATGTGACGGCCAGTGCGGCAACGATGCGACCGGTGGAGAACCGCTTCATCACACCACTCCTTGAGGAGGCAAAGAACATCGGAGACATGGCCGGAACCGGGTTCCGGCCCGCAGATCAAGCTACCCCTTCCCCCCAACGCCCATCAAGCGCCAAGGGAGGATTGCGCCGAAGGTCCTCGAAAGAACGCGGCGCCCTTCCACTTACGGAAGGGCGCCGCTCAAGTTGCACCCGCGGCACGAATCGCCGTTCGCCGGGTGGGGCTTCTTCAAAGCTCGCTTCCCGTGGGGCGCAAGCCCCATCGCAAGTCGCTCCCCGCCACCCGGCCTAGTACAGCTTGAACTTGAAGGGCAGGGTCACCCACACCTCCACGGGAATGTCCCGCTGCTTGCCCGGCCTGAAGATGCAGCGCAGGGCGGCCTTCAGCGCCTCCTGGTCGAGGATGGGGTGCACGCTCTTGGCGATCTCGGCCGCCTTGGCCCGGCCATCGGTGCCGACCAGCACATTGACCATGACCGTGCCCTGCAGTTCCATGTCGCGGGCGGTCTCCGGGTAGGTCGGGGCCACCCACTTGACGATCTCCGGCTTGGTGTCGAAGGCCACGAAATTGTTGCCCGCGGCATTGCCGCCCCCGCCGCTGGTGGGCGGCGGAGCCGCGTCCCAGTTGTCGGGCAGGGTCTCGCTCAACTCGACATCTTCGTCGACTTCGGCGTCCGGCGCCGCCTCGATGGGAACCTGCGGCCGGGGGATTTCCTTGGGTGGGGGTGGAATGTCGATCGCGTCGGGAATATCGATCACCTCGATCTTCTCTTCCCTCAAGTGGTAGGGCGTGGGGTGGTAGACCGGCGAGAAGAGGAAGATCAAGAGCCAGATCAACAGGGACGCATAGAACGACCGCCGCAGGTATCGGGGATAGCCCGCCTTGAATCGTTGGTTCTCATTGATGAAATGCAGCTCGGCGTCGTGCTTGGGCGCGCTTGCCGCGTGTGCTTGGGCCATCACGTCCCTCAGTACTTGGGCTGGGGCGATTCGAACTTGTCATTGAAGCTCACGCGCACCGCGTTCGCTTCCTTGAGCTTCTCCATCACGTCATCCATGACCTTGTAGTCGACGTCCTTGTCCGCCTGGAAGGCCACGATCATCAGCGGGTTCTCCTTGTATTTCTGCGACATGATGGCGAACACCGCGTCGAGATTGACGATCTTGTCGTTGATGGAGATGCGTCCCTTGCGGTCGATCCAGATATGGGTCACCAGCTCGCGCTTGGGTTCCACCCCGGTCTCGGCCCGGGGCAGGTCCACCGGCAGACCGTCCTCGGTCTTGAACACGGTGGTCACCATGAAGAACAGGAGCAGCATGAACACGATATCCCCCATCGAGGCGGTGGGAATCGTGGTCGACGCTTTGATATTCTTCTCAAACTTCAAGTCGCCTCTCCCTAGACCTTCAACATCTTGATCGACATCCGCCGACACTTGGCGACGCGGATCTCATCGAGGACCGCGACCATCGTGCCGTACTTCGCCTTGGGGTGCGTACTCAGAATAACGACAAGTTTGGAGTTGGCCCGCAAGCGCCGCTTCAGTTCGTTCGCGATCTGGTTCACCCGGATCGGCACTCCGTCCAGTGTGATCTGGTTGAACTCGTCGATCTTCAGGTCCGCCACGTTGGACTGCTTGATCTTGATTTCCTGGTTCTGCGCGTCCGTCTTGGCGGGCAGGATCATGGGAAGACCGAGCTCCTGGTTGAAGATCGTCGCCACCATGAAGAAGATGAGCAGCAGGAAGACGATGTCCGAGATCGACGCCATGTTGATCTCAGCGACCCCTTCCCGCTTCCTCTTGATCTTCACTGCCATGATTCTGCGCTCCCGGGCGGCCTGGGCCGGCCGATCAGACCCGCGGTCCCAGGTGGGTGAGTTCCTCCACCAGCTCGGCCGAGGTTTCCTCCATCTCGATGATGAACCGGTCGATCACCGAGAGGAAGAAGCTGTAGCCGATGCTGGCGGGGATGGCGATCACCAAGCCCGTCGCGGTCGTGATGAGGGCCTCGGAGATCCCGCTTGCCACGAGCTTCGCGTTCACCTGGTCGGCGTTCGCGATGGCCTCGAAGGCATTGATCATCCCGGAGACCGTCCCGAGGAAGCCGAGCAACGGAGCCACGTTGGCCACCGTGGAGAGCGCCACCAGACCGCGCTCGAGAAAGGACATCTCGATGGTACCGGAGGTCTCGATGGCCTTCTCGACCGCCTCCGGGCCTCGATCGGCGCGCAGCAATCCCGCATGGAGGATCGCCGCGATGGGCCCCTTGGTGCGTTCACACACCTGGGCGGCCGCAGTCACTCCCTCGGTCCTCAGGGTCGTGATGACATTGCCGATGAGCCGGCGGGTATTCGTCCGGGCCCGCGCGAGGGTCACGAAGCGCTCGATGAGCACCGCGAGCATGACGATGGCGGAAAGGAGCAGGAACGGCATGAACGTGCCGCCCTTGATGAAGAGCTGGCCCGCGCCGCTCTTGGCGAGCCAGGGCATGCTCCGCTCGAACCAGCCCATGAATCCGCCCACCGGTTCCTCGACCACCACGACTTCGTCGGTGGAGTCGGACAATGACCATGAGAGCGAGTCCGCGGTATTCATGACCGCCTCGAAATTGAGCGTATCGGCGGGTGCTTCTTCACCCTGGGCCACGGCCAGCGTGGGCGGAATCAGGATGAGGGCCGCGATGAGCAGGAGGGCCCACTTGAACAGACCATTGCGAGCCATTGGCTGCCTTGTCCTTTCCTCGAGTGACGGATTGTGCGGGATTCGCGAGGTCGCAGGCGACGGTGGGGTAGTCGACCTCGACCAAAAATCGTCCGAAAAACAGGCGGTAGTATACGGAGCCCGCTTTCGCACTGTCAAGGCAAGCTTCTCCATGCCGCTGCTCTCCTCAGTCCCGCCGAAAGGGTAGATTGGAGGACTCCAGACGGTACACTCCAGTGCCCAGGGAGTCGATGAAAAGAAAGCGCAGATCCACGCCTTCCCCCCATCCGGCCTCCTCGGACGGAAACAACGGATCCCCCACCCCGTCGTAGATCCACAATTCGAAGGCGGCCTGGGTGATGGCCGTCCCGGGGGAGAGCCGTTTGAGATCCTGGCTGGTCTCGGGCCTCTCCAGACGGAGAGGTATGGTGGACTTGGCGGCCCATCCCGCCCGGTCGACCTGCGTGGGATCGTGGACCTTCACCATCGCCTCCTGCAGATCCCGGGGGTCATTGGGCAAGACCTCGATCTGCACCTGGGCGGGTGGCCCGAAACGAATATATACACGGCCGCGGGCGCTCAAAGGACCAGGAGTCCCCTGCTCGGAGAAGTAGCGCCGGGCGTGTTCCACGCGCTGCTGGAAGAGCTCGTAGACCTCGTTGGACGCCGTCCCGGGGGTGGGGTCGTGGGAGGCCCAGAAAGCCTCCAGGGCGGCAAGCTGGCCGCTACGAGGCAACGCCAGCAGCCGCTTCCTCTTCTCCCCCTCGAAGAGGATCTTGATCTCCACCACGGGATTCCTTCCGGCCTCCGATTCCCTTTCCAGGGTCCACGAGATGCCGAAGTCGGCCTCCCTCGTACTGGCTCCCTCTTCCAGGGGAATCATGGTGAAGCGGTAGCTTCCCTCGGGAAAGCTGCCCAGGGGCAGCCGGTAGGTGAACGCGCGGGGGGCGGCGCCTCCCCGCACCCTCAGGGTATCGCCCTGGCCGTAGCCGAAGGAAGGGTCCTCAATCCGCACCGCCACCGCGGTGGTGTCCGTCTTGCTCCCGTAGAGTTCGGCGTACACGATCAGGGTGTCCTGGCGGATGCCATACATCCGCTCCGGCGCCGGAAGCTCCTCCCCCGACGGCATCTCCCAGCGGAACTCGGCATCGCTGAGGTAAGGGCCCCCGCTTCCCACCCGCGGAACCGAGAGGATACCCTGTGCCTTCGAGACACGCTTGCCCAGGCCCGCTCCGCCGGCGAGATCCTCCACTTCCACGGTGGCCACCCATCGACCCGAGTCCACCGGGTGGTGGGACTCGAAGAGCGCGAAACGCTGCGGATCGAGCGTCGCCGCCTCGTCGGTCGCGTTCACCACGAAGATCTGTTCTGTTTCCAGCCCGATCTCGCCCTTGCGGGCCAGCTTCAGCCGCACACGGGCCCGCGCGGTATAGTCTCCCGCGGGAGAGCGCTTGAACCGGAGCTGGGGATGCCGCACCGAGACCGCCAGATCGAGCCGGGGACCGTGGAGGTCGTAGAAGACGGGAAGATCCGCGCTGAAGATCGGGGGATCGACCGAATGCAGCGCCACCGGAACCCCGGCTCCGGCGGTCCCGATCGAGGCCATGATGAGCCAGCATACCCCAAAAACCGGGAGATACGCCGCTCCACGCGCGCGCTGCCTGTGACGCCGCCGCTGCATCATGATCTCCGGCCTCAGGCCGGCCTCCGTGGAATGGGGCCCGATGGGCCGGGCGGTCAATAGCGGAAGGCCACCGTGATCCGGTGGACTCCGCCCAGGCTCGACATATCCACGTAGGAATAGTCGAGGATGGCGACGCTCTTCTCCCCGGTGTGCACCTGGAAGCCCGCACCGGCGGAGAAGGTCTCCGCGTCGTAGTTCAGGTAATACCCGCCCCGCAGGAGGAAGGTCTCGTCCATGCTGTATTCGAGGCCGAAATTCGCCCGTTCCGCGTTGTCGGCCGGATGCTGGAATTCGGCGGAAAGCAGGGCCCGTTGCCGCTTGGTGCGGATCGCGTTGAAGCTCATCCCCACCTTGAAGGTCGTCGGCATGCGGGCTGACCGGTCATCGTAGTTGACTTCGCCGCCGAGGTTCTGGATGACCATGCCGATCTTCATGTTCCGGATACCGACACGGTAGAGGATCCCGACATCCAGCACGAAGGTGTTGACCGAGGTCTCGGCCAAGCCACTGTGCATGTAGTTCCCGGTGAACCCGGCGGAGAACTTGTCGGTGAAGTAGCGGCTGTAGGTGAGCCCCAGGGTGCTCATCCCCGAGTCGAAGGTCCGTCCGGTTCCTTCGGGCTTGAACGCGGTCCGCTCGATCTGCGGATCCATCCAGAGGGCCCGGGCGCTGAGAGCGAAGGTGCCGGGAATCGCCCGGGGATTGAAGACGTACGAAGCGTAGCTCAGCTTGATATCCGCCGGCCACATGGTCTGGTTGAGACTCAGCTCGTTTCCGCGGATCGAGACGATCCCGGCCGGGTTCCAGTAGACCGCGGTTCCGTCGTCGGCCACCGCGGTGAAGGCTCCGCCCATCGCCGTCGCGCGTGCGCTCGGGCCGATCTTGAGAAACTGCGCCCCGTAGGTGCCCACCTTCTCGAAGACCTTGGCCGCCATCGCCCCCTCACAGAGCAATGCGGTCAGGCTCAGGCCCAGGATGAAAACACTGACAACCTTGCGCAGCTTCATTGAATCAACCTCCGCTCACGAAGAGCAGCTCAAAGACCCGAAAGCGGGTCCCCAGATTTCGGGTCCTACCGGACGACGGTGAACTTGCCCACCACCCGGTTGAAGTTCGAGTCCTCGGATTCCACGGAATACAGGTAGAGACCGCTGACGATCTCCTGACCGTTGCGCGAGACCAGGTTCCACGAGACCGATCCGTCGCCCCCCGTCCCGTCGTGGGGGATTTCGATCACCAGGTCGCCCGACAGGGTGAAGACCCGGACGACGTTCTTGGCCTTCGGCAGGTTGCGCCACTCCACGCGCACCCCGGTGGGGTCGTTGCTGTCGGGGAAGAGCTTGCTGAACTCGGCCAGTGCCTCGCGGGTCGCCGGGTTGGGCACCACGTAGACGTTGGGACCGAAGGCGGCCCGCTCTTCCCGGGTCTGGGCATCGGACTTGGGGATGGCGAACTGGAAATTGCTCTGGGGATCGCCCACCAATCCCGGTCCGGTGGCCTCGCCGGTGACCGGGTCCAGGGTGAAGTCGCTCGCGGTCACCGAATAGAAATAGTAGATCCCGTTGTGCACGTCCCGGTCGACGTACTCGTAGAACTGTACCGGCGGGTCGAGCTTCGACCAATAGAGGGTGTCGACCTGGTCGTAGCAGCACTCCCAATCCGCCAGCGAGGGATAGAGCATGCCCACCGGGGTGACCTGACCGTCCGGGGTCTTGTAGCGCAGGAGCGTCTGCGGGGTCAGGGTCAGCTTGTTCTCCTCGATGATCTGGTCGATGAGCGAAGCCAGATCGCGGTACTTGGAGGCCTCGTAGGAATCGGGCTGGTTCACGATCGGGGTGTACTCGATGGGCTCCAGCCCGGTATTGCGACCCAGGGGAAGGGTTTCCCGGATGACCGTCCCGTCGGCGAGGCGCCGGGTGGTGGTGAAACTGTCCACGAGATCGTACTCGGCGATGAGGCGCCACAGCCGCGACTCGGGTCCGTTCTCGACCGAGGAACCGAAGGGCCGCTCCCAGCCGTCGGCCCGCCAGATCCGGAACGATTCGAAATCCCTCTTCTGCGAGCGGACGTCCTTCTCCAGGACGCTCTTGTTGTCGAAATAGACGTGGACGCGGTTGTTGGTCTTCCACAGGCGCACGTTGGGGGGCGAGGGCGCCAGTCCCACCAGCCAGGTGACCTGGAATTCCTTGCCCTCCACCCCGGTGCAACCCGCCAGCTCGGAGGGATCGACGCCGGTGCCGTCGAGCAGACAGGGATTGTCGGGAAGTCCCCGGATGGCCTGGCCGGTCCGCACCGCTTCGAAATCGCAGTCGCCGTTGATGAACACGCAGCCCTCGTCGTCGAGGTCCTCGTCGGAGATCGGGGTCGGAGGATTGTCCCCGATGAGGTCGAGACTATCGACACAGTCGATGAACAACGAGAAGATCGGATTGCTCGATCCGCGGGGACCGAAATCGTCGATGCAGATTCTCTTCTCCCGACCCTTGATCCCGGTATCCCGGTCCAGATCGCGGTTGAAGTAGGCTCCGTAGTAGGTCAACGCCGATTCGGCGGCATTGCGGATCATCCCCTGCAGGCCCTCTCCCATCACGAACGCGGCCTGGAACTGGAGGCTCTCGCCCGGCTCGAGATCGGCGAAGGGGCCGGTGGCCAAGAGCAGGCGGAAGTCATTGGCGCGGCGCGGGTCGGTCGGGAACTGGTCCCTCTCCACCCGCGACATCAGCTCGTAGCGCTCGGCGTCGTTGGTGGGGTCGCCCCCGCGGTCGAAGGGCGCCTGCCCGCTGAAGGTCTGGAAGGAGGTCACTCCCACCTTGGTCGGCGCGGTCTCCCCGGTGGGATCGGTGTCGTGGTTGAGGAACATCATTCCGAAGTAGCCCAGGGTCTGTCCATTGTCGCCATCGGCGTCGTACTGGTAGGCGATATCCATCGGGACCCATGAGCCGTCCTTGGCCCGGAAGTTCCCCGACCAGAAGCCGGGCAGGTCGTCGTTGGCGATCTCGCTGCCTCCGCGCGGCCCGCAGTCGGGGTCGGCGAAGAAGCCGAGGAAGATGTCGTTCAGTGGGCCGATCCCGGTGTTGGTGATGGTGAACTGGAAACCGATGAAGTTGTTGACGGTCGCATTCTCCCACGCGAAGCTCTCCTGCAACACGTCGATGTGCAGGGGCTCGTGGTCGGGGTAGGCCTCGATGGCCTGGGGAGAATAGTCGGTGTAGACACAGGAGAACTGCTGGTTGCTGATCGCGGCGAAGTCCTCGTCGATGAGGCCGTCCCCGTCGTCGTCGAGCGCATTCTTGGGGTCCTCGTCGATCAACCCGTCCCCATCGTCGTCCTCGGCCGGGTCGGGGTAGCGGGCCCCGTTGGGCTCGCCCTGTTTCGATTCATAGACGGTCGCCAGGGGGTTCTGGGCGTCGGGGCGGAACTCGAAGGTATATTGCCCGGTCGAGACCGCGGGCACCCCGTTCTTGATCGCACCGAACCACAGGCCGGCTGACCACAGGTAGTCGACCCCGCTGCCCGCCGGCCACATCATCGAAGGGGCGTCGGCGTAGGAGGCCCGGGTGGAGGGTTGCGAGCCGATCAGACCGAAGTTCGTGATGTTGCACTGCACATTGCCCACGTTGTGGACGAAGTTGCCCTGGAGGGTGTAGATCCCCTGACCGCTCTTGTCCACCGGTGGCGCACCATCGGGACCGTCGTACCGGGCCTGGGCCACCGAGAGGGCGCCCCAGAGACCCAGGATCGCGCAACAGAGCACAAGGACTCCGCCCGGGCCGTTTCGTGGAACGCGTGTGGCATTGGACCGCATACTTCAGATCCTCCTTCGATGTCCTTGCGTCGACCTAGAACTGCCAGCCGATGCCGACCCGGAAAAGGCGGTGACGCTGGAAAACCCGGGGGTCGTTGACCGGCACATAGTCGTTGCGGCCGTCGCCGTCCACATCGTAGAGCAACGCGCCTCCGTACTTGCCCGTATCGGTCAGGTAGGGGGTGTAGGCGGCGCCGGCATTCGGCGCGACCGGAGCGAGAAACACCGACTCGCTCGCGATCATGTCCTGGTTGATGAGATTGAAGCCCTGCAGGAAGAGCGTGACCTTCTGCCCGTAGAGGTTCACGTGGCGTTCGGCCTGCACGTCGAGACTGTACTCGTCGGGATGGCGACGGCTGTTCTCCAGGAGGGGGTCCTGTCTCTTCTCGAAGCGGAAGAACGGGGTCCAGGGGAAGCCCGAGCCGTACTGGAAGGTCATGCTGGCGCCCCATTCCTGGGGCTCCTCCAGGCGCAAACGCAGGGTGAGACTGTGCCGGCGGTCCCAGTTCAGCGGCAGCTCCTGGTTGGGCAAAAACTGCAGTCCTTCCGGGTTGGCCCCGAACTCCTGGGTACTCGCCACCCCGTCGGCGAAGGCAAAGGTGTAGGCCAGCTCGAAGGCCCAGCGATTGCTGTAGCGTTTCTCCAGGGTGAACTCCACCCCGCGAGCGTTGGCAAATGCCTTGTTGATGTAACGCTGCAGGGTGTTGCCGGTGGTCGGGTCGGTGACCGGGGTTCCCGCCACCCCGCCGTAGAAGTCCTTCCAGTAGACCACCATCTGCCCGGCGATGTAGTCGTTGAACTGCCGGCGGATCCCCGCCTGGTAACTGATCGTCAGCTCCGATTCCAGGTTCGGATTGCCCAGGAAGCCCTGGTTGCCGATGGGATCCTGGCTGGCGAACAAGACGTCGCGGTCGGGAAACTGGATGAATCGCCCGTAGTGGAAATGGAAGGCATCGCGATCGGTGATGGGAAAGGCGAAGCCGAGACGGGGACTGAACTGGGTCTTGTACTTGGTGACGTTGCGGTTGACGTCCTCGTTGGTCAGCTCGATCTGGGCCGCCGAACCGGGCGAGAACATGTCCCAACGGAAGCCCCCGTTGACCACCATTCCCTCGTGCTCCCAGCGGTCCTGGATGTAGAACGAGCCCTCGGGGTTGTAGGTGTGGAACTCGTTGCGGTTGGTGCCCTGGGAAAACTCGCCGGTGAACCGGTTCTGACGCTCGCGCGCCGGGCTCTGGAGATTGAGATCGCGCAGATCGTTGTAGATGAACTGGAATCCGGCCTTGAGCTTGTGTCCCGCGTAGCGGGTGCTGGTCAGGTCGAACTTCGCGGTGTACTGCACCGTGTTCTGGTCGCGGAAATTGAAGAAGTCACCGCTGGTGACGAACAGCGGGTTGTCCTGGTCGGTCGCGAAGTCCTGGCTGATCTGGTAGATGTTGTGGGTGCCGAAGAACAGGCCCGCGCCATCGACCCCGCCGTGATTGAACTGGTAGGGCTGCTTGTCGGGATTGACGGTGTTGAAGTTGTCGAACTCCAGGCGCGCCAGGCGCAGGGTGTAGAAGTCGGTATCGTTCAGGGCGTGCCGCCACACCACCTTCGCCTGGGTGCTCCAGCGCTGGAGCTGCGGGCCGTGATTGGCCGAGTTGAACTTCACATAGCTGGAATCTTCCTGCACCGTCGAGAAGCGTGAATTGGGGAACTGGAAGCCCTCGAAGAGAGGATGGGCCGCGGCCAGGAAGGTATTCCCCCGGATGTCCCGCACTTCCAGCACCGGCACCGGCTCATAGACCGTCCCCTCGCCACGGTCGACCGCCACGCGTACGGTGTGCGCGCGCTGCTGCATGGTCTCCACCCAGGGCCCGTAGTAGACGCTGCGGGTGCGTCCGGAATACCGGAAACCGGCCGAGGTCGACTCGATCTCCGGCAGACGGAGCAGCTTCTGGGCGTAACCCTGGGCGTCCCAGTTGGGATAGTAGACCTCGCGCCGCGAGAAGTTGGTGGTCAACTCGCCGGTGAGCTTGCGGGCGCCCGAGTCGTCGAAACGGTAGGCCAGCTTCACCGAGCCGCGCGCCTGGTTGGTCATCCGCCGACGCCACTTCCACAGGGTCACTCCGAAGAGCTTCACTTCGCTCTCGGGACGATCGGCGCGGTTGAAGTTCTCGTTGTCGGAGAAGGAGAGGTCGCCGTTGACGAAATAGGTGAAACGGGGAATCCCCGTCGGGCCACCGAAGGCGAACTCGAAGCGGTCATAGTTGGTGTAGGTACGGTCTTGTCGCCCGAAGTCGTCGGTCAGATAGCGGAACCGGGCCTCGAAGTGATCCCCGCCCTCGCGGGTGGTGATGTTCACGACTCCCGACAGGGCGTTCCCGTACTCGGGATCCTGCCCCCCGGTGACCGTCTCGACGTTCGCCACCCCCAGGCTGCCCACTCCCATGGCGCCTCCGCCCAGAGGATCGTCCACCGCCACCCCGTCGATACGGAAGGAGATCTCCCCGGAACGGCCGCCGCGCACGTAGAGTTCGCCGCCGCGGGCCACGATCCCCGCCTGCTGGGCCACCGCTTCCTCCACCGAATCCACCGCGTAGTCGGTCAGGTCTTCGCTGCGCACGGTCTGCTTGAACTCGGTCTCCTTCACTTCGACCATCACCGCTTCCCCTTCGACCACGAATTCGTCGAAGGTCTTCACCACCGTGACCTCCAGATCGAAGGTGAGCT
The DNA here is from genome assembly GCA_964601275.1 of uncultured bacterium. GTDB lineage: Bacteria > Krumholzibacteriota > Krumholzibacteriia > JAJRXK01 > JAJRXK01 > JAOZPE01. The sequence goes on along the minus strand of CAZRMV010000003.1, from coordinate 284,576 downwards.
GCTGGGACTGTCCGGGTTTGACCGTGACCGGACGTGAGACCTTCTTGTACCCGAGGTAGAGGATGGTGATGGTGTAGTTGCCGGCGGGAAGATCGCGCAGGAAGAAGCGGCCGCCGCCGAGTGACATGGTGCCCCATTGATTGCCGTTGGAATCGGTCAGGACGATGTTCGCGTAGTCGAGCAACTCTCCGGTCTCGCCGTTGCGCACCGTTCCGGAGATACTTCCGGTTCCCTGGGCCCACGCGGCCGAAGCCCAAAGGAGCAGGAGCAGGCCCAAGACCCAACTGAACCTGCGTTCGACTGGCCGATTCCGCATGACGGCGCTCCTTGCTGTTCCCCGGGGGAACAACTCCGTGACTTCAACAGAAGCTGCAGATCCCATCCACAAGCGTGACCCCTCGAGGATGTCCAGCGGAGAGACAAAACCGCCGGAGCCCCCCGGGGATCGATCGTGGGGCACTTGAAGTGGGGATGATTCCATGGAGCCCCGATCGACGCATTCCCCCGGACCCGGCTGAGGCCCTCTACGCATTGAAACCCCCGTGGCAACGGCCGGGACCCATTGGTCCGGCCAGCCCAGGGGTTTGGCGGGGTCACGACGTCCATGGGCTCCGACGTCACGTGCGAAATATACGGGGCGGCCCGGAGCGAGTCAACCCTGCCTTTGGGCTTGTAAGCCCTTGTGGGACACCCTATTGGACCGGCCGCGAAGGATCGGCCGGATCGACCGCCCAACAAGCCACCGATTGCCCCCCCTCCAGCGGGGCCAACCGGGGCGTCTCGCGGAGGCACCGCGCGTCGGCCCACGGGCAGCGCGGATGGTACGCGCAACCGGAGACCGGGGACTCCACCGGGAGCGGATCGATCGAAGGATCCACTTCCCCGAGGGAGGCTTCTTCCGCGTTCTGCCCCAGGCGGAAGACCGCGGCGAGCAGGGCCCGGGTGTAGGGGTGCCGGGGGTTCTCGGTCAAGAGCCGGGCCGGCCCTTCCTCCACGATCCTTCCCGCGTACATCACTCCGATGTGGTGACTCAGGTGGCGGACCACCGCCAGGTCGTGGGCGATGAGAAGGTAGGACAATCCCAGGCTGGCCTGGAGATCCTGGAGCAGATTGAGGATCTGCGCGGCCACGCTGGGATCCAGGGCCGACACCGGTTCGTCGGCGATGACCAGCCGGGGATTCAGGATCAACGCTCGGGCGATGACGATGCGCTGGCGCTGGCCGCCGCTGAATTCGTGCGGGTACCGGCGGGCGTGGTCCGCTCTCAGTCCCACTCGTTCGAGCATCGATTCGACCTGCCGGCGACGATCCTGGGCGTCGCGGATCCCGTGCACCAGGAGGGGCTCCTCCAGGGCCTGGCCCACGGTCAAGCGAGGGTTCAGGCTGCCGTAGGGGTCCTGGAAGACGATCTGCATGTGGCGGCGGAAGCGCCGCAGTCGCCCGGGATCCAGTTGGCCGACATCCACCCCATCCACCTCCACCGTGCCGGCGGTGGGTTCGAGCAGACGCAGGATGCAGCGGGCGAGGGTGGTCTTCCCGCATCCCGATTCCCCCACCAGTCCGAGGGTCTCCCCTTCACGGATCGTGAGATCCACCCCGTCCACCGCCCGCACCGGGGGGCGGCGCGGAGAGAAGAGTCCGCCCCGGGCGGCGAATTCCTTCACCAATCCACGCACCCTCAATACCACCCTGGCTTGCGGAACGGCGGCGATGGGATCGACCTCAGGACGGGAGGACATCGGGCCACCTCCCCTCCTGCAGAACCTGCTGCGCTTCGAAGCAGGCCACCTCGTGCTGGGGCGACACCGGCTCGAGGACCGGTTCTTCCTCGCGGCACCGCGAGGTGGCAAAGGGACAGCGATCGTGGAATCGACATCCGGAGGGCCGCCTCAGGGGGTTGGGGACGTTTCCTCCGATCACCGGCAGGGGCCGCCCCGCGCGATGGCCGGCCGGCCGGCAGGCGAGCAGCCCCAGGGTATAGGGATGAGCGGGCCGGGAGAAGATCTCCCCCGAAGGTGCGTGCTCCACGATGACCCCCGAGTACATCACCGCGACCTCCTGGGAACTGCCTTCGATCACCGCCAGGTCATGGGTGATGTGGAGCAGGGCCATCCCCATCTCCTCCCGCAGGCTCTCCAGCAGATCGAGGATCTGGCGTTGGATGGTCACGTCCAGCGCGGTGGTGGGCTCATCGGCGATGACCAGGGCGGGGCGGCAGGCCACCGCCATCGCGATCATCACCCTCTGGCGCATCCCCCCCGAGAGCTGATGGGGATAGTCGCGGGCCCGGCGGGCGGGGTCGGCGAGACCCACCTGGCCCAACAGTTCGATGGTGCGCTGGCGCGCCTGCCGCCGGCTGAGTCCCTCGTGCAGGCGCAGCACCTCGTCGATCTGTTCGCCGCAGGTGTAGACCGGATTGAGACTGGTCATGGGTTCCTGGAAGACCATCCCGATTCCCCGCCCGCGGATGCGTCGCAGCTCGCTCTCCTCCAGTTCCAGGAGATCGATGCCCCGGAAGAGGATGCGACCGGAGACGATCCGGGAGCCCGAAGGGGGCAGCAGGCGGAGGATCGACAAGGCGGTGACGCTCTTGCCGCATCCCGACTCGCCGACCAGGCCCAGGGTTCGACCGGTGGTGATCTGCAGATGGACCCCGTCCACCGCCAGGGCCTCTCCCTCCTGGGTGGCGAAGGCCACTGCCAGGTCCTCGATCTTCAGCAGGGGATCGCTCATGGACGTGACGAACTCCTCACGATGAGGCGGGGATCGGTGGCGTCCCTCAGGGCGTCTCCCAGCAGGTTGAAGCCCACCACCGTCAAGGTGATCGCCACGCCAGGGAAGGTGGAAATCCACCAGGCGGTCAAGAGCGTATCGCGTCCCTGCCCGATCAGTTGACCCCAACTCACCGCCGGAGGCTGCACTCCCAGACCCAGGAAACTGAGGAAACTCTCGGCCAGGATGGCGTTGCCCACCCTCAGGGTCGCGGCCACGATCACCGGCGCCATCGCCGGCGGCATCACGTGCCGCCACAACACCCGGCCCGGCGGCACGCCGAGCGCCCGGGCGGCCTCGACGAAACCCATTCCCTTCACCTGGAGCACCCCACCCCGGACGACCCGGGCGACCCCCATCCAACCGGTCGTTCCCAGGACTCCCACCACCAGCCAGGTCGACGGCGAGAAGAAGGCCATCAGGGCGAGAATGAGAAACAACCGGGGAAACGCAAGCATGAGGTCGGTGAATCGCATGAGCACGGTGTCGACCACCCCTCCGGCGAAGCCGGCCACTCCTCCCACCACGAGCCCGAGGATCACCGAGGTGGTCACGCTGGCCACCCCGATCAGAAGCGAGACCCGGGCTCCGAACACCACCCGGCTGAAAAGGTCCCGGCCCAGGATGTCCGTGCCCATCCAATGCTCCCACGAGGGAGGGAGGAACCGCGAAACCACCGAGGGGCCCAGGGCCGAGGGATCGTAGCGGACCAGAAGCGGGGCCATCGCCGCCACCCACGCCAGCGACAGGACCAGGCCCAGGCCCAGGACGGCCGAGGGGTCCGCCAACCACCGCGGCCGATCGAAGCGGTGGCCCAGCACTCCGCCCCCCACCAGGAGAAGACCGGTCACCAGGGAGATCCAGGCCGACACCGCTCCGGAGGCTCCGGCCCCCCCGCCGAGCCAGCGGGAGGCTTCTGCCCCTTTCAGGGCGAGGGGAAACCACGCGATCAAGGCCAGGCCCAGGTTCATCGCCCGGCTCGAGCCACGGTCCGCCGGGCGCACCGCCCCATCGCCCCGCCCCCCCGACAGGATCGATCCCCCACCCATTTCAACCCACCCGGATCCGCGGATCGACCACACCGTAGGCCAGATCCGCCAGGAGGTTGCCGAGGATGACCATGCTTCCCGACAAGAGGGTGGTGGCCAGGATCACCGGGTAGTCGCGACTCAACAGCCCCTGGACCGCCACCTGCCCCATCCCGGGCCAGGAGAAGATCACCTCGGTGACCACCGCCCCGCTCAGGAGGAAGGGAAGGCTCAGGCCGAGGAGGGTGACCAGCGGAATGGCCGCGTTGCGCAGGGCGTGCTTGAACAGGATGGAACGCTCGCTCAGGCCCTTGGCCCGCGCGGTCCGGATGAAATCCTGGGAAAGGATCTCCAGCATCGACGAGCGCATGTACCGCGCGAGGCCCGCCGCCCCCGACAGCCCCAGCACCACCACCGGCAACACCAGGTGCCGGGCGTTGGAAACCAGCCAGGGACCCAGGCCCAGTTCGGCGAGGGTTCCATCGGACATGCCGCCCGACGGCAGCCAGTGGAGTCTCCACACGAACACAAGGAGCAGCATCAGGCCCAGCCAGAATGACGGCAGGCTGTACAGCACGAGGGTGCTGACGGTGACCACCCGGTCTCTGCGACTCCCCCGGTGCGCCGCCGACCAGACCCCCAGGATCACCCCCACCACGAGCCACACGCCCAGGGAAACCACGCTCAGCCGGAGGGTGTTCGGAACCGCCTCGGCGAGGATGTCGCGCACCGGGCGCTTGTGGCGCAGGCTGATGCCCAGGTCGCCATGGAGCGCGTCCTGCAGCCACGAGAGATACTGCTGGTGGAGGGGACGGTCCAACCCGAAGTGATCGCGCACCGCCTGGATGTCCTCCGGTGGAAACGAGGGATCGACCAGGCGATCGAGCGGATCGCCGGGGGCCAGCTGCAGAAGAACGAAGGTCAGGGTGACCACGCCCCAGAGCAGGAGAATCGAGCCCAGGATGCGCCGGAGAAGGTATCGAAGCATGGCCGCGCCAGAGTTGGGGTTCGGATCCAAGGTGCCCGGACGATGCGGGACGGGTCAAGAGGGAATCCCCAGTTCCTCCGGGAGCGCGGACAACCATTCGGGCCTCGCCCGCAGTCGATGCGCGAGCGCGGTGGCAAGAGCGGAGGCGAACTCCCTCGCTCCGAGATCGCCGCGACCCAGCTCAGTGAGGTGGGTGGTCCGCCGCCGCAGGAGTTCCCGCTGGAGCTCCTTCGTCTTCGGGTCGGCCCCGGCCAGGTATTCCACCAGGTCCAGGTGGGCCTCTCCCCGCAGCAGGCTTCCGTGTTGCAGGAAGGCGCGGCGGCCCTGCCGGAACGCGCTCCCCACCAGTTTGCGTCCGGCGACGGAGATCTCGTGCCCTTCAAGAGCGGCGAAGCAGGCGAAACTGTCGGGCCCTCCTTGGCCCCCGCTCTCCGCCGGAACGTCCAGGGACCGCAATGCGGCCACCAGGGCCTTGGCGATCGATGGGTAGATCTCGGCAAACCCATCGCCCAAGCCCTCGAGCTTGCGCGGGCCCGCGATCGAATAGGTCCATTCCTCCGCGTGCAGCACCGCCGCCCCGCCGGTCGGCCGGCGGACCAGTCCGATCCCCCGCCGGCGCAAGGCTTCGGTGTCGATCGCATCGGAGGATTGGTGATAGCCCAGGGACACCGCCGGTGGGTCCCAGGAATAGATCCGCAGCAGGACCGCGTCGATCGCGCCCTGCTCACTGGCCCTCAGCATGGCGCGGTCGATCGCCATGTTCTGCTCGCCGCTTCTAGCCTCGTCGCACAGGACCAGCAGACGCACGGAACCGCGGTCACCTCTCATGTGCCGCCGCAGTGCCCGCCCCAGCAGACCACCGGCGAGCGGTTGGCCCGGGTCTCGTCCAGGCGACGCACCGGGGTGTTCACCGGCGCTTCGTGCAGCAGCTCCGGCTGCTCGTCGGCCTCCCGGCGGATCTGGATCATCGCGTCGGCGAAGGCGTCGAGGGTCTCCAGCGTCTCGGTCTCGGTGGGTTCGATCATCAGGGCCTCGTCCACCACCAGGGGGAAGTAGATCGTCGGGGCGTGATAGCCCAGGTCGAGAAGACGTTTCGCCACGTCGAGGGTGTGCAGGCCCTTCTCCTTCAGCTCACGTCCGCTGGCCACGAACTCGTGCAGGGTGCCGTCGGGATAGTCCACCGGGTAGACGTCCTTCAGGCGCCACTTGAGATAGTTCGCGTTGAGGACCGCCATGTCGCTGATCCGCCGCAGCCCCTCGGCCCCGTTGCGGAGGATATAGACCAGAGCCCGCACCAGGATGCCGAAGTTGCCGTAGGTCCCGTGGATCCGCTGTTCGACCCCGCCCTCGGATGGGTGCCGCTTCCACCCGAAGGAGCCGCCCTCCCTCACCGGCCGCGGATACGGCAGGTAGGGCTCGAGCTTCTCCACCACGCAGAGCGGACCGCTGCCGGGGCCGCCGCCGCCATGGGGAGTGCTGAAGGTCTTGTGCAGATTCAGGTGCACCAGGTCGAAGCCCATGTCGCCGGGACGAACGCGTCCGAGGATGGCGTTCATGTTGGCGCCATCCATGTACAGCAGACCCCCCGCCGCGTGCACCGCATCGGCGATCTCGGCGATCCGCGACTCGAAGATGCCCAGGGTGTTGGGGTTGGTGATCATGAGGGCCGCGACGTCGTCGGACAGGACCTCCTTGAGCGCCTCCACATCGAGCCGCCCGTCCTTGGCCGTGGGCACCGACTGGGTGGTGAAACCGACGAGGGTCGCGCTGGCGGGATTGGTGCCATGGGCCGAATCGGGAATCAACACCCGGCGGCGCTGTGTCTCGCCCCGGTCGAGATGGTATTGACGCGTCACCATCATTCCCAGCAGTTCCCCATGGGCGCCGGCGGCCGGCTGAAGGCTCACCGCGTCCATCCCGGTGATCGCCCCCAGGAGCTCCTGCAGTTCCACCATCACCTCGAGCGCGCCCTGGACCTGTTCGCATTCCTGGAGTGGATGCAGCGCGGTGAATCCTTCCAGCTGCGCGAGCTGTTCGTTCACCTTGGGATTGTGCTTCATGGTGCACGAGCCCAGGGGGTAGAAGTCCCGGTCGAGGTGGTGGTTCTTGACCGACAGGTTGGTGTAGTGCCGTACCACCTCGCTCTCGGAGACCTCCGGAAGATCCGGGGCCGTGCGTCGAAGCAGCTCCTCGGGCAGCGAGACCTCGGGAACGTCGAGTTCGGGGGGCCGGTATCCGGGTCGCCCGGGCCGGCTGCGCTCGAAGATGGTGAGAACCTCCCGCTCGTTCATCGTCCTCCTCCGACTCGAGCGCCGCGATCCTCCACGACCCGGCGAGCGACTTGCAGGTAGTGGTCCATTTCCTCCTTCGTCCGCAGCTCGGTGACCGCCACCAGGAGGTCCCGGCGGTCGGCACCGGCGACCGCGTCCTCCAGGGCGACCCCGGCCAGGATGCCCTCGTCGGCGAATCGCCGCAGGAATTCCCTCGCGGGCAAAGGCGATCGCAGGACGAATTCGTGGAAGAAGGGGGCGGTCATGGGCAACTCCAATCCCTCGATCTCCCGCAGTCCGTCCGCCAGGTAGTGGGCCTTCGCCAGACAGGCCCGCGACACCTCGAGGAGGCCCTTCTCCCCCAGCAGCGACAGATGGATGGTGGCCATGGTGGCGGCCAGGCCTTGGTTGCTGCAGATGTTCGAGGTGGCCCTCTCCCGGCGGATGTGTTGCTCACGGGTCTGCAGGGTGAGCACGAAGCCCCGGCGACCGTCGCGATCGACAGTCTCCCCCACCAGCCGGCCCGGCATCCTGCGCTTGAGTCCATCCTGGACCGCCATGAACCCGAGCCGCGGACCGCCGAAGCTGAGCGGAAGGCCCAGGGGTTGCCCCTCGCCCACCGCGATGGATGCCCCGTAGGCGCCCGGCTCCAGGACCAGGGGAAGGGTGATGGGATTCACCACGGCGACGAGCAAAGCCTTCGATCGGCCGACCACCTGTCCGATCGCGGACGCATCCTCCAGGATGCCGAAGGCGTTGGGCTGGACGAGGACCAGGCACGCGGTCTCGTCGTCGAGGCTGTTCTCCACCGCGACCGGATCCAACCTTCCGTCACAGCCGGCGGGAAGGTCGACCAGTTCCAGCTCCCGCGCCTGCAGGTAGGTCTCCAGGACCTTCCGCCAGGAAGAGAGAAGCGCCTGGGGAATCAGGATCTTCCGGCCGCGGGTCTGGGCCGCCGCCATCAGGACCGCCTCCACCAGCGCGGTCGCCCCGTCGTACAGGCTGGCGTTGCTGACCGGAAGTCCGGTGAGGCGGCAGATGTAGCTCTGGTATTCGAAGATCACCTGCAAGGTCCCCTGGGAGACCTCGGCCTGGTAGGGGGTGTAGGCGGTGGCGTATTCGCTGCGGGAGGCCAGATGATCGATCGCGGCGGGTCGATCGTGTTCGTAGCTGCCGGCGCCGGCGAAGCAGGTCAGATCCAGGGTGGTCCGGTTGCGGCGCGCCATCGCCCGGAAGCGGCGCCGCAAGGCGGCCTCGCTGAGACCCTCCGGCAGGGGTAGACCGTCCTTCAGGCGCAACTGCTCGGGGATGGTCGCGAACAATTCCTCGATCGAGGACAGCCCCAGCGCCTCGAGCATGGCGGCGACATCGTGATCGGTGTGCGGGGCATAGGCCATGATTTCAACCCTCGCCGATCTCGGCCGAGTATTCCTCTTCGCTGAGCAGTTCGGCGCCCGTGGTGTCGGTGACCTGGACGCGGATCAGCCACCCCTCTCCGAAGGGGTCCTCGTTGGTCCGTTCGGGAGATTCTTCCAGGGTGGAGTTCACTTCGAGCACGACGCCATCGACCGGAGCGTAGAGGTCCTCCACCGCTTTCACCGTCTCGATGCTCCCGAAGGATTGCCCCGCATGGATCTTCGTTCCCGGCTCGGGAAGTTCGATGAACACGATGTCCCCGAGTTCGTTGGCGGCATAGTCGGTGATCCCGACCACCGCCTCGTCGCCTTCCATCCGGATCCACTCGTGTTCCTTGGTGTACTGGATGTCGGTGGGCCTCATGTCTTCTCCTTGCTTGCGTGAACGCGCGTTCCTTCCCGTCTCGTTCAATCCTTCACCCGGGGCTTGACGAACGGAATCTCCACCGGCCGCAACCGGTGACGTCTGCCCCGGATCTCGACCTCGAGATCGCTCCCGATCGCCTCGTTCTCCACCCGGGCCAAAGCCACCGCTCTCTCCAGGGTGGGTGAAAAGGTTCCGCTGGTGACCCGTCCGACCTCCTTGCCGTCGGCGTGGATCGTGGCCCCGGCCCGGGCGATGGCCCGGCCCTCCAGCTGGAAGCCGTGGATTCCCCGCTTCACACCCTCCTGCTTCTGCCTCAGGAGAGCTTCCTTGCCAATGAAATCGACGGCCTTCTTCCAGCGAACCACCCAGGCGATGTTCGATTCGAGGGGAGTGTGCTCCTCGTCCAGCTCGTGACCGTAGAGACTGTAGCAGACCTCCAACCGCAGGGTATCCCTCGCCCCCAGGCCCACCGGCGCCGCGCCCAGGGAGGCGCCCGCTTCCAGCAATTCCTCCCAGACCGCCACCGCCTCAGCGGCGGGGAGATAGAGTTCATAGCCGCGCTCGCCGGTATAGCCGGTGCGCGACAGGACGCAGTCGATTCCACCGAGCAAGGGCTCGAGGGTGTGGTAGTACTCGAGCCGTTCCAGTTCGGCGCCGACCCCATCGGCGCGCGGCCATCTCTGGAGCAGCTTCAGGCTGTCGGGGCCCTGGATCGCGATGAGTGCCGTCTCGTCACTGGCATCCCGCAGGGAGACGCCTTCGGGCAGGTGCTCCTGCAACCATCGACCGACCTTGTCCCGGTTGGCGGCGTTGGCGACCACGAGGAAACGGTCCTCGCCGAGACAGTAGATGAGGAGATCGTCGAGCACCCCGCCATCCTCGCGGCACAAAGCGGTGTACAGGACGCGGCCGGGCGCGAGCCGCCCGACATTGTTGGTGACGAGGCGATCGAGGAACGCCCGCGCCGCGACGCCGGAAAGATGGAACTCGGCCATGTGGCTGATGTCGAAGAGTCCGACCGCCCGGCGCACGAGCCGATGTTCGGCGAGCACGCCCTCGTACTGGACCGGCATGAGATATCCGGCGAAATCGACCATGCGGGCCCCGTGGGACGCGTGCCACTCGCTCAGGGGAGTGCGGCGCGGTTCGGTCACTTCCGGGCCTCCTTGCGGCCAGATCCATCGGGGAAAAGGGTCTCGGACCGACGGCGAGAGGCTTCCAGATGGCGGCGAAGCATGGTCGCGGTATGAGACGCGGGACAATCTAGGACCTGAGGCAAGGGCCCGGCAACCACGATTCCACCCCCCCTCTTCCCTCCCTCCGGGCCGAGATCGATGATCCAGTCGGCGCTTGCGATCACGTCGGGGTGATGTTCGATCACCACCACCGTGTTGCCCTTGACCACGAGCTTGTCCAGCACGCCCAGGAGCATCTCCACGTCCTGGAAATGGAGGCCGGTGGTGGGCTCGTCCAGGAGATAGATGGTATCTCCCGACGTGGGCCGGCTCAGTTCCTTCGCCAGTTTGAGCCGTTGCGCCTCACCCCCGCTGAGGGTGCTGGCCGCCTGTCCCAGGTGCAGGTAGGACAGGCCGACGTCGACCAGGGTGCTCAGGATGCGGCGGATGGGAGGAATGGAGTCCAGGAGCGACAATGCGTCCTCGACGGTCATCTCCAGGAAATCGGCGATCGAACGTCCCTTGTAGGTGACCTCGAGGGTCTGCCGGTTGAAGCGTCGGCCCCGGCAGAGATCGCAGAGAACCTGCACCTCGGGCAGGAAATCCATGCTCAGGGTCCGCACCCCGGCCCCGGCACAGGCTTCGCAGCGGCCTCCCTTGGTGTTGAAGGAGAAACGGCCCGGGCCGAAGCCCCGCGCCTTGGCGGCCGGGGTCATCGCCATCAGGCGCCGTAGATGGGTGAACAATCCGGTGAAGGTGGCCGGCGTGCTCCGCGGCGATCGGCCGATGGGTTCCTGCCCGATGAGGATGACCTTCTTCAGGCCTTCGGCTCCCTCGATCCGGTCGTGCTCGCCGGGCCGGACGAGGGCCCGGTGGAGGGAAGCGGCGAGGGCCCGGTAGAGGACCTCGTGGACCAGGGTGCTCTTGCCGCTTCCGGAAACGCCGGTGACCGCGATCAGCCTTCCCAGGGGGAACTCCACGTCGATGTCCTTGAGATTGCGCGCCCGCGCCCCCCGAACCACCACCGCTCCCCGCGGGGAGGAACGGGGGCTTCTCTGCATCAAGCCCGGCCGTTCCCGCAGCCATCTCCCGGTGAGACTGTCCGCCTGGTGCCGGAGCTCCTCGGGCGTGCCTTCACCCACGATCCTTCCTCCGTGGTCGCCCGCGCCGGGTCCCAGATCGATCAGGTGGTCCGCGGCTTCCATGATGTCGCGGTCGTGCTCGACGACCACCACGCTGTTGCCTCGGTCGACCAGGCGTCGGAGCAATCGGATCAGCCGGAGATTGTCGCGGGCGTGCAGTCCCACGCTGGGCTCGTCCAGCACGTAGAGGACGCCGGTGAGCCGGCTGCCCACCTGGGTCGCCAGGCGAACCCGCTGTCCTTCACCCCCGCTCAAGGTCGTGACCCCACGATCGAGGCTCAGATAGCCCAGCCCCGCCTCCACCAGAAAGCCCAGGCGGGCGGTGATCTCCTTCACCAACGGCTCGGCCACGACCGCTAGAGCCCCCTCGAAGCGCCAGCCGCCGATCTCCTCCTTCAGTTCGGCCAGGGACCAGCGGCTGAGTTCACCCAGTTCGTGTCCGAAGAGGAAGATGCTGCGCGCCTCCTCCCGCAGACGGGTTCCCTCGCACCGGGGACAGTCCTGCTCCTCCATGAAGTCCTCGCACCAGCGGCGGATCCGCAGGCTCTTCGTCTGGGCGAAGCGCCGCTCGATCAGGTGGATGAAGCCCTCGAAATCGCTGAGGAACCGTTCGTGGCCGTGGGCCTTCTCCCGGAGTTCCTCGAACTCCCTTCCGGCGGTTCCCTCCAGCAGGGCCTTCCTCAAGCGCGGGGGCATCTCCCCGACCGGCCGCGCGGGATCGAACCCCATCTTCCGGCAGAGGTAATCCACCTGCTCGGACACGAAGCCCTGGCTGCGGCCCTTGAGGGGAGTGAGTCCTCCTTCGCTCAGGCTCAAGGAGGGGTCGGGCATCAGGAGACGTTCACTCGCCCGGGAGATCGTTCCGAGTCCGCGGCAATCGGGACAGGCGCCGGCAGGGGAATTGAAGGAGAAGAGTCGAGGCTCCAGCGGAGCGAAACCGGTGCCGCACTTCGGGCACATCAGCCGGTCGCTGTAGAGTTTCTCTTCCGCCCCGACCACCGCGACGACCAGGCTTCCCTCCCCTTCCTCCAGGGCGCGTTCGATACTGCGCTGCAGCCGCGCCTTCCCGCTCTTTCCCGCCACCAGGCGGTCGATCACCACATCGAGGTCGTGCACCGATCCCCGGGACAATTCCTCGACCTCATCCAGGCGCAACAGCCTTCCATCGACGCGGACCTGGGTGTACCCCTTCTTCCGCAATGTGGAGAGCCGCTTCTTCTGTCCGCCCCGCCGACCCCGCACCACCGGAGACAGCAGGAGATAACGCGTGGAGGGCGGCAACTCCTGCAGTTCCTGGAGAATGCGCCCGGGGCGGCCCGCCGCGACCCGCGTGCGACAGCGCGGGCAATGCGGCTCACCCAGGCGAGCGTAGAGCAGCCGCAGGAAGGGGAGGATCTCGGTGATCGTCCCCACCGTCGATCGGGGATTGTGCCCCAGACCCTTCTGCTGGATGGCCAGGGCGGGGCTCAGACCTTCGACCCGGTCCACGTCGGGCTTGGGAACCTGTTCGAGGAAATGGCGGGCGTAGGTGGAAAGACTCTCCAGGTAACGACGCTGACCCTCCGCGTAGAGGGTGTCGAAGGCGAGACTGCTCTTGCCGGATCCGCTGGGTCCGGTGATCACCACCAGGCGGCGGCGCGGCAACTCCAACTCGAGGTTCTTCAGGTTGTGCTGCCGCGCCCCCTTGATGCGGATGAAGGAACGGTCAAGAGTCGGCATCGGTCTTCGACTGGATCACTTGGAGTCTCCGCTGGGCCTCGGCGCCCCACTGGCTTCCTTTGCCGTATTGCGAGATGACCTTGTCGTAGAGACGGACCGCCGCAGAGACATCTCCCATCCGCTCGTAGACCCGCGCCGCCTTCAGCTGCGCGGTCACCGGGAGCTGTCCGCTCTTGGGATAGAGGTAGGGAATCTTCAGGTAGGCCGCGGCCGCCTCTTCCGGCCGGGAGAGTTTCTCCAACGAATCGGCGATCCAGAACTGCGCGTATGCCTGGTCCTCTTCTCCCAGCAGAGGCAGCACGCGCTGATACGCGGCGATGCTCAGCTCGAACTTCCCCAGCTCGTGATAGCAGTAGGCGATGTCCGCCAGGATCTCCTCCGCCTGCGGAAAGTCCGGATGCTGCTCGAGCAACGCGTGGTAGACCTCGATCGCCTTGTCGTAGCGATTGAGCCGCCGCCAGCTCACCGCGAGCCCTTTCATGGCCTTGGGGTGCAACTCGTGTTCGGGGAAGCGGTCGACCAGTTCCTGCCACGCCCGGCGCGCGTCGTCGTCATCGCCGGCGCGTGAGGAGAGATTCGCCACCTTGAACAAGCCGAGGGCCGCCCAGTTGCTCGAAGGAGCCGCCTCCGCCGCCGCCGCGAACGCGGCCTTGGACTCATCCCACTGCTGGGTCTGCAACCGGCACATGCCGACCCCGTAGAGCGCGCGGGCCTTCAGTTCATTCGTCACCGGCTCCTGTTCCACCGTCTGGTAGTCCGCCAGGGCCGCCTCGACCTTCTTGGTCTTGAGTTCGGCATCCGCCAGATCGCAGCGCGCCGCCGCGATCCGCTCCGCCGCGTCGGGGAATCCTTCATTCAAGCGCTGGAAGGTCTCTCGCGCTCCGTCCACCTTGCCCGCCCTCGCCAGGGCCTTCACCCGCAGTTCCACGAGTTCGGCACTCTCCTCCCCCGCGCGATCGAGCCATTCGAGAGCGCTCTCCGGCCGGCCTCGATCGAGCTCGAGGCGGGCCAGCTTCTGGGCCACCTTCTCCTCCCGGGCGAGCCCGGGGTCGACCTGCTCCAGCCGGGCAAGCGCGTCCACCGCGAGACTGTCGTTGCCGACCTGGCTCTCCAGTTCGGAGAGCTTGAGCAGGCTCCGTCCCGCATAGCGGCTGTGCAGGGCGGGATCGGCCAGGCGGGAGAAACGCCGCCGCGCATCTTCGCTGCGTCCCCGCCGCATCTGGGCGGTGGCCAGGCGGTACTCCGCGTCATCCGCGTACACGCCCTCGGGATCGCGCTCCAGGAGCGAACGGTAGATCCCGGCCGCCCGGTCGGCATCCCCCGCGTACAGCGCCATATCGCCGGCCAGGAGCAGTGCCCGCTGGCCCCTCCGGGTTTCGGGATAGGCCGAGGCGTAGGCGGAATAGAGTTCCCCGGCCGCGGTGTAACGGCGCTCCTTCCGCTGCAGTTCGGCCATGGAATACCGCGCGGCGATGGCGACCTCCCCGGCCCGGGGAGACTCCATCACCCGACGGAGTTGCTGCGCCGCCTCCTCGGACTTGCCCGCGCCCATCAGCAATTGGGCAAGGGTATACCGCAGTCGCATCTCCAGGGAGCCGGAACCGGCTTCGTCGATGCCCTCCCGCAACCACTCGATCCTCTGGGTGGAATCCGCGGCGGCGGCGATCTCCGCCGCCCTCCACAACACCCAGGCCCGGTCCGTGCCGGAATGCACGCGTTCCATCGCGGCGACCATCTCGTCGGCCAGCCGGCGCCACCGCTCCCCGTGGAAGCCGATCGCCTCCTGCTCTCCCAGGCCCGCCAACAGTGGGGCCAGTTCGGCGTCGAAAAGGGGAGGCGTGGAGGAAGCCGCCTCGGACAGTTCCATCTTCAGTTGTGCGAGACGATAGCCCGCCTGCTCCGGGGTGGTTCCGGCCGCCTGGGCCGCCGCGGCGAAGGCCCGCTTGGCCTCTTCCCAACTGTTCTTCCACTGCGGATCCGGGGGATCGGTGAGCGCCTGGTCCAGGGCGAGGTCCACCAGCGCCCGGCCTCGCTCGAAATCCGACCGGGCGATGACGGTGGAATCGGACGCCTGGTCCGCGGCCGCTTCGAAGAGCTTCGCCGCCGCCGCCGGATCCCCCGCCACTTCCCGCAGGATGGTCCCCGCCTTCAGCCGCCGGATCGCGGGATCCTCCAGATCCGCGGCCGCCAGTTCGGCCAGCCTCCGCACCGCGTCTTCCGGGTGCGCCCGGGCCAGGCGTTCTCTCCGGCGCAATTCCCGGCGCGCCCGGGCCGCTTCCGCGCTGGCCGGATGTTCCTCGATGAGCCGTCGAGCGGTTTCGACGGCCAGGCGTTCCTCCTTGGCTTTCCACTCCTGCTCCAGGCGCAGGCCGAGAACGCGCGCCTGCAGTGCGGCAGTGGTCGCCGCGTCGGCCGCTTCCCGGTAGAAATCGGCGGCGAGCGCTGGCCGATGCATCGTTTCCGCGGCGAGCCGACCCGCCTGGGCATAGTCTTCCGCTCGCGTATCCCCGTCGGGCGCCACCAAGGCCGCATCCCGCCACAGGTCGCGGGCTTCCACCTGCATGGATCCCGGGTCCGCCGCGCCCTTGCCCGCCCTCGATTCCAGCCACCGGGCCAGGGTGGTGAAGGCCCGATGCGCCACCTCGGGGTCCTTGCTGTGGGTGAGGGAGCGCAGCGCGTCGGCCGCATCCTTCTTTCCCTGGGCGGCGTCCGCGCGCGCCATGATCAGGCGCGCCCTCTCGACATCCTCCGCATCCGGGTATTTCTGGAGGAAGGCTTCGGCCGCCTCACGCGCCTTCGCGGGCCGGCCGGCCTGCAGTTCGCTCTCGCCCAGCCCGAGCAAGGCCCGTTGGACCTGCTGGGCGCTTCCCCCCCGTTCGGCCACCGCACGATACCGGGCCGCGGCCTCCTTCCAATGACCGGCCTCTTCGTCGAGGATGGCCAGACCCAGGTCCGCCCGGGCGCGCAGGTAGGGGTCCTTGAAGTGCCGGTTCACGGTGTCGTAGTGCTCCCGGGCGGCCTGGGGGGCTTCCAGGCGCACCAGGATCTCCGCCGCGCGGAGCAGGCCGAAGGCAGCCACCACCTCCTGGGGATAGCTCTGGACCACCCGGTCGAAACGTCGGATCGCCAGGCTGTCCTCGCCGGCCTCCTGGGCCAGGACCCCCAGATCGAACAATGCACGCGCGGCCAGAGGAGGGGCGGCGCGACCGCCCACCAGGTAGCGGAAGAGCCGTTCCGCCTCCTGGGCTTTCCCCAGGGCCATCATGGACTCGCCCAGTCCCAGCCGGGCGTTGTCGGCCTGGGGGCTTTCGGGAAAGGACGTGAGCAAGCTGCGGTAACTCGATGCGGCCTCCTCCCATCGATGCGATTCCGCCAGCAACTCCCCCTTCTGCAACAGGGCCTGGGGAGCCTCCTTCGCCTGGGGAAACCGCTTCAGGAGCTTCTCGTAGTCGGCCAGGGCGGACATGGGCTGATCGAGTTTCCGGTGGATCGAAGCCGCTTCCAGGAGCGCCCCTGGCGCTCGTGGATCGTCCGGATGATCCTGGGCGAAGGCCACCAGTTGGCGGGCCGCCACGTCGAACATTCCGTCGTCTTCGAGTTTCTGGACGAATCGCCAGTCGCGGTCCGCGGCCGCGCGGAGCGTGGCGTCGGCCGAACCGCCCTCGGCTCCCGGAGATGTTCCCTCCGCGGCGGACCGGGCGAGAGCCGCCGGCGCGGACAGGCCCGACCAGAGCGCCGCGATGACGACCATCGACGCGACCGAAACCGTCGATGGGAGGTTGTGGCGAATCTTCATGGGACGCAGTCCTCCCTTGGGAGCCCTCAAGGGCCCAGACGATGGATCTGCCGGGGAAACGGAATGGCCTCCCGGAGGTGGGGGATGCCGGTGATCCAGGTGACCATGCGCTCGAGACCGAGCCCGAAGCCCCCGTGGGGAAAGGTCCCGTAGCGCCGCAGATCCAGATACCACTCGAAGGCTTCCCGGGGCAGCTTGTGCTTCTCGATCTGCGCCTGGAGGTACTGCAGGTCGGCGCTGCGCTGCCCTCCACCGATGATCTCGCCGTAGCCCTCCGGGGCCAGGAGATCGACGGACAGGGAAAGCCTCTCGTCCTGCGGATCCCGCTCCATGTAGAAGGCCTTGATCTCCGCCGGATAGCGATGGACGAAGAGCGGACGGTCGTATTCCTCGGAAAGGAAGGTCTCGTCGGCCGCTCCGAAATCGCCGCCCCAGTCGAAATCGAAGCCTCCCTCGTTGAGCTTGCGCACCGCGTCATCGTAGCTCAGACGTGGGAAGGGGGCCTTCACCGCTTCCAGCCGGGAGATGTCGCGTTCGAGGACCTCTTCCAGGAGTGTGCGGTGGTCCTGGAGGCATCGTTCGACAATGGCACAGATGAAGCGTTCCTCCAGCGCCATCACGTCCTCCAGGTCGGCAAAGGCCAGCTCGGGCTCGACCATCCAGAACTCGGTGAGGTGACGGCGGGTCTTGCTCTTTTCCGCCCGGAAGGTGGGGCCGAAACAATAGACCTTTCCGAAGGCGGCGGCCGCGGCCTCCATGTAGAGCTGACCGCTCTGGGTCAGGTAGGCCTTGTCGCCGAAATACCCGGTCTCGAAAAGCGTGCTCGTGCCCTCGCAGGCGTTGGGCGTGAAGATGGGGGCGTCGACCAGGACGAACCCCTCCCGGTCGAGGAAGTCACGGATCGCGCGAACCACGGTGTGCCGCACTTTCAGGATGGCGTTCTGCTTGCGGCTGCGCAGCCAGAGATGCCGATGATCCATCAGGAAGGTGGTGCCGTGTTCCTTGGGGGTGATCGGGTACTCCCGGCTCTCGCCGATCACCTTCAGGGAGGTCAACTGCATCTCGTAGCCGCCGGGTGCGCGCCGGTCTTGGCGGACGCGGCCCTCGATCTCCACACTGCTCTCCTGGGTCAAGGCACAGACCCGCTCGAAGAGTTCGTCCTCGATCTCCCCCTTGACCGCTACGATCTGGAGCCATCCGGTGCCGTCCCGCAGGACCACGAAGGCCAGCTTCTTCATGACCCGCAGGTGATAGACCCAACCCCGGACCAGGGCTACGCCGTCCGCATGGTCTCCGATGTCTTCGATCCAGACTTGAGGCTGCATGGCACCGTCCTCTGCACACTCGAGCCGCGCGCGGCGGCGAAGGGGGAAATGCAAGCCGGTTCAAGGGGTTCCGGCCAGGAAACCGTGGAGTATAGCGGCACAATCCTTGCGGTGGAAGGGCCAGCCATGAAGGCCCGAGAGGGCCGAGAGAGACCCACCAGCAGAGGGCATGATAGTGAAAGCACCGTCCGCGAGCCATGGGCGCTTTCTCATCGTTCTCCCCCGAATGGGGTTGATCTGGGCCATTCTCTGGGCCCTGGCTCCCGCGGCGGCGGCCTTCGCTCCCGCGGCCACGGGGCTGGCTCCCTTGACCCCCGACGCTGCGGGACGACGCCCGCCTGCCTCGCGTCCCTACCCGGTCACCCCATCGACCGCAGGGAAGACCGCGACGGTGCCGGAGGCGGCCGCGCCCACCGAAGCCCGAGCCGGTGCTTCTTTGCCCACCCCATCGACCCTCCCGGTCCCGGCTTCGGCTGCTCGCGGCGCAGGAGATCCCGCCCCCCGCACGAGCGGGGATTCGGCGGGCCTGACGCCCCGCACCGATTGGCGCCCGGTCCTGGTCGACTGGTCCGAACACCCCTTGCGTGGCCGCCTCCAGTGGAGACAGGCTCGACTCGCCCTGGAAGAGGGCCGGCGCGACCAGGCGGTCGACACCCTGGAGGATGCCCTCGCGGAGGACCCCGGCCTCGCCGAGGCGTGGTGGACCCTGGCCCGGATCCACCTCTCGACCGCCAACCCCCTGTTCCTCCAGGACCTGGTGGAAGGATTCAAGGCAAGCCTGCATGGTTTTCGAGCACAGAGCCTGGCCGCCGCGCGGCTTCTGATCGGACTCGACCTGGTTCTGGGAGCGTCCTTCCTGTGGATCCTTCTCGTGCTGTCCTTTCGCTATCTTCCCTTCCTCCACCATCAATTGGCATCGTGGCTGGAACACGATCATCACGCGGGCAAGAGGGCCTGGTTGATCTGGATTCCCATTGCCGCGGTGTTCTCGATGCGCCTGGGCCTCGTACCGATCGCCTGTCTCGCCTTCTTCGTGGTCTGGCTCTACGGAGGGCGGCGGGAACGCGTGGTCCTCTTGGTCTTCGCCCTCTTCTTCGCGGCCCAGGGACTCGACGGCGGAGCCCTCTCCACTCCCCTGGCGGGAGTGCGCCAGACCAGCAAGGCCAGCCTCTCCTACCGGGCGGCGTATGACACCCCGACCCCCTCGCTCCTGTCCGACCTGGACGCCGCGATCGACGAGGATCCCGAGGATGCCGACCTCTTCTTCGCCCGGGGCCTGTTCCGCGCCCACCGGGGGGATTTCCGCGGGAGCAGTCGTGACTTCCAGGCCGGCCTCGATCTGCGACCCGATGACTCCAAGGCGGTCAGCAACCTGGCCAGCAACCACTATTTCCTCGGCAACTACGACCGGGCGGTGGCGGGCTTCCAGCGGAGCGCGTCGCTCGATTCGACCCGCGGGTTGGTCTACTACAACTTGGCCCAGGCCTACATCAAGAAGCTCTTCTTCAAGGAGGGTGGCGAATACATGCAACGCGCGTCCCGGCTGGGATTCGAGCTGGGATCCAGCGCCCAACGTCTGCCCGCCGGGGCGGTCTACTACCACCTTCCCAGCACCTGGGATTCCTGGAAGATCGCCTGGAAGGAACGCAGCTCCCTGAACCCCTACGACCTGCTCTCGCCGTGGAGTTCCTGGATGGGGGTGCCCGCCGATCACATCGCTGCCTGGCTGGCGGTCACCTTGCTGCTCTCGGTCATCGCAATGAAGCTCCTGTCCCGGGAACGGCTGGTCTACGAATGTTCGAACTGTGGGCAACTGACCTGCCCACGGTGCAGCGGCGAGCATGAAGGAAGCATCCTGTGCCCGAGGTGCCACACCACCGCCCAGCGGGCGAGATCCGAGGTGGTGCTGAGCACCCTTCTGCGCAATCGACGGAGGGCCGCGGAATACGCATTCCATACCCGGGCCCGGAAACTGAACGCCTGGGCGATCGGAGCCGGAGACCTCTACAATGGAGTCCGCAAACGGGGTCTCTTCCTCACCCTGGCGAGCTGGGCGTGCGCCTTCGGCATCCTCCTTCCCGGAGGGATCCTGCCCTCACCCTGGCAGCCTCCCTCTTCCGGGATTCTGCTTCCCCTGCCGCGGATCCTGGGGATCGCCGGGCTCTTGCTGTTCTTCCTCCTTTCCCGCTACGGTCGCACCTCGTGGCGCAGCCGCAGCTTCCTGTTGCACCCATCGAGCATGGTGAAGTTCACCGATCTGCTGGATCACCGCGCTGAAACCAGGTTGAAGACCTCCCGAGGTTGATTCCCATGGCACTCGAAGGACGTCTGAGCGAGTTCACCCTGGAGGAGATCCTCCAGCTGATCGCCCTGCAACAAAAGACCGGCGTCCTCACCGTGGATGCGTCCTATCCCATGGTTCTCTACTTCGAGAACGGTGAGCTGGTGAGCTACCGCGATCGCCGGGGCACCACCCCCGATCCCCTCAAGATCTACCTCAGATCGTATGGATTCCTCGAGTCGGAGAACTGGGAACACATCGAGTTCATCCAGCAGAACAGCTCGCTGGACCTGTCGGAAATCCTGGTCAACGAGGGGCATTTCGGTCCCGAGGAACTCCTGCGCATCCAGCACGACGTGGTGCAGGAACACATCTTCCGCGGCATGCTCCTGAGGGACGGACGCTATCGCTTCCGCTCCGAGCGGGATGTGCTCCAGGGCCTGAAGGGACGGATCCGGGTGAAGGTGGAAGGCCTGCTCATGGAAGCGGCGCGGCGGATCGACGAAATCGCCTCGCTGGAGGAGCGTTTCTTCGACGAGAGCGTCCGCATCCGACGCACCGACACCCCCCTCGATGAGCGTCCTCTGGGCGAACGGATGCTCGGACTCCTCGAGGTCGTCGGTGCGGAGAACACCCTGGGATGGATCGTCTCCCATGGGCGCATGTCGTACTTCGATGTTCTGCAGACCCTCGACATGCTCTGCGAGGAGAACCTGCTCCGCGTCCTCGATCGTCCCGCCCCCAAGGAAGAGAAGGAGCCGGCCGCCAAGCCCGCAGACGACCGCCCGCCCCTGGCCACCGCGGCCACCTGGGTGGTGTTGCTCTTCGCTCTGACCGCCCTGGGGATCTCCTGGTGGATGGGGCCCTCCGATGGATATGCCAAGCGCCCTACCGAAGCGGCGGAGAGAGCGCGGGTATTCCGCTGGGACCAACAGACCGCGCGGCTCAACGCCGCCCTCGACCTCTTCCACCAGGCCGAGGGAAGCTACCCCTCCAGCCTGGGCAAGCTGCTTTCTCCACTGTATCTGGGAGACCGGTTCCCTCTCTCCGACTACCGCTACCAGCGCTTGAGCCGCGATTCCTACCGCCTGAGCCGCGCCAGCGAGACCCCGATCACGCCCGAGCCCGCCGAGCCTTGAGTTTCCGGCTCCGCTGGAGGATCGACTCGACCGAATCGGTCGGACGCAACTTGAGCCAGGGAAGATCGAAGCGCGGGTCGGAGATCCTCCCCTGTCCCGAACCGAAAGCCAGGCAGAAGCCGGCTCGCCGGGCGAGATCGGCGACTTCCTCGTCCACGCTCCGGTGGGGATAGGAGAGGGCGATCGCTTCCTCGGAAAGCCGATGCTCGAGTTCCCGGCGGGAACGGATGAGATCTCCGAACGCCACCTCGGGAGGAACACTTCTCAGGTCGATCTGCCGATGTCCCGCCGACTGCGTGCGGATGCCCGCCGCTTGCAGCTTTCGCAGTTGGGACCAGGACAAGAACGACGATTCCCGCCGGAACGGGCCGAAACCCTGCACCAGCACGTGTCCCACCGAAGCCGTCGCGACGAAGAGCACCGCGGGCAGACCGCGTTCGGAGAGTACCGGCAGGGCGGTGGTCAGAAAATCCGCCTCCGCCGTCTCGAAGGCCAGGAGCAGACCGCTCCCGTCGATCTCTCCGTCGACGGCACGGCAGTAATCCTCCAGGTCGAGAAAGCGCACCCGCTCCTCCAGGAGGCCGTCGAGGACCCTTTCGAAGCGGGAACGGGAGATCGCAGTGAACCCCAGACCCGGATGATCACTCACCCGGCAGCAGAACAATGCGAGGGGAAGGGTCGATACCTCAGGATCACTGACATGCGCAGCGGTCGACCAGATCATGGGAGCCTCATCCTGGTGCCTTGAGCCACATACACCCACACACCTTGGCCCATCCAGACCAAGGCCGGCGGATCTTCAGCAAGGGATGGCGCCCGCAGGGAACACCAGTGTCAGGACTTCCACTGTAGCACGCCCGGCGCGGTGTGTCTACGCGTCCGGGCGATCGGAAACCGTCCTCCAGGGCTCGACGGCGCGGTTTTCCCGGGAAGGAAGCTGTGCTAGGCTGCAGCAGAGGCCCCAGATCCCCTCGGTCCCGGGATGTCCGCCATGCACGAAACGCCCCTCGATTCCCTTCTCCAGCGGCCGTTCGTGTTCGAGAGACTCCACCAGATCGCCGAGGCGGTACGCGCCCGCGGGGTGTCCCTCTTCGATCTCAGCCTGGGCTGTCCGGCCGGCCGGCCGCCCGAACACGTCCTCCGGGCCTTCACCGATTCGCTGCGCCGATTCGGGACCAGCGCGCACCGCCATTCTCAGGTAGAGGGGCTGCCCGAGCTGCGCCGGGCGGTTTCCGAGTGGTACGAGCGGCGCTTCACCGTGCATCTGGAGCCCCAGGAGGAGATCCTGCCGATGGCCAGCCCCCTGGAGGCGATCCACCTGGTCCTCGGCGCCGATCTGGAGGAAGCAGAGGTCCTCCTGCTGCCCACCCCGTGTCCGCCGTCCTGGCTGTCCGCCGCCGCACTGGCCCGGGCCCATCCCGTCTTCGTTCCGTTGGACGCCGAGGGCCGGCTCGCCTTCGACCGGATCCCTCCCGATTCGTTCCGAGCGGCGCGGATGCTGCTTCTGGCCTATCCGCAGGATCCCACCGGATCGGTCTGCGATCTCGGTCACCTGCGCGAGGCTCTCGCTCGGTGCCGCGAACACGACATCCTGCTGGTGAACGATATCCGCTGGAGCGAATTCTCCCTGGTCGAGGGGCACCTCCCCTCCTCCATCTTCGAGCTCCCCGGCGCCCGGGAGGGAGCGTTGGAGATCTCCACCCCGGCCTGCAGCCATCGTCTGAGCGGCTGGGGTCCGGCCTTCCTCGCCGGAGGAGCGGAGCGGATCGGTCGCCTGGCCCTCCGAGCTGGGCATCGTGGTCCCGGACCCTTCCTCGCCGCCCAGGAGGCGACCCTCTCCGCGCTCACCGGGGACGACGCCTTCCTCAGCCAACAGCGCAGCCGGCTGCGTCGACAACAACAGCGATTCCGCGAGGGGCTTGCCCGGCTGGGTCTGTCACTGCCTCCATCGGCCGCCACCATCTACCTGTGGGGCCCGATTCCCGCGGGATGGGGCGATGACGACCAGGCCTTCGTGGAACAGGTCCTCGATCGGAGCGGAGTCCTGCTGGCGCCCGGTTCCGCCTTCGGGCCGGCCGGACGCGGCCATGTCCGGTTGAGTCTCTGCCTGGAAGACGCGGCTCTCGGCGCCTGTCTCGGGCGATTGGAGGAAACCGGGGCGTTCGTTCCCGCTTGAGACGGTCTCTCCGGCCGGCCGGGCATCGGCCATCCGAAGATTGTCTTCCAGAGGCTTGAAGAGGGCGGAAACCGGGTCAGGAGAAGACCAGTTCCCGGGCCGGGCCGTGGGCCACCACCGTCTGGAGGGCGGGATCGAGATAGACTTCGGCCAGGCGGACCAGTTGATCCCGATCGACGGCGAAGAGCTGCCGGATCATCTCCTCGAGGGAAACGAAGCGCCCGAAGTAGATCTCCTCGCGGGCCAGGCGGGACATCTGGTGCATCGACCCCTCAAGCGAGAGGATCATCGAAGAGAGCACCTGGTTGCGGTTGGTGACCAGTTCCTCGTCGCCGACCTCGCCCCGCCGCAACCGTTGGTATTCCTCGGCCACCACTTCGAGGGCGCGCAGTCCCTTGTCCGGGCTGGCGCACAGGGAGGTGGAGAGACAACCGGCGTCGGCGTTGAAGTCACACCAGCAATAGATGTTGTAGGCCAGACCTTCCTGTTCACGGATCCGCTGGAACAGACGGCTGCTCATTCCCCCCCCGAGGAGATTGGCGAGCAGGACGAGCCCATAGCGGTCGGGATGGTCCATGCCGACCGTGGGCACCCCGATCTCCAGATAGAGCTGGGTGAGATCCTTCGGATAGCTGTGGCTGCCCGGTGAGGGCGAAGGGGGCGCGCTTCGATCGCCCTGTTCGCGGTGCCCGGGTGGAAAACGGAAGGCATCGGCCACGATCTCCAGTTCCCGGGGACCGATCGCACCGGTGAGGGAGAGGATCACGTTGCCGCCCCGGTGGACCGCGCGCATGTGCGAGAGAAGATCGTCCCGACCGATCGCCGCCACCGTCTCCTTCGTCCCCAGGATGGGGCGGCTGAGAGGATGACCGGGGTAGAGGTGTTCGAGGAAGCGCTCGTGGACGAAATCGTCGGGGGTGTCCTCACTGGACAGGATCTCCTCCAGGACGACTTCCTTCTCCAACTCCAGCTGGTCCTGGGGGTGGACCGATTCCTCCAGCATCTCGGCGAGGATGACCAGGGCCTCCTCCAGTTGGTCGGGGAGCACGCGCAGGGTATAGGCGGTGGTCTCCTTGGTGGTGAAGGCGTCCAGGTTGGCTCCCAGGGCCTCCATGTCGCGGCTGAGCTCGTAGGCGCTCCGCCGGCGGGTCCCCTTGAAGACCATGTGCTCCAACAAGTGGCTGATTCCCCCCAGAGACGGGTCCTCATGCCGGCTTCCGCTGCGCATCCAGACTCCCAGCGCGATCCCATGCGTGCCGGGGGTCGGACGACTCAGCAGGACCGAACCATTGTCGAGGGTGCGGCGGCCGGGCGGAGTCTCTTTTTCCATCGGGGGCAGGTTCACGGGCTCCTCCGGGAACGACGCGGGGGCGGATCCATGATCCGCCCCCGACGACGGAGAACATGCAGGTCGATCACTTCTGGGCGTTCAGTACCGCCTTGCGGCTGAGACGGATGCGGCCTGCGCGAGGATCGACCTCGAGCACCTCCACTTCCACCTCCTCGCCTTCCTGCAGGACGTCGCTCACCGAACGGACCCGCTTGTTGTCGAGTTCGCTGATGTGCAGCAACCCTTCCTTGTTGGGAAGGATCTCGACGAATGCGCCGAAGTCGGTGATGCGCTTCACCAACCCCTTGTAACGCTTGCCGACCTCGGGCTCGGCCATCATCCCGGAGATGAGGTCGATCGCGGCTTGTCCAGACGCCTGGTCCATCGCCGACACGAAGACCAGACCCTCGTCGTTCACCTCGATGGTCGCTCCGGTGTCTTCCTGCAACTTCTTGATGATCTTGCCGCCCGGCCCGATGAGAGCCCCGATCTTGCTGACCGGAATCTGGATGGTCGACATCTTGGGAGCGTACTGACTCAGTTCCTTGCGCGGAGCCGGCAGCACCTCATCCATCTTGTCCAAGATGTGCAACCTCGCGGCGCGCGCCCGGCTGACCGCCTCGGACATGATCTCCCGCGAAAGACCGGCGATCTTGGTGTCCAACTGGAAGGCGGTGATGCCCTGTCGCGTCCCGGTCACCTTGAAGTCCATGTCGCCGAGATGATCTTCCAGGCCCAGGATGTCGGTCAGCACGGCGACCTTGTCCCCCTCTTTGATCAGACCCATGGCGACTCCGGCCACCGGGGCGTGCATGGGAACCCCCGCGTCCATCATGGCGAGGCTGCCGGCGCAGACCGAAGCCATCGAAGACGAACCGTTCGATTCGAGGATGTCGCTCACCAGACGAATGGTGTAGGGGAAGTCCTCGCTGGCCGGAACCATGGGCTCCAGCGCGCGTTCGGCCAACATGCCGTGGCCGATCTCCCGGCGCCCGGCTCCCCGGAAGAACCCGACTTCTCCCACGCTGAACGGGGGGAAGTTGTAGTGCAGCATGAAGCTCTTGTAGCTCTCGCCCTCGAGGGCGTCGATCTTCTGCTCGTCCTTCTGGGTTCCCAGGGTGGCCGCGCAGAGACTCTGGGTCTCGCCCCGGGTGAAGAGGGCCGAACCGTGGGCCCGGGGAAGGACCCCGACTTCGATCTCGATGGGCCGGACCTCCTCGAGCGAACGACCGTCGGCCCGGACGCCTTCATTCAGCACCATCGCGCGCATCGAGTCCTTCTCGAGCTGATACAACAGCTTGGAAACCTGCGCCGCGATACCATCGGGGTCGTCCTCGGGAACCAGCGCCGCCTTCACTTCCTCCTTCACCTCGTTCACCGCGGCCTCGCGTTCCATCTTCCCCCGGTGCCGGATGGCCTGGGCCATCTTGTCGGCGGCGAGCTCCTTGACCTTGGCGGCCAGATCCTCGTCCACCTCGACCGGCTTGAGCTCGCGCTTGACCGGGGCGCCGACCTTCTCGATGAGTTCGCGCTGCAAGGCGTTGATCTTGCGAATCCATTCGTGCGCGAAATCGATCGCGTCGAGCAGCTCGTCCTCGGAGATCTCGTCACAGCTTCCCTCGATCATCACCACCATCTCGTCGGTGCCGGCGACCACCAGGTCGATATCGCTCTCATCGAGCTGATCGAAGGTTGGATTGCAGATGAGTTCACCGTCGATGCGTCCCACGCGCACCCCGGAGACGATCTCCGGGAAGGGGATGTCGGACAGGCCCATGGCCGCCGACGCGCCGGTGATGGAAATGGTGTCGGCACTGTATTGGCCGTCCGCGGAGAAGGTGTGGCTGGCGATCTGGATCTCGCTGCGGAACTCCTTGGGAAACAAGGGACGCAACGGACGGTCGATGAGCCGGCACGAAAGCACCTCTCGGTCGGCGGGACGGGATTCCCGCTTGAAGAAACCACCGGGGATCTTCCCGGCGGCATAGGTCCTCTCCCGGTATTCCACGAAGAGAGGAAGGAAATCCCGGTCGCTCTCCCTCTTGGAAGCGACCGCGGTCAGAAGCGCCATGGTGTCGCCGTGGCGGACGATGACGGAACCATCGGCCTGCTTGGCGAAACGCCCGGTCTCGATGGAGAAGATGGCTCCATTGATCTCCATGGAGACACTGATTGGATTGTTCAACAAGGTATTCTCTCCCTACGACTGACGACATACGACGGACAGACGACGTGAAACAGTTCACGCGGACTTCTGGCACAAGTGGAACCCGTGGAAGTGCATTGTCCGGAAACCCGGACCACGCGCAGCGGAGTACAGCTCAGCCGCGGATCCCCAATTCCTTGATCAGCTTCCGGTAACTCTCGAGGTCCTTGGTCTTGAGGTAGTTGAGCAGACGCTTGCGCTGCCCGACCATCTTCAACAGACCACGCCTGGAATGGTGGTCTTTCTTGTGGACCTTGAAATGCTCCGTGAGCGTGGCGATGCGTTCGCTCAGGAGTGCGATCTGCACCTCCGGCGAACCCGAATCACCCTCGTGTTTCTGATAGGACTTGATGATCCGTTCTTTGGCGTCCTTGTCCAAGGCCATCGTCATTCCTCCCGCCGGCAGGCCGGCTTCGCGATGGTCGCAGGCTGGACCATCCAGCTCTCCCCCGCGGCTCGTTCCGCAGGGGCGCCGGTGGAACGCCCGCAGTGTCCGTCTCTTTGGTTTTTTCCTGCAAACAGCATGGTACGCTAAGCTCAGCACCGCTCTTTGTCAAGCGCAGCCGCCTCCTGCGGGCGGCGTCCTCAGCCGGTCGAGCGTCCCGGTTCCTCCGGTGCCGGCGACTCGATGGACCGATCCAGGGCCTGCGGCCGGCGGACCTCCGGCAGGGAGGCCAGGCGTCGGGGCGCCTCCGCGAGGTCCTGCCGGATCCGTGCCACCAGCTCCTCCACCCGCGGAAAACGCCGTTCGTCCCGGATCTTCTCCCCGAACACCACCTGGAGGGACACTCCGTAAAGATCGGGACAATCTGCCAGGAGATGCACTTCCAGCCCCAGATCGCCCCCGGTTCCGACGGTGGGGGCCCGGCCCAGGTTGAGCACCGCCTCGGTCCACCCCTCCTCCCCCTCCGGCCGGGCCCAGGCGGCATAGACCCCGGGGGGAGGCAGGAGCTTGGCCGGCTCGGGCCAGGCCAGGTTGGCGGTCGGAACGCCCAGCTGCCTTCCCAGCCCCCGTCCCCGCCGGACGCGGCCGTGGATCCAGTACGGGTGGCCGAGCAGGACGCTGGCCTCCTGCAAGCGGCCCTGCTCCACCAGGTCCCGGATCCAGGTGCTCGAGATGGCCTTCTCCCCCTCCCGGACGCTCTCCACCTGGTGGAAGCGGAAACCGCCGGAGCGGGCCAGGGCCTCCACCCTCTCCGCGGTGCCCTCCCGATCACGCCCGAAATGCACGTCGTGGCCCAGCACCAGGTCCCGCATGCCCAGCCGGCGCACCAGGAGATCGTCGACGAACCGGCGGTAGTCGATCTGCCGGAGTTCCTCGTCGAAGGTGAGGACGTAGAGACGGTCGAGCCCGGTCGCCGCGAGCAGGGGAATCTTCTCCGCGAGGGTGGTCAGAAGCCGTGGTGGTCGGCCCGGACGCAGGACCGCCCGAGGATGGCGACCGAAGGTCAGGGCGATGGCGCCCGCCTGCTTCCTTCCCCGGGCGATCGCCACAGCGGTGCGACAGATCGCCGCGTGTCCACGATGGACCCCGTCGAAGGTGCCCAGGGTGACGGACCACTCCCCCGGAAGGGGCTCCACCTCGCGATAGCTGGTTTCAATGACCTGCATCGACCTCTCCCAGCACCATCAGGAGCCGCGGACCCGGCGCCCCGAACTCGGCGACGGCCACCAGCGCGCCGGCGTCGTCGACCAGGGCTACCTTCCCGGCGGCGGGCAAAGGCGGCAGCTCCCACCATTGCCGTTGGGGTTGGACACCCTGGCGCACCATCTCCACCTGCTCCGGGGTCAAGGGCAACCGGGGCCATCCTTCCACCGCGGTCAAGGGGGGAAGGAGCACCGCGTCGCCTTCCTTCCGGTAGCCCTCCTCGAAGGCGTCCGGCGCCATGGCGCGGGAGAGATCCAGGGGTCCCACCTTCTCCCGCCGCAGGGCCGCCAGGTGGGCCGGACAGCCCAGGGCTTCGCCCAGGTCGCGGGCCAGGGCCCGGATGTAGGTGCCCCCCCCGCAGCGCACCCGCAGGCGGAGGTCCTGATCGTTGAGATCCAACACCTCGATCTGGTGGATGACAACCTTGCGGGGGCGCAACGGAGGGGTCACCCCATGATCGCGGTAGAGCGCGTACGCCCGCTTGCCCGCGACCTTCAACGCGCTCACCCGCGGCGGGATCTGCTCGATCTCGCCGAGAAAACGGGGAAGAACCGTCTCGAGCTCGGCCCGGCTGAAGTCCCGCCGCCCGGTCTGCTCGAATGAGCCGGTGGCGTCATCGGTGTCGGTCGAACCGGTGAAACGGATCACTCCGAGATAGGTCTTCTCCCCATCCGAGAGGAAGCGCAGAAGACGGGTCGCCGCTCCAACCCCCACCACGAGCAGCCCGGTGGCCATGGGATCGAGCGTACCCCCGTGACCGGCCCGGGAGATCCCGGTGACCTGGCGCACGTGCCGAACCAGGGAGAAACTCGTGGGTCCGGAAGGCTTGTCCAGCAGAACGATCCCGGCCGGACCCCTTCTGCCACGGCGACTCACTCGGGGGCCATCTCCCGGTGGAGTTCACGACGGAGCGCGTCGAGGATCTTCTCCTCGACCTCCTCGATGGATCCCTGCAGCGTACACCCGGCGGCCTTGGCGTGCCCGCCGCCCCCGAAGTGCTCGGCCACCCGCTGGACATCGTGAGGGTCGTTCGCGCGGAGGCTGACCCGCCAGGTGGTGGCATCGACCTCCTTGAAGAGCGCCACCAGCTCGACGCCCTCGGCCGAGGTGGCGAAATTGACGAAGCCCTCGGTGTCTTCCATTTGCCCGCCGGTCTCTTCGCACATCGCCCGGGTCATCCGGGCGAGCACGATTCTGCCCCCGAGACGGTAGTCGAAGGAATCGAGGACCCGGGACAGAAGTCGCAGGGTCGCCGGACTGCGGCGATGGAGGAAGCTCTCGGCCAACGCGGCCGCGGCCGCCCCGTGTTCCACCAGGTCCGCGCCGATCCGCAGGGTGATCGCGTCGGTGTTGGAGAAGCGGAAGCCCCCGGTGTCGGTGATCAGGCCCGCGTAGAGACAGCTCGCGACCGGCGCGCTCAATGCCAGTTCGTCCATCGACACCACGAGGGAATGGACCATCGCGGCGCTGGCCGCGGCGGTCGGTTCGAGCCACTGGAGTTCCCCATCGCCACCGCTTCTGCCTTCGAGGTGATGATCGATCACCACCACCTTCTCATTTCCGGTCAATCCGGCGGCAGCGGGTCCGATGCGATCGATCTCGTGGCAGTCGAAGAGGATCACGACCTCGGCCTCTCCCGTCAGCTCCTCCGGGCGCACCATCTCCGCGTACCCCGGAAGAGTGGCGAAGGCCGAGGGGCCGTTCTCGTGACGCACCATCTGGACCGATTTGCCCGCCGCCCGCAAGGCCAATCCCAGGCCCAGCAGGCTGCCGATCCCGTCCGCATCGGGGTTGACGTGGGTGGTCAGGCGGAAGCCATGGGAACTCCCCAGCAGCGCGATGAGCTCCGCCGGAGGCGGGTAGGGAACAAAACTCATGCTGTTCCTTCTTCCAGGCCGCCGCAGTCTCGTTCCACCTCGCCCGAGGGGGAAGAGTCCGCGTTGCCCTGGATCGATGCGGGGGAACCCTGATCTCTTCGGTTGGAAGCCGGAGCGTCCGTCTCGCCCTGGGCCGAAGCGGAAGGGCTGCGGTCCCCATCGGCGGGATGGAGTTCGCCGAGAAGCTTCTCCAGCCGGAAGGACCGATCCAGGCTGTCGTCATAACGGAAATGGAGCTTGGGAACGGTCCTCAGGCGCAGGGAATCGCCGATGATGCCCTGGAGGAAGGAAGCGCAGCTCCTCAGGCCCTTGTGGCTCTTCCTCCTCTCGTCCTCGGTCCCCATGACGGTATAGAAGACCTGGGCGATGCTCCGGTCGCGATTCAGACGCACTTCGTTGATGGTCACGAACGCGATGCGGGGATCCTTCACCCGATCGAGCAGCGCTTGCGCGATGATCCGGCGCAGGGTCTCCTCCAGATGTCCGTCTCGCATGGTCTCCCCCTGCCGTCTCCGGGGTTGGCGTGGCCGTTCCTCAGAAGAATTCGACGAGGCGGTGCACGACCTCGAACCTGACATCGGCATCGAGAAACCGCATGACCGCCTCGAACTCGCGGTCGACCGGTTTTCGATCGGTCGAAACCATCGCGACCGCCAGTTCGCATTCATCGTGGCGTTCCTGCGATCCGACTTCGCTCACGCTCAGGTTGAAACGCGTCTTGAGCCTCTTCTTGACGCTCTGCAGCACGAACCGCTTCTCCTTGAGGGAATGGCAGTCGTGGAGCCGAAGCGTCAGGTGCATGGAAGCCACGAGCATCGAATCAGAACACGGATCAGAGTTCCTGGGCAACTTCCTCGATCTCGAAGGTCTGGAGCACATCGCCCACCCTCACGTCCTGATACCCCTCGATACCGATTCCGCATTCGAAGCCGCTCGCGACCTCCCGGGCATCCTCCTTGAATCGGCGCAGGGATGAGACCTTTCCCTCGTAGATCTGCACCTGGTCGCGGATGACCCGCACCCGGCTGTTCCGCTTGATCACGCCCTCCACCACCATGCAACCGGCGATCTGACCCACCTTGGGAACCTTGAAGACCTCGCGCACCTCGGCGGTGCCCGAGGCGACCTCGCGTTCCACCGGTTTCAGCAAGCCGGCCATCGCCTGCTTCACCTCGTCGACCGCTTCGTAGATGACGTCGTAGGTCCGCAGCGAAACGTGTTGCCTCTTCGCCTCGGCAAGCACACTCACCGGCGGATGGAGGTGGAAGCCGATGATGATGGCGTTGCTCGCCGCCGCCAGGTGGACGTCGCTCTCGGTGATCCCACCGACCGCCTTATGGATGATGTTCACCTGCACCTTTTCCGTGGACGCGCCCATGAAGGCGTCACACAGGGCCTCCACCGATCCCGCGGCGTCTCCCTTGACCAGGAGGTTGAGCTCGTGGACCTCTCCCGCCTGGATCTTCTCGAAGATGTTCTCGAGGGTGGTCACCCGGCGGGGTGCGTGGAGCGCCTGCTCTCGTTGCAGCTGCTTCCGCTTGGTGGCGATTTCCCGCGCCTCGCTCTCGCTGGCGACCACCGAAAGCGTATCGCCCGCGGCGGGCACCTCGTTGGCCCCCAACACCACCACCGGCTGTGCGGGCAGCGCTTCGGTCAGTTCCTCATCGTGCTCGTTCCGCAGGGCCCGCACCTTGCCATCGGCCAAACCGGCCACGAAGGCGTCTCCCCTGTGGAGGGTCCCACGGTTGATCAACACGGTGAAGGTGATCCCCCGTCCCGGGTCCTTCTGGGATTCCACCACCACCCCGCGAGCCGGGCCCTCCTGGACCGCCTTGAGCTCCATGAGCTCCGCCTGCAGGGAAATGGCTTCGAGCAACTGGTCGATGTTGATGCCCTTCTTCGCGCTGATCTCCACGCACTGCACGTCGCCGCCGAATTCCTCGACCACGACTCCGTGTTGCATCAACTGCTGCTTCACTCCCATGGGATCGGCGGCGGGAAGGTCGATCTTGTTCACCGCAATGATCATGGGGCACTTGGAGGCCTTCGCGTGGTCGATGGCCTCGATCGTCTGCGGCATGACCTTGTCGTCGGCCGCCACCACGATCACCACGATGTCGGTGAGCTGGGCCCCCCGGGCCCGCATCGCGGAAAAGGCCTCGTGTCCCGGAGTGTCCAGGAAGGTGATTCTACCGCGCGAAGTCTCCACCTGGTAGGCCCCGATATGCTGGGTGATGCCGCCCGCCTCCCCGGCGATCACGTTGGTCTTGCGAATGTGATCGAGAAGACTCGTCTTGCCGTGGTCGACGTGGCCCATGACGGTCACGATGGGCGGACGGGGAAGGGCTTCGCCCTCGACCGCGTCTTCGGGGAGCGTGAGTTCATCTTCTCCATATTGATCGAGCCATTCGATCTCGATCTCGTAGCTTTCGGCCAACAGCTCGATCACATCGCGCTCGAGACGTTGGTTCATCGTGGCCATGACTCCCATGCCCATGAGTTTGCCGATGATCTCCGTCGGATTCACATCGAGCTGATGGGCCAGTTCCTGGACCGTGATGAATTCGGTGATCCTCAGCACATCCTTGCGAACGTGATGGGCTTCCTCCCGGGCCCGGTGCCGGGCGGCCCGTTCCTTCTTCCCCTCGCGCGCCTTTCTCGACCCGCGCTTCTTCACCGGCGCGGCGGGCCGGGGACGGCCCCGTCCCACTTCGATGCGGGACAGCGATTGGCGTACGCTCTTCTGGATGGCGCTGGTATCGATTCCGCGTCCCTCCCCGGGACGGGCGCCCTTGCGCATGGTCTCGAGAACCTCGCGCGCGGTCTTGGCTTCCGGCTCTCCGCCCCGCCGGGGGCCGCCCTCCCGGCTGGGCCGGGTGGGGCGTTTCCGCTCGGGTTCGGGCGCCGCCATGCGGATCTTTCCCGCGTCGTGGATGCCGGCCCGGACCTTGGCCGCCGCCTTGGCGATCTCGCTCAGATCCACCCGGGGAGGCCGCGGACGAGCCGGCGCGTCCGCCTTGCCGGCCCCTTTCTCGCCTTCAGGACGTGCGCTGGTTTCCGCCTGCGGAGTTTTCTCCGCGGTCTTCTTGGGAAGAGGCTTCACCTTGGGACGGCGGGGGACGGCCGCCTTGGCTTCGATTCCCTCGGGCTCTAGCGCGGGGGCCTCGGCCGGCGGCGATTCCTTCGCGGTCTCAGCGGCGCGACGGGCTTCTTCCTCCCTCTGGCGCCGTTTGGCCTCGAGCTTCTCCTTGGCCGTCATCCTCTTCGGCTTGGGCTTGGCGCGTTCGACCTCGTAGCGGGGGGTCTTCTCCACCACCGCCGGTTTGTCACCGGCTTTCTCGAAGTGCTCCGCGACCAACGCGGCGTCCTCATCACTCACGACTGCCATGTGCGACTTGGCCATGATGCCGAGTTCCTCCAGGAGCGACAGCAATCCCTTGCTGCTCACTCCGTATTGCTTGGCCAGTTCGTAGACACGCATCTTCTCGCTCACACTCCTAGTACAAGCTTCTCAGGTGCTTCTCGATCCCGGAAACGAAATCCCGGTCGTGCACCGAGACGACGGCCAGCTTCCTCTTGCCGAAGGCCGTCGCCAATTCCTCCTGGCTGAAGATCGGAGGCGCCAGGCGGCAATTCCCCCGGTTCCGTTCGATCTTCCGCCTCAGATCCGCCCCGGCGTCCCTGGCCAGGAACACCACTCCCCCCTCGGCCTTCCTCAAGGCCCGCAGGACCGCGGTCGATCCCAGCATCAGCTTTCCCGCCCGCCGGGCCAGCCCCAGCAGGCGCAGCACGGAATCGGCGGTCGCGGATGCGGCTTGGTCTTCCATCACCGACACTATGGAGCGTCCGATTCCTTCTTGAAGAGGTCCTCTTCGGTGAGAGGCTTCTCCTCTTCCTTTTCGCTCTCGCCGGCGAGTTCCTCTCCGAAGAGATCGCTCTCCTGGATCTTCTCTTCCTTCTCCGCCGCGTCGCCGCCGAAGATCTCCTCATCGAAGATGGGGGCGGCCAGGGCCGCTTTCTCCTTCTCCACCATCTCCTCGACCTGCTTGCGCACCTCTTCCATGGTGGCCTGGGCGGTCGCAATGAGGGTCTCGATGGTCTTCAGATCGAGAACCGGGATCTCCTCGATCTTCTCGTCGTCGATGTTGGCCAAAGCCTCCACGGTGGTGATGCCGGCTTCCTTCAGGTGCGCCGCGGTTTCCTCATCCACTCCGATGAGATCGGTCACGTCCATCTGGAAGGCCTCGGCCAGGCGCTGGCGCAGGTGGTACTCGCTGGCCGACACCAGATCGATCCGCCATCCTGTGAGCTTGGCGGCCAAGCGCACGTTCTTGCCCTCGCGGCCGATCGCGAGGCTCAGCTGATCGTCATCGACGATCGCGGTCGCGCTGTGGTTCTCCTCGTCCAGACTGATGTGGTTCACCCGGGCCGGTGAGAGCGCGCGGGTGATCAGGCCGATGGTGTCCGCGCTCCAGGGCACGATGTCGATCTTCTCTCCGCTGAGCTCGCGGGTGACCGCCTGAACGCGCGACCCCTTCATCCCGACGCAGGAGCCGACGGCGTCGACCCGGTCGTCGTGACTGACCACGGCAATCTTCGAGCGGGTCCCCGGTTCGCGCGCGACCGCCTTGATCTCGACGATCCCCTCTTCGATCTCGGGCACCTCGGCCTGGAACAAGGCCTTCAAGAAGCCGGGATGGGTGCGGGAGAGGATGATCTGGGGACCCTTGGCGTTGTTCTGGACCTCGATGATGAAGGCCTTGATCTGCTTGCCCTGGTGGTAGTTCTCTCCCTTGATCCGCTCGCGGAACGGCAACAGCGCCTCGACGCGGTTGACGTTCACCAGGATGTTGCCGCGATCGACCTGTTGGACCATTCCCACGACGACATCACCCACGCGATCGCGGAATTCCTCGTAGACGTTCCCGCGCTCGGCTTCCCGCACCTTCTGCATCAACACCTGCTTGGCCACGCTGATGGCGTTGCGCCCGAAGTCGGCGATGTCGAGGTAGATCTTGACCGTATCGCCCACCTCGAGGTCCTCGGAGAATTCCATGCGCGCTTCCTCGAGGCTGATTTCGCTCTCGTGGTCGATGACGCGCTCGACGACACGCTTGCGCTGGAGGATGTCGATCTCGCCGCTCTCGAAATCCACATCGACCTGGATGTCCGCGTTCAGACCAACCTTCTTCTTGGCCGCC
This sequence comes from uncultured bacterium, assembly GCA_964601275.1. Classification (GTDB taxonomy): domain Bacteria; phylum Krumholzibacteriota; class Krumholzibacteriia; order JAJRXK01; family JAJRXK01; genus JAOZPE01. The sequence goes on along the minus strand of CAZRMV010000003.1, from coordinate 248,721 downwards.
GACTGCAGACCGAGAACCAGGCTTTCCTCCAGGGTCCGCTGATCCACGTTCTTTTCCCGCGTCACCGCGGAAAGGGCGTCCAGGATGCCGTAATCCATCATGTTCCTTTCCCGGAACGCTTGGGCTTGCGTTCCTTGACCGCCGCGTCGCGCCGGGGTTTGCCGATCGTCAGATCGGGGTCCAGATGCGCGCTTCTCAGCACGGCGTAGGGAATCCTTTCCACTTGTGCTCCGTCCGCCTGCAATTCGAACGAATCCTCATCGGCCTTGAGAAGCACCCCCCTCACCTGGCGGGTCGCTTCACCCTCGCCGGTGAGGACGGTCGCCTTCACGATCTCCCCCACGAAACGGCGGAAATGCCCGGGCCTTCTCAGCCGTCGGAAGAGGCCCGGCGAAGACACTTCCACCACGTAGCGGCCCAGATCATCCCAATCGCTCTCGAGGAGGCCGGTGATGACCCGATCCATGGCGGCGCAGTCCTCGATGGTCACCCCGCCCTCCTTGTCGATGGAAAAGCGCAGGGTGAGGCGTCCGCCTCCCCGCAACACCTCCACCTCGACAAGATCGATCCCATGCAGGGCAAGCTCCCCCTGGAATCGCTCCTCGAGCTCTTCCGCCGTGACCGGCACGCCGGGCATGATCCTCCTCGCTACCGCCCGTCTCGTGACAGGCATGAAAAAAGTGGACGTGCCCGCCCACTTCCCGAGAGCCCGAAGGGCGCCGATTTCCTCCCCCCGAGCACCTACGCGAGGGAAATCTAGCCCGGAAGTCGTTCCCGCGCCAGCCTTTTCCTCCCCAAGTCTCGTCCTTTTGCCCCCCGATCGGCCGCGGGGCCTTTCTTCCCCGGGAATCTCCCCGGCCCCCTCTTCTCCCGGGCCCTCGGTCGCGGTGAGGGGGCGACCCCGCGCCGGCCCGAAAACTAGCGGGCGAAATCCTCCTGCAAGAGCGCCCACAGGAGGCTTCCCAGCTGTCCCAGGCTCTTCGGACTGCAGGCGGGGACATCATCCTGGAGGGTATGCCACTGCGGATAATCGAAGTCGATGAGATCGCAGGCGGGGATTCCCATCGAGAGGAAGGGAACGTGATCGTCCAGGAGAGTGGGCCCCGGTTCGGCGGTGAACGCGGGCAGGCCCATCTGCGCCGCCCGGGAGAAGATGGTCAAGGTGAGGTCGTTGGCGTAGCGCAGACTGTTGCCCTCCATGGGAATGGTGAGATCCCGCCCTCCGACCATGTCGACCAGGATCAGCGCCTGGGGACGATAGGAGGGGAAGTCATGGACGAAGCGCCGCGAGCCCAGGAGATAGTAGCCGGTGTCTCCTTCCCGCCCGTAGTCCTCTCCGTCGAAGAACAACAGGTCGACCCCCAGTTCCGCCGGCCGATGCCGGCCGAGCATCCGGGCGATCTGCAGGAGGACCGCCACCCCGCTGGCTCCGTCGTTGGCTCCGGGAATCGGCTGGTCCACCGCCCCCCCGGGTTGCCGGTCGGCCCGGGGCCGGGTGTCCCAATGGGCGGCCAGGGCCACCCGGCGCTTCGCATCGGGCAGGAAAGAGGCGCGGAGGTTGGTCAGGTGGAGCATTCCCTTGCCGTAGGGGTCCTTCACCGTGAATGGATGCAGCTCGACCCGGGCGCCGGATTCCTCCAGGAGACGGCGCATCCACTCCAGGCAGGCGGCGTGGCCCTTGCTGCCGGGATTCCTCGGGCCCAGTTCCACCTGTGCCTTCAGCAGATCGAAGGCTTCCTCGGCGTTGAACACGACCGCTTTCGATCCTCCCGGACCGGCCGGGGCGGTCGTTTCGGCAAAGACCCCGTTGCCCCATCCCAACCCGGCAAGCAACACGATCAGGGTAAGGACGGCAGGGAACCGATTGCGCATGGGGACTCCTAGAAGGTGAAGGTGGCGTTGAAGCCGATCCCGAAACTGGTCGATCCGTTCTGGGTATTGCCGAGATCCTTGTTCCTCGAATAACTCAGGTCCATCCCCGCATTCAAGGCTCGGCTGAACTGGTAGTTGAACCGGGGCCGGATGGTGATCGTCCGATTGCCGGTCACCTGGTCCTCGCGGTTGTTCTCCAGCCTACGGGCGGACTTGCGCTGATCGAAGGAGAGATCGAGGGTGGCGTCGATGGTCGATCCGGTTCCGGCCTTTCCGAAACGCAGGAAACCCAGCGCTCCGTGGGCGTCGAAACTCTTGCTGAATTGCATGTTGACGCTGATCCGATTGGTGACGTTGTCCTTCCCGGCCGACTGGGCCCGGTCCTCGGTGAAGTTCACATTGAGGTTCGCCGAGAGGTCGTTCTTGAAGCGGACGTTCCAACGGGGTTGGATACTCCGGGTCCGGCGGGGTGTTCCTTCGTTGGTCGCCGTCTGACCCCGGATGCTGCTGGTGTTGCGATAGGTGAAATCGATGGTCGACATGCTGAAGAGGTTCCCAAAGATCTTCCAGTTCTGCACGTTCTGGAAGTTGAGAGTGAGAACCGGCCATTCCAGGCTGAGGTCCCTCGCCGTACTCTGCAGATTGCTGGAGTTCTCCCCCCAGTTGCGGGTGTAGGTCAGATCGAGCCGGATATTGCGGCTGAGACGGGTCTGGGTGCTCAGATTCAAGCGATTCTTCCGGGTCTTGCGGAACGAACTGTAATTGTCGTCGACGGGATCTCCGTTCGCGTCGAACTTCGAACCGGCGCCGCCGACCCCGGGATCGTTGACGAACGCCAGACGGTACAGCCACACTGCCCGGTCCGCCGCGTGCTGATAGCTGGTGTTGTTCTGCAGATTGTAACTCACGCGCACCGGCTGGATCTCGCGCAGAAGGGAAGCCACCGGTCGCAAGAGCCCCGCCAGGGCGGCCTTGGGATGGAACTGGGCTTTGTCAGCGCCCTTCTCGCCGGCCGCCTTCCCCTCGCCGGTGTCCTTCCCGCCGGTGGACGATGACTCCCCCTCGGGAAGCCCAGACCCGGCCGTGGCGGGCGGCGCAGCCTGCGAAGGCGTCGGCCAGTTTGCGTCCGGCCCCGTTCCGCTGGCGCCGCCGGAGCCCTGGCCTCCCGTTCCGGTGGTCGATCCGCCCCCCTCCTGGGTTCCGCCGGCTCCCCCCTTTCCCGGCGGGCTTCCGCCGCCGGCCGGGGGCTTCGTTCCGGAGGTTCCGGTGGTGTCCGCCGGCGCGGGAGGTGGTTTGGGCTGGGGCAGGGTGGGGCTGCGGCGGCGTTGCACCCTGCTCACCTGCCGGCGGGCCGTCGCCTGCGGCTGGCGCCGCGCCGGGGGCTTTCTCCCCGTCCCGAGCACCTTCTTGAAGAACCCACCCAGGTCGATCTCGCTGCGCAGGGTCAGATCGTTGGTGCCGTTGAGATGACGGACCTTCTCGCCATCGAGGTAAAGCGTCACGTTGACCGGTTGACCGGTCACCGGGTCGGTCTCCTGGACCTTCTGGGTGCGACGCACCGCGATATTGCGGTTCTCCCCGTAGCTGCCGGTGAACTGGATGTCGGGTTTGAACCAGCGCACCACCGGCAACAGGGGAGTGTAGTTCAGGCTGAGGCGTTCGTTGTGATTGTTCTCCATTCCCCAGATGAAGCCGAGCCACTTGACCCTCTCCTCATCGATCACCCGCCCGGAATCGTCGGTGATCAGATGGTTGCGATTGGGGTCGCGCACCGAGGACACGCTGAAGGAAAAGCGCATGTTGCGGAACGGGGAGAACGAGATGGTCGAATTGTTCGTCACCTTCTTGGTGAAGGTTGCGGTTTGTTGGAAACTGCCGTCCTCGAACTTGTTGGTGGTCTCGTTGTTGTCCTTGGTCCACGTACTGCTCACGGTCACCTGGGTGGGAAGGATCCGGAACTTGTATCCCAACAGCGGAATCCGGACGATGCTGCCCGCTCCGAAATTTAGATCGTAATTGTACTGGGACTTGTCGGTGTAGCGCCGGTTGTTGCGCCGCGGGCTGGCCAGGCGGCTGCGGGTCACGCTGTAGGAATACGCGAGCCGGTCGAGGGTGTAGGCGAGGATCTTGTTCCGGCTCGCCGATCGCTTGCGCACCTGGAAATTGAAGCTTTCACTGCTCTCCTCGGTGCTCAGACTGTCCTGCAACGACGCGTCGAGCAACCGGACGTCGTCATCGGGGAAGAACTTGGGTTTCGACGCCCGGCGGGTGGCGTTGATGCTGAAGGGAAGATCGAAACCGAAGGTCGGCACGAGGTTCTGCAGCTTGGTCGAGGCCCTGACCTGCAGATTCCGGTCGGTCGAACCGCTTCCGACATCGCGGTTCAACCCCCGGTACTCCGCGTCGGTCTCGCTGAAGGAACCACTGATGTCGCCCAGACCCGGGATGGCGGTGCTCAGGCTGAGCTGCTTGGCGAATCCAAGGGCCCGGTTCACCTTCCGCAGACGCAGCTCATTGAAGAGCACGTCGCCGGTCAACAGAGGTCCGGCGGGGGTCCCGGTGCCGTCGGTCTGCTTCTCATAACGTACCCCGGCATAATAGCGCCGGACCCGGCGAAGATCGGGCCGGCCCCGGATGACGAGCCGGTAGACGCTGCCATTCTCGATATCGGTGACGGTTCCCACCCGGATGGTCTCCCCGCCGGGAAGTACGACCTCCTGGGAGATACTGTCATCCACCTTGGCGTTGGTCATCTCATCGGTGAGGACCCGTACCTGCTGCCAACCGGTGTTGGGGTCGACACCCACCTCATCGAAACGAAAGGAGATCTCGTAGTAGTTCAACGAATCGGTGCCCACCCAGAAGAACGGGACGAGATGTTGCTGCGTCGGATCGAGCTGCACCGGCTGGGTCACCGAGAGAGGCGCACGCCAGAAGAAATTCAGTTCTCCGTACTGGCTGAAGTCCTGCCCCTTGGTTCCCGGCACATCCTTGCGTACCCGGATCTCCTGGCCCGGCCCCAGGTTGGTGTAGGCCAATTGCAGGGATTGCTCCTTTTCCGCCACGTTGTTGCGGGTGTCGGGGAACACCGGCGGGATGTAGTCGGGATTGTCCTTGTTGTTGAGCACACCCACCTTGAAGTCGGCGGGAGCCGCTTCCACCGGATCGAGCCGATCGTGGGTGTCCGCATCGTGGATCCCATCGGAGATCCAGCGGTTTCCCAGGAAACGCATCTCCGCGAACTCCAGGTCGTGTCGTCCCACCGGGCTTCCCCCGGGAATCTCGTACCAGATGCGCAGGAAGCGGATCCGCGAGAGATCGGGACTGTCCGCGGTGTATCCGAATTCTCCCAGATGCGCGATACGCACCGCCACTTCCCTCAGGTCGATGCGGTATTTCCGCCAGGCGTTGTTCTTCTTGCGGTCGTCGGCAGGGATGTAGTCGGGGAATTCCTTGTTGATGTCGACGATGATGTGTTCCTGGTCGTCCAACGGCAGCGTCATGGTGAAGTACCCATCGACCATGTCCATGAAACCGCTGCGGTTGATGTCCTCGGTATCCAGGCGTTGGTTGCGTTCGAGTCCGTTGATGCGGGGGAAGGGGCTCGCATCGCTCTCCCGGGTCGAATCGAAGTCGTCTCCCCCGGGATCGCTCGACCGCGAGGGGACATTCTGGAACGGCGGATGCGGACTGTCTTCCAGCTCGTTGGCCACGCCATCGAGACCGACGTCCTCCTGGGTCTGCAGGGTGCCGTCGTTGTCCTGGTCTTCCTGATCGAGTTCGAACTGTTGCAGGACGAAGCGCTGTTGGTCCTGGTCGAATACCCATTTCCAATAGAAGTCTTCGTTGATGAAACCGAAATCGAAGTGCAGAACGCCCTGTCGATCCGCCTCGTTGGGCTGGAAGTCGTTCACCCAGAACTCGAGGAATTGTGCCTCGGTCAGATCGAGGTCCGACGGGAATCCCCGCATGATCCCGGTATAGAGACTGTCACCCCAGGCCCCTCCGGAGGCATCGGCCTCCATCTGCAGATGCAAGGCCGGGACGATATCCCGCCGCTCCTGCTCGCTCAGGGCAGGATTGAGGTCTTCCCGGGTCACCGAGGGCGAGGGGCGATACCATCTCACGTAGGCCCGGTCGTCCGGCTCGAACTTCCGGTCGACGGCGGTGGGGCTGTCGTACTCGGCGGGTAGGCTGGCCCACCACCATCCCTCGCGGCCCATGGGGATGACATCGCTCCGGTCGACCGACTCGAAATCATCGAGATACGCGTTGCCGTTGGTGTTGGGGTTGGGGATCGAGACTGCCACTTCGGCATCGAGGTTCAGGCGGCTCGGCTCGGTGCTGTTGACCATCGGAAGCAGGTTCGCCAGCGAGGTCAGGAATTGCGGCTCGAACTGCAGTTTGGCGGTGAGATTGCCCACCCAGTCCTTGGTCGGTTCCTCTCCCAATCGGGGCTTTCGATTGTTGGATGGCTTGCTCTGCAGGAGCCAGGTGCTCGAGATGGTCTTGTTGCGCCCCAGGTGGTACCCGAGATTCAACCCGTTCAGGCTGGTCCGGCCTCCGCCGAAGAGGGGATCGACCTCGAAATCGACGGAGATGTTGGTCTGGGCGTTCAGTTGGCTGGCCGCACCGGTGAGGGTGATCTCCCCGCTGAAGTAGTCGATGTCGTAGTCGACCCCCCGGGTGAGCGTCCTTCCGTCCAAACGCACCTCCTCGCTGCCCTCCTTGATGTTGAACGCGCCCAGGGAGAGCCGGGAAGAGGTGGAGGCATGGCTGACGAAGATGTTGAAGAAATGGTTCTGGCTCTCGGCGATCGAGGTGAGCGCCTTGCGGTAGAGATCGGGGGCGGGAACGCCGTCGTTTCCTCCCTGGTCGGCGCGGCCGGACAGGTAGCTCTCATCGAACGGAGTCGGGCTGGGAAACTGCAAGAGACCCAGGTCGGGAAAGACCACGTTGGCGTCGAGGTCGATGAGCCCGTCACCACCCTCGACGGGATTGCCCTGCGAGTCCTTGGTATCCAGTCCGAAGATGTTGAGCCATCGGCGCCGGCTCTCCGGAGGAGCCACCTCGAATTCGTTGAGCGGATTGTTGTTGTTGGTGCGGATCTCCACCTTCAGGGTGGTGGGGTCGATCCCGACGCCCCGCAGGAAGTAGAAATTGCGGAACATATATTCCCACGCCAGGTCGAAGCCCTGGCCGTAGAGACCCAGGGGATTTCCCGGATCCGGAGCACTCTGGGAGACCGCCTTGATCAGCTTGAAATAGTAGATCTGCTCTTCGCCGGGCTTGGGGCCGTCGGGGTTGGGGATTGGGTCGAACGCACCGCCGAACCAGGGACGACCCACCCTCATGACCAGGGTGCCCGACGCGTCGACCACGTCGTAGGTCACCCCCAGCGCGATGTTCTGCTGGAGTTCATTGGTGAGCAGGATCCCGATCAAGGTGCCCTTGTCCGCGTCGATCAGGGGTCGCCATTCGGTGACCGCCAGCCGCCGCCAGGTCGGCGCCTGGACGAAGGCCTCGTCGCCGAAGACCGGATCGGCGTTGGGGTCGGGAGTTCCTCCGGTCCAGCCCCAGTAGTACCCGGTGCGCTCCATGTAGGCGCGGCCGGGAAACACGTCGAGGACATCTCCCTTGTCCAGGGCCGCCACCTGGCCGCTCGGCACGCTCACGTACAGGTCGAGGCTCGACACATCGATCCGCCACTGGGGGTCCCAGCCGGCGCTCTGGTCCTGGAGGCTGAAGGGAACCACGGCTCCTCCGATGGTGTCCCCGGCGGTGAAGAACATGGCCTGTGGCGCGGTGAGGCGGAAGATGCGGTTCTTCACGTAGTCGGTCGAACTGATCTCGAATTCCTGGGTGGTTCCGCCGGCCGCCGAGAACGAGCGCTTGCCCTGCTGGCTCTGCTCCTTGGAGGTCAACAGGGTGAAGTCGAGGGGACCGAGGGCGCCCTCCACCTTGACGCCGAAGAGACCCCCTCGTTGGGCCTGGATCCCCAGCAGCCTCGAAGAAGGAAGGGTCACGTCGATGTTCCCGGCCCGGATGGTCTGGATGATGTCATCTTCGTCCCCTTCGAAACTCAGTTTCACCTGGGTGGCGTCGTTGCCGAAGGCTTCACTGTCGTGGGTGACCCGAACCTTGATCTTCTCACCCACCTGTCCATCGAGGTTCACCCGGAGGCTCTGCTTCATCTCCAGGGTCGGGAAGAGACTCTGTCTCTGCTGGATCTCGTTGCCGAGGAAGTTGTCGCGAATCGTCGAGGTTCCCCCGATGGAGATCTTCTCCTGGCCGCTGATCCGGATGCTGGTGGCCTCTCCCTTCCCGATGAGCCGTTCCAGGGTCCGGGGCAGCTTGATCGGGACGGTGAAGTTCAACAGGCCTTCCTTGGAGCGGGCGGCCGCCGCCCGCCGGCTCAGGGTGGAACGCCACTGGTCGTTCAAGGCCACCGCGATCGCTCCCCTCAAGAGTCCCGACCGGGTGACGATCCGCACCTCGACCTGCGGATCGTCGACCGGGCGGGGGGGTTCGAACGCGACGCCCACCAGGTTGGTGTCCAGGGGTGCGTAGAAGAGGAACGACTCGGGGTAACGGTAGAAGACCGCCTCGGCGATGCCGTCCATCGCCTCGAGGATCTCCACCTGCCGGGGTTTCTCGAAGAGCACCTGCCCCGCGTTGTCGGCCAGCCATCTCCGCAGGAGGGTGGCGGTGGACACCGTCTCGGACTTGCCCATCGGGTCGACCCCGAAATCGAGGTACCTCTGTCGGATGAGGGCCTCGTGGGCGCTCAGGACATCGGGATGGTCGGTGACCCGGGGAAGGAGATCGATGATCCAGCGGTCTCGGGGCAGGCGTCTGCTCCCCGGATCGCTCAGACCCTGGGCACGCGCGGACGATGCGGCGAGCAGCAGCGCCAGAAGGAGCCATGCGGTGCGTTTTGGGTGGGTCAAGTCCGTCGCTGCCTCTGCTTCCAGGGGGGTCTTCCCCACCCGGCCTCATCTTTCCACGGCGCGGATGTCCCCTTCCAGGGACACAACGTGACCTCCGCGGGGGTCACCCGACCCCAGCTCCCGGGCCCTCCAGCAGCCCGGGATTCTCCGTTTTTCCCCCTCCCCCCCGGGGGGTCGGGAACTCAGCCAGCGGGAGCAAGTATCGGTTGAGGTGTCCGGCACCCCAACCTAGACTTTCGCCGCCCCCGGATCTCTCGACGCGGAAATGAGCCCATGTCCTTGATCGACCGGCACATTCTGAGGACCTTCGCCCCACCGTTCTTCTTCGGACTCTCGGTCACCACCTTCATTCTGATGATCGACGTGCTCCAGAAGTACGTCGATCTCTTCCTCGACAAGGGGATCCAATTCGCGATCGTGGCGGAAGTACTCCTGCTGAGTCTGGGACACATTTTTGCACTAACCGTACCAATGGGCATCCTCATCGGCGTCCTGATGGCCATCGGGCACCTGGCCGCCGACAACGAGATCACCGCCCTGAAGGCCACCGGAGTCAGCCTCTACCGCATCGCCTCCCCTCTCATCCTGGTCGGATTGCTCACCGGCGTGGTCATGGTGGGGTACAACCACTGGGTCCTGCCCCGCACCAACTACCGTCTCACCCAGTTGCTGGTGGAGATCCACAACAAGCGGCCGACCTTCGCGATCCGGGAGAACGCCTTCGTCAAGATCGACGAGCAGTACACCATCTTCGTCCGGCACAAGGACAGCCGCAGTGGCCGCCTCGAGGACGTGATCCTGGTCAAACGGGAAGGACGGGGCGACACCCACCCCGACGTCATCGTGGCCAAGTGGGGCCGCCTGATCAGCCAGGGCCAGGGAAGGTTGCAATTGGATCTCTACTCCGGCGAGTACCACAGTCTCCCCGACCGCCGGGACCCGATCGTCTACCACCGTACCGCCTTCGACCGCCAGACCTTCACCATCACCCTCCGGGACGACTTCGGACTGGGGGGCGCCAACGTGAGGAAGAACGACCGCTCCATGGACCTGCACGAGCTCAAGCAGGCCGAGCGGGAGGAGTGGGCCTACTACCAGAAGGCCCTCGGCGAATCGAAGGAACTCGCGGACACCGCCCTCTCCCCGCTCTTGGAGTTGCTGGATCGCGGCAGCATCGAATCGGCGGGAATGGGCGGAAGCGCGGTCAGCGAACGTCGCCGCCTCGCCGGCGAATTCGACCGCCGGGGCCGGGCGCTGGCGGTGAAGGGCCAGGTCGCCCGCTCCCATCGCAACCGGTCGGGACGCTACGCGGTCGAGTACCACAAGAAGTTCGCCATCCCGGGAGCCTGCCTGGTCTTCGTCCTGCTGGGGGTCCCGCTGGCAGTCACCACCTCCCGCGGCGGGCGCGGGGTCTCGGTGGGACTCAGCCTGGCCGCCTATATCATCTACTATCTCTTTCTCTCCGGGGGCGAGAAGCTGGCCGACCGCGGGTTCCTGTCTCCGTGGCTCGCGATGTGGGCGGCGAACCTCGTGCTGGGCCCGCTGGGGATCTTCTACCTCCACCAGTCGGTCCAGGAGACCCGGATGATCCGCTTCCAGGTGCCGGCCTGGATGCGTCGATTGAAGGCGGGGCGTGCGTGAATCTCATCGACCGCTACGTTCTCAGATCGTTCCTGCGGACCCTCATCTGGTCGATCCTGGCCTTCGTCGCCATCTTCCTCCTGGTGGATCTCTTCGATCATCTGGACAACTTCCTCGATGACAACGCCCGCGTCATCTCCGTACTGCGCTACTATTTCTTCAAGCTTCCCATCATCATCGACCTGTGTCTGCCGGTGAGCATGTTGCTGGCCAGCCTGTTCACCTTGGGATCGCTGTCCAAGAACAACGAGTACGCCGCGCTCCTGTCCTCCGGAGTCAGCCTGGCGAAAGCCTCGAGGGCGCTTGTGATCCTGGGACTTGTGGTCTCCGTCGGCGCGCTTCTCTTCCGGGAATACGTCGTCCCCTACAGCAACGAGAAACACGACGATGTCTCCAAGTACGAGATCCAGGGCAAGATCCGGCAGGACCTCAAGGCGAAGAGGAATTTCACCTACATCGGCCAGAAGGGGGAGGTCTACATCATCGCGGCCTTCCGTCCCCGCCCCCCCATCCTCTCGGGATTCTCGATGGAGGTCTTCGCCGACAGTGTCATGGTGCGGCGGATCGACGCCCGGCGCGCGCGCTGGGATGGAAGGAAATGGGTGGCCGAGGACGGAACGATCCGCACCTTCCGGGGCGAGAAGGAGACCGTGACCCGCTTCGAGGAATACCGTGTCGAGGAATCGAACGAGACACCCGCCGACTTCAGCCGCCGGGAAGTCGACCCGGACAACATGAACTATTTCGAGCTGAAACAATTCGCGGACTGGGTGGGCCGCAACGGCGGGAATCCGATCCCCTACCGGGCCACCATGGCCAACAAGCTGGCCTTCCCCCTGGTCAACCTGCTGATGGTGGTGCTGGGAATCTCGCTGGGCGCGGGCCGGAGCAAGACCACCCTCTGGGCCGGATTCGGCTTCACCATGGGCCTGGCCTCGGCCTACTGGATCCTCATGGACTTCGGCTTGTCGCTGGGAAAGACCGGCGCCATGCCGGTGTGGCTTTCGGCCTGGGCGCCGAACATCCTCTACGGGATCCTCGGCGCCATCCTCTTCTACCGAGCCAACCGCTAGAGCCGCGAACGGATCTCCTCGACGCGGTCGGCGGTCTCCCACAGGAATCCCTCTTCCTCGCGGCCGAAATGACCGTAGGCGGCAGTGCGGCGGTAGAGATCGCCTCGGCGCAGTTTCAACTGGCTGATGATCCCATAGGGGGTGAGGTCCCACAGTTCCCGCACGATGGCGGTGATCCTCTCATCGGGTACCTTGCCGGTTCCGAAGCTGTCCACCCGAACGGAGACCGGGTCGGGAACGCCGATGGCATAAGCCAGTTGCACCTCGAGTCGGTCGGCCGCGCCGGCGGCCACCAGGTTCTTGGCGATGTGCCGGGCTGCGTAGGAAGCGGAACGGTCGACCTTGGACGGATCCTTCCCGCTGAAGGCTCCCCCCCCATGCCGGCCCATTCCCCCGTAGGTGTCGACGATGATCTTGCGGCCGGTGACGCCGCAGTCGGCCTGGGGTCCGCCCAGCACGAAACGGCCGGTGGGATTGACGAAGTACTCGACCCCGTCGAAATCGAGCTTGGAATCCTCCAGGACCGGTTGGGCGACCTTCTCGATCATGTCCTCGCGAATGCGGTCGAGTCCCACCGTCTCACTATGCTGGGTCGAGATCACCACCGCCTGCACCCGCACCGGACGTCCGTCGTCGTACTCGACGGTGACCTGCGTCTTCCCGTCGGGACGCAAGTAGGAGAAGACCCCGTCCTTGCGCACCTGGGCCAGCCTCCGCGCCATCTTGTGGGCGAGGTTGATGGGCATGGGCATGTATTCGGGAGTCTCGTTGCTGGCGTATCCGAACATGAGCCCCTGGTCTCCAGCTCCCTGGCGCTCCTGGGGACCGCGGTTGACCCCCATCGCGATATCCGGTGATTGCGCATCGATGCTGGTGAGAACCGCGCACGTATCGGCGTCGAAACCGCAGGCCGCGCCGGAATAGCCGATCGAACGAAGGGTGGCCCGAGCAATGTTCGGGATGTCGACATAGACCTCGGTCGAGATCTCCCCCGCCACCATGACCATGCCCGTGGTCACCAGGGTTTCACAGGCGACCCGTCCGTTCGGATCTTCCGACAGGATGGCGTCGACCACGCTGTCGGAAACCTGGTCCGCGACCTTGTCCGGGTGACCCTCCGTCACCGATTCCGATGTGAAAAGATGCTTCTCGGCCATCGACGGTCTCCTCCAGCTCGATCGGGTGAAAGTCGAAGTCGCCTCGGGGAACCGGTGCGACAGCGGGAAAGCCTAACCCAAGTGCGAAGCTAACGCAATTCGGCGTGGGAGAAGTCCCCGATGTTCAAACTCGACCCGTGGCCGTTCACGGTGGCGTGGGGACCGATCAGGCTCCCCTCCAACAGGACGCCTTCGAGTTGAGCGCCGTCGTTGAGGATGCTGTCGGCCACGATACTTCCTTTCACCACCACGTCGCGCCCGATGGTCACATGGGGCCCCACGATGCAACTGGAAAGCTGTGCGGAAGGGTGGATCGCCACCGGCTCCTTGATCACCACCGACCCCACCGCGCTGATCGGACCTTCCTCTCCCAGCAGAACCCGGTTCGTCTCCAGCAGGGTCTCGGGTTTTCCACAGTCGAACCAACCGTCGATCTCGGTGGAGACGAATTCGACCCCTCGCTCGAGAAGGAGCTGCAGGGCGTCGGTGAGTTGGTACTCGCCCCGGGTCTGGATCTTCTTCTCGAACAGCTCGTCCAGCGCGGCGAAGAGCTTCTCGCTCTCCTGGAAGGTATAGAGGCCGACGATGGCTTGGTTGCTGGTGGGATGCTCGGGCTTCTCCACGAAGCGGGTCACCCGGATTCCATCCAATTCGACCACTCCGAAACGTCGTGGATCCTCCACCGGGCAGGTCGCGATGACGTTGTCCGGGCTGCGCACGATGGAAGTGAGATCGGCCCGCACGATGGTGTCCCCCAGAATCGTCAGCAAGGGGCCTCCCTGGACCGCGTCCCTGCACATTCCCACCGCGTGGCCCAATCCGAGTTGCTCGGTCTGTTCGACGTACGTGACCTTCTTCTCGGGATGGTCCCGGTCGATGTATTCGCGGATTCGGTCGCCTTGGTAGCCGATCACCACCACGAACTCCTCGATGCCCGCCGCATCCAGGTCGTCCAGGATATGACCCAGGATGGGACGACCCGCCACCAGCAACAGGGCCTTCGGGATGGTGATCGTGTGGGGGCGAAGGCGGGTGCCGACACCCGCCGCTGGAATGAGAGCCTTCATGCAGGAATGTCCTCCCCGTACCGACACGGATCCGCCTTACTGTGAATCGGCCAGTTTTTCCTTGAGGATCTCGATGGACGGCACCGGGGTGGCTTCAACCCCACCCGCTTCGGCCAGGAACACCGAGAGATAGTCGCCGATGAGCACCAGGCTCATCGCCCGGGCGATGATCGAATCTCCTTCGCTTTCCACGTTCTCCCAACCGGGGACCTTGGCCCCTAGGATGGATCGGGTGAGCTCGAAACGGCGTTGCACGCGGGGATGATCCCCACGGTCGCGCAGTGCGATCACGAAGGTCTCCGCACGGGCGCGGGTGGGAACCTCCCATCCGACGATCTCGTTGTGATCGAGTTCGGGGAGAACCGAGGTGTAGGCCAGAGCCTTCGCGTTCTCGTTGATCTGCGCCCGCCAACGCTGGGCCACCGCGGCGGTCATCTCGCCCCCGGCGTAGATGAGAGGCAGTTTGCCGTAGAGACGACGCGCCAATCGCCACACCCGGTTCTTGGGAGAGTTCTCTCCGGCGGCAAAATCCTCGTTCAGGCGGTCCATGACCTCCACCGCTTCCCGCAGGCCCTCCTCGGCGTCGGGCAAGAGGCCCATCCGGCCCAGAAGGCCGAAGAGGACCCCTACCCCCCATCCCAGGCTCGCCCGGGGCGGCAATCCTCCCGGCAGGGCAATGGCCATTACCTGCTTCTCCCGGGCCCGCTCGGTCAGGGCGCCTCCGGAACTGATCACCACCCGCGGTGCGTCGGGAACCTTTCCGTCGGCCTCGTCCCACATGGAGAGGACTTCCTCGGTGTTCCCCGAGTACGAGGAGAAGATCAGGAGAGTCTCGTCATCGACCCAGCCCGGAAGCCGATAGCCTCGATGCACCGCGAAGAAGACGGGCTTAGAGAACAGAATCCCTTTCGCCAACTCTCCCGCGGCGGCACTGCCTCCCATGCCGCAGAGCAGGATCCGCCGGCGTGAAAGGTCTTCGATTCCGGAGGTCTCGCCCACCCGCTCCAACGCCGCCTCGATCTGGCGGGGCAGTTGTTTCACCAGGGCCAACATGGGTTCGCTCGGAGGAGAAGATCCGGTGTTCATGATTCCTTCCACTTCATCACGATTCTTCCTTCTCGGCGCCCGATGGCTGACGCGTGGTCTCGAGCAGCAGATCGCGCAGCCCCCGCTGGGCGCGGACCTTCAGATATTGATCGACTTCGTCGGCGGTGGAAAGAGACAAGGTCTCCTCGGCCCATTTCCGGGCGGTGGAGAAGGGAATGCTGCGGATGGCCTTCTTCACCATGGGAACCGCCGCCGCATTGGTGGAGATCTCGTCGATCCCCATTCCCATGAGAAGCACCGCCAGGGCCGGCGAGCCCCCCATTTCCCCGCAGAGACCGCACCATATCCCGGCCCGATGGGCCGCATCGATGGCGCGTTGGATCGACCTCAACACCGCCGGATGGGAAGGACGGTGCAAGTGGGCGACGCGCGAGTTGGTCCGGTCGACCGCCATGATGTACTGGGTCAGGTCGTTCGTGCCGATGCTGAAGAAATCGCATTCTCGCGCGAGTTCCTCCGCCATGGCCACCGCCGAGGGTGTCTCGACCATGATTCCCATCTCGATATCCTCGGCCACCGCGTATCCCTCGGCGCGCAGCTGGTCCACGCAGTGCGCCGCGATCTCCTTCACCCGGCGCAATTCCCCTACGTCCGAGACCATGGGAATCATGACCTTCAAGGGCCCGTCGGCCGAGGCCCGGTAGAGAGCCCTCAACTGCACACACAAGAGGTCCGGGTTGGAGAGCAGGTAGCGCACTCCCCGCCATCCGAGGAACGGATTGTACTCGCGGTATCCTCCCATCGCGGCGAGAAGCTTGTCGCCTCCCACGTCGAGCACCCGGAAGATGACCGGCTTGCCCTCGGTCCGTCGCAAGACCTCACGGTAGGCCTGTACCTGTTCTTCCTCGTCGGGAATCTGTCCTTTCTGGAAGTAGAAGTACTCGGTGCGCAGAAGCCCGATCCCTTCGGCTCCGTTGCGCATCGCCAGGGGAATCTCCACCGGCAGCTCGACGTTGGCGGCCAATTCCACATGGTGGCCATCGGGAGTGATCGCGGGAAGATCCCTCAGGGACCGCAGCTTCTCTTCCGCCAGGCGCCGGCGCCGCACTCTCTGGGCGAAACGCTTACGGACCGGCTCCTCGGGGTCCACCACCACCTGTCCCGAGTTCCCGTCGACCATCAGGATATCGTCGTCGTGGACCCGTCGGCTGAGATGTCGCAGGTTGACGATGCAGGGGACCCCGAGGCTGCGAGCGATGATCGCGGTGTGGCTGGTGGGACCGCCCTCGTCGATGCAGAACCCCAGGATCAGCCCGGGATCGAGCGCGGCGGTATCGCTGGGGCTGAGTTCGCTGGCCACGATGATCGAGGGCTTCACCAGTTCCGGGCGCAGGTCCGCTCCGCCCCTCAGGGCGTGCAGGACCCTCTGCTCGACATCCCGGAAATCCTCGATCCTCTCCCGGAAGAGGCCCTCCTGCGAGAGGTGCAGAGGAACCAGCGCTTCCCCCATGGCCTGGGCGAAGGCCGAGCTCGCGGTCAACAACTCGTTCTCGATGGCGCGTCGGGTCGCCGACAGCAATTCCTCGTCTTCCAGCAACAGCAGCTGTGCGTCGAGGATGCGCGCGTGGTCTTCGCCGAGATGGCCGTGGAGCTGGGAGCGGAGGTCCTTCAGTTCCTCGCGGGTCGATTCCAGGGCGGCGGCGAACTTCTCCAGCTCGCTTTCCACCTCGGAGAGCTCACAACTCCGCCGGCCCACGCTCAAACTGGGCTTGTACCACACCAGCGCCGGTCCCAGGACCAACCCACTGGACGCTCCGATGCCCTGGTATCTCTCCATGGGTCCTAATCCTGCTCGGCGAGCTCGTGTTCGATGAGCCTCGCCAGCGATTGCAGGGCTTGTTCGGCATCGGGGCCCTCGGCGGTGATCTCCACCGGCTCGAGGTGATGAGCCACCAGGGACGCCAGACCCAGGATGCTCTTGGCGTTGGCCAGGACATCCTGGTAACGGATGTGGATCTCCGACTCGAATTCCTTGGCTCTCTGGACGATGCGGCTGGCCGCCCTCAGGTGCAACCCTACCGGATCCCCGATTTTCGCCGTGATCGTCGGCATCTTCCTTCAACCCTCCCTCAGGCCCCCGGGCCCAGACGCAACACGAGCCATCCCACCCCCACCGCCGCCGGCAGGAGCCACTCCAGGGACCACCGCCGCCACGCGGCCAGGGCCCCACAACCTAACGCAGCCGCCACCCATGCCAAACCCTGGATTGTCGTGGCGGGAGCGGCGTGGGCCATGTAGGCCACCCCGACTGCCAGTCCCGCCGCCGCTGGAGCCACCGAACGGGCTCCTTCCATCCAGGTCTGGACCCGGGGATGGCCCACCAACTCCACCACGTGCCGCCCCCGGCGCCATCCCTCGACCCAGCACCACTGTCGCAGCGCGAGCTGACCGAAGCCAAAGAGCAGCCAACCCGCCAGGATCGCCGGCGGTCCCCACCGGAAGGCCAGGACCAGGGCAAGGAAGGCCCAGATGGGTCGCAGACCCTCCCACATCAACCCATCGCCGATCGCCCCGAGACTGCGGGAGAGAGCCGCTTCGAGCTTGCCGGCGACCGTCTCGTTGCCTTCGCTCTCCAAGCGCAGCACCGCTCCCAGCAGCAGGCCCGCCAGGTAGGGGTTGGTGTTGAAGAACGAAAGCCGTGGCCGCATCCATCGGGCCAGGTCCGTGCCGCACAGTCCTCGTCGACGCGCGGCAGGCAACGCGCACACCACTCTCCCTATGCTCTGCATCCCCTCGCGGTTCCACGAGGCCTGCAGGAACCACAATCGCCAGGCGAAACCGCTCGAGGCCCTCACCACCGGCCCCCTCCCAGCCAGACCAGGGCGACACCGGCCACCACACCTCCGACCAGCCAGCCACTCCGCCGCTCAGCGAGAGTGGGCAGACCCGCCAGGGGAGCGGCCCACCAGAGGGCAAACAAGAGCTCCCGTGCCGGCGCGTCGATCCGTTCCATCGCCAGGGACGCGGCCAGTCCCAGCAACTGCGCCACAACAAGCGTAGTGACCGTTCCCCGGAGGAAATGCAATGCGGCCAGCCCGAAATGCCCCCGCTCCAGGGCTGGGACTTCTCCCTTCTCGCACTGGTTTCGGGCCCGGCGGAGAAAACGCAGGGAAAGTTCGCGCACTCCGTCGATCGCCCACCCCAAGGGGCGCAGCAGGAGAAGACCCACCCCCAGACCCAGACCCCACTGCCACAACGGTGCCGAAGCACCCAGAGCCAGCGGGACGGCCACCGCGATCGTGGTGGTGTCCCTCGGCCGCTCGTCTCCCACCGGGATCCACTCGGCGGACAGGATCCCCAGGCAGAGTCCGAGCCACAGTCCTTCCCGCGGTGCGCCAGCCATCCACCCGGACAGTGCGGCCGCGACGACCGGATGGGCCAGCAGGCTCTGCCCCACCGCGGTACGGTCCGCCCCGGCCGCGCCTCCCAACAGCAGCGGGCCGATCATTTCCTCTCCCACTGTCGTCCCACGTCCACCGCAGGAGAGCGAGGAACCGTCTGGGCGATGACCTCGATCCCGCGCGCGAGCAGCGTGCGCACCGCCTGTTCCTGCTCCGGGTCGAGGAAAAACCCGGACCACCGCTCCCGACTCCCCTGATGATGGTGCAACCCCCCGAGATTCACCGATCGGATCGGCGCACCGGCCTCCACCAGCGCCAGCATGTCCTGAGGGCTCTCGGTCACCAGAAGCGTGGGCACCTGGTCTCCTCGGGCATCGAGTTCGCGTAATCTTCGCGCCGCTTCCTGGAGATCGAGGATCTCCAGTTCGACCGACGGGGGAACCGCGGCGCGATAGAGTTGCCGCTGGAGGGCATCCGCCGCGGCTTCGCCGTTGGCCAGGATCATCCGTCGCGCTCCCGTGGCATCCCGGCAAGCGATCGCCACCTGACCGTGGATGAGGCGGTCGTCCACCCGGGCCAGCACCAGATTCATCGCCCGGTCTCCATGAGCCGCACCGCCTGCCGGGCACGGTCGAGGATCTTCTCGACCAGGGCTTCCCCCTCCAGTCGCTCCCTCCGGTTCAGATAGGTCACCACCATGGCCAGATTGACCCCGGCGAGAACCCACGTGCCCGGACGCTCGCGCGCGGCCAGACTGGCGGCGAGCCCGCACGAGCCCAGGCCCTCGTCGACCATGATCAGGGCCTCGCCTGGCTCGCGATCGAGCCACCCCTTGATGCGCGAGCGCATCTCCCGGCTGCCCAGTCGAGCGTTGCTGAGGACATCCACCTCGACCTCGGCGGCGACCACCAGGCGTGCCGATGCCACCAGCTCCCGGCCCAGATCACCGTGGGTGACGATGAGACCCCGCATGGAGACCGCTTCCGTTGGGAGTTCGTGGCAAGAAGCCGCGCTACTCGAAATCGTGGCGGAGGTACTGGGCGGTGCGTCCCAGTTCTTCCATGCTCTCGATGAGCTTGCGATTGAGAAGCTCGGCCGAATCGATTCCGTAGATCTTGAGCATGAAATCTAGCGCAAGGACTTCGGCGATGACAGTGATATTCTTTCCGGGAACGATGGGCACCACCACCCTGGGAATGGTCACGCCGAGGATTTCCGTCTCGGCCCGCTGAAGTCCGAGACGGTCGTAGTTCTTTCCCTCGACCCAGTCCTCCAGGCGCACCTCCACCTCGACCCTCTTCTGCATCCTGAGCGCCCTCACCCCGAAGATCGGAAAGATGTCGACGATTCCGATCCCGCGGATCTCCATGTGATGCTTGAGGGTCTCGCGTCCGGTGCCCAGCAGGACATCGTCACGCCGCATGATCTCGACCAGGTCGTCAGCCACCAGACGGTGTCCTCGCTCGATCAGGTCCAGGGCGGTCTCGCTCTTCCCAATGCCGCTGCGGCCGGTGAAGAGCAGTCCGACGCCGTAGACATCCATGAGGGTTCCGTGGACATTCGCCCGGGGAGCGAAGGCCTCCTTGAGCAGATCCCGAAGGAGATCGACGGTGTCTTCGGTGCTCAGGGAGGTGCGGGCGAGCGGCACCTGCTCGGCCTGGAGTTCCTCCAGGAGGATGGCCGGAACGGCCTGGCCCTTGGCCACGAACGCTCCGGCCACGTTGAGGTCGAGCACACGGCGGATTGCGGTCTTCTGCGGCTCGGGTGGCAAGCTGTTCAGGTAGGCGATCTCGCTCTCGCCGAACACCTGCAGCCGGCCGGGAAGGAAGCCGTCGGTATAGCCCATCAAGGCCATGCCGGGACGGTGGACATCCCGTTCCTCGATGACGGTGACCCGGCGATCCTCCACCAGGACCTCGACGTCGGTATGGGCGCCGAGACGCTTCAGGAGATCGCCGAAGTAGAGACGAGGCACTCAGTCCTCCTCGCGGGTGGGATCTCCTCCAGACCGGGCGGATTCCGCCTGGGCGATTCTCTCCAGGGCGGCCGCCGACTTGAGGCTTGCCTTGTTCCCCTTCCGCTGGTCGGTGATGCGATCACGGTAGCGGCGAAGCTGCTCCTCCATGCCGGCGCAGGCGCGGTCGACCGAGTTGAGCATGTCGGGAGACTCCGCCCTCGAGTGGAAGTCCTTTCCGTACGCACGCAGATGGATTTCGCAGACCTTGTCGATCTTCTCCTCCGCCAGGGTGAGATGGACGGAACTCAGGTCGCGCAGGTATTTCTCGAACTTGGCGATGCGCTCTTCCGCATGGTCGCGGACGCGCGGGGTGGGCTCATGGTTCCGGGTCGTGATTTCGAGCTTCATGCATGCCTCCGGAATGGCTGGGGCCACCTGGCCACCGGGCGCGGAAACTGCGTCCCTCGGCCCTCATCTAGGAATGTAACCCGCTCGTCGATCGGTGCCAAGCGGCTTGCATCGCCTCCTCCCGATCGGCCGATCGCGGGCGGATCAGTAGGTCTTACGCATCCGCGCGGGAAGGATTCCCAATTGCTCGCGGTATTTCGCGACGGTCCGCCGGGCGATATTGAGCCCATCGGCCTTGAGCAGATCCACGATCTTCTGGTCGCTCAATGGACGCGCCTTGTCCTCCTTGTCGATGATCTCACGGATCCGGGTCTTGGCCGCCTTCGATGACATGTTCTCGCCATCGTCCGTATCGAGACTCGAGCTGAAGAAATACTTCAGCTCGAAGACCCCGCGGGGAGTCTGCACGTACTTGTTCGTGGTGACACGGCTCACCGTCGACTCGTGCATGCCGATCTTGCTCGCCACCTGTTGCAGGGTCAGCGGCTTCAAGGCCACCGGACCCTTCTCGAAGAAGTCCTTCTGCTCTTCCACGATGCACTGCATCACCTTCACGATGGTCCGCCGCCGCTGCTCGATGGTCTGGATGAGCCAACGAGCGGAGTTGAGCTTGCCCATGATGAATTCACGGGTCTCCTTGTCGCCATCCTGGCGGCTTCGGGCGAGTTCCTCGCGATAGGCCCGGCTCACGCGCAAACGGGGGATGTTGCTGTCGTTCAGGTAGACGATGTACTCCCCTTCGACCTTCTCCACGACGAGGTCGGGCACGACGTACTTGGCATTCTCGGCGAAGGTGGAAAGGCCCGGCCGAGGATCGAGGTGGCCGATCTCCTGGGCGATCTCCTGGACCTGCTGCGCGGTGATGTGCAATTCCTTGGCGATCTCGTTGAACTTGCGGTTCTTGAGCGCCTCGAAGTGGTTCCGGATGATCTCCGCGGCCAGGCTGTTCTCCTCTCCCCGGGCCGCCAGCTGCAACAGCAGTGATTCCTGGAGATTGCGGGCGCCGATTCCCGGAGGATCGAAGGACTGGATGACCCTCAGGACCTTCTCCACTTCCTCCACATCGGTCTCGAAATAGCGAGCGACCTCCTCGAGCTTGCAGCTCAGGAAGCCGTCCTCATTGAGGCTGCCCACCAGGTACTCGCCGATCTCGATCTGGCGCGGATCGTCCAGGGCGAGGTGGAGCTGGGCGATGAGCTTGTCGTAGCCGTTCTCCTCGGCGACGGCCACCCGCTCGTAGTGATCGTCCATCTCTTCGCGTTCACCCTCGAACCCGGCCTGGGAGAAGCCGTCGTTGAAGTATTCCTCCCAGTCGATGGGCTCATCCTTCTTGTCCCCGTTCTCGGCGAGTTTCTCCTCGGCGAGGGCTTCTTCCTCGATGCTCTCCTCGGAGGCTTCGTTTTCCTCCTCTTCCTCGTTGGGATCCACTTCTTCCAGGAGTGGATTCATGAGGATCTCCTGCTTGAGGATCTGCTCGAGTTCGAGCGTGGGAACCTGGAGGAGCTTGAGAGCCTGCTGCAACTTCGGCGTCATCACCAGACGCTGCTGCATTCGCTGCCCCAGGACGTGTTTCATCTCCATGGTTGCTTGCCTCTCAGATGGCCGGTTCGGCGCTCTCCAGGTGGAAGGTCTCCCCCAGGTAGATGCGACGAACCTGTTCGTTCTCTACGATCTCGTCCGGTGTGCCGTCGGCCATGATCCGGCCTTCGTGGAGAATGTAGGCCCGGTCGGTGATCGACAGGGTCTCCCGCACATTGTGGTCGGTGATGAGTACGCCCAGACCGCGGTTCTTCAACCCGGCCACGATCTGTTGGATGTCGGCGACGGCAATGGGATCGATTCCAGCGAACGGCTCGTCCAGCAACATGAAGGATGGACTCGTGCTGAGCGAGCGGGCGATTTCCACCCGTCGTCGTTCACCGCCCGAAAGCTGGTATCCTCGAGCCGATTTCAGATGGCTGACGCCCAGCTCATCGAGCAGCCGGGCACAGCGCTCATCCTGCTCTTTCTTCGTGAGCTTCAAGGTCTGCAGGATGGCCCTCACATTCTCTTCCACCGTCATGCGCCGGAACACCGACGCCTCCTGGGGAAGATACCCGATGCCCAAGCGTGCCCGCTGATACATCGGCTTGTGGGTGATCTCCATCTCCGAGAGGAAGACCTTCCCGGAGTTGGGTTTGATGAACCCGACGATCTGGTAGAAGGTGGTCGTCTTGCCCGCGCCATTGGGCCCCAGCAATCCAACGACTTCTCCGGTGTTGACGTGGAGGGTGACTCCGTCCACCACCCGGCGCGACCGGTATTCCTTCACCAGTTCCCGACAGCAAAGCGACTTCTGTGCCATTTCGCTCATTCGGGCGCCTCCCCTCCGGAAGCCTCCGGAAGCTCGGCGGCGTCGCCTTCGACCCGCTCCTTGACCACCAGATCGGTCATCTTCGGATCGGTTTCCAGTCCGATGCCGGTCAGAACCTGATCGCCGTCGGTGGCCCGGAAGAATTCATCGGTGTGGATGAGCTGGCGCTCGTTGTCCCAGTAGAGCGTTTCACTGGACAAGGTACGGCCATCCTCGGTGACGATATGGACGTTCCCCTGGGCGACCATGTCCCGGGTGTTCTCGTTCACGCTGCCCCGCTGGGAGGTCAGGGTGGCGCTGAGCTTGCCGTCCTCGTAGAAGAGCATCTTGACGGTGAACAGGTGGAGGTCCTCGTCCCCCTGGTACCGCTGCGCCTTTTCCCCGAAGAGCTCCCAGCGGATGGTGCCCAACTGGGTCTCGACCGTGTGGTAGCCGTAGATGGTCTGGATCGGCAGGTCGGCCGCGGCGGGCGGAGCTTCCTGGGGCTCTTTCGCGCACGCGGCGAGAACGAGAAACGACAGGGCCAGGATCAGTCCGGCGAATCCGCGGCGTCTCATCGGATCACTCCCCTCTCCGCTGGCTCCCAGGGCCGCCCTCGTGTGCTACGGCCCCATCCATCGACCTGTCGAGGGCGCCCGCCTGGGTTCGCCCGGACTCAGGGCCCACGGTAACGCTCGTGGAACCAGGTCCATTCCTCCGGCGCCCGCCGGACGAGTTCCTCGAGGGCCCGGTTGCACGCGGCCGCGATGACCGCATCGTCGTCGCCGGGACTCCAGTCCACCGACCGACCGACCAGGACCTCGTGCCCCCGGCCGCGGCGATGGATCCCCACCGGCAGGATCAACGCCCCGGCCCGGCGGGCCAATCGCGCCGGCCCGACCGCAGTCGGGGCCGGGCGGCCGAACCACGGAGCGCTCACGCTGCGCACCTGGTTGCGATGATCGGCCAGGATCGCCAGGGGCCGGCCCCCGCGCAGCCATCTCGCGGCGGCCAGGGGCTCCCTCCGGCGGTCGAAGGTCGTGATGCCCAGCTTGCTCCGTTCCCTCCGCAGCCAGCGGTCCACCCGCCGGTTGTGGGGGTCGGCGGTCACCGTCCCCACCGCAGGCAACGTCCGCGCCAGCCAACGACCCAACTGCTCCCAGCACCCCAGGTGCGCGGTGAGAAGCAGCAACGGCCTTCCGTCGGCGATCGCCTCCTCCCAGCGCCGGCGATCTGCGGGGCCGATGGTCACCTCGACGTCTTCACGGACGGCATCGACGAGGTTGCGCCCGAAGAGGAGATAACTGCGCCGCAGCACCCGGCGGCGCCGCCGCTCACTCCAGTCGGGAAAGGCCCAGGACAGCCTCTGCCCGGCGCGCCGCCGCTCCCGGCGGCGGATGGCCCAGGCCAGCCACCCCAGCCCCTCCATCCACCCGGCGGCCACCGGCCGGGGAAGGACCCGTGCCCCGGCGGCCAAGGCGCGCGCCAGGGCGTAGAAGAGCCACCGACGCACCCGGCGCCATGCGGGCAGGTCCTCCGTCCGGCGGCGTCGGACCGGCGGGACGGACACGCCGTGGCCGCTGGGGCCCACCCAGGCGGTCTCGGCCCCCCGTTCGGCGCTGCTCTGGATCATAGGGACTTGATAAGGGAGAAGGAGGGCGGATGTCAAGCAAGGATAGTGCCAGACTACCTCGAAAGGCCCTGTCGTAGAATATCGTGGAGATGGAGCAACCCGATGGGGCGTCCTTCCTCCATCACCACCAGCTGGGTGATGGGGCCGGTGGGATTCTCCTCCATCTTGTGCAGAGCGGCCCGGGCCAGGCAGGCGGGGTCGACGGTCCGGGGATCGGGGGTCATGAACTCCTCGACCGGGCGGCCGAGAGGATCGTCCCCGGGACCGGTATGCCGCAGGAGCACGCGCTGGAGATCGCCATTGGTCAGGAAGCCGCAGAGCCGGCCGTCGTCCTCGACCACACAGGCGCAGCCCAACCGCTTGTCGGCGATCTCGATCACCGCTTCCCGCAGCGGCTGGCGACGACGCACCAGGGGCAACTCCTCGCCCGTATGCATCAGCTCGGCCACGGTCATCCGCAGGGTCCGTCCGAGGGTTCCGCTGGGATGGAACACCGCGAAGTCCTCCCGACGGAAGGCCCGCAGGCGCAGCAGGGCGACGGTCAGGGCGTCCCCCATGACCAGGGCCGCGGTCGCGCTGGTGGTGGGAGTGAGGTTGAGCGGACAGGCTTCGCGCTCCACACCGGTATCCAGCGCCAGATCGACCGCCCGCGCCAAGGGAGATTCCAGGTCGCCGGTGATCGCGATCGAACGCAGGCCCAGCGCCTGCAGCGAGTGCACCATGGTCAAGAGCTCGGGATTGCGTCCACTACGCGAGAGCGCGAGCACCAGGTCGTCCCCGGTGGCGATCCCCAGGTCTCCGTGGAGGGCCTCGACCGGATGGACGAAGAGGGATGGGGTTCCGGTGCTGGTGAAGGTGGCGGCGATCTTCCGACCGACCAGCCCGCTCTTGCCCAGTCCGGTCACCAGGATCCTTCCCTCGCAGCGGTAGATCCAGCGTACCGCTTGTGCGAAGCGCTCATCGAGACGACCGGCAACGCCGGTGAGAGCCGCGGCTTCCTGCTGGAAGACCTCGCGTCCCATCGCGGCCAATTCCCCGTCGGGGGTGCGGGCCGCGCGGTCGGGGTCGGCGCGTTGGGGCGTCAGCCGGTGATTTCGGGTTGATTCTTCCACGCGCTGTCCTCGGCAAAGCAATGACGGCGCAGGATCTCCTCCCAGTGGCCGCCCGCTTTGAGCAGGAGTTCACAAGCCTCACGCACCGCCCCGTGTCCGCCCGGAGACCCGGTGACGAAATCGACCCTCGCCAGCAGTTCGTCGCGGGCGTCGGCCGGGGCCATGCTCAACCCGACCGCCGAGAGCATCGGGCCGTCGAGCAGGTCATCGCCCATGGCAGCCACCTCTTCCGCCGTCATCTTCCAGATCGCCAAGACCTCGTCCAACGCGGACCGCTTGTCGGCGCGGTCCAGAAGGACCGGATCGATGCCCAGTTCCTCGGCCCGGGCGGCCACCGTGTCGCTCGCCCGGCCGCTGACGATCCCCAGGCGATACCCGGCCTTCCGGAGGAACGCCAGCCCCAGCCCATCGCGCACGTTGAACGCGCGCATCAGCTCCCCTTCCCGGCCGAAGTAGACCCGGTTGTCGGTCAGCACGCCGTCGACATCGAGGATCAGTCCGCGGATGCGCCTTGCGCGCTCATAGGCCTCCAACCCGATCATCGCTCGATTCCCATCATCTCGAGACCGCCTCCCGGACGCGGGTGTGCAGATCGGCGACCCACGGCAACCACGCCTCGAGGGTATGCAGGGGAAGTTGGGTGGATGCATCGGACAGGGCGCGCGAAGGTTCGGGATGTGCCTCGAGGAAGAGCGCGTCGATTCCCGCCGCGACCGCGGCACGGGCCATCATCGGAGCCAGGTCGGGCGTTCCTCCGCTCACTCCCCCCTCGGCCGAAGGGCGCTGCAGCGAATGGGTGAGGTCGAAGACCCAGGGCCAGCCGAGACGGTGAGCGATGGCGAATCCCCGGAAATCCACCACCAGGTTGTGGTAGCCGAAACTGGTTCCCCGCTCGGTCAACAGGATGCGCTCTCCCCCGGCCGCTTGCACCTTGTCCGCGACGTGCCGGAGATCCTCCGGGGCGAGGAACTGTCCCTTCTTCACGTTCACCGCCTTCCCGGTGCGGGCCGCCGCTTCCAGCAGGCGGCTCTGGCGGCAGAGGAAGGCCGGAATCTGCAACACGTCGACGCCTGCCTCGCCGGCCGCCGTCGCCTCGTCCACGGTGTGGACGTCAGTGAGCACCGGACATCCCACCTCCTCGCGGATGCGAAGCAGCAGGGCGAGCCCTTCCTCGAGGCCCGGTCCCCGGGGAGATTCCCCCCGGGTGCGATTGTCCTTCAGGTAGCTCGACTTGAAGACGAAACCCAGTCCGAGCCTTCGGCACAGCTCGGCCAGGGTGCGGGCGGTCGCCAGCATCTCGTCGGGATCTTCCAGCACGCACGGTCCGGCGATGAGCAGAAGCGGCGCTCCGGCGCCCACTTCCACCTCGCCGATGGCAAAGGAACGCGACGGGGCCATCTCAGGCATTCTCCTCGTGCGCCGATCCCGCTTCCTTCCGAGCCGCTTCGGCATCCTCGTCGAGCAGCCGGCCCCCTTCTTCCATCGTTCCGCCGGCCGGGCGCTTGCCTGCCCCATCCCGGCGCTCCACCGCCGCGGCGACCAGGCCGTCGAAGAGAGGATGCACCCGTTCGGGGCGGCTCTTCAGTTCGGGGTGGAACTGCACCGCAATGAAGAATGGATGATCCCTCAGCTCGACGATCTCCACCAGGGTCCCATCCGGGGAGAGGCCGCTGAACAGCATCCCCGCCTCCTCCAACCGCTCGCGGTAGAGGTTGTTCACCTCGAAACGATGCCGGTGGCGTTCGTCGATCGACTCCTTGCCATAGAGACGGTGGGCCAGGGTTCCGGGCTGGATCGCGCAGGGATACGAACCCAGGCGCATGGTACCCCCGAGATCCTCCACGCCCTCCTGTTCACTCATCAGCGCGATGACCGGATCCGGGGCATCAGGATGGAACTCGGTGGAGTTCGCCTTGCTCAACCCCAGCACGTTGCGTGCGAACTCGATGATCGCCATCTGCAGGCCCAGACAGATCCCCAGGTAGGGAATGGCCTGTTCGCGCGCGTAACGCACCGCGGCGATCTTTCCTTCGATTCCCCGTTCTCCGAAACCGCCCGGGATGA
Source organism: uncultured bacterium (assembly GCA_964601275.1). Classification (GTDB taxonomy): domain Bacteria; phylum Krumholzibacteriota; class Krumholzibacteriia; order JAJRXK01; family JAJRXK01; genus JAOZPE01. The sequence goes on along the minus strand of CAZRMV010000003.1, from coordinate 221,007 downwards.
GGATTCCATCGACCTTCCCCAGATGCACCGCCGGGCCATCGTCGGCCACGTTCTCCGCCGACACCCACTCCAGCTCGACGCGGGTGGAGTTGGCCACCCCGGCGTGGATGAAGGCTTCGATGATGCTCTTGTAGGAATCCTTCAGGCCGGTGTACTTGCCGACCATGGCGATACGGACCGTACCGCTGGGATTGTGGATCTTGCGCACCATCTCCCTCCAGGCGTCCAGATCGGGGACCGCCTCGGGAAGGTCCAGGAGGGCGCAAACCTTGTCGGCCAGTTCCTGTTCCTCGAAGAGCAGGGGGATCTCGTAGATCGACGAGACGTCGGGCGCGTCGATCACGTGGTCCTCGGCCACGTTGCAGAACAGGGCGATCTTCTTCTTCTCCGCCTCGGGCAGCTTGCTCTCGGCGCGGCAGATGAGGATGTCCGGCTGGATCCCGATGCCCCGCAGTTCCCGCACCGAGTGCTGGGTGGGCTTGGTCTTGAACTCCCCGGCGGTGCGCACATGCGGAACCAGGGTCAGGTGGATGAAGAGCGAGCGATGTTCTCCCAACTCGAGTCGCAATTGACGCAGGGCTTCCAGGAAGGGCTGTCCCTCGATATCGCCGATGGTTCCGCCGATCTCGGTGATCACCACATCGACGGGGGGATCGTTCTCGCTGGCGGGCTGCGCGGTGAGCTTGATCCGGTGCTTGATCTCGTCAGTGACGTGAGGGACCACCTGGACCGTTCGCCCGAGGTACTCGCCCCGCCGCTCGCGGGTGAGGATGGCGTCGTAGATCTGACCGCTGGTGACGTTGTGGATGCGCCGCAGACTGCGGTCGATGAAGCGTTCGTAGTGACCCAGGTCGAGATCGGTCTCGGCCCCGTCGTCGGTCACGAAGACCTCACCGTGTTGGAAGGGGCTCATCGTTCCCGGGTCGAGGTTGAGATAGGGATCGAATTTCTGCAGCACCACGTTCAGTCCGCGGGCCTTCAGCAGTTTTCCGAGCGAAGCGGTGGCAATCCCCTTTCCCAGGCTCGACACCACTCCCCCGGTCACGAAAATGAAGCGGGTGTGCTTGTTGTCCACCGGTCGACTCCTTCTGAGAAACGGGGCCGGGCCCACCCTACCCCAAGGCGGGTCCAGGGAAAAGGACAGGCTGCTGCCTCCGCTCGGCAAGGCCAGATCCGGTCGCCCCGGGGCCGGATCCCGGTCCGGCGGGTCCGGGGCCGGTTCCCGCTCCGACGGGCCCAGGACCGGCTCATGGTCCGGCAGGGCAAGGGGTCACTCCCGCTTCGGCGGGTCCAGCGATTGGAGCCAGGCCAGATCGTCCGGAGTGTCCACCCCGGGAGGCAGGGAATCGATGGCCCCCACGACGATCCGCTCGCCCATCTCCAGAAGGCGCAGTTGCTCGAGACCCTCGATCCGTTCCAGAGGGGTGGACGTGTGCCCCAGGAAACGTTCCAGGGCGTTGCGGCGGAAGCCGTAGAGCCCCACGTGCCGCAGGGGACTGGTCGACCCGGTATCCGTCTCCCGCGCGGGAGGTTCTCCCCGGTCGGCCCCGCTTCGGCCCTGGGCCTCCCGGCCGGTCCGGGACGGGACGTCCCCTCTCGCCTCGGCCGGGTGGGGATGCCGGCCCGGAATCGGAGCCCGGGAAAAATAGAGGGCCCATCCGGCCGCGTCGCACACGACCTTGACCACGTGGGGGCTGAGGTGCGCGTCCGAAGCCATCGCCAGCGGAGTTGCCAGGGTGCTGGCCGCCGCCTCCGGATGCTGCTCGAGCAAGGCCACCAGGCGGTCGATGGCGGCCGGGGGAACCAGGGGCTCGTCCCCCTGGACGTTGAGCACCACCGGCCAGTCGCCGCCTTGGATGGCCTCTCCGATGCGATCGCTCCCGGTCGGGTGGTCCGCTCGGGTCAGGACCGCCTCGGCGCCGGCCTGGCGGGCGGCTGCGGCGATCCGCTCGTCGTCGGTGGCCACCAGGACGGTCCCCACCCTCTGGGCGGCGCGCGCGGCCTCGACCACGTGGGCGATCATCGGCCGGCCCCACAGCGGGGCCAATGCCTTTCCGGGAAAGCGGGTGCTGCCGAAGCGGGCGGGAATGACCGCCACCACCTCGGCCGCTTCGATCCTGCTCCCGGGGAAATTCATCGCCTTGGATGGATCCACCGTCGCCTCCCCCTTGCTTCAACGAGACGCCCACCCCCCGGACAGGAGGTGGGCGAGAGGACACCGGGAAACATTCTTCTTCAGTTCACCGGGACGATGCTGACCCGCTTGCGGCCCTTGCCCCAGTCTTCGTACTGGACCTTGCCGTCGATCTTGGCGAAGAGGGTGTAGTCGCTGCCCAGACCGACATTGGTTCCCGGATGGATCTTCGTGCCCAACTGACGAACCAGGATGCTGCCGGCCGACACGAACTGGCCCCCGTAGGCCTTCACTCCGCGATGCTGGGCATTGCTGTCGCGTCCGTTGCGACTGGAGCCGACGCCCTTCTTGTGAGCCATGATTCTCTCTCCTAGGCCTGGATCCCGGTGATGCGCAATGCGGTGTAGGGCTGGCGATGTCCCTGGGTGCGCCGGTAGTCCTTCCGCCGCTTCTTCTTGAAGACGATGATCTTGTCCGCCTTGCCTTGTTCGACAACCTCGGCGGTGACCTTCGCACCTTCGACCAGGGGGGTTCCCACGCGGGTTTCATCGCCACCGACCAGGAGGACCTCGTCGAACTCGAGGGTGGCGCCCACTTCGGCCTCGAGCAGCGGGACACGAATGAGATCGTCCTCGCTGACGCGGAATTGCATGTCCTGGATCCGGACCACTGCGGTTTGCGACATCTTGGCTACCTGCTTGTACCAGTTGGGGTTGCGTGATTCTGCCACGGCAAGCACACCACGACCCACGCGGGTTCTCCGCACAGGCCGGTCAATATATCATCGCCCGGGGGCAGCGTCAAGGCGCGCCCGCTTGCCAAAGCCGCTCTCCGCCACTAGAAATGAAGCCAATGTCCGCGTGAAAAGCCTGAGAGACCCGAGTTCGAGCCCGAGAAAGGCCTCATCATGAGTGAAATCCACAAGAGCATCGTCATCGGCTCCGGGCCGGCGGGCCTGACCGCCGCCCTCTACCTCGCCCGCGCCAACCTCAGTCCGATGATCTTCGAGGGCGAGCAGCCCGGCGGCCAGCTCACAATCACCACCGACGTGGAGAACTTCCCCGGATTCCCCGACGGGATCCAGGGTCCCGAGTTGATGGATCTCATCCGCAAGCAGGCCCAGCGCTTCGGCGCGGACACCCAGTTCCGCACTGTCACCGGGGTCGATTTCTCCAGGCGCCCGTTCAAGGTCATCGTCGATGGGAAGGACGAGCTGCAGGCCCAGGCGGTGGTGGTGGCCACCGGCAGCTCGGCGCGTTGGCTCGGACTGGAGAGCGAGACCCGGCTGCGCGGCCATGGGGTCAGCGCCTGCGCCACCTGCGACGGTTTCTTCTTCCGCGACCAGGTGGTGGCCATCGTCGGAGGCGGAGACACCGCAATGGAGGAATCGCTGTTCCTGACCAAGTTTGCCAAGAAGGTCATCGTCATCCACCGCCGCGACGCCTTGCGCGCCTCGAAGGTGATGCAGGAACGGGCGTTTGCCAATGAGAAGATCGAATTCGCGTGGAACAAGGTGCCGGTCGAGGTGCTGGGCGACGAGAAAGTCACCGGTGTGCGCCTGAAGGACACGAAGACCGGCGAGGAATCGACCCTGGAGATCGACGGGTTCTTCCTGGCCATCGGTCATGTGCCCAATACGAAGATCTTCGAGGGGCAGCTCGAACTCGACAAGGTCGGGTACATCGTGACCCATGATGAAGTGCTCACCAATGTCGAGGGGGTGTTCGCGGCGGGCGATGTGCAGGACCACTATTACCGCCAAGCCATCACCGCGGCGGGCAGCGGTTGCCAAGCCGCCATCCGCGCCGAGCGCTGGCTGGCCGAGCAGGGCATCGAGTAGGCGGGCGACTCGTGGGCGGGTGTGCGCCATGTCAAAGCCATCTCCATTGAGCCCCCCCGAACTGCGGCGCCATCTGCCCACCCTGCGGATCCTCCTCGAAGAGATTGCCGCCCTGGAAGATCCAGCGCCCCGTGCCGTGGCCGCCATCCTGCGCCGCCATCCCCGCGAGGGCGGCGGCGTCTTCGGCAAGAGCCACCTGGTGGCCGGATACCGGCTTCTTCTGGAGAGCGGCGAATTGCCGCACGACGAGGAACTGTTGCGGCGCATCCGGGTACGGCCGGTGCGCACCCTCAGCGGGGTGGCCCCGGTGACCGTATTGACCCGGCCGTGGCCCTGCCCCGGCCGGTGCATCTTCTGCCCCGATGTCGAAGGAATGCCCAAGAGCTACCTGCCCGACGAACCCGGGGCGATGCGGGCGGTGCAGAACGCCTTCGACCCCTTTGCCCAGACCGCCGGACGCATCGCCGCGCTGCGGGCCAACGGCCATCCCACCGACAAGATCGAATTGCTGGTGCTGGGAGGAAGCTGGTCGAGCTACCCGCGCGACGAGCAGGAGTGGTTCCTCCGCCGTTGCCTGCAGGCGATGAACCAGGCGGGGACGGTCGGGGCCGGGGGCGGCGGGCCGACAGCAGGTTCACCCGGACCCAGCCTCGAAGAACTGCAACGCGTCAACGAGAGCGCGCGGTGCCGCAACGTGGGTCTGGTGCTGGAGACCCGTCCCGACCTCGTCGATCCCGGTGAAGTGCGCTGGCTGCGCCGCCTCGGCGCCACGAAGATCCAGATGGGTGCCCAGTCGCTGAACGACGAGATCCTGCGGCGCAACCGGCGCGGGCACGGCGTGGAGGACACCCGCCGCGCGATGACGCTGTTGCGGGCGGCCGGCTTCAAGCTGGTGCTGCACTGGATGCCCAACCTGCTGGGCGCCACGCCCGAGAGCGACGTGGAGGACTTCGCCCGCCTCTTCGACGACCCCGGCCTGCGGCCCGACGAGATCAAGATCTACCCGACCACCCTGCTCGAGGGCACCGAACTGTTCGAGCGATGGCGGCGCGGCGAGTACGAACCCTACGACGATGACTCGCTCACCGAACTCATCATCGCCTGCAAGGAGCGCACGCCCCGCTCCTGCCGTATCAACCGTATCTACCGAGACATCCCCCGCCGCAATGTCGTCGCCGGGTGCACGATGACGAACCTGCGCCAGCACGTGCACCAGCTGATGCGGCAAAGCGGCCGGGTGTGCCGTTGCCTGCGCTGCCGTGAGATGAAGGAAAGGGTGCCGTCAGACGCCGAACTCCGCAGGAACGAAGAGATCTACCTCACACGCGCCAGCGAAGAACATTTCCTGTCGTTCGACGACTCCGAGGATCGCTGCGCCGCCTACCTGCGCCTGTCCCTGCCCGACCATCCCGGCCGGGCCGGGGCGGAGAACCTGGGGATGTCCGAACTCGAGGGCTGCGCCCTCGTGCGCGAGGTGCATGTCTACGGGCAGGCCCTGCCCCTGGAGAGCCCGGACCCGGCTGAAGTGGCGACGGCGAACGCAGATGCAGCAACCCAAGTCGACGAGAGAAAACGCGATCCGGCGCCTGCGGCGAGCAGATCGGCATCGCAGCACCGCGGGCTCGGCCGGGCTCTCTTGCAATGGGCCGAAGACATCGCCCGCGGCCAGAACTTCCGCCGCATGGCCGTCATCGCCGCGGTGGGGACCCGCGGCTACTATCGCAACCTGGGCTACCGACTGCGCGGCTCGTACATGGTCAAGGAGCTGTGAGGCGCTCGAGGAGATGGGCGAGGCCCCGAGACGGTTCGCAGGGCTCCGGTTTGCCGCGGGAAACTTGTCGTGCTAGGATCGCAATGAACATCCCCCGCCGCTCCCGGGAGCAACCCCATGAGATTCTCGCCCTTTGTCCGGGCCGTGGCCGCCACGGCGATTCTCCTTCTTGTGCCCACCCTTGCCAACGCGCAGAGCTACACGATGTTCGACAACTTCGATACCGGCGACGCATACGATCCCAACGCCGGCGCGGGGATCCACTGGATCAACGACTACCTTTCGCTGGGCCTGGGAGCCTCCGACCAGGACTACGCGCAAGCTTTCACGGCCTCGGGCAGCGGGTACAATATCCTGAGCATCGAGCTGGCCCTGAGTCGGTACAGTGGCGAGAACGAGGTCGACATCTCCTTGCTCGCGGACGCGGCTGGACTGCCGGGTGCGGTGCTTCAGACCTGGCACCTGAGTGGAGCATTGCCCGTCTTCCCTTCGAACAATGCTCCGGTCGCCGTCAGCACCACCTCTCTCGTCCTGACCGACGGCGTGCAGTACTGGGTTGCCGTGTCGACGCCCGGGCCCCTGGACTCCGAGATCATCTGGCACCGCAACACCGTCGGCTACCTCGGGCTGGCCGCCGGCCGGCACGTCTTCAACGGTGGCGGAAGCTGGCTCACCAACAACCTGGGCGACGCAACGATGCGGATCAAGGGCTTCTCCCGCACCATCGATGCACGGACAGATTCCTGGGGAGCGGTGAAGAGTCTCTTCAGATGATCCGGACCGTGCCTGCACACGAGGCAGAAGAAGGCCCCGCCTCCCAAGGGAGGCGGGGCCTGTCGTTGCATCGAACCGGCCGGGCAAGCCGGCTCGGCGTGTGGGTCATCCGCCTACCAGCGGTTGCCACCACCGCCGCCACCACGACGGGGACGATCCTGGGCCTCGTTGACTCGAAGATCGCGGCCGCCCATATCCTGCCCGTTCAGGGCGGAAATCGCGGCGGTCGCCGCCTCGTCGTCCATTTCCACGAATCCGAATCCGCGGGGACGTCCGGTCTCACGGTCGTTGATCAACGCGACCGAATGCACGGTTCCGTGCTTGCTGAACATCTCGTTGACCTCGGACTCGGTGGCGCTGAAGGGCAGATTGCCCACATAAAGCTTCTTCACGTTCTTTCTTCTCCAAGAACCGGCTCGGCCGGTTCATCCAAAGCGCTCAGAGCCATTCCGCGAATCGGATGGGCTCCTGCGCCCCATGTACACCCGGCGGGTGCCGGGCATCCTCTCCCGAAGGATCCGGGAGATACACAAATGGGCCCGGGTGTGCCGGACCCATCCGCCAGACCAAGTTAGGTCAAAGTTCCCCTCACCGCCAGCCATGTTCTCCAGTCCGCCTGAAAAGCCGTCTCTCACGCGATCCCAGTGGAAGACGTGCCCGGCGGACGGCCCATGGGGCCACCCGACCCATGGCCTTGGATCGGACGGCTCAACGATACCCCGGCGTCCTGCGTCTCCAGGTGATCCATCCGAGAATGGGCACGATCAGGAGCAGGGACAACGGTTCATCGAGGATGATCATCCACCCCACGGCGGCCCCGACCATCAACCAGAGGAATCTTGCCCACAGGTCGTTGCCGCTGAACAAAGCGCCGAGGAGACCACCGACGACGAGACAAGCCGACAGGATGAGAAAGTCGTAGTTGCCGACCCTCCATGCGCCGACCAGCATGGTGATGGTCATGATCAGGGACAGAAGCCCCAGGACCTTTCCCGTGGTCATCATGATGTCTTCCACCTTTCGTGGTTGTGGGGGGAGCTTGCTCCCCCCGGTCTTCCATCAATCATCCAGCGCCCTGGATGCTCCATAGCTCGCGAGACCGCCGACGATCCCTCCCGCCACTGCACCACCGATCACACCACCAGGCCCCGCGAGAGCCCCATAGCCCGCTCCAGTGAGCATGCCACCACCCGCATCGGCGACCGAGGTGCAGATGATCCGGAGCAGTTTCTTCCAGCCCTTGGCCGCGCTTCCGTGCCCCAACCAGGCCGGGCCAAAGTGGTCGAGCCAGAACGCGTCCGAGTGGACCAGGACATCGCAGAACATCGCCAGATTCGACCCCGCAACAGGAGCGCCCAACGCGTCACAGACGCGATGATAGGCCTCGAGCGCATCCAGACCCTTCTGGAAGGCCACCTGTCGCTCCCGGAAATAGCGCATGAAGAATTCGTAGGAAGTCGCGCCACCCTTCAACCCCGAGGCGTCCTCCTTGAAGACTTCCTGGACATAGCTGTCCGGCCGGTCCCCGGCCGCGATCATCTCCTCCATGCGCCGACGACCGTTGTCGACGATGCGGCGAGCCTGGGCGCGGGTCATCGGCGCGAGTCCGTACCGGGTGAGCATCTGGTTTGCGGTGGCGAAGACGATTGCGAATTCCTGTTCGGCGCTCAGGGGGGCACCCGCCTTCGCCGAGCCTCCGGCTTCTTCGTCGAATCGCTGGAACACCGTTCGAAGGAATTCGTTGTGCAAGGCACCCATTTCCTCGATGGGCGGCATCGAGAGCGTGGAAAGCGGTCCTTCGATCGGATCTCCTCGATCACATGCGACCAGGCCCATGATCAACATGATCAGGGCGTACGCGACGGCGGGCAGCTTCCAGTGGTTCTTCATTCCGAGTCCCTCCTCGTTCCTGGGAGGGGAGGCAAACCTACATCACCATTACGAGCCATCGACTCCCGAGGATTCATCGTCCCCGTGACGCGCGGGTTGATTGCAGGCACCATGCCGGGAAGGTCCCGGCGGGATCACCCGGATAACCGGTGAACTGACAATGTATTGCGGAAAAGAGAGGATTCCGGACGGAATGGGACCGGTGTCCGGCATCCGGGACAGAGGACACATCGATGAGATGCGAATGCATCCGATCTCAACGGACCACGGTGAATCGCGAGGAGAAGACCCTTCTTTCCAAGACCATCCGCAGGAAGTAGACCCCGCAGGGGAGTGCCTGTTGGGGCTTCTACGATCCGTTGTGCAAGAGGCTGAGGACCTCGGCCCGGGTGGCGGCCCGGCTGCGGAAGCCGCCGAGCATCTCGCTGGTCACCGCGATCGAGTTCTGCTTCTGGACCCCCCGCATCATCATGCACAGGTGCTGGGCGCGCACCACCACCGCGACCCCCTTGGGCTGCAGGTAATCCTGCAGGGCGTTGGCGATCTGGGTGGTCAAACGCTCCTGGACCTGCAGGCGGCGGGCGTAGACGTCGACGATGCGGGCCATCTTGCTCAGTCCGATGATCTTTCCGTCGGGAAGGTAGGCCACGCTGGCCTTTCCGAAGAACGGCAACATGTGGTGCTCGCACATGCTGTAGAAATCGATGTCCTTGACGATGACCATCTCGCGGTTGTCCGATTCGAAGATGGCTTCGTTCATCTCATCCCGGACGCTCATGCGGTAACCCGCCGTCAGGAACTCCCAGGCCTGTGCCACCCGCTCGGGAGTTCTCAGCAGACCCTCCCGACCGGGATCCTCTCCGATTTCGACCAGCATCTGCCGGATCAACTCTTCCATCGCCATCCTCTCCTCTCAGGCCACGAAGCGGTTGCGCGGGGTCTCCACCAGCTCGACCCGGTGGATCGCCGGGCCCTCGACGAAGGCGGGTTTCAGCCATTCCTTGAACACCAGAGCCAAACGCTCCCCGGTGGTCACCCCTTCGACCACATCGTCCAGATTGCGGTGATCGACCCGGTCGATCACCCGCTCACGGACTCGTTGGTCCACTTCGTCACGCGAAAAGAGCAGCCCGGTCTCCGGATCGACCTCGCCTTCGAAGACGACCCACATCTCGTAGTTGTGGCCGTGCCCCCCCACCCGGGAGCACTTGCCGTAGACTTCCTCGTTGGTCTCTTCGCTGAGACGCGGGGTGTAGAGACGGTGCGCCGCCTCGAAACGGTACCGGCGAGCCACCCTCATGCCGTGACTTCCTTTTCCAGTTCGGCGAAGAGATCGTCGCTTTCCCACACCCGTACCAGGACCAGTCGGCAGGACCCCAGCTCCTCGACCGGACCTTCGAGGGTGTTCCACACCCAGGCGGCGAGATTCTCGCAGGTGGGCACCACCGAGGCAAAGTGTTCGACGTCGTAGTTCAGGAAGCTGTGATCGAGTGGCTCCACCACCCGCTCCTTCAACAGTGCATCCAGGTCGGCGAGGTTGATGACCATGCCGGTCAACGAATCGATCCGGCCTTCCACCCCCACATCGAGACGATAGTTGTGACCATGGCCATGCGGGCGGTTGCACTTTCCGAAGACACGGCGGTTCTCCTCGTCGCTCAGGTGATCGCTGTGGTAACGGTGGGCCGCACAGAACCGCACCGTCCGCACGATGCGCAATGTATCCGATCCGTTCACCCCATCTCCTCTGGATGGGCCGGCGTACGGGCCGGCCGTTCTCCCCGCCAGTCGCTCCGCGTCGAGCTTCCGCCTCGAGCCTTCCCCCCCGCGGTCGAGCCGGCATCGAGAGGCCCCAGGATACCGCAGTCCACCTGCATGCGCCATCCGGTTCGATGGAGGGCTACAGCCCGGAGGGTTCCAGATCACGGTCAAGCCAGGTGGATGCCTCCGTCGACGGTGAGCACGCTGCCGGTGGTCCAGGCCGAGGCATCGCAGGCCAGGTACAGGATGGCGGCGGCGATCTCCTGCGCCGTGCCCACCCTCCCCAGCGGATGCATGGCGGCCATCTCGGTGAGGTCGCGTCCCTCGTGGATCGGGGTATCCACCACTCCCGGACTGACCGCGACGCTGCGGATCCCGTCGCCGGCCCATTCCAGGGCCAGGGTCTGGGTCAAGGACCACAGGGCCGCCTTGCTGGCGCTGTAGGCCGCCACCCCGGGAACCGGTCGCTGGGCCAGGGTGCTCAGCACGTTCACCACCACCCCGCGACCCGAGCTCTTCAGCCAGGGATGGGCCGCCTGGCACAGTAGGAACGGAGCCCGCAGGTTCAGATCGAAATGCATCTGCCAGTCCTGCAGGGACATGCGAGCCACCGATCCCGCCCGGTAGAGGGCGGCGTTGTTCACCACGACATCGAGACCACCCAGTTCCCGGGCCGCCTCTTCCACCACCTGGGCCGGAGCCTGTGGGTCGAAGAGGTCGGCGGGCAGTACCAGGGCCGTCCCTCCTTCCTTCTCGATCTCGTCGCGCACCGCCTCCAGCTTGGACGCCGTGCGGCCGACCAGGGCTACCCGTCCTCCGCGTCCGGCCATCAGGCGGGCGGTCGCGGCACCGATGCCGCTACCCCCTCCGGTGACCAGGATCCTCCGGTCGTGCAATGTGAACATGACTCGTTTTCCTCCTGCATCCTCACCCCCCCGGCATCCTCGCGCGGAAGGGTTGCCTCTGCGTCCTCATGATTCCCCAAGGGGCCTCGTGGAACCCTCTCGTCCCCCTGCGGGCGGCGCGTTCCGACTGGCACCCCCATTGCTCTATGTCCCGGCAGCTTCGGTTTCGCCGGAGGGCGTCGCGGAGTGTCAGGAAACAAATCCGGGCTTGCTACAAAGTCGTCCCCCCCAGAGATCGTGTAGCAGGCGTAGTTTCCGGGCACCTTCGTCTTCGCCCTCCGGCGGATTCTCTTGCCCACCAACTTCGACCGATCGTCCCGGGTCGTGCCCGCAGTCCGCAGGCGCTCGTCTTCGGTCGGCGGTCTCCTTCCGCTCAAGCGGTCTCCACCTGGAGGGTCGGCGCTTCCCAGGCCCCCTCTTCCCCCACGGCCCGCCCACCCACGACGCTCAGACGACCTTCGGCCAACCACCGCAGAACCCGCGGGTAGAGCTCGCACTCGGCGGCGAACACCCGCGCGGCCAGGGCGCCCGGGTCATCTCCGGGCAGGACCGGCACCTCGATCCGGGCCAGGATCTCTCCCTCGTCGTAACGTGGACTCACCAGGTGGACCGTCGCTCCGCTCACCCGCTCGCCCGCCTCCAGCACCGCCCGGTGGACCCGCTCACCCCAGTACCCCTTGCCCCCGAAGCGCGGCAACAGGGCGGGATGGATGTTCAGTACGGGAATGCCGCCGGTCGCTCCGAGATCGAGCAGGGAGAGATATCCGGCGAGACACAGGACCTGGGGGTCGTGGTCGCGCAGCCAGCCCAGCATGGACGCGTCGCGGGCGGGGCGGTCCGGGTGATCCTTCTTCTCGAAGACCCGCGTGGGAAGGTCCGCCTCGCGGGCAATCTCCAGGCCCCGGACCCGGGGACGGTCGCTGGCCACCGCGACAATACGGGCGGGAAGATCCCCGCTGTCGATGCGGCGCAGGAAGTTGGCCAGGGTGCGTCCGGAACCGCTCAACAGGACCCCCACGCGCAGGGGCCTGGCTACCGGGAGATCTTCACGCGCCACGCTCCGCTCCAATCGAGAATCGCGACCGCTTCCAGGGTCCCGGCATCGCTCCAGGCGAGACCGCTCAAGCGGCGCGCCTTCAGGGTCGAATCGACGGGGATCCAGCTTCGTCCTCCGTCGCGGCTCAGGAAGAGCCACCGGGGAACGTCCACCGTACCGCTGCAGCCGGCCAACACCAAGGACGAGTCCAGGGGATGTGGGGCGAGCCTCTGCGCGTCGAAATTCCGCAGGCCCTGCAGGGAGGGTTCCCAGCGTTGCGCCCCGGGTTCGAGACGATAGATGCCCCAACCGGTCGCGGCCAGGAGGGTTCCGTCGTCCAGCGCCACGAGGTCGCGAACATCCACCGCCCGCGCGAGCGGTTCCACGCAGCAGGTATCGACCACGTCGCCCATGACGTCGGGAAGGCCTTCCACCCATTGCTTCCACTGCGGCACCGATTCGTCCCGGACGAAGACTCCGCCCCGGAAGCCCCCCATCCACACGCGACCATCGAGGAAGACGAAGGCGCGGGCCTGGGTCAGCCGGGACAGGCCGGGCTCGTCGATGCAGCTCCCCAACGGACCGAGGTTCTCGTGGACCTTCTGCCAGCTCCTTCCGTCGTCCCGGCTGCGATAGGGCCCGTCCCCGTTGATCGCTCCCAGCCAGAGCTCTCCTTCTGCCCCGGGCCTCGAGGCGAGGGTGTGGGCGATCACCGGGCCGCCGAAGAAGGCGTCGCAGAGATAGCTGCTCTGCCCGTTGTTCCGGTCTTGCCAGAGGCCGGTTCCCGGATCGAGATGCTGGACCCCGAAGGTGGCGGCGAAGAAGGCGCCGGGTTGGAGGGGGTCGGCCAGCAACGCGGCCACCGACGGGCCGCCGGGCCGGCCCAAGGATTGGTAGGGACCACCGGGAGGGCCGTGCCAGACTTCCCCCCGGGGACCTCCGGCAAGGACGATCTCGCCGGCGGCCTGGGGATCGGCGATCACCGCGCCCATGCTCAACAAGCCGCCTTGGAAGTCCCAGGTGGTCACGACGCCGTCCAGAAGCCGCCGGACCGCGCGATCGGTGCCCAGGTAGAATCCGCCGCCGGATATCGCCACCAGTCCCGCCGCTGGGTCCGGCTCGCCCTCGGCCGGAGTGGACGCGAGGCCGCCATCGCTCCTTCCCCACCAGAAGCGGGACGCGTCGTCGAGCAGGAAGACCTCGGCCCCGCTTCCCGCCGGGCGCAGCGCGGCGGCGACCACCGCTCCCGGGCCGGGAGACCCGACCAGGGTGCCATCCTGCCGCAACCCTTCCGGATGCGCCGAAACGACCGTCCCGTCCGGCAACAGGGCCAGGGCCAGAGGAGGGGTCAGGGGCCAGGAACGCTCGAAGAGGAAACTCCGTCCACCATCCTGGCTCTTCCACAACACCGGACCGGCGTCGGTCTGCACCGCCAGGGCCACCCGGCCCTGGGTGTCGGCGTCGGCGCCGTCCCATGCCACGACCCCGGCGGGAAGAGAGCTCGCGGACCATTGGGAGCTTCCCGCCGCGGACAGGTAGACGGCCGCGCCGGTGAGGACCATCCAGGCGCCCTCGGGCCAGGAAGGAGATGGGGGAAGAACCGCCACCGCCTCGACCGGAGAACCGGCCACCGGCAGAGGCACATCCCGGTAGATCTCGCCCCCGTCGTGGCTGAAGAAGAGTTCCTGCCCGGTGCTCGCCAACCAGAGCCGACCGTCCGGGGACGAGGCCAGATCGCGCAGGCGCCGGAAGCCCAGACGGTCCGGTCCCGGCAACCATTGTCCCGTGCCTGGGCGCAGTCGATACACTCCCCGGTCGGTGCCCAGGACCAGGTCCTGCGCTGCTCCGCGCATCAACAGGATGCTGCGCTGGACATCCACCGGGCTGGCGAAGCCCTCTTCCTCCACCGCGATGCGGTCGGGCACGCCCTTCGGAGGGACCCCGAAATTCTCACTGCACCCGGCAGCGAGAAACGCCGCAACGGGGACGAGGAGTCGCAGAGGCCATCTCGGGATCGCGGACCCGGAAACAACAAGGCGCCACGGGAGGGTTCGTATCATGGAATCCCAGGGGGAAGGGAAGATTCAGCGGGGACGCCGCTCCACAAAGATCAGGGTGATCGCCTGCAGCAGCAAGAAGAGCCCCAGAGGGAGCTCGCCCCACCGGGTATACGGAGAACCGCCGGAATTGGGATGCAGGGTTCTCACGATGTAGGTACGGGTCCGCAACTTCGTCTCGTCGACCACCCTCCCGCTGGGCAGGGCGAAGAAACAGATCCCGTTGTTGGCCCCTCGGACGGTCGGTACCCGATTCTCGGCCGATCGCATGGCAGCCATGAGGCCGTGCTGGTAGGGGCCCAGGGTGCGCCCGAACCAGCCGTCGTTGCTCATGTTCACCAGGAACTCGGCCCCCTTGCGCACCGCGTCGCGGCTGAGCCCGGAGAAGATCGATTCGAAGCAGATGAGATTGGCGAAGCGATGCCCGTCCACCTCGAAGATGGTCCGTTCCGGACCCGGGTCCCATTCGGCTTGCCCGAAGTCGAGACTCCCCAGGAGGGGAAGCACCCCCTGGAAGGGCATGCGTTCCCCGAACGGCAAGAGATGCATCTTCCGGTAACGCGCACGGATCACTCCGGTGTCATCCATCAGCAGTGACGAGTTGTAGCGAAGGAGTCTTCCATCCGGACGGACCTGCCGCTCCGGGAAGCCGGTGAGCAATGCGATGTGTTTGCGCTCGACCAGGTCGCGCAGACGCATCAGGTAGCGAGGGGCCCTCACCACATCGAGGGGAATCGCGGTTTCCGGCCAAACCACCAGCCGCGCGCCGTCGTCCGCAGCCAGTTCGCTCAGGTGGGTGTACGGAATGAAGGTCGAATCGCGGCGTGCCGGATCGAACTTGTCCGCGAGACTGACATTCCCCTGGATGATGCCGACCCGCAATCCTTCACCACTGCCACTGGGATGTTCGAGTTCCCGCATGGTGAATGTGCCGTAGGCAATGGTCGATCCCATCAGCACGAGCAATGCCACCGGCGCCCACCATCGGTAGAGCACTGCCCGGCCCAGCGCTGGAAACTCACTGCGTACCGCGAGCCACCCCACCGCCACCAGAACGTTGACTGCCGCCACCAACCAACTCACCCCAAGCTCTCCGAAGACCCCGGCGATCTGCAATACGGGAACATAGTGGAGCTGGGTCATGGCCAGGCGCATCCAGGGAAACCCGAGCTCACCGCTTCCCTTCAGCCACTCGACCGCAACCCAGAGAATCGGGAACCACCAGATGGCCTGCGCCTGATAACGGCGACGCAACCAGGCGCATGCCGCAAACACGATGCCCTCGAAAACGGTCAGGTACAGGGCCAACAACACCAGACCCAGGGGCAGGATGAGCCAGCGGAACTTCATTGCGGCGGCGTCGTCCAGCAGGGGCAGCCAGTAGAACTCGGTGAGATGGTGGCTGAGGCCGTAGGCCAGGATCAGCACCTTCAGCCGCAAGGGTTCGG
Organism: uncultured bacterium; assembly: GCA_964601275.1. Classification (GTDB taxonomy): domain Bacteria; phylum Krumholzibacteriota; class Krumholzibacteriia; order JAJRXK01; family JAJRXK01; genus JAOZPE01. The sequence continues at coordinate 205,391 of CAZRMV010000003.1, read as the reverse complement.
CCTGGCGGAGACGCCGCGGGTGGAAGAGCACCAGAAGCACGGGCACCAGGGCGACGTAGCCGAGAAAGCCCAGGGGCGATGGGGCGCCTGCCACCGTGACCAGGACTCCACTGGTGATTCCGGCCAGGAACTCGGGGGTCTTCCAGAACGCGGTGCGCGGCATGCAATCTCCTGGCGGATTGAGACGGCCGTGGAGGGGGGCGGGGGTCGGCGGGTACTATAGGGAGGGCTTCATTCCCTGTCGAGTCCCCTCCAGGTCCGGAAGCAGTCCCAGGCGCCGGATCTTGCGGTACAGACTCTGGCGGCTCATCCGCAGGTGCCGCGCCGCGTCGCTCATGTTGCCTCGCGACTGTCGCAAGGCCTGGCGGATCAAGGTGGCCTCCAAGCGGTCACGGACCTCCCCCAGGCTGACCCCCTCGGGAGGCAGGATCTCCAGGCTTTCCATCCCGGGGGATTCCCGGTACGGCCGCGCTCGGGCCGTGGCATTCCGAGCCCCGTCGTGGGCTTCGGGCAAGACCCAGTCGGCCGAAACCGGGTGGGCGGACACGGGTTTCGGAACCGGGGTCGGGGGCAGCCACCAGTCGGGGGGGCAGAGACTCCGCGCCAGCGCCTCCATGCCCGAACGCGCGACCTTCCAGCGCACCGGGCCCGGATCCCAACCGGCCCGGCCCCAGCCGACCAGCGCCACCCAGGGCAGCCGATCACCGGGCAGTGCCCAACCGGCCAGCACCCCTCCCTCCCGATGGCGCAGCCACGAACCCAGCGCGTCCTGCTCGAGGGAATCGACCCGGAAACCACCGCCGCGGCAGAAGAGGCGGTGGTAGCCAGATGGAGGCAGAGCTCGTTCGATCGACCCCGGGGCAAGCCTCGGGCGGCCCACCGCAGCCAGGATCTCGAAACACGGATCGGTGGATGGGCCGTCCGGCGCCTTCAGCCGACGCGCCAGGCCGAGGCGGCGCAGACCCAGGGCCTGCAGGAGGGCGTGGAGGCGCAGCTGGAGGAGATCCGGGGACACCGCGGGCAAGAGGCGCCCGCCCGTTCGCTTGGTGGTCATCACTCAGGAAGGAAGGCGAGGGCGAAACCCTCTCTTGCACCGCAAGGACCGTGCCTCCCGGAGCGGGCCTTCGCGGCGTGGAACCTGCCGTTTTCCCCGGCACTCATCAGGACTGCCGATTGCGGCGGTGTCCGGTGTCCCGGCCGCCGGACGGGTTCCAGCTCAGCCGTCGAGGAAGCGCACCGCCTCGCCGCCGTCGCGCGGCAGGACGCGGCCGATCCGCCGGGGCGGTTCGTCGAGGGCCAGGGTCACTTCCTCCGGCAGGGTCGGAGCAATTGCCACCATTCCCAGCCCCAGGTTGAAGACCCGGCGCATCTCCGCCCAGGGGATCTCCCCCCGGCGCTGCAGGAGGGAGAAGAGCGGCGGCACCTCCCAGGAACCGGGGTCGATCTCGACCGCCACCTCCGCGGGAAGCACCCGGGGAATGTTGTCCACCAGCCCCCCCCCGGTGATATGGGCCAAGGCGGCGATGGGATGGCGTGCTCTCAACTGGTTCACCGGTTCCAGATAGCTGCGGTGCACCGCCAGGAGGGCCTCGGCGAGGGTGACCCCGAGTCCGCCGGGATCCTCGTGCAGAGGCAGCGAATCGTCGCCTTCCAGCAGGATCCTTCGCGCCAGGCTGTATCCGTTGGTGTGCAGACCGCTGGAAGCCCAGGCGTAGACCTCCATCCCCACTTCCACCGACTCGCCGGTGATCAACTCCTCAGGGGTCACCCGGCCCACGATGCACCCGGCCAGATCGAAATCGTCTCCCCGGTAGATGCCGGGCATCTCCGCGGTCTCCCCTCCGATCAGCGCGCACCCGTTCTCGCGGCAGGCCTTGCTCAGGCCTTCCACCACCGCGACAAAGGTCTTCTCGTCGAGACTTCCGGTGGCGAAATAGTCCAGGAAGAACAGGGGCTCAGCCCCCTGCACGAGGATGTCGTCGACACAGTGGTTCACCAGGTCCTCCCCCACCCCCTGCACCGAGCCGGCCGCGAGAGCCACCTTGAGCTTGGTGCCCACGCCGTCGATAGAGGAGACGAGAAAGGAACCGTCGGGTTGACGGAAGAGGCCCCCGAAGGATCCCACCTCCGAGGCCACTTGGGGCCCCCAGGTGGTGGCAATCGCTCGGCGGGCGTGTCGCAGTGCCTGGCCGGCGGCGTCGATGTCGACGCCCGATTCCTTGTATTTCATGCCGGCATGCTAGGGGCAGCGGCCTTCGATGTCAAAGAAACGGCTCAGGCCGCCGGGTGATGCAGGGCGGCCTCCTGTTGCTTCTGTGCCGCTTCGCGCACGATCCGCTGGATCTCCAGGGCGGTGCCGTCGGTCTGGGCGATGACCTTGAAGTCTCCGGATTCGACCATCGCCTCGATCGTGTCGACCACCTCGGCGTCGAACTGGCTGCCCCGGAAACGCTTCAACTCGGCCAGGCATTGATCGAGGCTGAGAGCAGCCCGGTAGGGACGGTTGGAGGTCATGGCGTCGATCGCGTCGCAGCAGTTGAGGATGCGGCTTCCGAGCTGGATCTCGTCCCCCTGGAGCCCGTCGGGATACCCGCGTCCGTCGGGCCGCTCGTGGTGATGCCGCACAAGGCCGGCTGCTCCCTTGAGGAATTTCATCTGCGAGACGATTTCGCCTCCGATGGAGGGGTGGCTGGCCAGGATGTCGAACTCGTCCTTGGTCAGGCGCGCCGGCTTGCAGACGATGTCGTTGGTGATGGCGATCTTGCCGATGTCATGCAGCAGGCCGGCGTATTCGAGTTCCTCCAACTCGGCCGGACTCATACCCATGCGTTGGCCGATCCGGACCGCGTACTTGGCCACGCGGTAACTATGGCCGTGGGTGTAGGGCTCATCCGCTTCCAGCGCGGTGGTCAAGGCCGCAACGGTGTTGATGTGCGCTTCTTTCATCTCCTCGAAGAGCTTGTGGCTCTGCCAGATGATGTAGAGCGGAAGTCCGAAGAGAAGCAGTGACCACAGTCCGGCGTACTCGTAGGAGAAGACCAGGAATGCGCTGAGGGGGGCGG
>CAZRMV010000003.1:0-202229 GCA_964601275.1 uncultured bacterium | reverse complement strand
GATCTTGCTACCGAGGACCCAGAACATGCGATCTCACCTCACATCACTGTGGATTTGCCGCCATGTCTCCGCTAGGAGGCGGCAGTGAGGCTCCGCTACACGCTCGGAAGTTTTCGCTTCGCTAGGTCTTTTCCGGTCGACAACTCCCCTCAGCCAGCCAAAAAGGATGCACGACCGCGGTCGCGACTTGCCATCAGGAAGAGGCAGCGCGCCACGAGGAGAACTCGAGCACGTTGTCCGCTTCCTGCACCAGGAGGTCTCGATACTCCGCCCTCTCCAAGGGACGATTCAAGGCATCGAGACAGGCGTAAACCGTTGTTTCATATAGAGATCCGCGATCGATCGCGGTTCCGACGAGCCGCAGCAACTGGCGGCCGTGGCCGAAATCGACCACCACGGTGACCAGGGGCACCCCGGCCTGCCGGTCGGCCTGGACCGACCGCAAACGGATCTCATATTGGGGCTTCAGCAAGTTGCGCACCGCTTCCAGCGCGGCCCGGGCCACCACGTCCACGCAGGAAGCAGGGTCCAGGGACGGACCTTCCGCGCGCCCGGGACGGGCCTCGAAGGGGCCCAGGTTCAGCTCCACCTCGGCCAGGAAGACGCCCTCGGAGGTCGTGGTGTGGACCGCCCCCACCTGGATGCGGGGCACGCGCCGTCCGGACGAAGAAGGGATGGGAAGGACGTGGAGCGGGGGAGCCTCGTCACTGCCGGGAGGATCTTCCATCTGGACCACGCCGATACGGCGATGGTCGATCTCAACACCCCAGCGGCGCAAGACCGCTTCCACGTCACGCACGATGGGACGGGGGGGCCGCTTCGTATCGCCGAGCAGGTCCACTTGACGGATCTCTCCATCCTCGTCGAGCAGGATCGACGCATGGTGGACGTTGCGGAGACGACAGAGCTCCGCTTCGAGCTGCCGGATCTTCTCGGGAGTATTCTTCATCGTGGCGACTCTGCTCCTTCGGCCCAACCATCATCCCCTGCGTGACTCGTCGTCGAAACAGCATAACACAGAGCTCGGAATCTCCTCAAGAAGTTGCTAGCAATTCTTTGACTGACAACCGTTTAGACAGATCAGTCCGGCCAGGCGGTGAGACGCCTGAGTTCTTCCCGGCGATTCCCGATCGTTTCCTCGGTGAGCTCGCGCAACCCGTCCACGCTGAACCCTTCGGTGGCGAAGGACGCCATCACCGTCCCTTCCACCATGGCCCGGCGGAGCGCCGCGTGGTCGATGACCTCCCGCGCGGCCAGGTGGCCCAGGAAACCGCCGGCGAAGGTGTCGCCGGCTCCCGTGGGATCGACCACCCGGTCGAGGATGAGCGCGGGCAGGGCAAAGCGCCGGTCGCCGTCGAAGAGCAGGGCCCCGTGCTCCCCCTTCTTCACCACCACGATCTTCGGCCCCATGGACTGCACCAGGCGGACCGCTTCGCTCAGGGCGTAGCGGCCACTCAGCTGGCGCACCTCTTCGTCGTTGAGAAAGACCATGTCCACCCGCCCCAGCACCTCCAGCAGATCCTCGCGAGCGGTCTCGATCCAGAGGTTCATGGTATCGACCGCGGTCAGACGCGGTTTCTCGACCTGCTGCAGAACTTCCATCTGCAAGCTGGGATGGATGTTCGCCAGGAAGAGGATCGGCGCATCCAGATAGGACGGCGGCAACTTGGGGTGGAAGTGTTCGAAGACGTTGAGCTGGGTGAAGAGGGTGTCGCGGCGGTTGATGTCTGCGTGATAGCGTCCGCCCCACCGGAAGCATTTTCCCTCGGTTCTCTCCAACCCGGCCAGGTCGACTCCCCGTTGTTCGAAGAGCTCGATGGCCGAAGCGGGGAGATCCTCGCCCACCACCGCGACCAGTCCGACCCGGGCTTCCCGAGCCGCGGTCACCGAGAAATAGGTCGCACTGCCGCCGAGCGCGTCGTCCGCTTCTCCCCACGGCGTCTGTACGGTATCCAGGGCTACCGAACCCACGACCACGATCTGCATGAACGTCCTCCCCATCCGGCGCCTCTACATGCGCTCGGGCGCTTCCATTCCCAACAGGTCCAGGGTGTTGCTGAGTACGATCCGGGTGGCCCGGCTGAGAGTCAGACGGGCCCGGGTCAGTTCACGATCCTCGGTGAGGATGCGGCAGTGCTGGTAGAAATGGTGAAACGCTGTGGCCACATCGACGGCGAAACGCGTGAGGCGGGCCAGGTCGCGGGCCGCGGCGGCGCGCGCGATGATCCCCGGCAATTCGGGCAGCAATCGGCACAACGCGATCTCGCTCGCCTCGGTCAGCCGATCGAGATCGTCCGGCGACGCCGGTTTGTCTTCGATCCCGTGCGCCTCGGCGTTGCGCAAGACGCTGCAGATGCGTGCGTGCGCGTACTTCACGTACCAGCCGGGATTGTCGTTGCTTTGCTGGCGAGCCAGGTCGAGGTCGAAATCGAGATGGGAGGAGTTCTTCCGGGCCAGGAAGAAGAAGCGCGCCACATCCCGGCCCACTTCGTCGATGAGCTGGTCCATGGTCACCAGGCGTCCGGCGCGCTTGGACATCTCCAACGGCTTCCCATCCTGGATCAGGTTGACCTGCTGCAGGATGATGATCTCGAGCCAATCCGCGGGGTAGCCCAGGCACTCCATGGCCGCCTGCATGCGGGCGATGTAGCCGTGGTGGTCGGGACCCAGGAAGTCGATGGCCAGCTCGGCGCCCCGTTCCTTCTTGCTCAGGTGATAGGCGATGTCGGGAAGGAAATAGGTGGGGGTCCCGTCGCTGCGGATCAACACACGGTCCTTCTCGTCGCCGAAATCGGTGGTGCGCAGCCAGACCGCGCCATCCTTCTCGAAAACGTGTCCCCCCTCGCGCAGGAGTTTCAGAGCGCGCTCAATGCGGTTGCTCTGGTGGATCTCGCTCTCGAGATACCACGAATCGAACTGCACCGCGAAACGGCGGCAGGTGCGCCGGTGGCTCAGGATCAAGAGGATGATGCCGCACTGACCGAAGGCGCGGGCGGACTCTTCTTCCTCCAGCTCGAGCCAGTCGTCGGGGGTTCCCTTGGGAACCGCCAACTCGCCGATGATCCGGCCGGTGTCCAATTCCTTCAACTCGTCGAAGAGGCTGGTACCGTTCTCCAGCAAGTCGGCCGCGATCTCCTTCACGTATTCGCCCCGGTAACCGTCCTCGGGCAGTTCGGCCGGCTGCCCCTTGGCCTGCAGGTAACGCGCGCGCAGGCTCTGTCCGAAGAGCTTCACCTGGCGGCCGGCGTTGTTCACGTAGAACTCGCTGGTGGGGCGGTAGCCCGATTTCTGCATCACCCGGTGCAGGGTCGACCCCACCGCGGCCGCGCGGGCGCTGACGATGTTCAAGGGGCCGGTCGGGTTAGCGCTGATGTACTCCAAGATCACCCGTTGCCCTTCACCCGCGTTGCTTTCGCCGTAGTTCTCTCCCTTTTCCACGATCTCCAGAAGCGGCGCGGTCAGGGCGGAGTGGGCATACCGGAAGTTGATGAAGCCGGGCCCCGCGATCTCGACCGATTCCACCAGGTTCTTGTCCAGCTCGATAGTGGCGGCGATCTCCCCCGCCAGCTCCCGGGGCTTGCGCTTGAGGCGCTTGGCCAGCATCAGGGCCACGTTCGAGCTGAGGTCACCGTGGGTCGGGTCCTTCGGGCGCTCCAGTTCCAGTGCCACGTCTTCTTCGAAGACCCCGTAGGCTTCCAGCGCGTGCAAGAGGGCCTCTTCGATGTGCTGTTCGATCATCATTCCGTCACCTCCGCCCCACTCTCGTCGAAACGCGTGAACGACGCATCGCCCCAGAGTCGTTCGAGCGCGTAGAAACGACGCGCGTCCTCCTGCATCACGTGGGTCACCACGTCGACGAAGTCGATGAGGACCCAGCGTCCGAGATCGCGCCCTTCCACGTGCAGCGGCTTGTTTCCCGCCTCGATCGAACCATCGAGGATGGCGTCGGTGATGGCGTGCACGTGGATCTGGGAACTTCCGGTCATCAGTACGAAGTAATCGGTGACATCGCTCAGGCCGCGCACATCGAGCAGGACGATATCCTCGGCCTTCTTGGAAAGACCCCAGTCGATGATCATGGCGGCCAGCTGGCGGCTTTCGCTTTCACTCATTGGATTGGATGGGCTGGGCTGCGCCCACTGGGGGTTCAGTCGAGTCGTCGAAGGACATAGTCGACCGCGTCGGAAAGGATGGCGGCCTGCGGATGGGTCGCCAAGGACAGGAGGCGTTCCTTGGCCTGAGCACCGAAATGCGAAGCCATTTCCTGGGCATATTCGAGCCCTCCGTGGTTTTGCACCATCTCGCGGACCTCTTCCCACACCGCCGGATCGCCCGCGGTGGGCCCCATGGCCCCCCTCAGTCGCTGGCGGATCGCCTCGGGCGCATTGCGCCAGGCCGCGATGAAGGGAAGGGTGATACGTCCCTCCTTCCAATCGGCGCCGACCGGTTTGCCCAGGCGCCGGGCGTCGCCGCGGTAGTCGAAGATATCATCGGTGATCTGGAAGGCCATGCCCAGGCCGTGCCCGAACTGAGAAAGCTCCTGGCGGTATTCGCGCAACTGGGGATGGAGAAGCGCACCGATCTCGCAGGAAGCGGCGATCAGCACCGCGGTCTTCTCGGAGATGATGGTGAAATAGTCTTCCTCTGGAAGGTCGACCTCGCCACGCCGTTCGAGCTGCATCATTTCGGCGACGCTCATCCGGTGGGTCGTCGAAGCGATGATGCGCATGGCTTCGTCCATGCCGCGTTGGGTCATCAGGGAGAAGACCTTCGTATACAGGAAGTCTCCCATGATGAGCGCCGCGCTGGGCCCCCACTTGACGTTGACGGTGGGAAGACGACGACGGGTCTCCGCCTCGTCGATGAAATCGTCGTGGACCAGGGTGGCGGTGTGGACCAGTTCGACACACGCGGCGGCGAAGGCCGCGTCCGCGTGCATCTCTCCTCCGTTCTTGGAGGTGACCAGAAGAAGCGTCGGACGGAAACGCTTGGACTTGCCCAGCCGCAGGTGTCCGCAGATCTCCTGCAGCAGGTCGAGCTCCCCGCTCAGCAGGCTCTCGTACTCGCGCTCGAACGCGGCGAGTTCTCCAGCGACGAAAGATTGGAGGGACTGGAGTTTGACCCGGTCCTCGCCGGCGAGCGGCACGATGGATCCTGCCTTCTGGAGCGAAAACGTCGGGCGCGGATCCCCAAGACCCCGCGCCGTGAGCCCTAAAGGTATACAATCGCCGCTGCTAGCTGTCAATGTCGGCCGAATCCGCCCGTTTCCGCCGGTCCCGCCGGTGGCGCATCACCAGGGCGATCAGCACGCTCACCAGGTAGAGGACCATCACCGGTCCGGCGAGCATGACCTGCGAAATCACGTCTGGAGGAGTCAGGACGGCCGAAACGGTCAGGATGAGCACCAGGGCGTAGCGCCAGCCCCTCAGGAGGGTCTGAGGCTTCACCACTCCCGCCCAGGACAGGGCCAGCACCACCATCGGCAGCTCGAACAACAGCCCGAAGGCCAGGCACAGCCGCACCGCCAGGCCGAAGTACTCGCGTGCGGTCAGAAGCGGTTGGAGCTGGTCGGTGGCGAATCCCACGGCGAAGCGGATCACCAGGGGCAGGAGGATGAAGAAACAGAATGCCACGCCCACGTAGAACAAACCGGTGGCGGCCACCAGCATCGGAGTGACCACCCGCTTCTCATTGGGCTTCAACCCGGGGGTGACGAAGCCATAGATCTTGAGCAGGATGAGCGGCAGTACGATGAAGAAACCCACCGCGGTCGATGCCTTCAACTTCAAGAGGAAGGCTTCCATCGGGGCGGTGAAGTACAAGCTCTCCTGGCCTGCCTTGCGCGCCGGCTCGAGCAACGCGTTCACGATCTGGTCGCTGAAGAACCAGGAAACAACCGCTCCGAGGAGCGCCAGCACGAACGACCACAGGAGGACCTTGCGCAGCTCGGCGATGTGCTCGAGCATGGTCATCTCGTCGGCGGAACCGTGGGTGCTGGCGCCATCCATGGTCTATTCCTTCGCTCCGTTCTTGGCGTCGCGCTCGAGCAGGCCCCGCAGTTCGTCCATGAACTGGCTTACGTTGCGGAAACTCCGGTAGACCGAGGCGAAGCGCACGTAGGCCACGTGATCCAGCCGCTCGAGTTCCTCCATGACCACCTCACCGATCTCCTGGCTGGGGATCTCTTCGCGGGCCGGAGCGAAGATCCGCGCCTCCACCCGGTCGGCCAGGGCGTCGATCTCCTCGCGGGTGACCGGTCGTTTGTGGCAGGCTTGGAGGATGCCGGCCAACAGCCGATCGCGATCGTAGGTCTGGCGCCGCCCGTCCTTCTTCACCACCAGGGCCGAGGTCCTCTCCACATACTCGTAGGTGGTGAAACGGTGACCGCAACCCAGACACTCCCGGCGGCGACGGATGGCCGCGCCCTCCTTGGTCGATCGCGAGTCGACGACCTTGTCCTCCAGATGCCCGCAGTTGGGACAACGCATCGGCCTTCGCCCCTATCCGAGCTCGGGGTAGAGGGGGAAAGCGGCGGCCAGGGCGAGACTGCGTTCGCGCAGCACGGGCAGATCTCCGCTGTCCTTGCCGACGGTGAGGGCACGTCCGATGATCTCGGCGATCTCATCCATCTCCTTCTCCCGCATGCCGCGGGTGGTCAACGCGGGCGTGCCGATGCGGATTCCGCTGGTGACGAAAGGACTCTCCGGATCGAACGGAATGGTGTTCTTGTTCACGGTGATCCCGACCTTCTCCAGGATCTCCTCCGCTTCCTTGCCGGTGAGGTTCTTCCCGCGCACGTCGACCAGCAGAAGGTGGGTGTCGGTTCCACCGCTCACCAGCCGCAGGCCCTGCTCAACCAGGCGCTCACCCAGATGCCTGGCGTTGCGCACGGTCTGTTCCTGATCGCGCCGGTAGGGGTCTTGCATCGCTTCGTGGAAGCACACCGCCTTGGCGGCGATGATGTGCATGAAGGGTCCGCCCTGGGTCCCGGGGAAGTTGGTCTTGTTGACCGCCTTGGACGCTTCCTTGTCCATGGTGAGGATGAGCCCTCCGCGCGGGCCGCGCAGGGTCTTGTGGGTGGTGGAGGTCACCACCGTGGCGTGCGGCATGGGGTCGGGATGGAGCCCCACCGCCACCAGGCCGGCGAAATGGGCCATGTCCACCAACAACGGGATCTCCAGCTCCTTGGCGATCCTGCCCAGCTTCTCGAAGTCCCAGGCCCGTGGATAGGCGCTGCTGCCGGTCACCAGCAGCGACGGACGCAGCTCTTCGCACTGGCGGCGTAGGGCATCGTAATCGAGCTGCTCGGTCTCTCGATCGACCTCGTAGTGGTGTGCCTCGAACAACATTCCGCTGAAGTTGACGTGATGCCCGTGGGTGAGATGCCCGCCATGACTCAGACTGAGCCCCAGCACCTTGCTGCCCGGCTTCGCGAAGGCCAGATACGCGGTGAGGTTCGCCGAGGAACCCGAGTGTGGCTGCACGTTCGCATACTTGGCCCCGAACAATTCCTTGGCCCGGTTGCGCGCGAGGCGTTCGGCCTCGTCCACGAACTCGCACCCGCCGTAGTAGCGGCGGCCGGGATAGCCCTCGGCGTACTTGTTGGTGAGCACGCTGCCCATGGCTTCCATCACCGCCAGGCTGGTGAAGTTCTCGCTGGCAATCATCTCCAGTTGACCGCGCTGGCGGTGCAGTTCCTTGCGTACGATCTCGGCGATCGCCGGGTCGGTACTCTCGAGGAAGCTCACGTCCTTGCCTCCTGCTCCGGCCGATGGAACCGGAGCGGTTGAAGATGGGGGGCCGCCGGACCACCCGATCGAAGGCTCGCATCCGCCACAGGACCCCATCTGAACCGCGGGTCGACCCAGCAGTGGGGGGTTCTCGCGCTCAGGGGCATGCTCCCCGTTCGTCCAGGAACGCCTTCACCGCCGGCGCGGCGGCCTCGATCAGCTCGTCGATCTGGGCCCAGACCCGCCGGTACTCCTCGAGGTCCTCTCCCCAGGGGTCGCCCACTTCGGGCGGCGCGGCCCGGCCCGACCGGGCCAGTTCGCCCAGGGTGAAGAGCCGTTCGCGCGCCTCGGGAAACCGACCGACCAACTCGGCTTTCTGCGCTCCGGTCATGGTCACCACGAGGTCGCTCGCCTCCACCAACCGGGCGCTCACCCGCCGGGTCCGATGGGCGCCGAGGTCCCCTCCCTGCTCGTCGGCCACCGCCTGGGCCAGATGCGAGGCGGGCGCCCCGGCCAGGGCGGCCAGACCGGCCGAGCCCACCGTGAGCCCACGGCAGAGACCGTCCCAATGGCGGCGCGCGAGGACTTCCGCCATGGGGCTGCGGCAGCTATTGCCGATACAGACGAAGAGCACAAAAGCCATAGTGATTTCTACAGTTGTGGAAATCGCGCGGCAAAGCTACCTGGCCCCCTCCCCGAAGTCAAGGCGGCCGGGCGAAATCCTCGAGGTCCGACGATGCACCCAAAGTCGGGCCCCGCGGCCTTGGCAATGGGATCGCCGGATGCTGTGGGAACCCGCGTTCGTGGGAAACGAAGCTCAGGGCGCGGGCGTGTCATCTTCCGGCCATCCGAACGCTCCCGTCCGCAGGACGACCGCCTTCGGGCCCCGCAGATCGACCAGGGTCGAGGGTGTTCCCCGCGAGGGCATCCCCAGCTCGAAGGCGGGCAGCCCGGGGAAACGGGCTGCGGCCTCGTGGAGGGTGCGGGCCGGCCCCTCTCCCTCCCGGTTCGCGCTCGTGGAAAAGAGCGGCGCCTTGAGGGCGGCGATCAGCTCGCGCAAGGGCCGGGACGCGGGCACCCGGGCGGCCAGGCCCCGGCCGCCGTCGCACCACCAGTCGGGGGTCTCCGGCTGCGGGGTCAGCAACGCGGTGAGCGGGCCGGGCCAGATGCGCCGGAGGGTGCGAAGGTCCCGGGAACGACGGGGAAGACCGTAGCGCACGACCTCGTCCACCGAAGAAAAGAGGAGCAGGAAGGGACGCTTCGTGGTCGACTGTTTCACCTCGCGCAACGCGTTCACCGAGCGTTCCAGGCGGGCCAGGGCATGCAGACCGGGCAACGAGTCGGTGTCCAGCAGAACCACTGCGCCCTCGCGCAACGCCGACGTCGCCGCCTCGATCGCCGCGGGGTTCCCGCGGCCGGTCACCGCCCCCCCTGCGCCATGTATTGCCGGTGTTCTTCCACCTTCCCGGCCAGGACCTCATCGCCCAGGGCGAGGATCCTCGCCGCCAGGTGCGCCGCGTTGCGCGCGCCCGCTTTGCCCACGGCCAAGGTCGCCACCGGAACTCCCGCCGGCATCTGCACCACCGAGTACAGCGCGTCCACCCCGCCGGGAAGCCCCCCGGGCAGGGGCACCCCAAGTACCGGCCGTGCGGTCAGGGACGCCACCACGCCGGGCAGGTGCGCCGCCATGCCGGCCATCGCGATGAACAGCCGCACTCCCCTGGCCTCTTCCTCCTCGATCCATTGGCGCAACATCTGCGGCTGCCGGTGCGCACTGAGAACCTGGCTCTCGTGGGTGATCCCGTAGAAGTCGAGGATCTCCTCACAGGCCTTGACCATCTCCCCATCGCTGGGACTGCCCGAGACGATGGCCACCCGGCGACCTTCCTGGACGCTCATACCGTTGCCTCCCTGACCGCGATGTCGCGCCGGATCTGCGCGCCTTCGAATCGCACCTTTTCCGCCCCTTCCAGGGCGCGGCGGCGGGCTTCGGCCAGGGTCTTTCCTTGGCCGACCGCGCACAGGACGCGACCGCCGGCCGTGCGCCAGATCCCGCCCTCCCGGCGGGTGCCCGCGTGGAAGAAGAGACCGTCGGCCGCATCGAGATCTTCGATGGGGATGTCCTTGACGGCCTTGCCCGGATAGCCCGGCGCCGCCAGGACGAATCCCACCGCGGCGCCCTTGCGCGGCAATGCGCCCTCGACGGGAAGCCGTCCGCGGGCCGCGCCGTCCAGCAGTTCGAAGAGATCGCCGGGATAGGCCGGCAATACCACCTGGGTCTCCGGATCGCCGAAGCGGCAGTTGTACTCGAGTACCTTGGGACCTTCGCCGGTGAGCATCAATCCCAGGTAGAGCAAGCCCCGGTAGTCCAAGCCGCGCCGGCGCAGTTCATCGAGGGTGGGAAGCAGGATCTCTTCGATCACCCGCGTCATGAGGGCCTCGTCCACATCGGGCACCGGGGTGAAGGCTCCCATACCCCCGGTATTGGGGCCCCGGTCGCCTTCGAGAAGTCGTTTGTGATCGCGGCTGGGTGCGAACCACGCCGCGCGCTGCCCATCGAGAACCACGAAGACCGAGAGTTCAGGACCCTCCAGGCGCTCCTCCAGAAGGACGGTGTGGCCCGCCGCCCCGAAGGCGCCATCGACCATGATCCGCTGCAGGGCGTCTTCCGCCTGGGCGGCGTCGTCACAGACCACCACCCCCTTGCCCGCGGCCAGCCCCGCCGCCTTCACGACCCACCTCCCGGGGTGCTCGCGCAACCAGGCCAGCGCCTTCGAGGCGTCGTAGAAGATCTCCGCCCGGGCGGTGGGAATGCCGGCCGACTCCATGAATTCCTTGGCGAAGGCCTTGTCCCCTTCCAGCCGCGCCGCGGCCGCGGAGGGACCGAAGACCGCCAGCCCCGCCGCGCGCAGCCGGTCGGCCGCGCCTTCGACCAGGGGATTCTCCGGACCGATCACCACGAGATCGACCCCCTCGGCCCGAGCCAGTTCCTCCCACCCCGCCGCATCGCTCACCTGCACGCAGCGCGCGATCTGGGCGATGCCGTCATTGCCCGGGGCGGCCATCACCGCCTCCACCTGCGGCGAGGCGCTCAGTTTCCAGGCGAGGGCGTGCTCGCGCCCGCCGCCGCCGATGACCAGCACTCGCTTGCCCATCTCAGCAATCCACCTCCGGGATCTTCACGATGCGGCCGGGGCCCACCGAATTCCCTTCAGAGGAGAGTCTGGGCGTATTCCTTCAATCGGGCAACGCCTTCCTCGAGGTTCTCCCGGGAATTGGCGTAGCTGAAGCGCAGGTACCCGTCTCCGTAGGCGCCGAAGGACGTCCCGGCCAGGGCGGCCACCCCGTACTCGTCCAGCAGGGTGCGGGCAAACTCGTCGCAGGGAACGCCCAGCTCCCTGATGTTGGGGAAGACGTAGAACGCTCCGCCCGGCGTGAAACAGCTCACTCCGGGGACCTCGTTCAACCGGGCCACCACGAGATCGCGACGGGCGCGGAACTCCTGGACCATCGCCTCCGCACCCGACTGGTCGCCCAACAACGCCTCGATCCCGGCCTCCTGGATGAAGGTGGCGGTGCACGAGGTCGAGTTGGTCTGCAGGCGGGCGATCGAGGGGGCCAGGGACTCGGGCATCACCCCGAAGCCGAGGCGCCAGCCGGTCATGGCATAGGTCTTCGAGTGCCCGTCGAGGACAATGGTGCGCTCGTCCATGCCATCGACCTCGAGCATGCTGTGGTGTCTTCCATCGTAGATGATCTTCGAGTAGATCTCGTCGCTCAGCACCCAGCAGTCGTGCTCTTTGGCCACCTGGGCCACCGCTTCCAGGTCTTCGAGGCCCAGGACGCCGCCGGTGGGATTGCCCGGGGTGTTCAAGATGATGAGCTTGGTCTTGTCGGTAGCCAGACGGCGCAGTTCGTCGCGGTCAAAGCTGAAACCGTTCTCCTCGCGCAGAGGCAGAGGGACGGCCTTGGCCCCGGCGAAATCGATCATCGATTCGTAGATGGGAAAGCCGGGGTTGGGATAGATCACCTCGTCTCCCGCTTCGACCAGGGCGGTGATGGTGAAGAAGATGATGGGCTTGGCGCCCGGGGTGATGACGATCTGTTCCGGGGTGACCGTGACCCCGCGGTCCTTGGAGAACCACTCGGCGAAGGCGGCGCGGGCGTGGGGTAGACCGGCCGAAGGTCCGTAGTGGGTCGCACCGGCATGCAGGGCAGAGACCGCGGCCTCCACGATATTCCCGGGAGTGTCGAAATCGGGCTCGCCGATCTCCAGGTGCACGACCTTCTTTCCCTCGGCTTCCAGGGCCTTGGCCCGGGCCAGGACCTCGAACGCGGTCTCGGTGCCGAGACGGCTCATACGCCTCGCCAGGTTCATCGACACGGCAGCTGCCTCCCCATCGAAGTGGACAGAACGGAAGGAACGGGCCGAATGTAGTCCTTCGTCCCCGGGATTTCCAGTTGGGGAGGCCGATTCTCGGGAAACCGGCCAAGGGACGGCATGACCCAGGAGTCCCGCTTGGAAGCGATCCCACCCGGAACGGAGGCCGCTTCAGGCCAGACTGGCCAGGTAGGACACGATTTCGTCGTAGATCTCCCGGCGCAGGCCGGTCTTGTCGTGGGCCAGACGCCGCAATTCGACGCGGCGGATGTACTTCACGTGGATGAAGCGGCGCACCAGCTTCACCGGCAGGCGTACCGGGGAACGCACGATGGCCAACGGAACATCCTTGTTGGCGAATCCCGAATGGAGACTCTTGGTCTGGGCAATGACCTCGAGCACCCGGGGCAGACGGCAGGTGTTCGCGATGAACGCCACCACGCCGGGCTTGGTGATGACCTTCGGATTCTTGAGCAAGCCGAGCAGGACGCTGGTGTTGTTGAGATTGGCGGTGATGATGTCCTTGATGTCGCCCAGGGCGGCATCCGGTGCCTCTGCCTCTTCCTGGGGAAGCGGCAGGCCCAAAGGGGCGTGCACCCGCCGGGCCGCGGCCAGATCGAAGGGCAACACCATCTCACCATCTTCGATCTGCAATCCTTCGATCTTCGATTTCTCCAGCTCGGCGGAGACCATCGGGCCGGCCGGGATGCGCAACATCTTCTCGTGCACGTGGTCGAGCGCCAGGAGGACCGCTTCAACCGGGTCGATGGGGACCGGCCGGAGATTCCGGGAGAAGAGCAGGTTGCCGACGCGCAGGAGACGGTCGACGTAGTAGACCATCTCCCGCGGCGCGATGGGATTGTTCTCGATGCCGTCGAGCAGGCGGTTGAAGACCGCCAGCCGGGGCCGTTCCTCGCAGTAGGAGCGCAACCGGGTCACTTCGTCCGGTTGAAGCACGTCCAGGAAGACGGGGTGCTGCTGGTGGAAGAGACGGCTGTCCTTCTGTTCGCTCAAGGCATCGAGGAATCCCTTCACGTCACGGATCTGGGCATCGAGCTCGGCCAGCCGGGGTATGATCGCACTCACCGCCTTGGACGAGTACGGATTGATCTCCCCGGCAACCGCCGAAGCCCTCAGCCCGGCCGCGATCTGCTCCATGCGAGCCAGGCGGATGAACGTCATCAGCGAGTCTTCGTCGAGTTCACCCTCGGTGGTGAGGGTGGTGGCCAGGATCTCGAAGACCTTCCGGGGAATCCGGGCCGCGCCGAGATCGAGGGGCGAGGGAAGGGCGAAGGGGTCGATATCCCGGGGAATCAGGTGGACCAGTTCCTTCTCGACCGCGTCGACCTCGTCCAGGAGCTTCTGTTCCTCCGCCAGGATCTCCTGCCCGTGTTCCCGCCGGAAGCGGGCCCGCGCGCCCACCCGGTGCAGGTGGCGGAACTCGTGCACCATGTCGACCACGGCCAGACCTTGGGCCCGCACCGCGATCAGGCCGGCCAGGGCCGCGACCCCCGAACTCTCCGCGTCGGCGGCCACCGTCAGCAACCCTTCGATCATCGACTCGAGAGCGCTGTTCCCCAGGCGCTTGCGCAGGGCCAGAGCCAGGGTCTCCGCGCGGTCGTAGATCTCCCCCACCGCCTCCAGCTCGAGCAACCAACGCCGCACGATGGGCTTGGCGCGCGCGCGGGCGACCACGTGTGTCTGGATTTCGAGCAGGGGCTCGCTGGGCAGGGAGTAGGTTGAAGGCGAAGACGAACTCATGGTTCCTCATGAGGGAGAGTGATGGCGCACGATCGACTCCACCTCTTCCACGAAGCAACCATCACACCAACCCACCAGCCCCCACCTTCGGGTGAGACCGGTGCCCTCTCACGCCGGCTCTCCCTCGGTCGTCTGGAAACCGCCGCGCGATCACCACGGTTGGAGACGACCCCAGCGCAGCCCCAGGCCTCCCTCCAGAAGAGGTGGACCGCGGCGGTCACCCCGCAGGCGCACCCACCCCCCAAGATCCAGGGAGGATCCAGTGCGTTCGAGGGTGAACAGCACGCCACCGCCCTGGGGAGCCAGCCACGACGGGCTGACCCCGGCGATGGGCACCCCCACGGTCCAGGGCGCCGAGCGGTCGCCCCGTGACCCGGCAAGCTGGATCTTCCACGACCAGAGATCTCCTCCCTCCAGGGCCAAGGCCACCAGCAACGAGCGGGTCGATGCCCCGCGCTCCTGGCGCAGCCGCAGGCTGCGCGCCACCGGGTGTCCGTCGCGGCGCTCCTGCAGCCACAGGTTCCACACCCGGGTCGCGCCTCGGGCCGGCGCTTCGTCCTGGCGCCACTGCACCCTCAAGCGGGCGCGGGGCAGCGGTCCAGCCCCCTCGAGCTGCCAGCGCAGGTCGTCCACCACCGCGCCGGTCACCCCTCGACGCCGTGCCCGCGCCAGCGCGGTCAGCGTCCAGCGCCCGGGGTGCACGCGCAGATCGGCCTGGAGGACACGGTGGATCCGATCGAGCGGTTGTCCGGTGATGGGATCCTGCCCGACGCCGGGAGTGGCCAGGGTCAGGGCCAGACCGAAGGACCTTCCACCTTCGGTGGCCCGCAGGGCGGCACACCATCGGCTGCCTTGTCCTCCGGAGAACTCGCGGCCACCTTCGATCCGGGCATGCAACGCGGAACGCTCCACTGCCAACCAGACCGAAGCCGCCGCGCCGTCGAGCACCGCCGCCCCCACCCTCAGGGGGCCATGGCTGCTCTCGACCGCAATCAAGGAATGGGGGCGGGACCGACCGTCCACCCGGCCGGCCGCGGCGAGAAGACGGAAGCCCGCCAGCGAGGCGCTGCCCCCCACCCCCCGCCAGCTTCCCGCACGGGAGGAGATGCTCCCGCGCAGCGTCATCTGCCGGCCCAGGGAAGGCGCCGCGGTGCGCGAGCGGATCGCCGGGTCGGCCAGCAACAGGGGCCAGCCCAGGCGTGGCCGCAGATCACCGACGAAGAGAACGAGCTCTCGACCCCGCCACCATCCGGCCAGGCACGGCGTCGGATCGGTCGGGCGGGGCGCCTGGCCCGCCAGGCCGAAAGCCCCCCGGTGCACTCGAAACCGGGTGGTGTGCCGGGAGAAGCCATCCCGGCTCCACCGACTGAAGTGCTCGACAAACCCACCCAACCCCCACGTCGAGGAATCCAGGCGGACAAAAGGCGTGATCGCCCGCAGCCGATCACGGTCGAGTCCCGGGACGAGCAGGAGATCGTCGAGCCGGTGCAGACCTCCCGCCTCCCGGAGTCCGACGATGGCCCGGGCCAGACCCGCGTCGAGCCACGGCAACAAGGCCAGCTCGGCGGCGTCCACCCGGCGTAGATCGAGGGGCTCGCGACGCCAAGCCGCAAGCTGGGCCGCCGGGTCGTCGAGAACCTGCGCCCGCGCCGGGGGTGCAAGAAGGAACCACCCGAGCGCACAGGTGAAGACAGTTTGCGCCCACCGGCAGAGCCGACCCCCGGGGATCACGGAGCCAGCTTCCCCTCGGGAGACTGCCAGTGAAGGGCGAGGAAAGGACCGAGGGGAATCGGCGATGCCACCGGGAACGAGACCGTCAGCACCATCGCACCCCGTCGCGCGCTGAGCACCAGGAAGCCCCCATCCATCCCACCCCGCAGGGCCAGGGCGAGCGAGGGAGCGAGAACCCACCACACCCCTCCCCGCCAATGTCCCGCATCCTGCCAGGCAGAGTCCCGCCGTTCCAATCCCACCGCCCACCCTGCGCCCTCCGCCTGGGCGGCCAGGGTGAAGCGTCCCGGGGTCATCACCATCGCACGGGACGGCCACGGGGTGGTGAGCCGCATGCCGCCGCGCACCGGACCGGCGACCAATCCCAAGGAGAACTCCGTGCGGGTTCCGCTCGTGCGCGCCACGCCGGCAACGGACTTCTCGACCCGGAGCACCGACCCGCTCAGCGCAAGACCGGCAAGGCCGATCCGCAATCCAACCCGCGCCCCGCGAGCGCTGAAGCCCCCGGCACCGAGTGCGGACAGGCCCGCCTCCACCGAGGATTCTGCTCCCAGCAAAACCCTTCCCTCGATCCAGCTGAACCCGGCGCCGTCCAGTCGCACCGGCTCGCCCACCCCCATCCGCAGACGATAGGGGGGCCTCCGCAACCACGAGGAAGCGGGCAGGCTCTCCACCGCGCGAGCGCCTTCCAGCTCCTGGGACCACGCCGGCGACACGGCGAGCAGAAGGACGACCAGGAGCGTGGAGCGGAGGACCTGTCGGTGCGACGCCGTCCCCATCACCGCCGGGCGAGGGCGACCAGAGCGGACCAGCGGCGTTCGCCGGTGCCGTGTCCACCGCCGCGCACCACCACCACGTAGGCTCCCATCGGAACCGGCCGCCCGCGCGCGTCGCGGCCGTCCCACAACCACTGGCGCAGACCGCCCCCGGCCGAATCGGTTCCCAGGGTGCACACCCGTCCGCCTTCCAGGTCGAAGACCTCGGCCACCACCGCGAGCCCGTCGAGCGGATGGCGCAGCAGGATGTGCAGCACATCGCCCTCACCATCTCCATCGGGAGTGAAGGGATTGGGCTGCACCCGCAGTCCCGAGACCGGCGGTACCGCCTGGGCACTGGGATTGGGACGTCCCGGACTGGGCGGACCCGACGCGGCGAACCACGCGCGGGGCGAGTCGTTGGCGATCAGGCCGCGCTCGATGCTGTGACCTTCCTCGAGGATGAGATCGGAGGTGTAGGCGAGGTAATCGACGACCGCTCCCAGCTCATCACGCAACAAGACCTCGTCGGCGAACTCGGCCCCGCTTCCCTGGGTATTGTTGAGCGATGGCCAACCGCCCTGGGGAGTGACCACCGAGACATCCTCCGGCAGATCGAAGAGCCCACGGAGACGTTCCGGGTCGCCGCAGAGCAGCGCAAAGCCGCCGGGAGGAATGACGATCTCGGGAAGGGTGCGCCACTTGCGGGTGGCGTCGCTGATCGCCCACCCCTGCAATACCGGCGGCGCCGCGCCGGGAACATGCAGCTCGATCCACTCCGGCTGATCGTCCAGAGGACGCACCATCAGCTCGTTGAGAACGACGTCGCCGACCCCCACCTGGAAGATGAGGCGTTCGCTGTCGACCACCGCCGAGGGCGTGACGATCTCCACCCTCACCCGGTGCCGCCCCCACGGCAACGGAAACTCCCGTTCCAGGCCGATGGAGTCGTTTGCGGACAGGGACAAGGGGGTCTCGGCGAGAAGATCTCCGTCGAGGGACCATCGGACGGTTCCCTCTTGATGCGATGCCCATCCGTGCGCGCGGGCGATCACCATGAAACGCACCACCCCCTGCGTCGACCGGTGGGGCGGATCCGCTTCCAACGGCCCCAACCCGAAATCGACCGCCGCCGCGTTCACCCGGGCCGGGTTGGGCCGGTCCAGTCTTCGCCAGTCGGTGGCGTTGTCATCGGAATCGGCGCCGTCGGGCACCCTTCCCAAGCTGGTCCCGGAAACGTCCTCGGCGGGAGTCCCCTCACCCAGACCCTCCATGTCTCCCCAGGCCAGGCGATCGAGGACCTCCTCCCCCCGCAGCAACCACACCGCGTCGGGCCCGTTCTGCAGGGAGAGGGTGGCCTGCGCGTCGCGGGGCTCGACCCCGCTCTCGCCCACCACGAAGAAGGTGCCCGGCGCAAGAAGCAGACCCTCGGGTGCGCGCCAGATCGTCTTGCGGGTATCGGGCGCGGCGCCGTTGACGAACACCAGGCGGACCCCGTCGAGCGAGAGCGAATCGGTACCGGCGAGAAAGAGCTCGACGAACTCCCGGCCGGTGTCGCTGCCCGGCGGATCGTACAGGACTTCGTTCAGGACAAGTCGGGAGCGGACGCTGGAAACCGGAACCACCATCGCCAGCAGAACCAGCCACGCGGCCGCTTGCCGGGGTGCCATGGCACAACCTTCCCCGGGAGGCCGGGTATGTGGGAGGCAATGGGACTCAGACCATTCCCCACCGGCGGCGCAGCGCCCATTCGGCGCTCAGCAAGCCGATCAGCACCGCGAACAGTCCGAGCGAAGCCCACACGGGAATCCGACGGGGTTCGACCCGGGTGGTCTCCTGGAGGGTAAGACGCGCCGCCCACTCGGCCAGCTCGTCCTCCGCAAGCCTCCGCCCGCCGGTCATCCGGGCGATCTCTCCCAGGGCCACGGGGTCCGGCTGTGGATGCCGGTACTCCACCGAATACGGATCGATCTCCAGCGACTTCCAGGGGGACACGATCCGTCCCCCCTTCTCCTCCAGCGCGATCCGGAAATGGTAGGGGCCGGGAGGAAGCGCCGGAAGACGCAGACTGCGGCCTCCTTCGGTGGAGGCGTCGACCTTCATCAACCGCCGCCCGGTCGCCTGGGCCGTCGAGTCCACCGGAGTTCCATCATCCGCCCTCCATTCCAGCCACAGGTCGTGATGGCGGTCCGGTTGCATGCGCGAATCCAGGACCACCGCCCGCACCAACGCGTCTTCACCCACCGCGACGACCGGACGGGGCAGCACCAGACGCAACCGGGTGCGGTGGCCTCCCTCGGCGAGATAGAAGAGCAGGTTGCCGGTCAGGGCGAAGTAGACGTCTTCGTTCTCCCGTTCGCCCAGTCGCCAGAACGACCAGCTCCACAGGGGAGCGGCCGACCAGCTCGCCACCACTCCCTTGCCGTGCCGCCCCACCGCCAGCAGAGGAAGCACACCGTCGTCCCCGCGCAGTTGCAGGAGCAGGTCGCTGTCCTGCTTGACCGAGACCCCGTGGACCGCTTCCCACAACGGAGGCATCGCCTCCAGGCGGGACGGAGCCGAGCCCACCTCGGCGGGAAGATCGAGGATGGGATGGGCCATTCCCGCCGCGGTCACCTCCACCCGGTGCTCCCCTTCCACCCAACGCGCCCCCGGTTGGAGCACCACCGGCAACAGAGCGCGGGCGCCGGCCGAGAGCACCGGCGGCCTCTTGCGGCGCGGCTTGGAGAAGAGGGTCAACAGGCCGGCGCCGCGTCGTACCGAGGCCTCGATCCCCGGCGCGGACGCCGCGATCCGGTCGAGGTCGTCCAGGCTGGCCAGGATCCACGCGTCCACGCCCCGGGCGTGGGCGAGGTCGGCGGGTGGAGTCCACAGACTGTCCGTCCCCGCCAGGATCCACTGGTCCCGGCGAAGGTAGACGGCTTCCATCAGGAAGCGTTTGTCGCGCGCGAAGCGCCGGAAGAGGAAATGGAAATCCCACCCGGGACGCGCTCCGATGAGAACCAGGTGCAGTCGCTGCTTGCGAACCTGCAGCGCCACCTCCATGCGGTTGTTCTCCACCAGGGCTTCCTGGGGCAAGGGAACCAGGCGCAAGCTGCGGCGGAGCATTCCCAGGCTGTCGGCCCGCACGGTGAAACGCAGCGGCACGCGTCCGCCGCCGGCCGGCCACTGGACGAGAAGGCTGTCGGTCTTTCCTCCGCCTTCCAGCAGGGCCCAGGTGCGTCCGGCCTCGGACGCATCGATCACCGCTTCGGCGTCGATCTCGATTCTCTCCCCCCGGTAGGCCAGGGTGGGATAGCGCACCCGGTCGACCCGTAGATCTCCCGACGACGAAGAATCCCCCACCGCCACGGTGTACACCGGCACGCGCAGACCCGCGATCGAGGGGCGGTCCCGATCGGTATCGACCCCGTCACTCAAGAGCAGGATGGCCTGCAGATTGTCCGCCAGGTGCCGTTGCGCCCCCGACAGCAGCAACGCCTCCAGGTTGGTCCCGTCATCCTCTCCTTCGCCGTTCTCGGGCCAGACCCGCCGGGCGCCCCGGGCGAAGAAGATCCGGGGCCGCCCGTTCCGGCGGCGAAGACCCTCCGTCGCCGCTTGCTCCAAGCGATGCGCGGCTTCGAGACGGCTCTGTCCCTCCTCGTTGCGCAGACGCATGCTGCGGCTGCCGTCGGTCAGCACGAGCACCCCGGGGGGAATGACCTTTTCGTCACGGCGGTGCAGCACCGGCTCGAGCAACATGAAGAGCAAGAGCAGCAGCGCGACCGAGCGCAAGGTCTGCAGGGTCCACCGCTGCGGCCGCGTCAACTCGGGAAGGGTGCGACGATAGGAGAAGTAGGCGATCGCCAACACGGCCACCGCCGCGACGGCGACTCCCAGCCACTGCAATGCGCCCGAGGGCGCCATCCGCAAGACCGCCAGGGGGAAGTTGAAGGAAGCTGAGGTCACCGCGACCATGCGCTCTCTGTGAGGAGGCCTTCTGTCCAGGTGGGCAGGCTTCCATACTCTAAACCCGCCGCCCCCGTTTCCGCCACCCCCGCTCGATCGCCCGCCGGAGGGGCCGCATCCTCCCCGTGCCCGGCGGCATGCCGCCCGGACCGGACCTTCTGCCCGCGTCCCCGGACACGGAAACGCCCGCCGGAGGGGCGGGCGTCCCGGAGTCCAGTCGTTCCAAGAGCGGGCCGGATCAGGTCGCGGCGGTCGTGGCCTGGATCGCGTCCTCGACGGTGGGAAAGGCGCCGAGGATGTTCTGGAACTCGAGCAGTTCGAAGACCTCGAAGACGTCCGGAATCATCCCGACCAGCTTCAGATCGCCGCCGTTCTCGCGGATCTCCCGGATGACGCTGATGAAGATCCCCCACCCCGCCGAGGAGATGTAGGACACCTTCGAGAGGTCGACGATGATCTTGTAGCGACCGGAGTGGATCAAGGACTTGATCTCCCGTTCCAGTTCGGCCGAGGTCGAAGTGTCGATGTATCCCGCCACCTCGAGGATCTGGTGATCCGGGCAGGATTCGTGCGCCTTCGAGATGACCGTGATTCCGTCCATCAGGAGAGATCTCCTTCTTCACTCGAGATGAATTCGTTAATCCGTTGTCGGACAATATCTTGGTTATGCCTGCTCAACGGGACTCCAAGGGGGCTTCCTCGGTCTCGTCGAGCGATGCCGGTTCCGCGTCTGGATTCAGCAAAGTTCGGTCCAACTCCTCCTCGGCCGGGGCGGGGTGTTCCCGATTCCCTTCCGGGGAATCGTCGGCCGTCATGGGATCCAACCGGGGATCCTGCTTCCACCCTCGTTGGTGGAGGTAACGGCGCCGTTTGCTCTCGTTGCTCAGATCCAGCCGCACCAGCTCCTCGTAGACCATCCGGGCGGTGGGGGAGAATCCCTGGTCGCCGAGGGCGTCGGCCAACCGCTTGGCACCCAGGGAAGGATCTTTCCGCACCAGGGCCAGCATGGCGTCGCGCTCCTCGATGGTGAGGCGGCGCAATCCGGCCTGGCTCGCCTTTCCGGCCAGGGCCTCCTCGCCCCCCTTCTCCTTCAGGCGCCGCCAGCGGTAGTAGGTCGACACCGACACCCCGTACTCGCGGCAGGCCTCTTCGATCTCCTTGCCCTCGACCTCCACCATGTCGAGCAGTCGCTGCCGCCGCTCGATCTCGAGCGAAGCGGGGCGCATCTTCTCCTTGATCGCCACCACGGTGATATCGTCGTTCTGGGCGTAGCCGGCGGTGAAGGCGGCGACATCGCGGTTGAGGGCGTCGATGAACTCCTCCGCCGACTTGCCGGCGTGTTCCTTCACGCACTGGATCATGCGCTGCTCGCCGTATTGCTCGCGGGCCGCGTTCATCGCCTCGGTCACACCGTCGGTGTAGACCAGCAGGAGGTCGTCCTGCTGCAACTGGAGCCGCTCGACATCGATGGTCTTCTCGAAGAGATCGGGATCGGGCAGGGAGATCCCCACCGGGAAACCCGGAGGATTGAGGAAGAACACCTCGTCGGTCTCCTTCCGATAGAGCAGCATCGGGTTGTGTCCGGCCGAAGCGTAACTCACCACCCGGTTCTTCGAGTCGAGGATGATGTAGAAGAGGGTGATGAACATTCCCTTGCGCATGTCCTCGGTGATGAAGGCGTTCACCCGCGACATGACATCGCTGGCGTTGTGGTTGCCCCGCGCCTCCATACGCAAAGCGGTGCGGATCATGGTCATCACCAGACTGCCCGGGATGCCTTTGCCCGACACGTCGGCCACCACGATGCCGGTGGTGTCCTCGTCGACGGTGAAGAAGTCGTAGTAGTCCCCACCGACCTCGGCCGCCGCCCGGTACATGGCCGCGATCTCGTAGCCGGAGAGGTCGGGCATCTCGGTCGGCAGCAGCGTGCGCTGGATCTCGCGGGCGAGCTGCATCTCCTTCTGCAGCCGCTCCTGTTCCACCAGGTGGGCCTGTGCGTTGCGGAACTTGCCCGCGATCTCGTTGAAGGCGGCGGCGATGGTGGAGATCTCCTCGGGACCCTGGACCTCGATGTCCTTCTCCAGCACGCCGTCGCCGATGGCCAGCACCCCCTCGGTGAGCTGCTGGATGGGCCGCACGAAGAGATTGACCATGATGAGGATCAGGACCGTGCCCGCCAACAGGGCGAGCAGCCCGATTCCCGCGATGTGGACCAGGGCCGCGTGATAGAGCGCCCGGACTTCACTGGCCTTCAGGCCGAGGATGACCTGTCCCAGACGCACCGTTTCCCCCTGCGGACCGTGGATGGTCACCGGGTAGCTCAACTGGTAGATGAGCCCCAGAGGACCCCGCATGGTCTGCCACTGTCCCTCTCCACCCACCGAATCCAGCGGACGTCCCGGCTCGGGCTGCCAGGTGGTGAAGAGGCGGTCCATGCGGGTATCCACCCAGATCCGGCCGTCGCGGTCGTGCACCACCCTGGCGTAGGCGATGGTGGAATCGCTGTGGGCCAGTTCGAGGACGCTCTGTTGAAGAAGGGTGCGTCCCAGCGAATAGGGATCGCCGCTGTTGAGCACGCTCTGCGCCTCGACCGCGGTGTCCCGCGCCACCGCCTCGATCCGGGACAGCTCCTGGGCGAAGATCGTCTCCCGCTGGCGGAGATGGATGATCCCCAGCGCGAGAACCACGAGCAGGGTCAGACCGAAGGAAGCGCGCAGGGTGAAACGCATCCGCAGGCTGCGATGCAGCGCGGAGAAATGGAGACCGGGGATCCAGCGATCCATCGGAAGCCGACGGTCCATGGCGAGACGCAATTCATTCACGCCGTCGTTCGAGCGGTACTCCACTTCGTCCATGATCCGGTTGATCAGGTAGATCCCCAGACCACCCCGCTTGCCGATGGCGACGTAATGATCGAGGTCGGGAAGAGCGACCGCGCCGAAGTCGAAGGATTCCCCCTCATCGCGCAGACAGATCTCCACCCATCCCGAGCAGTAGCTCACCTCGATGGAGATCTCGCCGCCCATGTTCCGGTAGGAATGCTGGATGATGTTCGTGCAGGCCTCGTCGACCGCGAGCTTGAAGTTGCCGATGTCGGCCGCGTCGAATCCGGCGTAGCGGCAGATTCGCGCCACGAAGTCGCGCACCTCGACCAGGGTGCTCTCCTTGGCCTCCACCACGAGCTGGGCGTGTTTGACTCTTCCCCCGATCACCGTGACCCGCCCTCCGGTTCATTCTTGTTCTTGCGCAGACTCTCCATCCGCGCCTTCGCCTCGGCGATGTTGTTGCGCGCGCCCTGGTTCCCGGGATCGATCTGCAGGATCTTCTCCCACTGGGCGATGGCGCCCTCATAGTCGCCCTCGGTGAACCGGGTGAGTCCGGCCAGGTAGGCCTTCCTCACTTCCTCTTCCTCCGCTCCGCTCAAGCGTCGAGGGCCCTCCCGCCGGAGCTGGATACGGCGCAGGAGTTCCGCGGCTTTGCGGTGGGATGGATCTGCCGCGAGAACCTTCTTGCACAGGGTCTCCGCCCCGTCGAGATCGCCCTGGGCGTACCGCTCGAGAGCCTGGGTATAGGTCTCTTCCCGCTGGAGCTGACGCCGCGCGCGGTCGGCCTGTGCCCGGGCCTGCTCGCTGTCGGTCCGGGCCGCTTCCAGTTCGGCCCGCCACCTGGCCTGGGCCGCGGCGGGACCTGGGTCGGTGGGATCGAGTCGCGCCACTTCGCTCCAGGCCCGCAAAGCCCGTTCCCAGTCGCCGGCCCGTTCGGCCGCGGTGGCCTCACTCGCCGCCGCGGCGACCGCCCCGGCCAGGATCGCCTCGACGTCCTGGGAGAGCCGCGACAGCATGGGATGGTCCGGGGCCACCCGTTGGAGATTCTCCAGCGCCAGGCGCGCCCGCAGGGGATCGTCCTGGCCGAGGGCCTCGCGCACCGCCCGCTCGGCGCTCTGGGCTTGTGATTGGCGAAGCTGATCGGCAAGTAATTGTTCCTGTTGCTGTTGACGCTTCTTCTTCAGGATTTCCTCGAAGTCGCTCAACTCGCTCTCGGCCACCCCGAATCCCCGGGCGCGGGCCAGATCCTGTTCCGCCCGATCGACCGCCCCGCCGGCCAGGTGGCCACGCAGATCCTCGAGGGCGCGCATGGCCTGCTCACTTCGCCAGCTCTCCACCGCCTCCATTCTGGCTTCTTCGATCTCCTGCTGCCGTTGCCGCGCTTGCGCGTCGCGGCGACTCTTCAGGCTTTCGCCGAAGTACCAGGAGAAACTCAGGAACTGGGACGCGCCCAGTTCGCCCCCGGAGCGGAAGGCGTAGTCGAGGGCGTAGGCCCGCCAGCGCCCTCCCAGACCCACGCTGAAGCGCTCGGAATCGTACCCCGCGCGCAGGGTGTAGAGATTCCGGTAGGAGAACTCACCTCCGACAGACAGACGCGAATCGGCGAACTGGGGCCGGTCGTAGTCGACCGCCAGGTCGAGGGTGGTGGCCTCCCCCAGATCGCGGTGATGGCTGAGCGCGAAGCGCTGGGTGAAGGGCTGCTGGTCCTCCACGTCGACCAGCCGGAAGCTCGGAGCGACCAGGTTCTGGTGGACATAGGAGACGCGGAAGGATTCCAGGTGGGGAGGTTGCCAGCTCACCGCCAGGTCCATGCCCCCACTGGTCGCCCGTTCGTCGAGTTCGAGGCTGTGGATCTTCGCGGTCAGACCCAGGTCGACATGGCCGCCCAACCAGGGCAATGCCGCCCCGTAACCGTAGCTGAACAGCATCTGGGTCTCGGCGTAGTCGAGGGTCCCGGTGGGCCGGCTGAAGTTGTCGTAGGTGTCGATGCCCCCCAGGGAGAGCCGCAGGAATCCCAGGCCGAAACCACCCGCGTTCAGGGTGGGATAGACCATTCCCAGGTACTGGTAGGCGGCCCCGTCCGCCGCGCTGAACAGCCGATTGTAGCTGAAGGTGATCTGCGAACCCGGTGCGTGGGGCAACAGGGCCGGATTCCAGTACGGGGCGCTCGCGTCGGTGGCCAGGCCGACCATCGCCCCGGCCAGCCCCACGCCCCGGGCGGTGGGCCCCAGGCGGAACACGGTGTCGGTCCCTCCGCTCTCCTGGGCCCACGCCGATGCGAACGCTCCCGAAAGCTGGAGAACCATCACCGCCAGGGCGCAGGCGATGGCCCCGGCGCGCGCCACGGCCGGGGCGTGGCGATGGGATGGCCGGATGTGCGGCAGGGTGGTCATCGGGTCACCGCGATTCGGTAGATGACTTCCCGTCCGGCGGCCTGCAACCGGCAGACGTAGACCCCGTTGCGGACTGGCTCACCCCGTCCGTTGCGTCCATCCCAGCGGACGTCCCCGTCGTGGATGCCCGCGCTCGATTGGGGAGAGCCCGGCGGGAAGTCCCAGCTCTTCACCACTTGGCCCAGCAGGTCGAAGATCTCGATGCGCACCGGCGCGTCCTCGGGAAGCGAATAGGCCAGGATCGCGTCCTCGCGGCTGGGCACGAAGGGGTTGGGATAGCTGTGGGCGGACACCTGGTCCGCTCCCGCCACGGTCACGCTTGCGCCGGCGATGACCCTCTCCTCGCCGCTTCCCTCGCCGTCGAGCAGGGCATAGCTGAGAGGGAATCCCCCTGTCTCGGTCAGCTCGGCCGAGCCGCGATCCACCGCGAAGGCGAAGGAGGCGAAAGGCGCGCCCCGGCGGGCCTGGACATCCAGGCGGAACCCGATCGCCGCGGCGGTGGCGATCGAGGTGGACAACTGGATCGTCACCGGGTTCGCCGTGACCGTCGCGCTGAAGCTCTCCCCGGTGTCCTCCCGGACCAGGGTCAACGACTGCAGGAAGACGGAGGGATCGGCGATCGGCCGGCCCGCGTCATCCACCACCTCGAGGTCGAGGCGATGGAAATCGGCGGCCGTGGTCAGACCGTTGCGCAAGAGGAAGGCGACACGGGGATAGGGCCGATCGGCCCCCACCAGGCTGCCCACCGAGTCGAGATCGGCCACCTGCAAGCTCAGGGGATCGGCGAGGATGGTCAGGGAGACGCTTGCCGCCCCATTGCTCCCCGCGGCGGGAAGTCCGGTGTTCTCGTCGTTCGGGGGAATCTCCGCGCGCACCGTGAGCGTCTGGATGCCCAGGTCGAGCCGGCTCGGTCCCTGCACGCGCCAGGTGACCACCGAGTCGGGGCTCGCGAGATCGAGCGCGGCGGACGTCCCGTCCAAGAGGATGAATCCGGGGGGAAGCTCCAGCCCAAGTCGCGCCGGACCCACTGCGGCCGCGGTTCCCGAGAGGTCGAAGCCGCCCTCGAGTTCCACCACCGCATCCGGCGGAATCTCTCCCCGTTGACTCGCGCTCAAGGGGGCGACGATGCGGAGCCGGGGAACCGCACGGGCCGCATCCACGACCTGCAGCACGAGGCTTGCGCAGGTATCGGCCACTGCGTTGCCGCTCTGCACGTCCGTGGCGTATACGACCATCTGCAACGCCTGGTCGACCGCCGGGAGATCGGGACATCGCAGCTGCCAGCTCGCGGTGCTGTCCCCCGCCGCCAACGCTTGCCGCGAGGCGCCTCCCACCAGCGCGAAGGAAGGCGGCACCAGGAGTTCGAGTTCGCGCTGCTGGAGGTTGGCTGGACCCTGCACCAGGCCCTGGACGGTGACGAGCTGCCCGGTGCTCACGATCCCGTCCCGGGCCCCGGAGGGAGACTCCTCCCGCAGCTCGCACTGGCTGAACACGACGTCGCCGTTCACGGACACCCGCAGGCTGACGCTGTCCGGAGTGGTCAACGGACGGGCGGCTGGATCGTTGGCATCCAGGTCGACCCGAACCAGGCGCGCGACCAGGTTGGTGCTCGCCGGTCCAGCCGGCGCCCGCAGCGCGACCGTCGCCTGCGGGCGGTCCGGGTCCAGGACCACCGGGAGCACCGTGGAATCGACCAGGGTGAACGCGCCCAGGCCTCCCAGGTCGACCTGCGTCGGCAACCAGTCACCCTGCGGATCGAGGGCATGGTCCCGGTCGAGGCTCAACTGCAGCGTGAAGATCTGTCCCGGTGACACCTTCCGGTCAAGTGAATCGGGGCTGTCGACCCACCGGGCGGAAAAGGCCAGCGTGACCGGCCGCTGGACCACCAGGGTGGCAAGATCGTCCAAGGGGGGTTCGGGAAGGATCGTCCCGCCGGTGATCGGGGACACCGCTTGGACGATCGAGGCCCACAGGGTCTCCGGACCCGGCGTCGGGGTCAGGGCCAGGTCGAAGAGCAAGGTGTCCACCGCGCCTCCGGCCAGGCGCGCACGGAAGATCTCCGGCGCCGAAGAGGCCGGAACCGCGGTTCCTTCCAACCGCACCCGCAGCGAATCGACCGCGTCGCCACCGGCGTTGCCCACCACCACGCGGACCCCGATGCGCTGTCCAGCGTCCACCTCGGGGCGGGGAGCCCGTGGATTCAGGGCCTCGGTGGAAAGGATCCGCAGACCGGCGGGATCTTCCAGCCGCAGGCTCCCCACCGGAAGCGGAAGATCCAGCGCATACGGCACGCCGTTCTGGGTACCGCGCAACTGGACCACCCCCACCGGATCGCCCAGCAGGAGGTCGGGCGGCAAGGTGATCGGCACGAAGCCCAGGAGGTTCGATCCCGGAACGAGCTGGGTTCCCGCCGAGGGATCGAGGGGGGCGGACAGACGCGTACCGCCCGGCTCGCCCAGGCGCAAGGCGCAGAGGGCAGGATCGAGCACCACGGTGGCCTCTCCCGCGTTGTCCAGGCTCAAGCGGAAGACGACGGTCGACGAACGCAGGGCGGCCGAAGGATCGAGCGGAACCGCGCCGAGGGTCACCACCGCCGGCGTCTGCAGCAGCAGCGCGCCGGGAGCGACCAGATCCACCAGCAGGGCCGACACCCCTTCGCTTCCCTCCAGGTGCAGCAGGAGGTCGCGGGATCCGCTCCCCAGGGACGGAGCCAGGAGGGTGGGGAGAAACAGCAGCTGCGTCTGCTCCTGGGGCGCGATCGCGACCGGGCCGGACAGGGGTGAGCTCCAGCCTCCGCCGGACAGCTGGGCGCGGCTGGCGGCCGCTTCGAGGGTGACGCCCAGACCGCCGCGGTTGCGCACGGTCACCTGCAGCGCGAGCGAATCCCCCAGCTGCATCACCGCCGGTTCGACCGCGACGATCTCCAGGTTCGACGCGGTCTGGATGGCCAGCGGGACGAGGGAAGAGTCTTCCGGGGCGACGAACGGAGTCCCGCCCAGACTGCCGCTGGCTCGGGCGATGAAGCGGTAGCTTCCCACCGGGGTGGCCGCCCCGACCCTCAAGCGGGTGTGCAGGGTGATATTGGCTCCGGCGGGGAGGGTGACGGGCAACGGGTCCTGAGCGATCACCGGGAAATCCGCCGTCGGGGAGGAGCGGAGCGAGAGCTGGCTCAGCTCGAGTCCCACCGATCCGAGGTTCTCCACATCCACCCGCACGTCGAGGGTATCCCCCACGCTGGCCGAGAGTGGCTGGCTGACCGAACGGATCACCAGGGCATCGACCACCAGGGCTCCGTTTTCCAGGACGAGAAAAGCGGTCACCGGCTGGCCATGCTCGTCGTTGCCGCGCAGCTCGAGGACCGGCGCGTAACTGCCGGGGGTCAAGCTGTCCGGCAGGGTCACCGGGGCGAATGCCAGAAGGGTGGAAGCGCCGGCAAGCACGGTCTGGGGCGCGGCGAGCTGCGCGGTCACGACCACTCCTCCCCCGCCGTCGATGCGCAGGACCGACTGGGCGGGATCGAGCAGCGCGTCCACTTCCCCATCGTTGCGGACGGGCAGGGTGAACGACACCGTCCGCCCGGGGACGGTCACGGCGGGACTCAGGTTGCCGTCGGGAGAAAGCGAAGCCATCGCGGCGAAGAGCGCAGTGGCCCGGCCGCTGGCCGTACCGCTGGAGAAGTCGATATCCACCGGTCCCGGCGTGAACGGCGCGACCAACCGCAGATCGACCTGCCCCGACGCGTCGGTCCGGCGTTGCACGCCGGGAGTGGAGGGATCGAGATCGTCGGAGAGGATCGCTCCCCCACTGGCCGTGACATCGACCGCGGTGCCCTCCGCGACGACGTTGTTCCACGCGTCGCGGATCGAACCGGTGACCACGCGGGTGACCGCGATGCCGTTGGCGGTGTTCTCCGGCGGCGAGACCAGGGCGATCGGGATGACTCCCGAAGCGTTTGCCGGCAACACCGGGAACGGTCCCGCGGCGCCTATCACCGCCGGAGCGGGCACGAAAGCCGCGTCCAGCGCGAAGTCGCCGGCGGTGAAGACGCTCAGGGAGACCGTGGCCACCCCCTGGCTCAGGACCACCGGCGCGGGAAGGGTGCTGAAGTTGAATCCCGGAGCGGTGAGCGCCACCTCGCCGTCCTGGGCCACCAGGTTGCCCGCGGCGTCTTCCAGACGAATCTGCAGGCCGGTGGCCTGGCCGGCCACCAGGGTATCCGCGGACAGAGTGAGGGCAAGATGATCGACCGCGCCGGCCACCCCGTCGACCCTCCACTGCGCCTTCTCCCACTGCGCCGGACTGCCGTCGAGAATGGCCGCCTCCACCCGATGGGTTCCGCTGAGCGGAGAGAGACGCAGTGTGAAGAACAAGGTGCCCAGGGAGTCGGTCTGCGCCAGGCCGTCGTCGGTCGGCGGAAACGGATCGACCAGGGAAGCTCCGGCCGGCGCCTGGCGAAGGGCCAGACGCACCGGAACCGATGCGACCGGGTTGGCAAAGCGATCTTCCACCCGGGCGGCGAGCGGTACCGGAGATCCCGAGGGGGCGGTGGACAGGGTATCCCCGAGCGCGACGATCCGGAAGGGTGAGGCCGCCACGACGGTGATGACTCCGCTGCGTCCCGTGATCGAGGGACTGGCGGCGAGGGTCGCATCGAGGAAGAAGGACTCAGCCAGGGTATCGACGACCGTCGCGCTGACCTGACCGCCCGCGAGATTGGCGGCAAGAGGTGTGATCGTCACCCCCGAACCGGTGGCGCTGAAATCGACGAGGTCGTTGGCGGATTCGGCGGGATTGCCCGCCGCGTCGAAGGCCCGCACCAGGAAGGTGAAACCCTGACCGGCTTCCGCCTGGGTCAGCGCGGGGGTGATGGTGAGCGAAGCCACCGGACCCGCCACCGTCTCGGCCACCAGCAACGCGGTTTCCCTCTGGAGGGGAGAGTGATCGAGAATGCCGATCCGAAGCCGCGCAGTGCCGACCCGCGCATCGGTGCGCAGGCGGAACCTGCCCCGGCCCTGGGCGTTGCTGACCGAGGAAGCCAACTCGAGGATTCCTCCCTCCAGGAGAACCACGTCGAGTGGCTCACCTCCGACCGGGTTGTCGAAGGCGTCGAGGACTTCCACGGTGAAGTCGACGGAGTTGCCGGCGATGACTCCCGACAGGCTGTCGGGGCCGACCACGGCCAGCCGCCAGGCGCCCGCCGGATCCACCTGCAGCGGCGGACCGAACCACTGGCTCGATGCGGAAGTGAGGCGCACGCGATAGCTTCCCGCCCGATCGACTCGTTCCAGGTCGGTCTGGAAGAACCCCGAAACCAGATCGCCCCGACTCACCTGGAGAGGAACACCGGTGAGCAAGGTGGAGTCGACGGCATCCACCAGATCGAGGGTGAAGGTATCCGCCGCGTCGACCGCCGGGTTGCCCCAGGCGTCGAAGGCGTCGACCCGCAGGGTGAAGGTCTGGCCGGCCGGGGCACTGGACGGGTAGGTGAGTTGGAAGGACGCGGCGACGTCCGAAGCGATGATGGTGAGTGTTCCGCTGGCCGCGGTGAGCACGCCACTTGTATCCACCGCGGTGAAGGCGTGGCTTCCCGCGAAGCTGCCGCGGAAGAACACGGACCGGCTCCCCACCACCGGTAGATCGAGGGTGGAAGAATACGGCCCACCGCTCGCCGCCGCGAAGGTCAGGCCGCTGGTCCCCGGCGCAGAAAGGCGGACAGTGGCTGCGCCTCCACTCACCACATTGCCGAAGTCATCCAGCAACTGCACCTGGAAGCTGCCCTCGACCCCGGCCCGGGTGGAACCGGCGGGAAGGTTGAGAACGATCGCACTGGCGCTGCCTTCGACCGCGGTGAAGACGAGATCGGTGACCGCGGTGGCGGGCACTCCCGCCGCCGCGGCATCCAGCACATCCACGGTACCGGCCAAGGGAGGAGAGGTGTAGGCCACCGACACCCGCCCGTCCGCGCCGGTCCACCCCCGTTGCTGGGAGAGACCGAGCGAATCGGTCTCCCCTACGCCGGCCAGGATCCCGTCCAGCGTGTCGCTGGCGAAGATCGTCACTTCCATTCCGCTGATCGCGTTCCCGAAAGCGTCGAGGGCGCGGGCGGCCACCACCGTCGAGGTGGAGACAGTGAGATCCTGGGGACCCGAGGGTTCCAGCAGCAACTGGGCGAGAGGGCCGGGTTGGGCATCGGCGGTGAAACCGACCTGCACACCGAAGGAAGCCAGGGCGGCAAGATGCTGGATTCCGCTGAGCGGTCCCAACTGCCACACCGGACAGACCGCCACCCCATCCGGTCCGCTGAGAGCAGTCGCCTGATCCCCCGGAGTGGCGGGATCGATGTCCGCTCGTCCCCCGTCGGCGGCGATGAAATCGATCGGCTCGTTGGTCACCGGATTGCCGAAGGCGTCGGTGACCATCACCTGCAGGGGCACGGGAACCGTGGTCGCGACCTCGGCGGTTTGGGCGTCGCCGCTCTTCAGGGTCAAGAGGGCCGGTTCGGCCACGGTGACCCGCAGGGAAATCCCCCCGGTGGCCGTTCCTTCCGTCGCATCGACCAGCAGGGTCTCCGCCCGGGTGTCGCTGAGCTGCAGGAGAACCCGCCCGGAATCCGCGGCCGCGAAGGCATAGTCCACGGCCGTCGCCCCCGCGGAGATCAGCGTTCCCGTCCCCAGGCTGTTCCAGCCGAGGTTGCTCCCGTCACCGCCGGTCGCGGCGATCACCCGGACCGTGCCGAGATGGCCGTCCAGCCGGTTGTCGAACGCATCGCGGGCTTCCAGGAGAAGCCGCGCGGCGACCCCCGCCGGGGTGGAAGGACCGTTGGGCAGGTCCACGAAGAAGTGATCGAGGGGGCCAGGGACGAAACGCACCAGGACCGGCGCCGCCACCATCGACCCGTCCACGCTCGCCTGCGCGATCGCCTCTCCGCTGACGGTCGAAAGCAGGCGCAGGTGGAAGACTCCGGAGGAATCGGACTGGGCGTCCAGCTTCTCGATCGTCCAGGAAGCGAGGCCGGAAAGGGAGATCCGGGAGGAGTCGACTCCGGCCACCGGATTCGACCAGGCATCCCGCAAGGTCAAGTCCAGGCGCACCGCGTCGATCCCATCGGCCACCGCCGGCCCGGTGGCGCTCAGGGTGCTTTGCGCGCTGTCCACTCCGGCCGACCGGAAGACCACCGTGGGTTGGTCGTTCAGGACCGTCCCGTTGACACTCACGGTGACCGGCCGGCTGCCCGCCACCGTCGAGCGCAGGTAGGCGCTGAAACCGCCATCGGCCGCGCTCAGCGAATCCACCTTGTCGACTGCCGCATCGAGAACCGCGATGCCGATGGACGCGCTGTCGACCGCGGCCACCGGATTGTCGAAGGCGTCGCGCAGAACCATCGCCAGCTGGAGGGAATCGACACCGTCGGCCACCGCGGGACCCCCCGCCGTCACCGAGGAACGGAACGGATCGACCGGGCCGGGAGTGAAGGTGACACTGGCCGTGTCGGTCAGGGCCACCCCCGCGATCACCGCGGTGACCCGGCGAGGACCAGACACCGTCGACCGCAATTGAGCGGAGAACGAGCCATCCGCCGCCGACTTCGGTGTGAGCTTGTCCACCGCGGCGGGACCATCGAGCACGATCAGGACGACCCGAGAGGAGTCCACTCCGCTGACCGGGCGCCCGGCGCCGTCGCGCAGGACGAGATCCACCGCGATCGGATCGAGACCGTCGGCCACCGCCGGTCCGCCTGCGACGAGAGTGGACTGCAGGGAATCGACCGGCCTGGGATCGAAGGCCACCTGGGGTCTTTGCGCGAGTGCGACGCCGGCCGCGTCCACCTGCAAGGTCCAGCTTCCCGCCCACAGGGTTCGCAGCCCGGCCGTGAACGACCCGTCCGTTGCGCTGGCGGCGCCGTTCTTGTCCACCGCGTATTGGGGAGCGTCGAGGGTGAGCACGATGGACGCGCTGTCCACGGCTGCCACCGGGTTGTCGAAGGCGTCCCGCAACACCACGCTCACCGCCGTGATCGAGATCCCGTCGGCGGTGACCGGGGAGGTCGCGCTCACCGAGCTGCGTACCGAATCGACCGCGGCCGCGGTCAGGGAGACCACGGCCCGGTCGAAGCCCAAGGTCGGCGGGGACGATGCGTCGAGGACGGTCAGGGTGATCGGGTTCTCCGAGGTGTGGATGTCGCGGTAGTAGAAATCCACCCCGGTCGAGTCCGCGGGCAAGAGAACCGAATCGACCGCCGCTCCCCCGGCCTGCAGGTGAAAACTACCGGAGGGACTGCTCGAGAGCAGGTCCAGGAAGTGATCGGAGCTGGGGCTCGACGGGTTCCCGTAGGGATCGAAGGTATCCACCCGGAGGGCCAGGGTGTCTCCCGCGACGAAGCTGGACGCCGACGGCTGCAGGAGGAAGTGATCGGGTTCGACAGCCACGAGAGCAAACGGCGCCGACGTCTTCCCGGCCTCCAGCGTGTCGCCCTTCTTCTTGATGGTACTGAGGGTGATGACGTAGGAAGTCGCGGCCGTGGGCTCACCCACCGGTGAGAGGATCAGGGTCTTGGGGCCCGGGGATACGTCTGCACCGTTGCAGGTCACCACCACCGTCTGCCCGGATACCGACAGGGAGAGGGTGGTTCCGGGGAATCCGCTGGACCCCACCAGCGCGACCGATCCGAGGTCGAAACCGGCGGGATAATCGATATGGATCGAGTCACCCGCTTTCAGTTTCTCGGCGGTGGTGAAATCCACCTGGTGGCTGGTGGTGACCGCCACGGTGGGGTCGGCCGGGACCACCTGGATCCCACCGAGGGCGAAACCGCTGCGGGGCACAAGGAGAAGCAGCAACGCGATGCCGAGCAGCATCCGAGGGCGCGCCGCCGGGGCGGTGCGGAAACGGTTGGGAGCGGTCGGGTCTTGCATGCCGGTCATCGCCGCCAAATGGCTTGTGGATCAAGCAGTTGCGTTGCAATGACCATGCCTGGCCCCTTGATTCCGGCCACATCGCAGCGGGGGCGGCTCTCCGGGGCCCCGGTTGACCCCCCGGTTCCCCTTCTTCGGGCCTCTCCGGGGGAAAACGCACGGGGCGCCCCGCGCGGGGCGCCCCTGGTGAAACGAGCGGAAACGAGGTTGGAGGGGACCGCCCCGGTGGGTTCAGGCCTCCTCCCGGCCCATCTCGTCCAGTTTCCTCAGGCCCTCGATCATCAGGTAGTCGAGGCTCACGTCCAGCAGGATGTCCTCGTTCTCCGGGTAGATCTGCGAGTAGAAGGCGAAGGTGCCCTCCTCGATGGAGACGAGCTGGAAGACCACTTCCTGGATCTGGCTGCGGACCGCGTCCTTGAGCTGTTCCTCGCTGATGCTGCCGACCTCCACCAGGATGGCCCCGATCCGCTTTCCTTCGGACAGGCCCGCCTTCATCTTCGCCCCCTCGAGCTGGGAGCGATCGAGGACCCCGGTACGCACCAGGTAGTCGCCCAGGCGCTCGGTGCGGGCGTCGGTGCGGGCATAGATCAGCCGCCCCTGGTGAAAATAGACCCGGGCCCGCTGGCCCGACCCGATCAGGACCAGTTTTCCGGTGGCCTGGGCGAGGTGCAGGAGCTGGAAGATGTTGGCCACGCCGAAGAGTTCGATGCGTCCGCGTAGATCCACGGAATCCTCCGGGGCTAGGGGGGTTCTCCCGGGGCGCCACACCCCGCGGGCAAAGGAACCGGGGACGGCCCGGCTAGTCCTCCAGAGCCGCCTGTGCCGCGGCCAGACGCGCCACCGGCACTCGATACGGCGAACAACTAACATAATCCAGGCCAACCCGGTGGAAGAAGCCCACCGACTCGGGGTCGCCGCCGTGCTCCCCGCAGACCCCCAGGTGCAACTCGGGCTTCACCGAGCGGCCCTTTTCGCTGGCCATGCGCACCAACTGGCCCACTCCCTCCTGATCGAGACTCTGGAAGGGCTCCTTGGGGAGGATCCTCTGGGCCACGTACTCAGGCAGAAACGACCCCGCGTCGTCCCGGCTGAATCCGAAGGTCATCTGGGTGAGATCGTTGGTGCCGAAGGAGAAGAAATCGGCATGGCGGGCGACCGCGTCGGCAGTGAGAGCGGCTCGCGGGATCTCGATCATCGTACCCACCAGGTACGGGAGATCGCCCCCGTTGTCGGCGATGATCTGATCGGCCTTCGCCACCACCTGTTCGCGCAGGATGCGCAACTCCTCGTCGACTCCGACCAGGGGAATCATGATCTCTGGAACCGGACGCACCCCCTCCTTGGCCACCTTGAGGGCCGCACGGACGATCGCCTCCACCTGCATGAGGTAGATCTCGGGATAGCTGATCCCGAGACGACATCCCCGGTGCCCCAGCATCGGGTTGAACTCATGAAGGGAATCGACGATTCGACGCATTTCGTCCCGGGGCACGTCGAGCTCGTCGGCGAGGTGATCGATCTCCTCCATCTTCTGGGGAAGGAACTCGTGCAGCGGAGGGTCGAGCAGCCGGATGGTCACCGGCAGGCCGTCCATGGCCCGGAAGATCCCCTGGAAGTCCTCCATCTGGAATGGAAGCAACTTGTCCAGGGCGCGGCGCCGTTGCTCCTCGTTCTGCGCCACGATCATCTCCCGCACGGCCTGGATGCGGCCTTCTCCGAAGAACATGTGCTCGGTCCGGCACAAGCCGATACCCTGGGCCCCGAACTCCCGGGCCAGCCGACTGTCCTCGGGGGTGTCCGCGTTGGTGCGCACCTTCAGGCGGCGAAATTCGTCGGCCCAGCTCATCAGGGTCCGGAAGTTGTCGTCGAACTTCGGGGGAAGGGTCCCTACCTCGCCTTCGATCACCTCACCGGTCGTTCCGTTGAGAGTGATGACGTCGCCGCGACGGTAGGTCTTGCCGTGGACTGTCATGGTTCCGGCCTCTTCATCCAGGGAGAGATCACCGCATCCGGCCACGCAGCACTTGCCCATTCCGCGGGCGACCACCGCAGCGTGACTGGTCATCCCGCCGCGTTGGGTGAGGATCGCCTGGGCCGCCGCCATGCCCAGGATATCCTCGGGACTGGTCTCCTTGCGCACCAGGATGACCTTCTCCTCCTTCACCGCGGCATCCACCGCTTCCTGCGCGGTGAAGACGATCGCGCCGCTGGCCGCCCCCGGGCTCGCCGGCAACCCCTTGGCGATGACGGTGTACGACGCCGATGGATCGAGCATCGGGTGGAGAAGCTGGTCGAGTTGGTCGGGAGTCACCCGCTTCACCGCGGTCCTCTCGTCGATGAGCCTTTCCTGGACCATCTCCACCGCGATCCGCACCGCAGCCGCACCGGTACGTTTCCCCGCCCGAACCTGGAGCATCCAGAGCGTTCCGTGCTCGATGGTGAACTCGATGTCCAGCATGTCGCGGTAGTGTTTCTCCAGCTTCTCGACGATCTCGAGCAACTGCCGATAGACCTCGGGCATGGTCTCCTCGAGAGAGCCCTCCTCACCTTCCCGCTTCCCCAGGTGGTGGGGAGTGCGGACCCCGGCCACCACGTCCTCACCCTGGGCATTCAGCAGGTATTCGCCGTAGAAGTAGTTCTCGCCGGTGGATGGATCCCGGGTGAACGCGACGCCGGTGGCGCAATCCTCACCCATGTTGCCGAAGACCATGGCCTGGACGTTGACCGCCGTCCCCCATTCGTCGGGATAGCCGTGCATGGCCCGGTAGGCGACCGCGCGGTCGTTGTTCCACGAAGAGAACACCGCGGTGATGGCGTCCCACAACTGTTGCCAGGGATCCTGGGGGAAATCGGCGCCATGCTCGCGGCGGATGATCTCCTTGTAGGTCTCGATGAGTCGTGACAGGTCGCTCGCGTCGAGATCGGTGTCGAGCTTCGCCCCCTTCTTCTCCTTGAGGGCCTCCAGTGCGTCTTCGAAGAAGGCGCCGTCGATCCCCAGAACCACGTTGCCGAACATCTGGATGAAGCGTCGGTAGCTGTCGTTGGCGAATCGGGGGTTGCTGGTGGCTCTGGCCAGGGCCTGCACGGTCTCGTCGTTGAGGCCCAGGTTGAGCACGGTGTCCATCATTCCCGGCATCGAGACACGCGCTCCCGACCGCACGGAGACCAGGAGCGGGTTCTCCGCATCGCCGAAGCCCTTGCCCAGGATCTTCTCCATCCGGGCGATCGAACGCTTCACCTCGTCTTCCAGCCCGGGAGGATAGGAATGATCCTCGGAGGAATAGTACCAGGTGCACACCTCGGTGCTGATGGTGAAGCCGGGAGGGACGGGGAGTCCAAGATTGGTCATCTCGGCCAGGTTCGCCCCCTTGCCCCCCAGCAGATCCTTCAGCTCTGCGCCTCCATCCGCCTTACCTTCTCCGAAGAAGTAGACCATCTTGTTCACGTCGAGTCCTCCCGGGTCGATCAGGCCCGCTGTCGCGGGCGAAAAGAGGGGACGGGAAAGGAATTCCACGCCCAGGAACAAGGCCGCCGGGAAGGCGGCCGTTGATTCATCAGATCACTTCAAGAGACAAAGGAGGATGGAAGGGTCTTCCTTCCATCCTCTTGGTGACCGTTCAGCGGATGATCGTGAGCTTGCCCATGACATCGCCCCCGGTCTTGTTCGTGATTCTCCAGATATAGACCCCACTGGCAACCTCTTTGCCATTCTGATTGCGTGTGTCCCACACGATAGTGCCTCGTTCCACACCATCGACGACCTCGTTCTTGAGATCGGCGATCTTGTCGCCGGCCAAGGTGAAGATCTCGGCCCGGCTACCGACGGTCACGTTGACGAAGTGGATCGACGAACCGCCTTCGGTGTCCCAACCCGCGTTGCGTCGAAGCGGATTGGGAACCACCCAGATCTCGCTCAGATCGCCGGCGGCTTCCTTGGACACGGTGAAGACCACGTCATTGTAGTTTCCCGGGCGAATGTGCTTGGCCGCCTCTTCAGCGGTTTCAAAGGGGCTCCGCGGGGAGAATTCCATCTCGCGGGCGAGCGCGCGGGGGGCGGTATTGCCGGTGAAGCCATAGTCGAAGGTGGAGACCGCGTAGTGATAGGTGAAGCCGTTGTAGATATCGCGGTCGAAGAAGCTGACGCTCCCGTCGTCGTGGATGCGGAAACAATTGGCTCTCTTGTCGGCGAAACAGCCGGGGATCGGGACCGGATTGGGCTGGTCGCACGGAGTCTGGAAACAGAATTCCGGGTTGGTCCGGTCGTAGAGCCCGATCAACAACCACGCCGGCTCCTGCGATCCGGGCAAGGTCGATTCCGCGCGCCAGACCGCGTACCCCTGGAAGGTCTGCGCGCGCAGGGTGAAGGTGTCCCCGGGCCGGATCAATCCGTTGCTGTCCGCCCCGGCGGCCACGGTGAAGGCGATGCTCAGACCGATATCGAGATGCCGCAGGGCTTCGTCGGTGGAATTGGGATCGATGGAGTCACTGAGACGAATCGACGTTCCCGGTTGATAGACCCCTCCGCCGATGCTCCCCATGATCAGCTGGTTCGGCTGGGTCGGGTGCCAGATGATATCGCCGATCTCGCGTGTCATGGGTGGAAGGGTGGCCTCGTCGTACCAATCGGTCCACACCGTGCCGCCGTCGACCGAATGCAACAGCCCGCTGCCCGAGGTCGACAGGAACATCTCCTGGCCATTGTTCTCGTTCTGGAGGAACTTGACCAGGTTGGGATAGCGGCCGAACGCGTCGGTGGGCAAGACGGCCGTGGAATCCGACCAGCTCAGACCCTGATCCATGCTGATGAAGACTCCGGCGCCCTGGGAACCGGCCAGGATCCGCTGCGAATTCCGAGAATCGATCAACAAGGTGCTCACGGTGACCTTCCGGCCGTTGGCGAAGTCCTGGTTGGGACCGAAGACCATGCCGGAATCGCGGCGTTCCCAGTTGACCCCGCCGTCGGGCGACGCGTAGACCCCCCAGAGTCGAAGCGCCACGAAGTAGAGCTGGGGATTGTCGGGCGGCACGGTGATGTCCAGCACGACCGGGCGAGCCATCTTCGCCGAATCTGGACTGTCCGCCGAGGCCCTGGGAACCCTCAGGGTACTGAACTCGGTCCACGAATCCCCGTTGTCGTCGCTCACGAAGAAACCCAGCCCGTTGAGACTCAGGAAAAGCCGGTGGGTCGTCTTCTCGTACTCGACCATCACGACTTCCTGGATTCCTCCGCTGGACAATTCCGACGCCACCCGCTGGAAACTCTTGCCCCCATCGACCGAACGGTAGAGCCCGTCACTGGTGCCGACGAACAGATTGTCCGGATTGGCCGGGTCGATGGTGAAACTGATCCCGGTGACGTTCGGATTCCGGAGTCGATCCAGGAGGGGATCGTCCTGGGACGTCAGGGTCGCGACCCAGGTGTCTCCGCCGTCATCGCTGCGCACCAGGGGCACCCCGGGAATGACCCCGTACACTCTCGAGGCGGAGCCATCGGTCCAGTCGTCGAGTGCCCATACGTTGGTTCGGTTGAGGAAGGGAGGAATGCCGGCATTCCTCTGGTTGGAGACCCCCGAGCCGATATCCAGCAGGTAGACCCCGCCGGAATTGCTGAGGTTCAGGATCCCGGAGACCTCTCCCTGGGTGGGGGAGGTAGAAATCCAGGTCAGTTCCAGCCGATCGACGGTGCGATCGCCGATCACCCCCCGATCCTTCGCGGTGAACACGAAATCACGATCGACCTCGGTCACGTAGCTCCCCGTCACGCTGATGTCGTATTCGGTGAGCACGCTGTCTCCGAAGACGGTGAAGCAGGCGGTGCTGTCCGTGCTGACCGGATTCCAGGTGATGCGGTTTCCCATCACCGGCATGGCCTCGAACTGGACATCGATCCCCTGCGGGGAGTAGAGAAGCTGGCCGTCCACACAATCGTCCTGTCCCGCCGAAGCGATCGGCAGAAGCAGCAGGACGCAGACGATTGTCGACAGGAGCAGTCCGATCCTGGACATCATGGGGGGCTGTATCCTCTTCACCGGTCCCTATTCCTTCTCTAGTTGGTGACGGCGATGTCCCAGTTCTGCTCGATGATCCAGAGCAAGGCGGCCTGGACGCGATCGAGGCGGAA
This sequence comes from uncultured bacterium, assembly GCA_964601275.1. Taxonomy (GTDB): domain Bacteria; phylum Krumholzibacteriota; class Krumholzibacteriia; order JAJRXK01; family JAJRXK01; genus JAOZPE01. The sequence goes on along the minus strand of CAZRMV010000003.1, from coordinate 161,672 downwards.
CGCGAGGGGGTGGAATCCCCACAGGAAATCGCTGGAGCCGGGCAACTGCTTCGAGTTCGTGTAGACATTGCTTACGATCCCGACCGGGGCCCCATCGATGGGAGACCGATCATTGCCGGCGGGCGAGCAGAGACTATCGGCGCCGGCGACAATGGGTTCTCCCGCATTGGGACAATCCGGCGGGTAGACCTCATCACGCGCCGCCCGGTGCAGGAACATGGGCACCTGGCAGTCGCGGGGACTGATGGTCACCTGCAACTTCGGCGCGACGTTCGTGTTGTAGAACTCCTCCCACGGGAAACGGTAGGGCGCGCCCTCGCTGGACGGAAAGATGTTTCCGTCGGGAATCCGCGGCGAGGAACAATCCACCGTCAGGTCCTCCACGTTCCCGTTGGCGCTGGGGAATCGCGCCAGGAAGTCCGGCGCCACTTCCGCCCGGAAGAGATAGTCGCACCGCAAGGTCGTCGTCTGTTCTCCGCCGATCTCCTCGCCGAAGCGTCTCCCCGCGTTCGGGCGCACGAAGTCGCTGGCTTCCAGGCACCAGCCGGTGAACGGCCAACGCAGGGTCCCGACCGGGATGCAGGAACCATCCACCTGCCGCTCGCAGCCCAATCCGTCCGGCGGGGGGTCTTCCGTCCCGTAGATGATCGGCAGGTTGAGTTGCAGGTCTTCCACCATTCCGAAGGTGGCGATGGGACCGATGAAGAGGATATTGCCGACCTTCGCCTGGTACACTTCCAGCCAGTTGTACTTGGCGAAACCGGGCGAAGGACGGAGTTGGCCCGTGAACACCGTGGTCGGGTTGCCGCCGGTGGTGAACCAGATCACCGACTTGTACTCGTTGAGCAACCGGAAGTTGACCAGCAACCCGTCGGTGAAGGCATCGATGTAGTCGACCGCCGGCTCGAAGTTCACCACCCTGCCCACCAGCATGCTCTGCCACATGTCCCGCCAACGGGACGCGATCGCGCGTTCGTTGGGGGTTTCCCCCAGCCCGAAATCGTCGATGAACAGGAGATCGAATTGCTGCGCCCGGGGGGTGATCTGGATGACTTCGAACTGGTAGGTGCCGCGGGTGATCGATCCGGAATTGTCACGGACCTGCACGACGAAGTTCGGACTGCCCTGCTGGAAGGTCCTCACCGGAGCGCGGAGGAAGTTCGCCCCCTTGCCCCACGACACGGCCCAGCCCGGGTCTTCGTCGTCGTTGACGTCCTGGATCTCCCATCCATAGCGATAGGCTTCGATGATTCCCGCGTAGGCCTCTCCGCTGGCCTCCCAACGGAACTCCAGCGGCTGACCGGCCACGATCTCGAAACCCTTGATGGCATTGGGACCGGTGAAGTTCGCCGTGCCCAGGAACTTCTCGGTGACCTGCAGCAGGGGGAATTTCCCGGGAGTGATCAAGACGTGCCGGAGGTTCCGGCCCCAGACGAAGGTCGGAGTGACTGCGCCGGCGACATCCTTCGCCTGGACCGCGAAGAAGAAGGACTGCCCGAAATCCTTCACCGGGAAAGTGACGACCCGGCCGCTGTCCTCGGGCGCGTCATAGGGGATCCACTCGCTCCAGTCCTCGTCGCGGAAATACGGCACCGGGTTCAAGGCCTTGTACTCGGTCTCGGTCAGGCATGCCCCCTCCTCCAGGGGAGGTTTCCCGGGAACATTGACATCGGTGACGTTGACCAGGGCATAGCGGACATAGGCCGGATCGCCCACGGTGTCATCGGGGTCATTCCCCTTCCATCCGAAGGTCAATCCGCGCGCCGAGGAGATGCACGAGTTGGTGGGCCGATAGGTCGGCTTGTCGATGGTGATGGTGGGCGCAATGGTGGTTGCGGTGAAGGACACCGTCGCCGGGCTCTCATCGGGAGCGCCGTCCTGATCGACCGAGCGGATGAAGAAGGTGTGGGTCTGCCAGAAACGGAAGTCCTTCGGGTCCCTCACGTTGGGGTTGTCCACATCGTTCTGGAAGGAGTCGAGATCGGCGGTCACGATGAAGACCGAGTCGGTCTGCACCGTCTCGTTCCAGGGAAGTCCCAGGGTGTCCTCGACATCCACCATGCCGTCGGGACCGTTGTCGCTGATCCTCCATTCGTAGTGATCGACCCAGCCGTCGGTGTCCGACCCCTTCCAGAAGAACTCCACCGAGAAGGAGGTCTGCTGCAGGGCCGGCGGTCCAGCGGTGACTTCGGTCTCCGGGGGCCGGTTCACATGGACGTCGCCCTCGAAACCGTTCTGGCATGCGGAAAGCAGGAGGATTCCGAGCAGAGGCAGGATCCAACGCATCGTGGTCTTCATCGCGTCCCTCCCACGTCGTGCGGGGTGACTGGGTGGGGGATTCTCGGCTTGCGGTCGAAGCACCTCATGGCATCGCTCTCGGTCATCACTTCATCCTCTTCGCCAGGATGAAGTCGGCCGGGGGAAAGATCTCGGTGATCTGGCCGGTATTCTGCGGATCCAGTCCGAGGAAGGCCACGAACTCCGACTGCATCTCCTGGGTCCGCCGACCCAGGGAGGAAAGCTGGATCCGGCTGGCATTCGATCCACAGCTCTCGCGCACGGTGAGGAAGCAGTACTGGAACTCATCACCCGACTTGGTGGTCTTGCCGGCGGCCCGGATCTGGATGTGTCCCAGTTGGCGGGCCAGAAGCGCGCCCATCTCCGGATACCCGGGAGGCCCTCCCGGTTTGAAGAAGTCCGGGAAACGCCAGATCAGGTCCGGGATGAAGATCTCCACCCCATCGCCATCGGCGGCCATCTCCCATTCGTTGGGAGTGCCCGGCGCGCTGTAGGTGCCGAAGACATCGCGGCCGGCGCCCTCCTTGATGCGATTGTCCGGGTCGTACTCGCCGAAGATCTCGTAGGTCCAGGACTGGATGGAAGTCGCCGGCTCGCGTGGATCGCCAGAACCCGCGAAGTGCACCCGGTAGCGAATGATCTTGCCGGTCACCGGGCCGATCGTTCCCGGCGGCTTGTCCGCGGCGAAGAGGTATTTCCCCCCATCCCAGTAGCGCTGCTGTCCGGGAGGCAACTCATCGAAATTGATGGTGTAGGACACCGTGTTGCCCGGCCAGCGTGTCGACCCGAATGCCGGATCGCGGATCAGCAACGAGTCGCCCGCACTCGGGGAGATCGAATCGACCCGCGGCGGGAACCCGGCGACGAAGCGGATCTCGTCGGGCGTGGTGTCCTCGGTCAGGTGCTCGTCCTGCGCGCGGAAGGACACGGTGTAGTCGAAAGGCCCGACATGGAAGCCAAGGGTGTCCGCGTACTCGGCGGGACTGAACGAGGTCTTCCAGAAGATCGACGCCCCCTGGTCGTTGATGGCACGGGCATCGGCCACGCGGGTCTGGTAGCGGACCTCGCTGTCGGGGTCGGCGTTGGAGAACGGCACGTCGCAGCAGGGGAGTCCCTGGAGAAGCGGGCTGTTCCGGTTGCGCTCGAAGCGATCGACCCCGAACTGCTTGAACAATACGTACGATCCGTCGGGAATGGTGTCCCCGTCGGCGAAGGTGATCCAGTTCACCCCGTCGACGCTGTACCGGGGCCATCCCACGTCCCGTACCAGTTCGGTCTCCGGCGGGTAGTTCACGGAGTACCGCAGTTCCCCCTCCTGGGTGCCGTTCTGGACCAGTGCCTCGTCGAGAGCGACGACCTGGAGCTTGTGCACGCCGGCGGCCCAGCGCTTCAGCTCGGGACAGTCCCTCCAGCCGGAAGCGCATTCGGGGGGAAGATTGCCCGGATCGAGATCGTCCTGGTTGATCCGGTTCTGGAAATCGAAGCAGGTGGTGTCGAGGGTCCAATCGGGCAATTCCTCGCCGGTCTCCTCGTCGATCCGGGTGGGGATGAGGTCGGCGGACGGCGACTCCGAGGCCAGGTAGCGATAGCCCAGGATGGCGCCGTTGGGAGAGGAAGCCTCCCAGCAGATCTGGAAGTGGTTGAGGAAGCCCACGATGGGTCGCTCGGTGTTCTCGGGGGAGGTCACGTCGGGATCGGGAGCCCACGGCCAGATGACGTCTCCCGGCAACTTGGGCCCGTCCGTCGCGGTTCCCACCCAACGCTCGGTCTCCACCCCGTTGTCGTCGAAGGTGGAGACGTGGAAACGGATGACCGGGTTGCCCAGACTGTTGTTGAAGAAATGCAGCCGCGCCGGGGTGGGATCGAGCGCGCCCCGGTCGTCGATGGCGACGATATGGAAGGTGATGTCCTTCGAGGTGTTCGACACCCGATCGATGGTGAAGACGAAGACCGAATCGGTCTTCTCCGTATACCCCACCGTCCGCCAATCGGTGGGAGTCAAGGTCAGGACATCATCGGCCGGGTCGAAACGCGCATCCTCTTCGTCGATGTCGGGCCGGGTGGGGTCGCGGACCGTCGAATCGGTGATGGCAAAGACGAACTGCACCACCGCTCCGTCCACATCGGAGCCGTACCAGTACATGTGGCGCCGGAAGACCGTCCCGGTGGTCTCCGCGGGTGCCCCGGTCACGAAGGTATCCGGGGGCGTATTCACGATCACCGGCTCGGGATTGAAGGCCCGGCAACCGTAGAGCACCACCAGGAGCAGGAGCAGCCCCAGGGTGGCGGCGGCGAATTTCGACTCGTTTCGGCGTGCCATGTACAAACCCCGGACCCCGTGGCCCATGTTCTCGGCCACGGGGGCAAGATGGGATGATTGCGATTTCTGCGGCTCTCGGTGGGGTCGAGATGCGGCGATCCAGCGAGATTCGGACAAGCCGCTGGAAATATAGGGGTTTGGCCTTCCAACTGTCAACACCTGGCTGGGAAGCCCAAGGTGCACCAAACCCCTTTGTTCACAATGGTTTACGACTGATCCGAAGCCCGCTTGCCGCCGGCCCTTCCCCCCCGCCTCAAGCCAGGGGGAGCCGGCTCAGATCGGCAAACCGCGCGAAAAGATAGTGCAGCGACTCCAGCCAGTCCAGGCGGCGTCGGCGGAGATCTTCTTCCGGTGCGTTGACCAGCACCTCGGTGAAGTAGCGATCGATGGGCTCCCCCAGCCCCGAGAGGGTCTGGAAGGCCATCTCGTAGTCCCCCTGCTCCCGGGCCGCGCGCAGGCGCGGGATGGCTTCCTGGGTCGCCCGGACCAGCCCCTTCTCCGCTTCCTCGGCCTGGTCCTCGGCCTTCCACCGCAGCAGATCGCCGTGTTCCCAGCGGGCCGCCGCCTCTTCGCGCAGCCGCTGGGCACGCTCCTGGGCGGGCAGGCCCTCCTCGGGCAAGCGACCCGCCTTGACCAGGATGTTGCGGCAACGCTTGGCGCCCTCGACCAACATCGCGAAGGTCTCGCCGCCCTGCAGTCGCGCCAGATCGCGGGCCGCCCGGGTGTTCTCCACCGGGTCGAGGGGAGAGACCGAGAGAACCGCGCGCACGATCTCCACCGGCAGCTCGGAGAGGAACGATTCGAGACGGCCCCAGAACAACGAGACGATCTCCCCCACCGCCCTCTTCCCTTCCTCGGCGGAATGGGGATGGGGCTGGATGGCCTTGGCGATCCACTCGTCGAGGGGAAGACTCCATCCGCGCTCGACCAGGATCCTCACCACGGCCAGCGCCTGGCGCCGCAGGCCATAGGGGTCCTGGCTTCCGGTCGGAGAGAATCCGGCCAGGACGCAGCCGCCCATGGTGTCGAGGCGGTCGGCGATCGCCACCAGGGTTCCCACCACTCCCTCGGGCAGCCGATCCTCGGCGAAGCGCGGGCGCAGATGCTCGGCGATGGCCCGCGCCACTTCCGGGTCCTCCCCCGCCTCCAGGGCGTAGTAGGATCCGATGGTCCCCTGGAGCTCGGTGAATTCCTTGCCGTCCTTGATCATCTCCGTGGCCAAGTCACTCTTGCACAGGAGCCCGGCGCGGCGGACCTTCTCCACGTCCTCGTCAGGCGCGAGACAGCCCGCGAGATCCGCGGCCAATGCGGCGATGCGCCGGGACTTGTCTCCCACCGAACCGAAACCCTCCAGCCAGACCACGTGATCCAGCCGCTCCAGCTTCTGCTCGCTGTCGACCGCTCGATCTTCGTCCCAGTAGAACCGCGCGTCGTCCAGGCGCGCTCGCAAGACCCTCTCGTTCCCCACCCGGACATTCTCGATGCCCTCATCCCCTCCGTCCCGGAAGGTGATGAACCTCGGAAGGAGTCGACCTCCGGAATCCTCCACGCTGAAGTACCTCTGGTGGGCCCGCATCGCGGTGATGATCACCTCGCGGGGAAGGGTCGAGATGATCTCTTCGGCGTAGGAACCCATGACCCCCCGGGGATGTTCAGCCAGGTAGATGACCTCCTCCAGCAGACCCGGGTCGTCGTGCACCTTCCCTCCCACCTCGGCCGCCAGCCGGCGGGCCTCCTCCTCGAGGATCCCGCGCCGGCGTTCGGGACTCACCAGCACCCCGGCCTCCTCGAGGGTCTTCTCGTAGGCGGAAGCCCGGGGAATCTCCACCTCGCCCGGCCGCAAGCTCCGGTGGCCGCGGCTCTTGCGCCCCGCGACCAGGTGGACCAGGCGCATCGGGACGACATCGTCCCCCAGCAGGCAGACCAGCCAGCGGATCGGGCGGGCGTAACGGAGATCCTGTCCGGGAATCCAGCGCATGGTCTTGGGAAAGGAGAGGTTCACCCAATCGGACATCAGATCCCCGGCGAGCAGAAGCTGCGCGGTTTCCTCTCCCCCCACCTCCACTTCCAGCCCCAGCCGCTCTCCCTTGGCATCGGTGAAGCGCTGCAGATCGTCGACCTTGACGCCCAGGCTGCGGGCGAATCCTTCAGCGGCCCGCGTCGGACGTCCCCCGGCGTCGAAGGCGGCGGCGACCGAGGGCCCCAGCCTTCGCTCTCTTCTCGTTTCGGTGCTTCGCGACACCCCTTCGATCAACACCGCGATGCGCCTTGGTGTGGCGAAGCTCTTCACCTTCGACGCATCGTAGCCGATTCCCTTGTCCTTCAGGAAACCGGTGACCTTCTCCGCCAAGCGCTGTCGTGCCCGGGGAAGATACCCGGCGGGAATCTCCTCGCTGCCGATCTCGATCAGAAGCTCAGTCGTCTCCACGGCTCGTTCCCTCCCCTCGCAACAGCGGGAACCCCATTTCCTCCCGCTTGCTCACGTAGGCCCGGGCGGCCATGCGGGCCAGGCGGCGAACCCTCTGGATGTAACCGGTCCGCTCGGTGACGCTGATGGCCCCGGCCGCCTCGAGGAGGTTGAAGTAGTGGCTGCACTTGATCACCGCGTCGTAGCCGGGGTACACCAACCCTTGTTCCAACAACCGGTTGGCTTCCTCCTCCCGCTCGTCGAACCACCGGAAGTACAACCCTCGGTCGACCTTCTGGAAGTTGAACTCGCTGAATTCGCGTTCGAATTGACCGTTCACCTCGCCCCAGGTCAAACCCGCCCCCCACTGGAGATCCATCACGTGGTCGCAGCGCTGCAGGTACATGGCCAGGCGAAGCAAGCCATAGGTGAGCTCGCAACTCACCGGTTCGAGTTCGATGCCTCCGCACTGCTGGAAGTAGGTGAACTGGGTCACCTCCATCCCATCGAGCCAGACCTCCCAGCCCAGGCCGGCCGCGCCCAGGGTGGGACTCTCCCAGTCGTCCTCGACGAAACGGATGTCGTGCTGCAAGGGATCCAGCCCGATGGCCTCCAGGCTCTCCAGATACAGGTCCTGCACGTTCTCCGGTGCCGGCTTCAACAGCACCTGGTACTGGAGGAACTGGTGGACCCGGTTGGGATTCTCCCCGTACCGGCCATCCTTGGGCCTCTTGGACGGCTCGACATAGGCGACCTTCCATGGCTCCGGACCGAGCGATCGCAGGAAGGTGTTGGGATTGAAGGTTCCCGCTCCCACCTCGGAATTGTAGGGCTGGGTGATGACACAACCGTGTTCGATCCAGAAGCCCTGGAGGCGATGGATCATCTCCTGGTAGGTCGTCAACTCTGGTCTCCTTCTGTACCGTCCGCCGTTCTCAACCAATAAAGGGATCCGGGAATGCGGTACCGCGGAAGGTGATGCATCATCTGCAAGTGGATGAGCTTGCCGATCCGGCGCCTGGGTTCTTCGTCCAGCCGGGGGATTTCACCGATTTCGAGAAAACCCTCCAGGGTACGCCACGTCGCCAGGTCGCCGGCCCCGACGCGGACCCCCTTTCCCCTCGAGCACGACCGGCAGACCAGGTTCCCCTCAGCGGGCCGGAACAGAGCCCCCTCGTCCGCCTGGAGGACGCGTCCGCAGTCTCCGCATCGGGAGAGCTCGATGGACAGCCCCAGCTCCTTGAGCAGGGCCATCTCCAGGGCAAAAAAGAGGGCCGGCATGGCCGTTGGACCCTCGTGGTGCCAGCGGTCGAGATACCGGCGATAGATCGCGGCGATGGTGCGAACCGGCTCACGCTCGGGGAGGAGACGGTCGGCCAGCTCCAGGACCGCGAGCAGGTAGCTGAGCTTATCGAGGCTTCCCCCTCCCGTCAAGGCGGCCCGCAGCAAGCCCGCCTCGGCGAGGGTCCAGAGTTCCCGGTCGGGACGGGCGTAGAACACCGCCTCGAGTTCGTTTCCGCACTCGAGGAGTCCTCCCCACCGACCCCGCGGACCACTGACCCCCCGGGCCACCAACTTGATGTGCCCGTGGCCCAGGGCCAGGCAGCTCACGATGCGCGAACTCTCGCCCAGCTTCAAGCTGCGCAGGACGATCACCTCGTCCCGGCAGGGTGCGCCTTTCATCGAAGCTTCCTCCGCTCCCCGTCAGACCCCGAGGAACCGGTGGGCCAGTCCCAGGTAGACCATGAGGCCCAACACGTCGTTGCTCGTGGTGATGAAGGGCCCGGTCGCGAGCGCGGGATCGACCTTGAGCGCGTTCAGGATGAGAGGGACGATCGTACCCACGGTGGTGGCGACCACGACCACGCAGGCCAGCGAGGCCCCGATCACCATCCCCACTCTCGGATCCTGGTGGGTCAAGACCAGGATCACGCTCAAGAGCGAGCCCAACAGCAGTCCGTTGAGGATTCCGACCGAGATTTCCCGGAGGATGTGCCGGCGGGCCCGGAACCGGTCGAAACGGCCCATCGCCAGCGCGCGGATGAGGTTGGCGGAGGTCTGCACCCCCGAATTGCCGCCGGTGGCCATGACCAGCGGGATGAAGAACGCCAGGATGACCCGTTCCCGCAGGTTCTCCTGGTAACCCGAGATCACCAGCGCGGAGATCATCTCGCCCCCGAGTCCCAAGAGCAGCCAGGGAAGCCGGGCGCGCGAGATGAGCTTGATCGAGGTCTCTCCGATCTCCTCCTCGCTCGATCCGGCGAACCGGGCCATGTCCTCCGCCGCCTCGTCGTTCATGACGTCGATGACGTCGTCGACAGTGATCCGTCCGATCAGGCGGTGCTGTTCGTCGACCACCGCGAGGGACAACAGGTCTTCCTTGCGGAAGAGCTGGGCGACTTCCTCCTGATCCATCATCACTTCGACGGCAAGGGGGTCGGGAGTCATGACCTCTTCAGCCCGGGCGAGCGGGTCGGCCAGCAGCAGTTTCAAGAGGGGGATCTGCCCTACCAGGTGATCCTGGTTGTCCACGACGAACGCGAAGTGGTGCGACACGAGATCTTCCTCGTCCATCTTCCTCAGCGCGGCCACCACCGATCCCAGGGTCTGATCGCGGCGCACCGAAAGGAACTCCTTCGCCATGACGCCACCCGCGGAGTCTTCCGGGTAGCGAAGCAGTTCGGACAACTCGATGGCGTCTTGATGGTCGACCTGGTCGAGAAGATCGACCACCCGCTCGGCCTGTTCCTCCTCCATCTGCGCCACCACGTCCGCCGCGTCGTCACTGTCGAGCTCGTCGAGCATGTCCACGATCTCCTTGTCCTCGAGCAGTTCGAGGAGATCGGGCAGACTGCGTTCGTCGAGTTCGCTGAGGATGCTTGCGGCGGTTTCGGCGGAAAGCCGGCGCAGGACCGCGACCTTCTGTTCGTGGTTGAAGCTACGCAGCAGGTCGGCGGCGTCAGCCGGGGTGACCTCGGACAGAAGCCGCGCCGCTCCGTCGGGATCGTCGGCTTCGAACCTCTCGAGGATCCGGTCGAACAGGGGTTTGAGATCGTCGATCATGATATCCGTTCTGCTGGAGTTCCCGTCCCGCCCGAGGATGCCGGTCCGCCGAGAGAGGACAGGATGCGATCGCCAAGAATCTCCCGCGTGGCGGGCGAGACCACCGCACCGCCGGAAATCACGATCTTCAAGCCTTCTTCGATGGAGATGTCAAGCTGGATCGCACCGGCGGCCGGGATCATCAAGAAATAGCCGCTGGTGGGGTTGGGCGTGGTCGGCAAGAAGATGTTGTAGAGGACCCCACCCTGGGGGGAGGTGATCTCGTTGGTCACGAACCCCAGGCTCCACGATCCCTTTCGGGGGTACTCGAAGACGACCACCTTGCGGAAGGCCTGGTGCCGGCCGGCAAACAGCACGGTGGAAAGCTCTTTCGTGGCCGAATAGATGCCCTTGAGGAGGGGGATGCGGGCCATCAGTCGATCGAAGGCGCTGAGCACCGCGTTGCCGAACAAACTGTTGGCCGACGCCCCCACCACCGAAACCACCAGGACGACCGCCGCCACCCCCAGCGCGGTCCCCGCCACCGCGGGAAGGTTGTCCTTCAGCCACGGCGTCCGGTCGATCCACGGACCCAACCAGCCATCGACAGTGCGGACGATGAACCACAGGACCCAGCTCGTGACCACCACGGGGATGATCACCACCAGCCCGGTGAAGAAATTCCTCCGGAAACGGCGCCTCGGACTCTTCATCCGTTACCCTCATGGTTCGAGGAGTCGCCCACGACCGTCCCCAACGCCCTCTCGCTGCGCAGGGTCACCTGCAGCATCCTCTGGCGTTCGACCCGGTCGATGGTGAACACCAGGTCCTCGTACTCGACCGTGTCCCCCCGGCTCGGGATCCTTCCCAGTCTCGCGTAGAGGAACCCACCCAGGGTATCTCCGTCGTCAGTCGGCAGGGCAAGCCCCAATTCCTCATTGAGGTCATCGAGATCGACCCGGGGATCGAGCACCGCCTGGTGGTCGTCGATCAGCCGGATCCTCTCCCCTTCCTGGTCGAACTCGTCGCGGATCTCCCCGACGATCTCCTCGAGGATGTCCTCCATGGTGACGATCCCGGCGGTTCCCCCGTACTCGTCCACCACCACCGCGAGGTGGACCCGCTGGACCCGGAATTCCTGGAGCGCCTCGTCCACGCTCTTGCTCTCGGGGAGGAAGTGCACCGGCCGGAGGAGTTCCCGCACCGTGGGGGTCCGGTTGCGCACCCGGGCGACCAGAAGATCCTTGGTGTGGAGGATTCCCAGGATGTTGTCCTGGTTCTCCTGCCAGACCGGCAGACGGGTATAGGGCTGGCCGGCGGCGAAGATCTCCGCCTCCTGCAGGCTGGTCTCCACCTCGAGTCCCTTGATGTCCACCCGGGGTACCATGATCTCGCGGATCTCCGTATCCCTCAGGTCGAAGATGGAACGCACGAGATCCCGCTCCTCTTCCTCCATCTCCACTTCCGCCTCATCGTCCACGAGGATGGCGCGCAGCTCACCGCCGCTCAATGGAGGTGAGATCTCCATGGCCCCCAGATCCGGCGCGATGCGGCGGACCAGGGACCAGATGAACGCGGTCAGGGGGGCAAGCAGCAGGTGAAGCAACCAGGCCAACGGAAGACTCGCCCGGACAAAGGCCATCGGACGGGACAACGCGGCCGCCTTCAGGAGGAGGCTTCCAACGATGAGCACCGCGAAGAAGAGGATCCAGGAGAGGACCGCGGCCCATATCGAAGCCTGGAACGCCCTCAACACCGCGGGCAGTAGAGCGGCGGAAAGCGCGGCGATCACCAGGTACGAGGTGGAAAGGGCGAGAAGCAGGGATTTCTGGGAATCGAACAGACGCCGGGATCCCCGGGGAAGATCCTCCTCATCGAGGAGACCATGCTCCCGCATCCGCGAAAGGTTCACGAATGCGCTGATCATCCCGGCCACCAGGAAACACAGCAGAAGGCCACAAGCCACCAGGATGGCCTCGGCTTGCATCGCCCCCCAGCCCACCTTGTCTGCGCTCACTGCACCCTCCCTTCCTCCATCCCGCCGTGCTTGCACAGGATTCTCTCCAACTCCATCTCCATCTGCCGGGCTTCCTCCTCGGTGTGATGATCGTAGCCAAGAGTGTGGAGCATTCCGTGGATCACCAGGAAGACGAACTCCTCGTCATCGGAGTGGTCGCGCCGGATTTCCCGGTAGAGCATCGTCTCCACGCCGATGAGGACCTGGCCCACCAGTACGGCCTCGTCGGGATCGGCCGGATCTGCGGCCGGGGGCGTCGGATCGCCGCTGAAATCCCGCGCCACACGGCGGCGGTGGAGCAGATCGGAGCGGAACGGCTCGTGCCCCTCCAGATACGAGAACGACAGGACATCGGTCGCGCGATCCTTGTTCCGATACCGGGAATTGAGTTGACGCACTCGTGCGTCGCTGGTGAGGACCACCTCGAGGACCCCGTCGGCCGGACCGCAGTTCTCCACCATCCGCCGGACGCTTTCGACCGTTTCAGGACCGGGACGCCACGGAATCGGATCCTCGTCGACCGCGAACTCGAGTTTCAAGGCTCTCCTTTTCCTTCTGATCTTCGTGTGCCTTCTGGCCGGGATAGGCCACCCGCTGATGATGGATTCCCACCAGGATGGGAATGAAGGATTCCCGGATCCGTGCCAGATCCCGCATGGTGAGCCCGCACTCGTCGAGTTCACCTTCCTCCATCCGCCGTTCGATGACGCTCCGCACCATCTCCCGGATCCGGCTGGGCGTCGGACGCCGCAGCGAACGAGTACCCGCTTCGACGCCGTCCGCGAGCATGACGATCGCGGTTTCCTTCGACTGGGGCCTTGGCCCCGGGTAACGGAAATCGTCCACCTTCACCACTGCATCCTGATCCATCTCCAGGGCCTTGTGGTAGAAGAAACGCATGACACTGGTGCCATGATGTTCGGGAATGAAATCGATCACGTCCTTGGGCAGACCCCACTGGCGTCCCAGTTCGATGCCGTCCTTCACGTGGGCCGCGATGACCAGGGCGCTCATCTGCGGCGTCAGCTCATCGTGGACATTCGGTCCGCCCTTCTGGTTCTCCACATAGTACCGCGGCTTGAGCAGTTTTCCGATGTCGTGATAATTCGCTCCGACCCGGGTCTTCAAACTGTTCGCCCCGATCGCCCGAGCCGCCGCCTCGGCCAGGGTGCCTACCACCTGGCTGTGATGGAAGGTCCCCGGGGATTCCAGAGCCATCCTCTGCAACAGCGGATGGTTCAGATCACTGAGCTCGAGAAGGGTCAGGTCGGTGGTCACCTCGAAGATGCTCTCGAACACCGGCAACAGGAACAAGCTCAAGGCCGTGCTCGCCACCCCGCTTCCGAGACCGAGCAACACCGGATGCAGCCACGCGGCAAGATCCGCCGACTGCCCCAGATTGAGGGCGCCGATGGAGATCAGGTAGGCCCCCGACACCGCGGCGGCCACCCGGTAGAACTGGTTGCGGTTGCGGACCCGCCGAACGGTGACCATCGCGGCCACGCTGGCAATGGTCCAGACGACCACCATCGTCGCGGAGATGGTGGGAAGCACCGCGATCAGGAGAATCCCGGTCCCGGTGATCCTCGCCGCGGCACCCTCTCCCAAAAGGATGGTCGACAACATGGCCAAGAGCACGAAGGGCGCGGCCCAAGGCCCGAGGACATCCCGGCCCAAGGTCAACCACACCAGGCACAGGTGGATGGCAAGCAGCACCACCAGCAGGAGATAGCGCCTCGTATCGGAGAGGACCTTGCGGTATCGCCCGCTCAGGGTCAGGCACAGGCCGCCCAGCAGGAAGAGCACCAGGACCACGCGCCCTGCTCTCAGGCGCAGCGCAATGCCGCGGTCGGAAGCCAGGGCCCGCTCGCTCCTCGCCTCCTCCAGCGCATCGAGAACCTGCACGTCCTCCTTGGTCACCCGCACCCCGCTGTCGAGGATGCGTTCGTTGCGGGCGTATTCACGCTCGGTGGAGACCGCGGCCACCGCTGCGCTGCGCCGCTCCTCCGTCCGCGTGTCATCATAGGAGAGGTCGGGAGTGAGCAGGTAGGACAGGATATCCCCCACCGCGGCGCGGTCGAACGCGCGGTGGAACATCCCCTCCGCTTCCTTGCGCACCGCGTCATCCAGGCGGTAGCCAAGCACGAGATCGTCGACTTCCACGAGGGTGTCCCGGGAGGTCTTCGGGTCGAAGACGTGGACCAGGCTGTAGTTCCCGCGGGGGGTGGTGTCGACGATGCCCCGGTGGAGCAGACGTTGCGCCAGGGTGGTGAGCCTTTGCCCGATCCTCTCCAGCTTCCGATGCTCCAGCAACCACTTCAGGTGCTCCGGCGCGATGCCGTGGTATTCCCGGTGCAGGAGTTCGACCCGTCGGGCGATGTCGAGGGAGTCCTCCGCGGCCAGCTTCGCCGCGCGCTCGAGAAACCTCTCGACCTCCTCCATGGAACGGCTTTCGGCCGCCTCCTCCTTCAGGTAGACCGGCTCCACCCTCCGGGACGCCTCGAGCCGCGCCGTTTCCAGTTCGCGACGCGGGCGCGGGGCGCGGAAGGCGAAGGGAGCACGGATCTCGTGTTCGGTGATGTCTCCCACTTCCAGGCGCACGGTGGAACTGGTGCGGATGGGAGGAAAGAGCACGAGGTGGAGGACGGCCAGCGCCAGCATGGGCAACGAGCCCAAGGCGACCGAACGCAGCGGCCACTCCCTCGGCCACCAGCGTCTCCTGGGGGTCTCGCTCTCGGCACGGTGGGTCCGCCGGAGCATCTGGCGCCAGGAACTCATGGGGCCGCCTTCGAGGAAGGGTTGCCGGCATCTTCCTGGTCCTCGAACGCGGCCACGATCCGGCGGACCAGGGGATGGCGCACCACGTCCTTCTCGCCGAGATCGACGAAACTCACCCCCGCCACCTCCTTCAGGATCCCGCGCACGCGCACCAGGCCGCTCCGGGTGGGATCGGCCAGATCGATCTGGGTGACATCTCCCGTGACGATCGCTCGGGTCCCCTCTCCGATGCGGGTGAGGAACATCTTCATCTGGCCCAAGGTGGTGTTCTGGGCTTCATCCAGGATGACGAAGGCCCGGTTCAGGGTGCGGCCTCTCATGTAGGCCAACGGCGCGACCTCGATGGTTCCGTTGGCCAGGTACTTGGCCACCTTGGAGGTTCCCAGGCATTCGCTGAGGGCATCGTAGAGGGGCCGCAGGTAGGGGTCCACCTTCTCCTGGAGGTCTCCGGGCAGGAAACCGAGCTGTTCCCCCGCTTCCACCGCCGGACGC
Source organism: uncultured bacterium (assembly GCA_964601275.1). Classification (GTDB taxonomy): domain Bacteria; phylum Krumholzibacteriota; class Krumholzibacteriia; order JAJRXK01; family JAJRXK01; genus JAOZPE01. The sequence goes on along the minus strand of CAZRMV010000003.1, from coordinate 146,318 downwards.
ACCAGGAAGATGCGCTCGACCTCCTGGTCGAGCAGGGCCCGCAGGGCCACCACCACCGCCAGGTAGGTCTTCCCGGTGCCGGCCGGTCCCACCGCGAACACCACATCGTGCTGGGCCACCGCATCCAGATAGCGGGATTGACCCAGGGTTCTCGGATGGACGGTGATCCGTCTGCCTCCGCGCAGCTGGAGTCCGCGCGCATGGAACTCCTCGGGACGGGGCGCCTCTCCCCGGAAGATGCGATCGATGCTCTCGGGATCGATGCGGCGGCCCTGCTGGACCCACTGCAACACCTCCCGCATCCCCCGCTCCATGGCTTCGACCTGGCCGGCCTCGCCCACCAGGATCAGCTCATCTCCCCGCACCACCAGGGTGCCGTCGAAATGCTCCTCGAGACGGCGGAGGTTGGCATCCTCACGCCCCAGCAACTGCAGCAGGTCGAGACCTTCCAGGGAAATGGTGGTTCGCTTTTCGTTCATCGAAACCAGATGCCGCCCGGAAACGGCGAACCGGCCCCGCCGCGCAAGGAGTTCGCGGCCGAGCGTCGGCTCCCCGGAAAAAACCTACCCTACCGGCCAAGGGGCTGCAACCGGGCAGAAAGCAGGGGCCGTGCCCGCTTCAGGTGAAGAAAACGCGAAACGCCCCCGGCCGAGACCGAGGGCGCATCCAGCCCCGAACCGGGCAAGCATCGGACTCAGTCGCGGGGAATGCGCAGTTCCCAGCCCGGCCAGATGATGTCCGGATCGCTGATCTGATCCTTGTTCGCCTCGTAGAGTCTGGTCCACTGGGCGGGATCGTCATAGACCTCCCAGTACCAGGCGATCTTGCTCAGGTACTCGTCTTCCTGGACCACCCAGGTGGACGGCCAATCGCGGGGAATGGTCAATTCCCAGCCAGGATAGATCAGGTTCGGATCCTCGATCTTGTCCTTGTTGGCACGGTAGATCCGCGGCCACTTGAGGGGATCGGCGTAGACCTCTTCCTTGGCGGAGATCCCGTAGAGGAATTCCCCTTCCTTGACCGTCCAGGTCTTCGGCAGACCCTCGAAGTAGTCGATCTCGCTCTGCACCGCGTCGATGTCCGACTTCTTCGCGTTGTACTCGCTCTCCAGCTTCTTCACCTCGGCCTGCACCGCGGCGACCTTCGTCTGGGTCTGGTCCGCCTTCGACTTGGCTTCGTCCCGCGCCGTGGCCACCGACTGCAGCTCCTGGTCCAGGGAGGCGCAATAGTCGGAGTACTGATCCTTGTTGAGTTTCTGGACTTCTTCCGGGGTGTAATACTCGCCGGAGCTCACATCGACCTGGCGATCGACTCCGCCCGAGCAACCCACAAGCGAGAAGAGTCCGACCGCCACCAGGGAGAAGCCCGCACGGCGGATGATCCTGGTATTCATCGTGATCAATCCTTTCCAGCGCGGGGCCTAGCGGCCGCTGCCCTTCTTGAGGGTATACAGGTGATCTTCGAGTTCGCCCTTGTCGGGGAGCCCGGAGAGCTTCTTCTCCACATCCGCCTTCTGGGTCTCGGCCGCCTGCAGCTGGGCCTTGGCGGAGTCCAACTGTCCTTGTGCCGTTTGCAGTTCCGCACGGGCGTCCTCGATCTGCGCCGGATCCGTGGCGCAGGGCTCGTTCTTCGAGCACCCCGTCACCAGCAGGGCCAGACCGATCGTGCAAACGGTGACGAGCCTGATGAGGTTCTTCAAGCTCGCTGCACCTCCTCTCGCGCCATCCACATCGTGACGGCGCCATCGTTGGGTCCCGCCAACCGCGCATGGGAGCGCGCCTCGGCGTGGAACATGTTTCGCTCAATTACCTCGGCAACATAACCCGAGGCCATGGACTGTCAAGCACTATCAGTGCCGTTTTCTCCTCCTTCCGGCTCTGAATCGACGATTTCAAGCCCCAACTCGGCCAGTTGTCCGGCCGAGATGGGCGAAGGGGCGCCGTCGAGAGGGTTGGTCGCCCGGGCGGTCTTGGGGAAGGCGATCACCTCGCGGATGCTCTGTCCTCCCACCAACATGGTGACGATCCGATCCAGGCCCAGGGCGATTCCCCCGTGGGGAGGCGCCCCGTACTGGAGCGCGCGCAGGAACCATCCGAACTTGCGTTCGGCTTCCTCCTTGGAGATCCCGCAGACGGCGAAGACCCTTTCCTGGATGTCGCGCCGGTGGATCCGGATGCTGCCGCTGCCCAGTTCCATTCCATTGCAGACCAGGTCGTAGAGCTGCGCGTAGACCCGTCCGGGATCGCTCTCCAGGTGCGGAAGATCCTCTTCGTTCGGCATGGTGAACATGTGGTGCATCGAGGTCCACTGACCGCTTTCCTCATCCTTCTCGAAGAGCGGGAAACGATGGACCCAGCAGAACTCGAAGGAGTCTCCTTCCCGCAGACCGAGTCGGCGGGCCAGCTCCAGGCGCACCTGGCCCAGGGCCACGTTGGCCACCGGCCGCGGCGCGGCCACCAGCAGCACGAGGTCGCCGGGCCGGGCCCCGGCCGCTTCCGCCAGTCCCCTCAGATCGTCCGGCTCGAAGAACCGGGCGAAGGGTCCGCTGAGCCCCTCCTCGGTCCACTTCAACCAGGCCAGCCCCTTCGCGCGATGCTTCTTCGCAATCTCCTCGATCGCACCGATCTCCTTGCGGGAAAGTGATGCGAGCCCCTGCCCCACCACCGCCTTGACCACTCCTCCTTCGGCCACGACCCCGGAGAACACCTGGAATCTTCCCGCCGCCGCGCGTTCGCTCACATCGCTCAACTCCATCGCGAACCGCAGGTCGGGCTTGTCCGAGCCGTAGGCTTCCATCGCCTCGTCGTAGCTGATCCGGGGGAACGGCGTGGCGATCTCCCGGCCCAGGGTACGTGCGACGATCTCGGCCATCATTCCTTCCACCAGCTCAAACACTGCCTCCTGATCGACGAAACTCATCTCCAGGTCGATCTGGGTGTGCTCGGGCTGTCGATCGGCCCGCAGATCCTCGTCGCGCAGGCAGCGGGCCAACTGGTAGTAGCGGTCCAGTCCCGCGATCATCAGAGTCTGCTTGTAGAGCTGGGGGCTCTGGGGCAATGCGTAGAACTTGCCCTTGTGGACCCGGCTGGGAACCACGTAGTCGCGCGCGCCCTCGGGCGTGGTCTGGATGAGGAGCGGCGTCTCCACCTCGAGGAACTCGTGATCGGCGAGGTACTCGCGCGTGGCCCGGACCGCTTCGTGCCGCAGTTTGAGGTTGCGCTGCATGACCGGGGTTCGCAGGTGGAGATAGCGGTACTTCAAGGTCAGCTCCTCGCCGGCACCCTCCGCCTGTTCGAGCTGGAAGGGGAGCACCTCGCAGCGGTTGAGAACCTCCAGCCGGTCCGCCGCCACCTCGATGGCGCCGGTCGGAAGGTTGGGATTGACCATGTCCTCCGGACGAGGGCGCACCACGCCGTCCACCGCGATGACATCTTCCTGGCGCAGGGACTGGGCGAGCCGCCGGGTCTCTTCGTCTTCCCCGGAAAGGACGATCTGGGTCACCCCGTAACGATCGCGCAGATCGACGAAGACCAGGTGTCCATGGTCGCGTCGGGAGGAAACCCACCCGTTCAATGTGACCTTCTCGCCCACCTGGGTGAGGGTCAGTTCGCCGCAGGTGTGTGTGCGCCCCATGTCCTTCATGCGTTCCCTCCTGCTTCCGGCGTGTGTCCGGAAGCGTCTCCATTGGATTCGGCCGGGAATCGGCCGGTCAGAAGATAGTACACCATCGCGATCGCTCCTCCGATGCCTCCCCCCGCGACATCGGCCGCCAGATCCGACCACGAAGAGACGCGTTCGGGGATCAGCCGCTGATAACTCTCGTCCACCGCTCCCATGACCACCGCCAGCAAGACTCCGAGGATCCAGGCCGAGGCCGCCGAGCGCCCTTCAACCCGGAAGAGCCGGAAGGCGAGGAATCCCAGGATGGCGTATTCGAAGCCGTGGGAAAAGGAATCGGCGATGGAGAACCCCACCATCTGGAGGGTGGGACCGGGGATGGAGGAGACGGCCAGGATCACCCCCATCCAGAGCAAGAGGGGCAGTCGGTAGGAAAGGGGAGACGGGGACGGAGGCGTTCTCAAGACGATCCACGCCCCGAAGGGATGCGCAGGGCCGGGAACGGGCGATCGGGCACGAAGCTCTCGATCCCGAGGATGGCCAGGCCACCCAGTGCCGCCGCTGCGGGCAGGTGCTTGCGATCGAAACCGAAGGGGGAGAGATTCAGGGCGGCCGCCCGCAGCCTTCCCTTGGCCCGTCCCCCGAGGACATTCGACGCGGCCAGGACGATTCCGCTGGCCGCCGGTCCCGCCGGACCGTAGACGAATTCCCTCGCGTCGAGCCAGCCCGCGCGGATCGCCCGCCGCAGATCGCTTTCGCGCACCACCGCCAGATCGAAGCCGCCATGGACCAGGACCGCCAGGGCCTGGGTATGGTCGAAGACGTTGGATCCCGCGTCCACCTTGCCGAAACCCTCCGGCAGCGGGTGCCCTCTCTCCCGCAGGTAGGCCTGCGCACCGCGGCCGCCGGCCCAGGTCCAGCGGTCTCCCAGGATGATCCGGGGCGCCTTCAGGGAGGCCCAGTCCTCCCCCCGTCGGGAGACCAGGTAGGGTCGCTCGTGCGCCGCACCCATTCCCGATCCCTTGGCCCAGGCCAGCACCTCCCAGCCCTCGGGAACGAGTTCGGCGGGCGCCAGCACCAGGTGCGAGCCATTGGCTCCCCGCCGGACCGACTCCGCGTCGACGACCACGGGATGGACCGCGCGCCGGACTTCCTCGCTCAGGTAGGAACAGAAGAATGTCACCGCCGCCCTTGTCCGATCCGGACCGGGGCCGTCGACCACCGCCAGTTGGAGAGCGCCGGGCAGATGGGATTCCTGCAGGGGAAGAAATGTGCTCAGGGCCGCGGCGACCACCAGCGCGAACATGACCCACGTGCCCGCCTGTCCCACGAGCTTCATCGCGCGGCCTCCCCAGCGACCCGTATCCGCCCGGTTCTCATCGGCGGCCTCTTCCCCCGCCGACGATCACCTGGAAGGTCGGAGGATCCACCTGGCTGGAAAGAACCGATTCGGGAAGTAGCACCTCGGGCTTGACCTGGTAGACGCCTCCGCCGTCACCTTCCACGTGCAGGACCACCGAGATGTCCTGCGGGCGCAGGGCGTTCACGACCCGGGCGGGTCCGGTGAGACGCACCTGCGCCAGCTCGGGTTGTACCACGATGCGGGTCGAGTCCTGGACATCGCTGAGCACGGAGATGGGGATGTTGTTGAAGCTGCGTTCGATGATCTCGTCGATGCTCAGGGAGATATCCACTTCCTTCGGCATCAATCTCAGGTCGGGGTCGGGCGATTCGAGATCGACGGTCTCCCGGAAGGAATGGGCTCGATGGGAAACCTTGAGCGGCTTGGTGTTGATATGGTCGAGACTGTCGATCAGCGGAGCCGGCCCATCCACCTGCACCTTTGCGGGGGTGACCGCGGGCCGGCCGCTCAGAACGAGGCCCTCGTCCAGGCGGCCGTCCAGGACCACCCGAACGGTGACCATGCGGGTTCGACGCGGATAGATCCTCAGGTGGAGCGTGGTCGGGCTCTCGATCCCCATGGGGCTGCCATCGGCGTCCACTTCCCGAACCGAGATGTCGTGGTGGAACTCGCCTTCGCCCACCCCTTCCAGACCCACCCGCACCCGTCCGCGGTCCCGGCCGAAGAGGTCGTGCAGCAGGAAGCGCAGCTTGGAATTGCGCAGCCGGATCCAGACCGACGAGGGAATCTTCGAGCGGCGGATCGCCAGGCTGTCCGGCAGACCAGTCAGTTGCAGGGGAAGTTCGACGACCTTCTCCATCTCCTGTTGCGAGGCCGCCTGCGCCCAGAGGACAAGGGCCAACAGGACGCAGACGATTCTGACCGTGAGGTTCCGCGTCAACTCAAGAGAACTTCCGAAGATGGTGAGAATCTCAAGGCAGGATCAGTTCCTGTCCCACCCGGATTCGGTTGCCGTTGAGATGGTTCGCCCGGCTGATCGCCGTCACGCTGGTATCGTAGAGCCGAGCCAGGTCCCACAGGGTATCTCCCTTCTTCACCCGATGTCTTCTCTGCCGCGCGATCTGCGGCCGGCCCTTCTCGCCGTAACGTTCACAGTATGCCATGACCGCCTCGGCCAGGGCGCGGCCGATCTTCCTCTGGGTGCTCGGTTTCTTCAGGTACCGGGCCTCGGAACGATTGCTGAGATAGCCGACCTCCACCAGGATGGAAGGCATCGAGAGGGTCCGCAACACCGCGAACCGCGCCTGCTTGATGAACCGCGCATCGAGTTTCTGCATTCCGGACAATTCCTGCAAGGCCAGCTCGGCGAACTGACCGCTGCGCCGCAGGATTCCGGAGGACTGCAGGTCCATCAGGATGGACATCATCACCTCGTCCACCTCCACCACCGAATCCATCCCCACCATGTGCGCCGCGTTCTCCCGGTCGGCCAGTTCCGCCGCCGCCTGGTCGGTGGCCCCGCGTGGAGAGAGGAAATAGACCTCGACCCCCTTCGCGCTGCGCGAGCGGGCGGAGTTGGCGTGGATGCTCACGAAGAGGTCGCCCTCGCTGCGGCGGGCGATGTCCACCCGGCGGTCCAGGGCCACGAAACGGTCACTGCTGCGGGTGAGGATCACCTTGAAATCGGTGCGTTCCCGGAGCTGCCGGGCCATCTCCCGGGCGATTCCCAGCACCAGCTCCTTCTCCCGGATCACTCCACACCCGCGGGTCCCGGGGTCGTGACCGCCGTGACCGGGATCGATCACGATGACATAGGGCCTCCCCTCACCGGGAGCATGGAGGGTCTTCGGAGCAGCCCTTTCGGCCTTCCCGGGGGAACTCCTCGTGGCGTTCTTCGGCGAGGTCGACTCGGCCTTCTTCGGAGGAGTCGACGCGGCCGCAGGCGATCCCGAGGCCGGAACTGCCGGGGAGGACGGCGCGAGCACGTCGATCACGATGCGGAAGGGGTGGCGTCCCGACGGGGCCAGGGTGAAGTCGCGGTAGGGATGTCGGCCCTTGAGATCCAGGACCACCTGGACCCGAGGACCGAGATCGTTGATCCGCACCCGCCGCACGCGCCCGTCTCCCAGCGCGACCGGCTGGCGGCGCCGCGAGGACGCCGCCCCCAGATCGATCACGATGCGCTCGGGGGACCCCACGCGACGGATGCGATAGCGGGTGGGACGGCTGCAATCCAAGACCACCCGGGTCCGGCTCTCGGTGCTGGAATGGCGGATCCGGAGCAGTTCGGACGCGGCCGAGCGTGCCGGGCTCCCCACGGACAGGACCGCCAGGACCAGGCACAAGACCGTGGCCGGAAGGGGAATGCGCTTGCCGTCCATACTCCAGATCGCGGACTGAGGGTTCTCGGCCGCAGGCTAGATTCCCCTACCGGCCCTGTCAACGTCCGGTCCGCCGAAAACCAGTCCGTGGACGTACGGTTCGGACGGGGCCCCGAACCGCCGACGATCCGCCCGGACGGAGGAAGGGGGGTCAGTCGCGCAGGATGAAGAGGAAGGGGTTCTGCGAGCGCCCGTTCTGGACCACCTCGTAGTGGACGTGGGGACCGGTGCTGCGCCCGGTATTGCCCACGTAGCCGATGAGGTCGCCCCGCCGGATCTTCTGCCCCCGGCGGACGGTGTAGCCGTTCAGGTGGCCGTAGCGGGTGTGGACGCCGTTGCCGTGGTCGATCTCGACCATCTTCCCCATCCGGCCCCTCCGCGAGGCCCGCAACACGATGCCGTCGGCGGTGGCATAGACCGGGGTTCCCACCGGTGCGGAGAAGTCGACCCCGCGGTGGAAGGCCGGTTTGCCGGTGAAGGGGTCGATCCGGCGGCCGTAGCGGCTGGAGAGGTAGCCGCCGTGGATGGGACGGATGCTCGGGGTGCAGTCCCGCGCGATCTGGTTCTCCTGGAGGACCTTCAGCACCTGTGAATAGCTCTCCCGCTGGAACCGGGCCTGGCGCAACAGCTTGTCCAGCTGATCCTCGACCGCGAAGAGCCGCTCGCGGCTGAGGGGAGCGAGATTCGCCGCCAAGGGGTCGGGTTGGGGCTCAGGGCCACCGACACCCATCTGGATCACCGTCTCGTCCAGGCCGCCCAGGCCCGCCAAGAGGTTGGCCCGCTCCAGCAGCTCGAAGTTCTCCTGCATCTGGGCCTGGTAGGCGACGGTCTTGTCCTCCAGCTCGGTGATCTTGGCCCGCAGGGCCTGGATCTCCCGCAACCTCTGCCCCTCGTCATGCAGCACGATGCCCTGGTGGGCGTAGGACACCACCAGCAACACCACCATGACGGCCAACGCGGCCAGGGAGCCTCCCAGCCACAGCACGGCCCGCCGGCTCACTCGGAGGGTGCGGATGCCGCCTTCGTCCTCGGGTACGTACAGGAAGGTCCAATGGGTCGATTTCATTGCTGCGGTGGGGCACGGCTGGGGTGCGAAGCAGGAAACGGGAGTGCAAAACCAGAGCTCCATCCGGCACGGATGAGCCGGGCCACGGTAAGCAGCATCCCGGGGAATGTCAAGGGAGGGGCGGCCCGCTCCCGGCGGCCCCAGGTGTGCAAGAGACGTTCCAGATGGGGGAGAAACGGCCCGGATCCATCCGGAACCGGGCCGCCTCGGGTGCTGTGGGCGAAGAAGCCCTCAGGCTTCCTCGTAGTGGATCTTCAGGACTTCCGCGGTCGCGTCGGCCTCCCGAAGGCGCCGCAGGGCCCGTTCCTTGAGTTGGCGGATCCTCTCGCGGGTCAGACCCATCCCCTGGCCGATCTCCTCCAGGGTGAGCGGCCGGGTCTGTCCCACTCCGTAGTACAGGCGGAGGATCCGGGCTTCCCGCTCGGGAAGGATGGACATGGCCCGCTCGATGTCATCGAGACGGCTGCGCTGGAGGAGCGCCTCTTCGGTGCCTCGCCCCGGTTTGTCGGCCAGGGTCTCCACGAAACTCCGTCCGTCCTCGTCGTTCACCAGCTCGTCGAGCGAGGCCTCGCTCTGCCCCACTCTCAAGGCTTCGATCACCTCGCTCTCCCGCAGACCGGTATCGTGGGCGATCTCCTCCACCGCCGGATCGCGTCCCAGCGTCTGCTGCAGACGCTCCTGGCTGCGCGCGACCTTCTGGAGGATCGCGCTGCGGTTCTGCGGCAATCGCACCACCCGGGACTGGTCCGCCAGAGCCTGCAGGATGGCCTGGCGGATCCACCACACCGCGTAGGAGATGAACTTGAAGCCCCGCTTCTCGTCGAAGCGGCGCGCGGCCTTGATGAGGCCGATGTTGCCTTCGTTGATCAGATCCTGGAGGGTGAGGCCCTGTCCCATGTACTGCTTGGCACAGGTCACCACGAAACGGAGGTTCGCCCGCACCATCTCGTGCACGGCCTCCTCGTCCCCCTCGTGGATCCGGCGGGCGAGAGCCGCTTCTTCCTTGCGGCTCAACAGCGGATAGCGCCCGATGTCCCGGAGATAGTGCTCCAGGCTGCGTTCGTTTCGTCCTCCACCCCGTTGGCGATGGTGGATCATGGCAAGGTTCCTGACCTGGGGTCGACCGCCCGGCGACCGGCTCGCCGGGTGCTGGATGTGCGGTACCTCCTTTCCTTGTTCCCGGACGGTGGCAGGCCATCCGGATCCGGTCCTTCTCCCGGCGAGAGGGAAGGACCGGGCGCGCTCATGGCTGTTCCCCGGCCGGCGGCGCCGGTTGGGGAATCACCTCAAGATAACTGCTCATGTCCTGCCGGCGTACCAGGAAGGAGAGGGCTCGGGAATCGTCGGCCCGGGCCTTCGCCACTTCCTGGTAGTCCCGCAGATCGGTGATCGGAGTTCCCTCGATCTCCACGATCACGTCGCCCGGACGCAGCCGCGCGCGATCCGCCGGGCTTCCCGGCTGCACGCCCACCACCAGGACCCCTTCCTGATCCCGGAGGTCGAACTGATCCATCAGTTCTTGCGCGCGGGGATCGCCGCCCTTGAGGGAGGACACCTCCAACCCCAGCCACAGGTCCCGGGCGAAAGGAACCTCCGGGGGAGAGATCTGCCGCGCCAACTCCTGTTCGTCGTATTCGGTGAGGGTCACTTCCACGGACTTCGGTTGCCCGTCCCTCAGGATGCGCAACCGGGCGATCGAGCCCACCTTCGATTCGGCCACCCGGAAGCGCAAGTCGGAGATCCCGCTCACCTCGTGGCCATTGAAGGAGGTGAGCACGTCGCCGGGGAGAAGACCGGCCTCTTGGGCCGGGGTTCCGTCGAGCACCTGGGTCACCACCACGCCATGGTCGGCCGTGACCGCGTGGCCCTGCATCTTCCAGTCGTGCAGGGTGGCCATCTGGATGCCGAGATACCCCCGGCGCACGCGGCCGAATTCCACCAGTTGCTGGTAGATGAAGCGGGTGAGCCGGGCGGGAATCGCGAAACCGATCCCCTGACCGGAGCGGTTGATCGCGGTATTGACCCCGATCACGTTTCCCCGGATGTCCACCAGGGGGCCTCCGCTGTTCCCCGGATTGATCGCAGCGTCGGTCTGCAGGAAGTCCTGGTAGCGCAGGAGGTCGGCGCCCTCGATCGCCAGATCGGTGCGTCCCTTCGCGCTGATCACCCCGACGGTGAGGCTGCCCTCGAGTTGTCCGAGGGGATTGCCGATGGCCACGGCCCAGTCTCCCACCCGGATCTCGTCGCTGTCACCAAAACGCAGGTAGGGAAGCTCCTCGTCGACATCGACCTTGATCACCGCGAGATCCGTCGCCGGGTCGGTCCCGACGACCCGGGCGGGATAGGGATCCTCATGGCCGGCCAACTTCACTCGGATCTCGTCGGCCTCGGCGACCACGTGGTTGTTGGTCACGATGTACCCGTCCGCGCTGACCAGGAAGCCCGAGCCCGCGCCGGGCACGTCGAAATCGGGGTGATGGAAATTGCGTTCCTTGGGAAAGAACTCCCGGAACATCTCCTGGAGCCCGCTGTCTCCGTCGACATTGCGGATGGTACGGATGGCGACCACGGCGGGGGTGACCTTCTCCGCCACCGCCGCGAAGGAAGAGTGGAATCCCTCCATGCTGAGGGCGTCGCGGGAGGCTCCCTGGGACCATGCGGGATCGGCCTTCACGGAGAAGGCCAGAAGCCACAGCAAGAGGAGGGAATACCGCCATACCGGCGGTCTGCCGACGCCGGGACCCGGGGCGGGGCCGATGGCCCTTCCGGGCCGCTCCTTGGGATCGTTCCGCCGCATCTTCTCGCTCCTCAGCCGTTCAGGTCCAAGGGGCAGACCGCGGTCGAGATCGATCGTCCAGTCGAACGCGGGAGCTGGGAACTCCCGCTGGCGAGTTCGTTCTGGTTTCACACTAGCATGGGAACCTCGCCGCGTCAATCCGCCCCCCCTGGGGGATTCGCCCCCTTCTCGTCCTCCCGTTCCCCGGAGAGATCGTCCGCTTCGGGGGATCCGTCCGGCGAGGACGCCTCCTGGCCACGCCGGGCCTTCTGGCGGCGCAATTCCTCGATCTCCCGTACCGTCTGTTCGAGTTCCTCCTTCAGACGGGCGATCCGCCCCATTTCGGCGCGGATGCGCGCGTCGGCCTCCGCCTGGGCCAGATCCTTCTCTCCGCTCAGGTAGGGGTGGATCAGCCGTCCCAGGCTGGCGTACCGCCGCTGGAGATCCCGCTGGATCCCGTGCCGGTCGTAGGCCCGCAGACCGAGCCGGGCCAGGCGGTCGGTATCCTGCGCCGCTTCCCCCAGCCAACTCCCGACATTCTTCTTCCACTCTTCCCAGGAGTTCATGTCTGCCATCCTTCCCGCCCGCGCGGTTGCCGACCGCCGGGCCATCGTCTACTCTGCGCCCACGGTTTCCCCGGGAGAGGGAGCCCGGGATTCCGAGGACGACCGACATGAGCGACACCCTCTACTTCGCCAGTGACACCCACTTCGGCGCCGGGAGCCCGAAGAGCCAGCAGGAGCGTCGAGCCCGCTTCCTCCGCTGGTTGGAGGGTCTGCCCGGCGACAGTGAACTCGTCCTGCTGGGCGACATCTTCGATTTCTGGTTGGACTATCCCACGTTCATGCCGAAGACGCACCTGGAGATCCTCTACGGGCTCAGAAAACTCCAGGATCGCGGGGTGGGGATCTCCTTCGTCGGGGGAAACCACGACGTCTGGTGCGCCCGCTATCTCGAGCAGGGTCTCGGGATCCCCTCGCTGGAGAACGGCGTCGTCCTCCAGCGACAGGGCCGGCGACTCCGCCTCGACCACGGCGACGGGGTCCTCACCGGCGATGTCTTCTACAAATCATTCCGGGCCGCGGTTCGCAACCCCCTGCTCGTGTTCCTGGCCAAGGCCCTGCATCCGGAGCTGCTCCAGGGCATCGCCACCGGGATCTCCAATCTCTCCCGGAAGAAGGAGCGCGGAGGACGCGACCACCTGACGCGGGCCATTTCCCGCTACGCGAAGACCCACGATCACCGCGACGTCGACTACCTCGTGATCGGCCACATCCACCACCCCCGCGTCGTCGACTGCGGGCAGTGGACCTTCGTATGCCTGGGGGACTGGGTCGAACACTTCAGTTTCGGGCGCCTGCGGGAGGGGCGCCTGGAGGTGGTGCTGACCGGCCGCGATGGAAGCGAGACCCCCGTGCCCCTCGAGAGGCTGGCGGAAGAGGCCTAGGGCAGGAACCCGAAGGACAACGAGAAACGGTGGTTGTCGTCGAGACCGTTCGCGTTGTCCATGAACGCGTAGTCCACCGAAAGCGAGCCCGTGCGGAAGCCGGCGCCCGCGGTCAGCCCGTAGGTATCGTAGTTGAAACGGTATCCCACTCGTAGCGCGAAGTTCCGGTGCAACCGGGCCTCCGCACCCGCGTGCAGACGCCCGTTGCCGTCGTTGGGCAACAGCACGTCGAAGGCCGCGGTCAGGTTCTTCGCGAAACCCTCGCCCGCCAGGTGCGGGGTGTAGCTCGCCCCCAGGCGCACCGTCAACGGCAGATCGTAGGGTTCCTCCTTCAGGGTCATCTGCCCGCCGAGATTGGCCACCGCCGCCGCCAGGGTGAGCCCTTCGATCTTGCTGCGATGGCTGATGCCCAGGTCGAGGGCCAGGCCGCTGGCGCCGTAGGCGTCGATCCGCTCGTAGAGGAACTTCCCCACGATTCCCAGCGAGAAGTTGGAGAAGGCGTAGGCATAACCCAGCCCGATCGCGAGCTGGTAGGGCTGGAACTCCCCCTGGGTCACTCCCACCCGGTCGATGGTGGTGCGCTGCAGGGGATCGCTGTAGAAACCGCTGAAGCTGAGTCCGAGCGTGCCCTGGGGCAGGCGGTGGCTGAGGACCGCCGCCTCCTGCCGGAAGAGTCCGAAATGCTCGAGGTGCTGGAGGGTGACCTGGGTTCCCTCGGCGTACACCAGGTTCGCGGGGTTGTAGTACATGGCGCTGGCGTCCCCGGATTCGGCGACCCCGACCTCACCCATGGCCCCGTTGCGGGCTCCCACTCCCAGACGCAAGGAGAGGAACCCGGCATCTCCGGGATTTCCCGCTGCCGCGGCGGTGGCGGTGCCAAGCAGCAGGATCGCCAAGAGAGCCATCAGATAGGAACGCTGGTCCATGAGCTTCTCCTTCAATCCGGGATGGATCGTCTCCACCCCGGCAATGATACCCGATCTCGCATGAGGCGTGACCCCTGCAATCCACCGGCCCTCATCGGACCACCGCAAAGGCCCGCACCAACTGGGTTCCCTCCGCCTCCACCTTCGCCAGGTAGAGGCCGGAGGCGAGCCCTCCCACCGGCAATTCGAATTCGATCTGTCCGGCTCCTTCGGCGTTCACCGGTCCGCTGTGTCCGACCTCCTGCCCTTCGGCATCGAAGAGCACCGCCTCGACCCGACCTTCCCGCAAGACCTGGGCCCTCAACCGCACGGTCGGGGTGTCCACCGGGTTCGGATAGACGAACAGGCTCCCCTCGGCCAGCACCGCGCCGTCGACGCGGCCGGCCCGGCGCGAATCGACCGTCTGACGCCCGGTCGCCCACGGATTCCCTCCACCCTGGGTCCAGGGGGCAAACGACGACGACGACGCCGGCAGGGTATAGACCCTCAAGTCGCCGACCCGGCGCAGTCGGGGGGTGCCGTCGCCCGGGTCGATCCCGACCAGCCGGTCGAAACCGGAAGCGGCCACCAGTTCCAGCCGGCCGTCCCCATCCAGATCGGCGACCGCGGGGGAACCCGCCGGTTCGCCCGGTCCCTGGAAGGGCCAGCCGGGCAGGGCCTGGCCGGCCAGGGTGACGGCATGGAGGCGGCCGACCCGGTCGTGCCAGAGCGCTTCGACCTGGTCGTCCCCATCGAGGTCGCACAGGAGGGGAGCGGCCGGAAGGGCGCCGGAGACCTCGGCGCCCTCGTAGCGCGGGCGATAGGGCCCACCGGTGCGCTGGGACATGTTCCGATCGAGGAGCCAGAGCGCATCGCCGGCGGCCAAAGCGAAGACAGGCTCACCGTCCGGCCGCACCGGTCCGGCCGCCAGGGCGGACCAGGGCACCTCGAGCCGGCGTCCCTGCACGCTGCTTGCGGCAGACTCGATCGTGGGCACTCCCACGGTGTCCACCATCGCCCACATCTCGCTCTGGTCCATCCGGGCCCGATAGCTCACCAGCACCGAGGGGGAAGGAAGAAGGGGCCGCAACTCCGGCGGCGTCTGCGCCGACCTCCGTGGAAGGTCGGCGATCCCGGCCGGCGGGGACGGAAGCAGGGTGTCCAGGCGGATCCCCTGCCCGCCGCCACCGAGGGGTCCACCCACGAAGAGGACCAATCCGGTCGGACCGGTGGTGAGTACTCCCGCCCGGGCACTGCCGTCGCTGGTGTCACTCGATTCGAAGACGACCGGATCGAGGCTGCCGTCCCATTCCACCCGCCGCGCCCGCACCGCGGCCCCCTCCTCGTCCGGCCGGAAGATCATCACCAAGTCGACACGGTCGGAAGAACCCGCTCCGTCGAGGTCGCCGTCGTGCGGAGCGAGCACCGAGGGGTGCGAGAGGATCGCCGGCACCCCCCCCACCAGGGGAGCGGGGAGGAAGAGGCCGAAGGTCGAAGGATCCCCGTCGCCGTCGCGCAACTCGTTGCCGTCGAGGTCGAAAGCGTAGACTCCCTCCCTTGCGCTGAGGAAGAATTCGGGAACGCCGTCCCCGTCGAGGTCGCCGATCACCGGCGCGCCGAGCCATCGCGGGACGCGACTGCCGTCGACCAGGGGCCCGATCGCGCGGGCCAACAGACCCGCGGTCACGCTGTCCAAAGCCGCCCGCCAGGGGGAAAGATCGCCGCGCCACACCAGAAGGGCGCCGTCCGCCCCGGCCATGGCGATCTCCGGCACGCCGTCGCCGTCGAGGTCGGCCAGGCGGACATCGCCCACCGGTCCATCGCGATCGAGGGCGCGATGGGCGGTCAAGCCCACGCCGGCGGGCAAGGTCCCGTCGGAGAAGGACAGGGTGAACCCCAGCCGGCGGCGGTAGAGGAAACGCCCTCCGTAGGGGCAGTCCGGCCCGATCGCGCAGTTCTCCACTCCCAGCTGCACGCTGTCGATCGCGCTGATCGAGAAACCGGTGATTGCGCCGTCGGCGCTGCGGCTGTCGGGAAGGGTGTCGTCGGCGAAGCGCGTTCCGTAGAGCTCCCCGCCGATCATCACTCCTTCTCCCCGGAAGCCGTCGCGATCCCATCCCAGCAGGAAGGGTGAGCCCTTGAACGAATCGAGGTCCTGGATGCCGTCGGCTTCCTCCAGATCGACACCCTTGCGGAGGGGATCGGCGTTGATGGTCGAGGTGTTGGCGTCGAGCGCGTCGCGGATCACCCGTTCATCGATGTGCCAGACGTAGAGGCCGTTGCCCCGGCCCGGCCCCCGGCCGGGACCGTCCCGGTCGAGGTCGACCGGGAACTCGCTCATGAAGTAGTCCCACTCGGAATCCTCGGTGCTCTCCCAGGTGTCCGTCGAGGGATCGAAGCTGGAGGTGGGCGTCCCGTCGAGACTGTCGCTGTCCGCGTCGTAGAAATCGGGGACGAAGTTTCCGTTCAGGTCGTCGAAGGTGTACTTGAAGGTCCCGTCGGGATCCTGGAGGCGATACTCCAGGAGAAAGTACTCGCGGTCGGTGATGGGCACCTTCACGATGAGGGTGTCGCCCACCCCCTCTTCCACCGGCGGCAATTCCACGCGTCCCGGCGTCTCGATCGTCACCGCCTCGTCCCATCCCATGAGCACCCGGTTCATCGCGCACGGCGCGGCCGGAACGATTCCCAGACCGGTGAAGAGCCCGTAGCCCATCAGGCCGTAGTTGCCGATCCCCTGACTGTCGGGGCGACCCTCCGGGGTGAAGTCGGCCAGGCTCAACATGCCCAGCCGCAGCCCGAATTCGAAGCAGTAGACCCCGCGGAGGCCGAAGAACCCGTTGAGACCCAGCGAGGGAATGGCGTCCTGGGTTTCGGTCTCGGGCAGGATGAGGAAGTGTCGGAGGAGGCTGCCGTCAGCGGTGCGGATGCCCGGCTCGGTCAGGATACCCTCCTGGTAGGCCGCCTCGAAATCGGTGGGGTCGAGATAGTTGGAGAGGATCTGCTGGGGGCTGTCCCCCAGGATATCCGTTTCCCTTCCCGCGCCCGCGTGGATGAGCACGACGGTGTCGAAGCCACTGAAGTCGACCTGGTCCTCGATCTCCGCCACCACCTGCTGGGCCATCTCCACCAGCCGGAAGGTGTCGTCCCGGTCCTCTCCGTAATAGCCCATCCCTTCGGGAAGGTTCACCAGCCTGCCCTCGACCTCCCATTCCAGATCGAAGCGGTGATGGGAGACGGTCCGGAAGTAGTCGCGCACCTTGCGCATCTGGATGTCGAAGTAGACCGAATCGTGCGCGGCGAACTCCCAGATGGGTTGCCCGGTCTCGTCCAACAGGGGCTCGCCGTCGCCGACGTAGATGAAGTTGCCCTGCCGAGCGGGAGGAGGCCAGCCGGGAAAGGCGTTGCGGTCGCGTCCCCAGAGGAGACTGTCCGCGAAATCGCAGCCCACCACCAGGACCCGGAGACGGTCGGGAGCCTTGCGACGCACAAAGGCCTCACGCTGGCTCTGCCGCAGCGGAGCGCGCAGAAGGGGGGCCACAGCGGCCCGGCGCAGCTTCTCCACGGCCAGGGTGGGGCGGGATGGCCAGGTGGTAAAGGCCCCGATTCCCACCGCCCGCGGAAGGTCGCCCATCGCCCGCGCCGGCGCATTGTCGGCGCCCAGGGCCGTCACGAGGAGGCAGAGGAGCAGGAGAAACCGTCGTGTGGTGGGGAGCCGAAGGCTCGAACTCATGGAATCCCGTTCCAGCAAGGGGGTTGGTTGGGTTCGGCAGTATAGAAAGGGGACGGCGGCAGGGTCAACCGCCGCCCCTTTCTCGCTCCACCCTCTCCACCAGAATCGGGAAGAGGAGCGTCGAATCCCGTCTCGTCGCCCCTGATCGACAAACCCGAGTCTTCGCTCCTCTTCCCAGAGGGTTCCCGGATCCGCTGTTTCCCTCCTCCCGCGTACGGCTGCCAACCATCGGTGGGAAGGATCCGAGCGGCCCCTTGACGCGCGCCGTGCGCGCCGGGATCCCCTCACGAACTCAAGGACAAGATTCCTATCCGCGGCCTCCTCGGATCCTGGACCCTCCCGCGCTTCTTCCCCGGGCGGGGGCGGACGGCCGCGGAGCCGATCGGCGCGGGGCGGGAGCGACCCGATGACCGCTTCCCGCGGAGGATCCCCTCGACGCGGAACGCGACGGGCGGCTCACGTGTCCGCCGCCGCGGGACGAGCCCCGGGACCCGCTCCGGGTCGACGGTCGGATCTTCCCACCGCCCGAGTTCCCCGAACCGCTCCGCTTGGGAGGGCGGACCCGGCCACCGCCGTGCGAGGCGCCGTCCGGTGCGCGGCGCGGCTTGACGTGGTTCTGGCCGGTCCGGTCGCGGCTCCCGGAGGAAGACCGCGGTGTGCGCGACGACGGCTTCAAGCTGCGTCCGCTGCCGGCGGGGGTCCGGCCGTGCCCGTCGGGAGCATTCCGGACCACCGGGCGGGTCCAACGGCGACCATGGCTGGTGGTCCGTCCCCCCCGCGAAGGATGGCTCTTCCGGGATTCCCGCGGACGGACGCTGCCCCCATCCGCTCCTTCCCGACTCCTCCGCGAGCCCGGACGCAGGTTCTTGTCCCCCTCGCGCGGGCGGTCCGGATGGAGACTCCGCACCGTGCGGTGGGCCCGGTTGCGGTCGGTCCGGATCCCGGTCCGCGGGGGACGGACCCGGCTGCCTTCGGCCAGGGCTTCGCGGCTGCGACGCGGCAGCGAATTGCGGGTGAGTTGGTCGGGACGCACCTTCCCGCCGCC
The DNA here is from genome assembly GCA_964601275.1 of uncultured bacterium. Classification (GTDB taxonomy): domain Bacteria; phylum Krumholzibacteriota; class Krumholzibacteriia; order JAJRXK01; family JAJRXK01; genus JAOZPE01. The sequence continues at coordinate 127,984 of CAZRMV010000003.1, read as the reverse complement.
ACGGGATGAACCGCGGGGCGCGATGCTCGGCGGCCTCCGGGAGATGCCCCGGTCACGGCTCTTGGAGATCTCGCGGGCCCGGCTCAGGTTGTAGAGCGGACGATCGTGGACCTCCCCCCTCTCGTAGAGCGTGATGTAGTCACCCCGGTAGGCTCCACTGCCGCTCCACGGATAGAGAGGATAGGGCCGCACGTAGACCGGGTATGCCGGCCAGGTGTAGACCACCGGATAGTAGGTGAAGTAGTAGGGCCTGGAGTACCAGGGATCCCAGTAGTAGTACGGAGCGTCACAATACAGCGGGTAGTACCCGAAGCGCACGTACCAGCTCGAATACCAGCCCCAGTCCGAGTAGATCTCGACCCGGGTGCAGGTCGAGGCGTAGGGCTCGTACTTCTCGTTGCCGGAGTCATGACACTGGGCGCAGGTATACCGTGGATACTCCACCTTCTGGTCGACATAGATGTGCGTCCAGTCGGTGACCACCCAGTCGACATCCTCTTCGAGACCGGTGATCGCATAGTTGATGTCGTTGACCGCCAGGAACGGATCGCCGGAGACCCGGTGCGCGTACTCGCCGGTCTCCTCCGGATCGAAGCGGAAGTCCAGGGCCAGCTCCCGAAGATCGAAGGGGTACTTGCTGGCGATGGCCTCGGCGTACTCGACGCCCCGTGATTCGCCGACCCACATCCCCTCCTCCGATCCCCGTCCGGGAATCGAGTAGGTGTGTCCACCGAAGACGAAACCGTCGTCGTATCGACTGGTGGGCCACAGCACCTCGGTGTACCCATCGGCGTCGATGTAGTAGAGAACCACGTAGGCGTCTTCATTGGTGCGGAAGAAGAGGTGCAGCTCTTCGCCCCGCTTGTAGACCGCGTCGTCGTCCTTGTCGTGCCACACCTGGACGCGCAGGTCGCGCGAGGAGTAACGCACTTCGTCGGCGGAGTCCCCGTGATCGGCATCTTCGTCCACGAAGAGCACGGCCGGCGACAAGGCGTTTGCCAAGGCGTGACCTGCGGGCGACCGACCCGCCACGGCGCCGGTCGGATGCACCCCCCAGATCACCGCGGCCAAAAGCACGGTGCGGAGAATGGATGCGCTGATCCTCATGACGACCCCTCCTCGTTGTTCGCCACGCGCGGCGGCAGATCCGGCAGGGGTTGTTTCAGTTCAGGAAGGCCGTCGACCGGCTGGTAGGCCCAGCGAACGGTGACCTGGTTGGAGGAGACGGAGACGACCGACAGCTTGGCGTAGTTCAGGGCGTTGCCGTCGACGATCTGCAGGAAGTAGGCATGGCCCTCGATGGCCTCCACCCGACCCGCGGTGGCCCAGCCGAACTCGGGAGCCCAGCTGGCGGTGTCGAAACCGACGTAGCCGTAGTCCTGGATCTCCACCCAGGGCACTTGCGCCAGCAGCATGGGGATCCCTCCGACCACGTCGAAGATCACGTCGGCCAGAGCTATGTCCCCCGCGTGGACCACCTGTTCGCCGCTGAAGTCGAAGCCGGCGCGGCTGGAATCGAGCGCGGCCGCGACAAGGGTCGCCATGCCCTCGGGCCGGGGAGTATCCACCACGTAGTCGGTGGAGAGCGCGCTCTCGTTGCCCGCCAGATCGAAGGCGCTCACCGCGTAGTAGTAGTCGAAGCCGTTGCGGACACTGCGGTCGGTGAACACCAGGTAGGGCCGTCCGCCCTGGGTGTCGGGTTCGTAGTACACGTCGGCGAAATCGGGAAAAGGCGTTCCGACTTCCAGCAACAGTTTCCAGTTCACCGGCTGGAAGTTCCCATCCACCTCGGTGGTCGAATAGACGCGGTACCCGGCGAGATCCGGCTCGCGATTGGCGTTCCACACCACGACGATCTCGCCGTCGCCGGTGATGGAACTGACCCCGTCGGGGATCGCCGGGGGGGTGACGTCCACCACCGTGTCGGTGGAATCGCATCCGAGCAGGGGGAGTCCCAGGAAAACCAGGGCCACGAGCGCCAGCGCCCGGCCGCTGGGCCTCCGCGCGGAATCTGTCTTCTGGATCAGGTCTCGGTGCTTCATTGGGAACCTCCCTCCGGCAGCCCGTCGCCGGAAGGACCGAAGGAACCCGGCCCGCCCGGCCGCAGGGATCGCCTGCGCTCACCCCCGTTCAACGCAGCCGCCATGCCAGCGGACGCTCCCCCGTGGCCCCCGGTCGCACGAAAGCTTCCAAGTTCTTGGCATCCAACATGTTGCCGGATTCGTCAGCGGACCGCAGGAAGGACCCGGAGAGACCCAGACCCGGGAAGACCCCGGGTTTCGATCCATGGGGACGACACTGGGCTGTCCCCTGGAGAGGACGGGCGGGAGCTCCTGGGGCCGGCCCGTGGCGGGCCGGAGACGGGATGGAACGCCCAGTGCGGAGGAGTCGACGGCCAACGCCCCGACCAACGAAAGCCGCCCCCACGAAGGAGGCGGCTCTCGTCGCGGCAAGGCCGCAGGTCCGGTCACCGAATGGCTCTCGCGATGAGCCGCTCCAGGATCTCGCCATTCCTGGAGGCTCGAGCCAATCTGTGGACGGTGACCTCCCCGGGCATTGCCCTTGCAAACTCGGGGATTCCGGAGGACGGCAGGAAATGGCTGTCTTCCAAGTTTCCGCTCGGATTGGCTCAGCGACCCCACCTCGCTGGGCACATCCGGCGGACCGAATTGAAGGAAAACCACCTCTGATCAGCCGGTAGACGGAGAGGAACCATTCCCCCCATCCTCCGAATCCCAAGGCCAAAAGGCCGACTGGACGACCGAACCACGTCTGCCGGGTGGAACCGGTCATCTTTCCCCCATGCAGCCGCCGTGCCAGGAACCCTCTTCCGGAGGAGATTCCAACTCCCTGTCATCAAACAACTTGCAAGACCGTTCGGAGGCCCTGGAAGGCGCCGGTCGAAACGGAGGATCACCTGACAAGAAAGATGTGGAAGGTGATGCGGAAGAACGACCCAAGTCGAACAACCCCAGGCCCTTGCCGCCTGTAAAAAAACTTGATGCCGGATCCGCGGATCAGGAAGGGGACTTGAGACCGTAGCGGCGGATCTTCTGCAGGAGGGTGGGATAACTGATCCGGAGGGCGCGGGCCGCCGCACTCCGGTTCCATCCGCGCGCGATCAAGGCGCGCTCGATCACGGTCTTCTCCAGTTCGGCCACCTGTTCCCGGAGGGGACGGATGGCCTCGTGGAGCTCTTCATCGTCCACCTCGTCGGCGCCCCCTCGACCCAGCGCCCCCGGCAGATGGAGGGTCCGCAGCCGCGGCTCGCCCGCGGCCAGGACCACGCTCCGTCGCATGGTCTTCTCCAGTTCCCGGACGTTGCCCGGCCAGGGGTAGGAGCGCAATCGGGAAGCGAAGGAACGCGTCATCTGCGGCGCCTTCACCCCCAACTCGTCGGCGGTCCGTTGCACATAGTGGCGGGCCAAAAGAAGGATGTCGTCGGCGCGGTCCCGCAACGGCGGAACCTCGATCGGGAAATCGAGCAGCCGGTAGTACAGATCCTCGAGGAAGAGATCCTGCCCGACCATCTGCTTCAAATCGCGCTTGGTGGCACAGAGGATCCGCACGTCGACCTTGCGCGAGGTATTGCCGCCCACCGGGCGCACCTCGCGCGTGTCCAGGAACTGGAGGAGCTTGCCCTGCATCGGAAGACTCATCTTTCCGACTTCGTCCAGGAAGAGGGTGCCTCCATCGGCGCTGGCGATCAGCCCCGGGTGATCGCGGTCGGCGCCGGTGAACGAACCCTTCACATGGCCGAAGAGTTCGCTCTCGAGCAGGGTCTCCGGGATCGCGGCGCAATTCACCGCCACGAAGCGCCGGTCGCGCCGCGGACTGAGGCGGTGGAGGGCGTAGGCCAGAAGGCCCTTGCCGGTGCCGGTCTCCCCGGTGAAGAGGACGGTGTAGGGACTGGACGCCACCTTCGAACAGAGATGCAGGATCTCCACCATGGCGTCACTCTCGGTGATGATGTTCTCGAAGGCTTCGTCCCACAGGAACGACGCCTTCTTCCGGGTGCCCCGCAGATCTCCGGCCGCATCGAGGATGGCGCTGCGCAGCGCCTCCACGTAGGTCGCGGCCACCGCCAACGCCTCGCGGTGGAATCCGAGCGGATGATCGGTCGTCGCGCCCCGGTCGAGATAGACCAGGCCCTCCACGACCTCGCCAGCGGCCACGGGGAGGGCCACCGCGTTCATGGTGTTCTCCAGGCCCTCCAGCTCGACGCCGTCCCACGCCGGATCGGCAAGAAGATGGGTCCACACCTTCGCCCCGGTGGGGTGGCCTTCGCGCTCGAGCAGGGTCAGCACATGCGCGGCCACCTCCCGGGCCGTCGCCCGGGAAAGCTTCAAGGTGGTCAGTACCTGGGGCTTTCCGCTCTCGTCGCGCACCGCCAAGAGGCCGCGATCCGCACCGAGACGGTCGGCCAACGCGACCAGCATGGTCTTCAGATTCCGCGACGCCTCCGCCCGGCCGCTCTGCAACAGCTCGGGGAGATCGGCCAGGGCCTGGTATCGAACCGAGGCGTCCTTCGCCTCGTGACTCAGGGCGCGTTCGATCTGGGCGCGGAGATCCTGGACCTCCAGTCGGGTCGCCACATCGTCACGCGTGCACTCGAGGCGTTCCATTTCATACAGGGCCAGCAGCGCGTCTTCGAAGTTGCCCAGAGCCAACTCCACCCGGGCCAATTCCGAGTGCACCCGAAGGCAGTCGATCTCGTCCGGGGCGTCGGAGCGAGGAATGGAAAGGATCTCCCGCAAGCGGGCCCGGCCGGCCAGAAGACCTTCCCGGCCCTCCTCTCCCAGGTGGAGGAGGGCGAGATCGAGGAGCGTCCGGCGGCGCTGCGGATTCAGGCGGTATTCAGTGAACAGACGGAGCGCGTCCTCCAGGGACCGCCGGGCGCCCGCGTGGTCCCCCCGCTCCAGGCGGGCCTTGCCCACCGCCCGATGCAGGTAGGGAAGTTCGAAACGCTCTCCGCAGAGTTCGGCCATCTCCACCCCGCTCAGCGCGAACTCCATCGCCTCCTGGGCATTCCCCTCCAGGAGGGCCAGCTCGGCCTTGCGGCGGAGGATCTCCACCTGCAGGTCGTTGGCCGACGCGAGGGCCTTGGCGCGCTCCTCGGACAACTCGTAGTTCATCCGGGCTTCGTCGAGGCGCCCCTGCGCGACCATGAGATCGCCGAGGAATTCGTCGGCCAACGCCAGGTCACGCTCGACGCGGCGGCGTTCGGCGAGAACCCTCGCCTCCAGGAGGGTCTCTTCCGCCTCGGCAAAGCGTCCGGCATCGATCAGCAGTTGACCCTTCAACAGTTTCAGACGGGTCAGGCGATTCTGGTCGCCCAGGTTCCGACCCAGCTCCAGACCCCTCTCCACCAGGGCCATCGCCTCGACCCGGTGCCCCATCTTGCGATGCAAAACCGCGAGCCCGTTGAGGATTCCCGCCAGTTCATGGGAATGACCCTGCTCCTCCACGATATGGCGGGCCCGGTCGAAGAGCTGGAGGGCGCGGGACCAGCGGCACTCGTTCTTGGCGAGAACCGCCAGATTGTGCAGGGCCTGCGCCTGTCCCACCGGGAGGTGGATGCGACGGAAGGTGGCCAGGGCGTCCTCGAAGAACTCGGTGGCCTTCTCCGGGTGTCCCAGCCGGAGGGAACAGTTGCCCAGGATCATCTGGGCGTTGCCGACCTCGCGGTGACGATCGGACAGGGAAAGACTGGAGAGTCCTTCCAGGGCCAGGCGCTGGGCCTTGGGGTAGGCCCCCTGGCGGAAGGAGATCAGGGCCCGACGGACCCGCAGCACCGCGCGTCCCAGGAGATCGTCGGGGGAAAGATGGCGTTCGGCCTGGTCGAGTTCGAGAGCGGCCTCGGTGGGATGACCCTGTTGGATCAGGCACTCGGCAATCCTGCGATGCAGGCGGACCCGATGGGCTGTGCGCTCGCCCTCGGAGAACTCGTCGCCGGCGCTCAGGGCCAGACGGTAGTACTCCATCGCCGAGGAGTACGCGGCACCGTCATAATGCAGATCCCCCACCTGTTCCAGCCGCAACAGGCGCGGGAATTCTGCTCTACCCTGTGGTGTCGAGGAGGAAGGTCGGTTCACCTCGCCCCCCTCATGATCGTTCTGCATGGCATCCCTTGGGCGAGAAGGTTCGGCTAGGACACCGTACCATGTTCAGCGAGAATGCATCCTCCTTACGCTGTCAACGCGTCAGGCTCAAATGCTCGAGACTCGACCACAACCACCGAAGGAAGCCCATCCACAGACTGGAGGACGCAGGGGCCTCCGGCTTCTTCGGAGATACTGGCTCGGTCACCGACAGATTGCCCCCGAGCAGATCATCAGGGTCGCCTTGGAGATCCGGGAGGATCGGATTGTCGTCACCTTCACCACCGGGGTTCGGTACGGGGATATCGAGAGTGGTGCTGGTGGACGTCGACCCGCCGTCGACCGGTCGGGCGAACGCAGATGAAGCGGCCCAGGACAGCACGAGGAGGAGCGCGAACATCATCACCAGTTGCACGCTCGTTCTCTTCATGGCCATTGTCTCCCTGGCTGTGCGATGACAGGCCGCGGGTTCCCGTGTCGTGGTCGATCGATGCACCGACCTCTGGAATCACGGAATGCGACCGGTCTTGTCCTACACAATACGCAGCGCCCGCCCTTCCCGTCAAGTCGGCCCCCGATTCAGGCGTTCTCGGCGGTCTGCAGGCCGTATTTCTGGATCTTCTTGTAGAGATTGCTGCGCTGCATCCCCAGCTCTTCCGCGGTGCGGCTGACGTTGTAGCCATATTCGCGGAGCTTGTGCTGGAGAAACGCCGCCTCGCTCGCCGCCTTGAACTCGTTGAAGGTGGCACAGCCGAAGAGGTCGTCTCCCAGGGTTCCCGGGGAGCCTCCACCCGTGGCCAGGGGAAGATCGCTGGTGCGGATGGTGTCTCCGGCGGCGACGATCGCCAGCCGCTCCGCCAGGTTCCTCAACTCCCGGACGTTTCCGGGCCAGTTCTGGCGGCGGAGGATCTTGAGCACCTCGGGGTCGACCTCCTTGACCGGCTGTCCCATCTCCGCCGCGGCCCGGGAGAGGAAATGGAGGAAGAGGGGTTCGATGTCCTCGGGCCGCTCCCGCAACGCGGGGAGATGGATCTGGATCACGTTCAGCCGGTAGAACAGGTCCTGGCGGAACTGCAACTGTTCGTCCTGGAGATCGCGGTTGGTGGCGGCGATGACCCGGACGTCGACCCGGATGAGGTCCTGCCCCCCCACTCGCTCGAAGGAGGAGGTTTCCAACGCCCGCAGGACCTTGGCCTGGGCGGGTGGGCTCATGTCCCCCACCTCGTCGAGGAACAGGGTGCCCCCGTGGGCACGCTCGAATTTCCCCAGGCGCCGCCGCTCGGCGCCGGTGAAGGCGCCCTTCTCGTGGCCGAAGAGTTCGCTCTCGATCAGGTCGTTGGGAATCGCGGCGCAGTTCACCTCGACGAAGGGGCCGTCCGCCCGGAGGGAGCGGGAGTGGATGGCGCGCGCGAGCAATTCCTTGCCCGTCCCGTTCTCCCCGGTGATGAGCACCCGCGCCGGGGTGGGCGCGACCTTTTCCACCAGTTCCTTCACCTTCTTCATGGGGGCGCTGTCGCCGATGATCTCCGCGCTCCAGGCAGAAGACCGGGCCAGCTCACGGTTGGCCCGACGGAGCTGGTCGTGCTCCTGCGCCTTCTGGACCCTCACCTTGAGGGCTTCCTTCTTGAACGGCTTCTCCAGGAAGTCGTAGGCCCCGCGCCGGATGGCCTCGACGGCGTTGGAAACCGCGTCATGCGCGGAGATCACCACCACCGGGACCTCCAACCCCTCCTCCTGCATGCTCTTCATGACCTCGAAGCCGTCCATCCCCGGCATCTTCACGTCGAGCAGCATGACGTCGCAGCCGGTTCGGCGCAGGACCTCCAGTGCCCGGGGTCCGTCTTCGGCTTCCACGACCTCGTAGCCGTCGTACTCGAGAACCTGCCTCACCATCTCCCGCAGGCCCCGGTCATCATCCGCGATGAGGATCACGCCCTTCTTGGCGCCCATACCGTGTTCCCCCTTCAGAGGAGATAGTCTTCGAGATCGTCCCCGGGTACCGGAGGTGAGGGATCCTTCCGCTCCCCTTCCGACGCGCTGGTGCCTTCCCCGGTGGGTGCCCTCGGAACCGGGGCTTCTTCTTGCCGGGTTCGGTGGTTCCCCTTTCCGAGGGAATGCGCGGAGAGCCAGCGATCCAGCAACTGCAACAATTGCTCCGCCTCCCCGTTGCGCGGCGGGTGAGCCCAGCCATGGAGACGGCGCCGTCCATCCACCTTCACCCGGAGCAGACCGTTGCGGCGCAGGACCGCCAAGTGATGCGAGATCCGTGGCTGGGCCGCGTCCATCGCGCCGCAGATCTCCCGCACCGAGCGGTCCTGGTTCCTCAGATAGCCCAGGATGCGCAGCCGGAGCGGATCGCCGGCCGCGGCCAACAGTGCCGCCAGCGCCTTCTCGCGGGCCGGACCTCCCGAATCTATATTCTGGTCTGCCCGGGAATTTCGATCCGCTCGCGTATCGACCACGGCCACGACCTCTTCGACTGGATCTGTTCGCTCCACTGCCTGCCGGAAGATTCCGCTCGAACTTGGAGCAGTCCGACGGAAACTGTCAAGGACCCACGCCACACCATGAGACCCACCCTGCACGACCTCCACCCCCGGGAACTCCAGGATCTGCTGAGAGATCTCGACGAGCCCTCCTGGCGGGGGCAGCAACTGGCGGAAGGTCTCTATCGGCAGGGACGGCGGGATCTCGAGGAAATCACCACCCTTCCCCGGAAGCTGAGACAGCACCTGCGCGAGCGCCATGGTCTCACCCGGATGGTGGAAGTGGGCCGCCGGCCCGCACCCGACGGGACGGTCAAGCATCTCTTCGAACTGGGCGACGGTTGCCGGATCGAATCGGTCGCGATTGCGATGGAGAAGGGCCGGCGCACCTTCTGCCTCTCCAGCCAGGTGGGTTGCCGGATGGCCTGCACCTTCTGCGCCACCGCGCGCATGGGGCTGGTGCGCCAGCTCACTCCCGGAGAGATCGTCTCGCAGGTGCTGGCGCTGCGCCGCCGGTACCCCGGCCGGCGCCAGGTCAACCTTGTGTTCATGGGAATGGGAGAGCCCCTGGACAATTTCCTTCACCTCGCCAAGGCCCTGGCGATCCTTTCCGATCCCCTCGGACTGGACATCGGCGCCCGGCACATCACCATCAGCACCTCGGGATCGGTGGACGGGATCCGCCGTCTCGCCGGACTGGGCCGCCCCTACGGCCTGGCGGTTTCCCTGACCACCGCCCGCCCCGCCGATCGCCGCCGTCTCATGCCGGTGGCCGCGGCCACCCCCGTGGAGGAACTGATCGCCGCCGCCGCCGAATATGGACGGACCACCCGGCGGACCGTCACCCTCGAATGCGCATTGATCGCCGGAGAGAACGATGACGAGGCTTCGGCGAAGGAATTGATCCGGATCGCGTCCAGCGGACCCTTCAAGGTGAACCTGATTCCTCTCAACCCCATCGACGGATACCCGGGGCGGCGACCCGACCCCGCGACCATCTCCCGATTCGCCGACCGTCTCTGGCGCGCCGGCGTGGTCTGCACGGTGAGGAACAGTTCGGGCCGGGAAGTGGGCGCGGCCTGCGGACAGCTCGCCCAGCGGCGGCGGCGCGGGAACTGAAGTCCCGGCCGCCGGGGTCTCTTCAGGTCCAGATCGCCTTGATCTCGGCTGCGAAGGGCCCGTGGGGTGGCTACTTGAGAAGGATCATCGAACCCCGGGCGGTGTGTCCTCCCACCCACACCCGGTAGATGTAGCGACCCGAGGCCAGGGGGGCGCCACGCTGATCGGTTCCGTCCCACCGCACGCGGATCTGGGGGGCCGGTGCCATCAAGCCGAAGTCGCGGACCATGCGCCCCCGCAGATCGAAGACCTGGAGTCGCACCGGCGTGCCCGCCGCCACCAGTTCCTCACGCAGATCGAGTTGGATGACCGTGGCCGGGTTGAAGGGATTGGGAAGGTTGCGCGCGGTCACACCCGGATCCTCCACCGCCCACTTCAGCTCGAGAACCTCAGCGAAGAATCGCGAGAGACCATCTACTTCCGACGGCGGCGGCAGCAGCGGGTTCTCCTGGACACCGCCCGCGGCCGCCAACGGTCCGCCGAACAGCAGCCGGAAATCCTCGGCGAAGATCTCACCCGGCCGATCGCGGTGGGGGGACTGCTCCGAATGGACCGAGGCATCGGTGAGGGATCTCAGTTCCAGGTACCGGCGCCAGCCCGGACCGCTGCGACCGGGAAGGCCGAGATGTTGCACCGCATGGCCCACCTCGTGGGCCAGGGTATAGGCCGCCGACTCCAGTGGCCACTCATCGAGTGCGGCGGCGATGAAGACCTCCGAGCCCACGCAGAAGGAACGCATCTCCGTTTCGGGTAGACCCGGGAGCAGGTAGATGGTGATGCCCATCTTCGAGGCCGGCATTTCATCCATCTGCGAGAGGATGCGTTGCGCCACCGCGGCGTCCAGGGGATGGAATTCGTCGGTGGCGGCCGGGTTGCTGATCTCCATGCGTCCGGGATCGAGTCCGATGGCAACCCGTCGTCCATCGTTGCTGAGGAACTCCAGCGAAGCACCACCGACGGCGGCCGAGCGCGCGGTCACCTCCTCGGCATCGACGATCCTCCATCGCGGTTGGGCCCAGGCGCCTGCCGGGGACAGCAGCCACTGGAAACCCAGCGTGATGAGAATGGCCACCATGACCCGTTGCTTCACCGGCGTTCTCCTTGCGGTCCCCCCATCGAGAGCGCCGCACCCTGGATGGGCCTCTCGTCGCCTCGAGGATACCGGCTGGAGACGGAGGAAGGGAAGCCACCTCGATCAGGAAAGTGGCAACGACGCCGCGGCGGGGAAGGATCGTCCACGATGAGGCAGGAATGGCCAGGTCTCAGGAAAGGGTCTGAGCTCCCATCCCGGCCGGCTGGCCGCGGGAAGCCCCGCGGACCCGTCCGAAACGGCTCCGCATCACGCAGCCGAACCCGAGACTGAGCACGAGGAACTTCAGCAGCAGATCGACCGTGCGCGGCCACACCATCATCTGCACGTCGTTGCCGGTGATCATGACCAGGATCACCAGAAGCAGGGCGGGCAGTTCAAGACCAACCAGGCCCAAGAGGGTACTCTGCCAGGGAGTGGGCGCCCGCCGGTGATCCAGGATCGACCACAACCGGTCTCCGAGCAAGCGGCAGGTGATGAGGTAGGCGGACAGAAGCAAGGCCCCGAAGACCACGGCGACCAACAGAGCCACCGGGATCCCGATGATGGTCAACGCGAGGGTGACGATGACCACGGTGAACACGAGCACCGCCGCCACCAGCCAGAACATCCCCTCGACGAACGGCCGGAAGAAACCCCTGGAGCACTGTTCGCAGACCGACTGGACGCGGTCGTTCGCCAGCGCCAACAGCAACGCGGCAAGAACCGCCATGACCGCCAGTCGCAACAACAGGATCAGGAAGGTGAGCGCCGGCGCACGGAGGGACTTCTCTGAAAAGGAACCGGCCATACGCCCGAACTCGACCACCTTCCCCCCGACCGTCGAACCCTCCTTGCGGAGGACGTCGCCCCCCAGACTCACCACGTCCCCTTCGACGACCCCTTCTTCCCCGAGCTCGATGTCTCCCCCCAGACATACCGCCTTGCCCAGCACCTTCCCCTCGATGATCAGCGGGCCCCCGATCAAGACGACGTCGCCCTTCACCAGTTCGTCGTGCCGGACGGTGAAGGACGAACCCGACTTGAATACGGACGAACCGATCACCTTCCACTTCCGGGGCCGGGAACGGGACTTCCATTTCTCCAGGAACTGCCATGGCCCGTTGCCGCTGCGGGAATACTCCCGGACCGCACGATCGAGCTCTTCCAACATCGAGTCGGAGAGGACATGGCTCAAGTTCACGTTCAGATTGCCGACCTTGTTCTTCAGGTTCTCACGCACCTCGGGAGGAATCTTCACGTCGATGTATCCGCCGCCCTCGGTGGCGAGACGGAACCGATCCGCGCTGATCTCCACCTGCACATTCCCCATCTGCTGACCGAACTCGCCTCCCACCTCCGCCAAGAGCTGGAGCAACTGCTGCAGGATCTCGTTGAAATGCTGGACGTCCCCCTCCTGGGCGGCACGGCGCAGTTCGCGGTCGAGGCGACTCCAGCTGCGTTCTTCGGCCTCCGGTTCCTCTCCGCGCCGGCGAAGCTCCTCCCGCAGACCGGAGATCCTCTGGTGCAAGGCATCGATCTCCCGGCGCAGATTGTCCTTCTCGGCCGAATCGGAGATCCGTTCCATCGCGGTCGAAAGCTCGAAGAGACGGCGGTAGAGTCCTTCCAGTTCCCCTCCGGAGGTCACCGAATCGGCGCCGACGGTCGTCGCCCCCCGTCCGGACGATTCCGCGCGCGTCTGGGACCAGGCCCAAGTCGCCCCGGAGGAAACCCCGAGGAGAAGGGCGGCGGCCAGCAGGAGATTCCGCGAAGGACGGCAGGCGGCGAAGAATTCAGGCATGCTTTCCCTTCACCCGGCTGCGACCGTCTCCGGATCCCACCACCGCGAGCAGGAACAGACCCAGGCCCGCACCCACCAGGACGGTGAACACCCCCGGGCCCAGGGCATGGGCCGCTCCCACCACGAGATCGACCGCGCGGCTCCAGGCGCCATCCAGCCATCCCGCCACGGCGGAGAGGACCGGGATCGACGCGGAGGCGTCCGCGACCGCGCCCAGACCCTGTTGCAGCCACCGGGCGAGCTGTGACGCCCCGCTCTGCAGCACGCTGCGGCTGACGACCAGGAACAGCAGATAGGCGGCGAAGACCGCCCCCATCCCCGATCGAAGCCGACGGGTCGCGGTCTCCACCCACAGGGAAGGATGTGCTCCCAGCACCAGGCTGGGCCATACCCGGCGCGGACCGCTGGCGTAGCGCTCGTAGGGCACGGCTTCGAGGATGCGCGCGTCGAAACCGGGGCGCGGTTCCTCGCGCGGAGTCTCGTCGAGCAAGGTGAACAACCGGCGCCACAGGCGCAGACGCGCCGACACCTTTGGATCCTTCTGCGCATCCAGGAGGAGACGGGTCGCCGCCGGCCCCTCCAGATCGCCGTCGAGGTATTCCTGCAGAAGCTCGTCCAGATCGTGCGATTCCCGCTGGTTCATGGTCATCACCGCTGCTGGGGCAGCCGGTCCAACCGGCCGCGCCGTTGGAGTTTGTCCTTCATGAGGGCACGGGCGCGGTGGATCCGCGCCTTCACCGTTCCCAGGGGCAGATCGAGCAGGTTCGCGATCTCCTCGTAGCTGAGTTGCTCCTGATGCCTCAGCACGATCATCGCCCGGTAGTGGGGCGGCAGCTCGTCGGTCACCTCCCGCAGGATCCGATGCAACTCTCCCCGGTGCAGGAGTTCATCGGGCAGGGGACCCCCGTCGGAAAGCTCCCGCTCGATCTCCTCGCCCCTGAACTGCACCGGCTCATCCAGACGCAGCATCTTCACCCGGTTCTTCCGGATGAAGTCGATACACTGGTTCGCGGCGATCTTGAACAGCCAGCTCTTGAACGCGTAACGGTCGTCGTAGCGCTCGAGCATCGAGAAGACCTTGATGAACACATCCTGCGCCACATCCTCGGCGTCCTCGGAGTTCTTCAACATCCGCAGACAGAGGTTGAAGATCGGAGCCCGATAACGCCGAAGGAGTTCCGCGAACGCGGTCTCCTCACCTCGCCGGGCCCGGACGATGAGCTGGCGGTCCTTCAAAGCGCCTCCGAGAGCAGACCCATCCCCGGGGGTCTTCGCGACGAATCCCCTGGAAGCGCCCAATGAGCGCTCCATATGGAGGGTCTGCACGGCATACGCCACCTCTTGCCTACGCATCGGGCGGCGGGAAGGTTGCGGCGAAGAGCCCAGCGGCGGTCGACCATGAGGTTCACCCGGCTCCACCGCCGCTTGACGGTGGGAAAAAGCGGCGATATTGTCCCTCAGCCATCGGAAATCACCCACTTCGAGCCCATCCAGGAAGAGAAGAGGCCAGGCCATGAGCCAGATCGAACAAATCCACGCACGGCAGATCCTCGACAGCCGGGGAAACCCCACGGTGGAGGTGGATGTCATCCTCGACGATGGCTCGTTCGGCCGGGCCGCGGTGCCCTCGGGCGCCTCGACCGGAGAACACGAAGCGGTGGAACTGCGGGACGGCGACGAGAACTTCTACCTGGGAAAAGGGGTAGAGAGAGCGGTTCACAATGTCAACGACGAGATCGCCTCGGAGGTGGAGGGCCTGGATGCCACCGACCAGGTGTTGATCGATGGGGTGATGGTCGAACTGGACGGAACCCCCAACAAGTCGCACCTGGGCGCAAACGCCATCCTCGGGGTCTCGCTGGCGGTGTCGAAGGCGGCGGCCGAGAGCGTGGGTCTCTCCTACTTCCGCTACCTGGGGGGAGTCAGCGCCCAGACCCTCCCCGTCCCCATGCTGAACGTCCTCAACGGGGGGAAACACGCGGACAACAACGTCGATATCCAGGAATTCATGATCATGCCCCTGGGAGCGGAGAGCTTCAGCCACGCGTTGCGGATGGCCTCGGAGACCTTCCACCACCTGAAGAAGGTGCTGTCCGAACAGGGGTATTCCACCGGAGTCGGCGACGAGGGTGGGTTCGCGCCCAACCTCGAGAGCAACGCGGAGGCGATCGAGAACATCCTCCGGGCGATCGAGAACGCGGGATACCGTCCGGGTGAGGACATCTCCATCGCGCTCGATCCCGCCGCCTCCTCCTTCTTCGTCGACGGGCACTATGTCCTGGACGCCGAGGGGGGCGAGCCCTGGAGCAGCGAGCAACTGGTGGACTTCTGGGAGGGCTGGGTCGACAAGTACCCCATCGTGTCCATCGAGGACGGCCACGACGAGAACGACTGGGAGGGCTTCGCGCTGATGAACGAGCGCCTGGGGGACCGCATCCAGATCGTCGGGGACGACATCTTCGTCACCAACCCTTCCCGCCTCCAGCGGGGGATCGAAGAAGACGTGGCGAACAGCATCCTGATCAAGCTCAACCAGATCGGCACCTTGACCGAGACCCTGCAGGTGATCGAGATGGCCAAGGAAGCCTCGTTCACCAACGTCGTCTCCCACCGCAGCGGAGAGACCGAGGACGTCGCCCTGGCCCACCTGGCGGTGGCCACCAATGCCGGACAGATCAAGTCCGGCTCGGTGAGCCGCACCGACCGGATCTGCAAGTACAACGAGCTCTTGCGGATCGAGGAGGAACTGGGGGATCGGGCGATCTATCCCGGCGAGAACTGTTTCTACAACCTCAACCTCTGAGAGGAAGACCGCAGTTGCCCACGAGGATCGCCGAAAGCGACCGCCGACCCAGTTTCCTGCGTCGACTGCCCCAAGCCGAACAGATGGGTCGGCCCTTCCGTCTGGCCCTCTGGCTGGGCACCGGGGGATTCATCCTCTACGTGCTGCTGCTCGGAGACGGCGGCTGGGTCCGGGTGGCCGGACTGCAGTCCCAGGTGAAGCAGCTGCAATCCCAACTGAGGTACCTGGACCACGAGCAGGAACAGCTCAGGAACCAGCTCGAGGATCTCGCCCGTCCCGGCTCGAAGACCCTGGAGAAGGTGGCCCGGGAACGCTATGGAATGCACCGCGAGAACGAGAGGGTGATCCACCTGCTGGGAACCGAGGACGAGAGCCTGGCGCCCCGCGCACCGAGCCTGCGGCCCTCCGGGGAAGCCGACGAGCCCGGGGGCGGATCTTGACATTTTCGGGGTTGCCGACTACCTTTTCGCGCTGGAAATCGACGCGGGGTGGAGCAGTTCGGTAGCTCGTTGGGCTCATAACCCAAAGGTCACGGGTTCGAATCCCGTCCCCGCTACCATCCGAAGGGGCCGCCGGAACACCGGCGGCCTCTTCCGTGAAGGTTCTGCCGCGCCGCGCCAGCCCCATTGAGGCCGGCGATGGTCCGGGTCCGGATCGGTCGGAGAAGGCCGCTCGAATCGGCCCGCCAGGGGTTGATACGGCCTTGGATTCCCCTGGGACCCGACACATATTGTTGCCGCTCGCACGGTGGCCGGGGGCGAGGGCAAACCTTCCCCGGGGCCCGCAAGACCCCCCACCGTGGTTATCCTGACACGTGGACGTGGGCGGCCGCGCCGCCGATGGCTCATGCACGAGCTTGCCGTCCCGCACCGATTAGGGGAGACCGAATACTATGGCTACGACGGTCGCCGCCTTCATGGAAGGCGTCATTGCTAAGAACCCTGCCCAAAAGGAATTCCATCAGGCCGTCCACGAGGTCGTGGAATCGCTCTGGCCGGTCGTCGAACAGCACCCGGAATACAAGAAGGCGAAGATCCTCGACCGCATCGTCGAGCCCGAACGCGTTCTGATGTTCCGTGTTCCCTGGATGGACGACAACGGAGAGGTCCATGTGAATCGTGGGTACCGGGTTGAATTCAACAGCGCCCTCGGCCCCTACAAGGGCGGCCTCCGCTTCCATCCCAGTGTGAACCTGGGCATCCTGAAGTTCCTGGGCTTCGAACAGGTCTTCAAGAACAGCCTCACCACGTTGGCCATGGGCGGCGGCAAGGGAGGCAGCGACTTCGACCCCAAGGGCAAGAGCGATGACGAGGTCATGCGCTTCTGCCAGAGTTTCATGACCGAACTGTCCCGCCACATCGGACCGGACACCGACGTCCCAGCCGGCGACATCGGCGTGGGCGGCCGGGAGATCGGCTTCCTCTTCGGACAGTACCGCCGCATCCGCAACGCGTTCCACGCGGGCGTGTTGACCGGCAAGGGTCTGAACTGGGGTGGCAGCCTCATCCGCCCCGAGGCCACCGGCTACGGCGCGGTCTACTTCGCCAAGGAGATGCTCGCGACCCGCAACGAGGGCTTCGAGGGCAAGCGTGTCCTGATCTCCGGTTCGGGCAATGTGGCCCAGTACGCCACCGAGAAGGTCATCGAGTTGGGTGGCAAAGTGCTCACCCTCAGTGACAGTTCGGGCTTCATCTACGACCCGGACGGTATCGACCGCGAGAAGCTCGAGTACGTGTTCGACCTGAAGAACGTCCGGCGCGGGCGCATCAAGGAGTACGCCGAGAAGTTCAAGTCGGCGAAGTACACCGAGGGGCGCGGCGTGTGGAACGTCGAGGCCGACATCGCCCTGCCCTGCGCCACGCAGAACGAGCTGGACGAGAACGACGCGAAGACCCTGGTCAAGAACGGCTGCCTCGCGGTCGCCGAGGGCGCGAACATGCCCTCGACCCCCGAGGCCATCGAGGTCTTCCTCGGCAGCAAGGTCCTCTTCGGACCGGGCAAGGCGGCCAACGCCGGCGGAGTCGCCGTTTCCGGGTTGGAAATGGCCCAGAATTCCGCCCGGATGCCCTGGACCCGCGAGGAGGTCGACTCGAAGCTGCATGACATCATGAAGTCGATCCACCGCAATTGCCGGGAGACGGCCACCCGGTACAGCACCGAGGACAACTACGTGGACGGCGCGAACATCGCCGGATTCCTCAAGGTTGCCGACGCGATGCTGGACCAAGGTCTGATCTAGTCGTTGCGGCCGACCTGGGTTAGAGTAGATAGAGGGGCGCCCCCGGGCGCCCCTCCGTTCTTGGGAACCATCACCTCTTACGCTCGATGTCGGCATGCACGACCTACTTCCCGGCGGCGGACCGGAGAACATCCGAAACCTGACCGCGGCGTTCGACAGCCTCATGCCCCATCGCGTCCACGACATCCTCGTGGTCGCCAGCTCCTATGACGCCTTCGTGCTGGAAGAGGGCGGCCGTCTCACCGAACTCATCCTCAACGAGTACGTCAGCCTGAACCTGACCTACGCCCCGTCGATCACCCGGGCCTCCTCGGCCGAAGAGGCGATCCAGCTCATCGAGAAGAAGCACTTCAACCTCGTGCTGAGCATGCTCTGGTCGGGCTCGGCCGAGGCCTTCGCCTTCGGCTCGCGGGTGAAGGAAATCGACCCGAGGGTTCCCGTGGTGATGCTGGCCTTCGATGCGCGCGAGGTCCAGCGCCTGCAACTCGACCGCTCGGCCCAGGGTTACGACGAGGTCTTCACGTGGTCGGGGGACACCGGTCTCTTCCTGGCCGTCATCAAGCTCTTCGAGGATCGCTGGAATGTCGATCACGACACCCGGGCCGCCGGGGTTCGGACCATTCTTCTCATCGAGGATTCGGTCCGCTTCACTTCGCTCTACCTGCCGCTGCTGTACACCGAACTGATGAAGCAGACCCAGTCGCTGATGGACGAAGGCATCAATGTGACCCACCGCCTGCTGCGCATGCGTGCGCGGCCGAAGATCCTGCTCGCTCGCACCTACGAGGAAGCGGAGTCTCTCTACAAGAGATACAAGAAGTACATGCTGGGTGTGATCAGCGACGTGCGCTTCCCGCGCAACGGCGCCCCCGACGAGTCCGCTGGTGTCGACTTCGTTCGCATGATCCGGGCCGAGGATCCGACCCTTCCGGTCGTCATGCAATCGAGCCAGGAGAACGGCCAACAGCTCGCCGAGTCGGTGAACGCGCACTTCATCAACAAGCGTTCCCGGAGTCTTCTGTCCGATCTGCAGCGATTCATCGAGAACAACTTCGGCTTCGGCGATTTCATCTTCCGATTGCCCGACGGAACTCCGGTGGGACGCGCCCACGATCTGCGCTCGCTCGAGGAACAGATCCAGGAAGTCCCCGACGCCTCCCTCGAGTACCATGCCCGGCGCAACGACTTCTCGAACTGGCTCCGCGCCCGCACCGAGTTCGGCCTTGCTTCGATCATCCGGCCGCGCAACGTGAGCGAGTTCAAGTCGATGACCGAGTTGCGCGCGTTCCTGGTGAAGACGCTCAGCCAGCACCGGGCGGAGACGCAACGCGGAGTCGTGGCCGACTTCTCCCCCCGTCGTTTCGACGAGGAATCGTCCTTCGTGCGCATCGGCAGGGGATCGCTCGGGGGAAAAGGCCGTGGACTGGCCTTCGCCAACCACCTGCTCCTGCAACGGGCGGTGACCGACGCCTTCGAGGGAGTGCGCATCGCGGTCCCTTCCACCGCGGTCGTCGGCACCGATGTCTTCGACGCGTTCATGGCCCAGAACGACCTCTACCAGATCGCGTACACCTCCAACGACGACCGTCACATCAGCGAGGCATTCCTGGCCGCCCGGCTTCCGCGGGAAATCCAGGATGACCTGGCTTCCTTCCTCGAGCGCGTCAACTATCCGCTGGCGGTGCGATCGTCCAGCCTGCTGGAGGATTCACAGTTCCAGCCCTTTGCCGGCATCTATCGCACCTACATGGTTCCGAACAACCACCCCCATCCCACGGTCCGGCTGGCCCAGCTCTCCCGCGCGATCAAGCTCGTCTACGCTTCGACCTTTTCGAGGGCCTCCAAGCGCTACATGGAGAACACCCCCTACCGGGTCGAAGACGAGAAGATGGCGGTGATCCTCCAGCGGCTGGTCGGTTCGGCCCATGGCAGCCGCTTCTACCCCAACTTCTCCGGGGTCGCCCGCTCCCACAACTTCTACCCCATCGCGCCCATGCGTCACGAGGACGGGTTGGCGGTGGTCGCCCTGGGCCTGGGGCGACAGGTGGTCAGCGGAGCGGACGCTCTGCGCTTCTCCCCCGCCCACCCCCGGCACATTCCCGAATTCGGCAGCACGGAGAATACCCTGCGCGCCTCCCAACGCAGGTTCTTCGCCCTCGACCTCGCTCAGCCGCATCTCATGCCGGCGGCCGGGGAGGAAACCAATCTGCTGCGGCTCGGGATCGCCGAAGCGATGGAGGACGGCACCCTGCAGCCGGTGGCTTCGACCTATTCTCGGGAAAACGATGTCATCTACGACGGTCTGAGGGGCGGGGGAATCCCCGTCGTCACCTTCGCCCCCATCCTCAAGTCGGAGATCTTCCCGCTGGCCGCCATCCTGCAGCGCCTGCTCGAACTCGGGAAGGAAGGAATGGGCTCGCCGGTCGAGCTGGAATTCGCGGTCGATCTCACCAGCGACCCCGCCTGGTTCGGCTTTCTCCAGATCCGCCGGCTGGTGGTCGGCGGCGAACCCGACGATGTCCGCCTCGACGAGGAAACCATCCGCAAGGCGATCCTCCTTTCCGAACGGGCCCTGGGCAACGGGGTGATCGACGGCATCACCGACTTCATCTACATCGATCCCGCGACCTTCGACAGCGCGCATACCACCGGAATGGCCGCCGCCGTGGCCAACATGAACCAAGAGATGCGCAAGGAAGGCCGTTCGTATGTCCTCATCGGGCCGGGCCGTTGGGGATCGTCGGATCCCTGGCTGGGGATCCCGGTAAGCTGGGAACAGATCTCCCAGGCCAGGGTGATCGTCGAGGCGGGACTGGAAGGGTTCCAGATCACCCCTTCCCAGGGGACCCACTTCTTCCAGAACATCACTTCCCTGCGCATCGCCTACTTCACGGTGAACCCGTTCCGCGGTGACGGCCGGATCGACTGGGATTGGCTTTCCGCCCAACCCGTGGTTGGTGAGGAAGCCGGGGTGCGGCACGTGCGTTCCCCGGAGCCGGTGCGGGTCATGGTGGACGGTCAGAGCGGACGGGGGGCGGTATTCCCGGCCGGCGCGATGACGCTTCCCGGGGAGAACGACGAGGTTCTTCCCGGCGAAGGGGGCGGCGGCCCGAGCCCGGATTCGCGGATGCGTCTTCCCGAGACGCGGTGAAGCACGATGGAAACAGATAGGAATGGGGAGGAGATCGTGGTGAGTGGATCTGCGCGACGACCCACCGTGAGCTGCCGGATCGGCGGAGTGTGGCTGGGATCCAGGCATCCCATCGTCGTGCAGAGCATGACCAACACTCCGACCGAAGACGCCGCCTCCACCGCCGAGCAGGTCGCCCGCCTGGCCGCCGAAGGCAGCGAGCTGGTCCGCATCACCGTGAACACCGAGGAAGCGGCGCGGAAGGTCCCGGAGATCCGGCGTCGTCTCGACGATCTGGGAATCGATGTGCCGCTGATCGGGGACTTCCATTACAACGGGCACCGTCTCCTGCGCGACATTCCTTCCTGCGCGAAGGTCCTGGACAAGTACCGGATCAACCCGGGCAACGTGGGAACCGCCCGCACCCGGGATGAACATTTCGAAGAGATGATCGCGGTCGCGATCGAACACGACAAGGCGGTGCGCATCGGAGTGAACTGGGGATCGCTCGATCCAACGCTCTTGACCCGGTTGATGGACGAGAACGCCGGAAGGGATGAGCCGCGGGATGCGTCGGCGGTCCTGAGGGATGCGCTGGTGGAGAGCGCCCTGCGCAGCGCGGAAGCGGCCGAACGGTGCGGCCTTCCCCACGACCGGATCGTGCTCAGCGTGAAGACGAGTTCGGTCCACGATCTCATAGCGGTCAACCAGGAACTCGCCGGGCGCTGCGACTATCCCCTGCACCTCGGTCTCACCGAGGCGGGCATGGGCTTGAAGGGGACGGTCGCCTCCACCGCCGCCTTGGCCATCCTCCTCGAGCGTGGCATCGGGGATACGATCCGAGTGAGCCTCACCCCGCAGCCGGGCGGCGACCGCACCGAGGAAGTGAGGATCTGCCAGCAGATCCTCCAATCGATGGGGTTGCGCAGTTTCGTACCCCAGGTCACCGCGTGTCCGGGCTGCGGCCGGACCACCTCCACCTTCTTCCAGGATCTCGCCGCCCGCATCGACCGGCATCTTCGGGAACGAATGAAGATCTGGCGCGCCCGGCATCCCGGAGTCGAGACGATGAACGTGGCGGTGATGGGCTGCGTGGTGAATGGTCCGGGCGAAAGCAAGCATGCCGACATCGGCATCTCCCTGCCCGGTACCGGGGAAGAGCCCAAGGCCCCGGTCTACATCGACGGCAGGCTGGTCGCCACCCTGCGCGGCGATTCGATCGCGGAGGAGTTCATCGCCATGGTCGAAGACCATGTGGCGCGGCGGTATCCTGCGGCGTCCTGATCTAGCCGAGATCCTCGTGGACGATCCTGCCTGAGATCATGGTCAGCCTCACCGAGGCCTTTGGCCAGGCGAACGGGTCGGTGGGATCCAGACCGCCGTCCAGCGCCACCAGATCGGCTCGCGCGCCTTCGGCCAGGCGGCCGCCTTCCCGCGTCGAGGCAGCCAAGGCGGCGGCTTCGCCGGTGTACCCCGCGATCGCCTCGGCGCAGGTGAGGGCTTCCTCCCCATGCCAGCATTCGCCGTCGGGACGATTCCCGGCCCGGCGGGCCATCGCGGCGCAGATTCCCTGGCGGGGATCGATGGAGGCAACCGGCGCGTCGCTGCCGAGCACCACCCTCACCCCCGCGTCCAGGAGGCTCCGCGTGCAGAACGCACGGCGGCCGCTTTCGTGGTGCAATCGAGCGAGCATCGGAATGTCTTCGGCGAGATGGATGGGTTGCATCGCACAGCTGACCGGCAGGTGACAAAGACGCCGCACGGTCTTCGGGGCGATGAACTGCGCGTGTTCGATCCGCACCCCATCGGTGAGCCCTCGTCCCTCCTCGTGCAGACGGGCGGCGGCTTTCTCCAGGACCTCCACCACCGCCGTGACCGCTGCATCGCCGATGGCGTGGATCACCGGCGGGATGCCCGCCCGTTGCGCGCGCAACACGGTCTCGAGCAGTTCCCCCTTCTCCATCAGGAGTCGCCCTCTTCCCCCGCCGGGATAGGGGTGTTCCATGAAGGCGGTGCCCGAGCCCATCGACCCGTCCATGAAGATCTTCACTCCCCCGCGTTCCATCGCGACGGAGCCGGGAGGCAACGAGCCGGCGGCGATGTTTCCTTCGGCGGCGATCCTCGCGTCGAGATCGACCAAGGGCGTGTGGTGCACCACGCGCAGACCCAGGCGGCCCCGCTCGGCCAGGGCGCGGTAGGCCGCGCCGGTCGAGGAGGGCTCCATGCTGTGCACCGCGATCAGGCCGAAGCCCCACGCGCGCCGGACCGCCCCGCGGATCCACCGTTCCCGCACCTCCTCGCTCTCGGCGGGACGAGCCCGCACGATGAGTTCCCACGCCGTCTCCCTCAGGAGTCCGTCGGGCTCTCCCGACCGGCGACGTCCGATGCTTCCGCCGGGCGGACACCGGGCCCCGTCGAGGACGCCGGCGCGGCGCAGCGCTTCGGTATTGCACCACAGGATGTGGAAATCCCTCGACTCCAGCGCCACCGGGCGGTTCCCGAAGATCTCGTCGAGCAGGGAACGATCGAGGCCGGCCGCGGCCAGGGCCGGATCCCAACCGCTGCCTCCGATCCATTCCCTCCCATCGTCCACCTTCCTGCTCTGCCGCCGCAGTTCGCTCTCCAGGCCGTCCAGGGAATCGACTCCCGACAGATCGATGCCGTTGAGCCGGCGGGCCCACTCGAAGAGATGGGTATGGGTATCGATGAAACCCGGCAGCAGGAAGGCACCGTCCAGGTCGATGAGCTCGGCGCGGTGGGAACGCCGCAGCTCATCCTCTTCGCCGACGGCGACGATGCGATCGCCGGCGATCAGCAGCGCCCACCCCCGGGGAAGGGAATGGGGCGGAAGAAATCGCGCTCCCCGCAGCAATGTCATGGGATTGGACATCGATCGGCTTCCTTCCCTCTGGAATGCCCGGGGGAGACTACACCCGGGACTCGTCCCGCGGGAAGACCTTGTGCCCGCCGCCGACGGCCTCTAGGCTGGGCCCCAGGCGACTTTCCGGAGGAAGGCATGGAGCAACATTCCGATCTGAGATCCTATCTCTCGCGCCTGCGCCGGGAGAAGGAACTGGTGGAGATCGACGTTCCGGTCGACCCCCACCTGGAGTTGAGCGAGATCCATCGACGGGTGATCGCGGCGGAGGGGCCCGCTCTCTTGTTCACCCGCCCCACCCGTGGAGACTTTCCCGTGGTGACGAATCTCTTCGGCACCCGTAAACGGATCGATCTCGCGTTCGGGAATCGTCCTCGCGAGCTCGTGGAACGCATGGCCTCGTTGCCCCGGGAACTGTTCCCTCCCACCCTCCGGCGACTGTGGAGACAACGCGACCTCCTGCCGGCCCTGATGCGGATGGGAACACGCCGGGGAAAAGGTTCGGTGACCGAGATCCTGCGGACCGTGCCCGACCTGGACTCGTTGCCGGCCCTGACCACCTGGGAAAAGGACGGCGGGCCCTTCCTCACCCTGCCGTTGGTCTACACCGAAGATCCCATGGGCAACGGGCACAACCTCGGGATGTACCGGATGCAGGTCTTCGACGATCGCACCTGCGGTATGCACTGGCAGATCGGCAAGGGTGGCGGATACCACTACCATCGCGCCGAGCAGGAAGGAAACGCGTTGCCGGTGAACGTCTTCCTCGGAGGCCCCCCGGCCCTCATCCTCGCCGCGGTTGCCCCTCTTCCGGAGAATGTCCCCGAACTGATGCTCGCCTCCCTTGTCGCCGGAAGCAGGATCGAACTCTCGGACAATCCTCTCGGCCCTTTGCCCCTGGTCGCCAGCGCGGAATTCGCCCTGGTGGGCGAGGTCCCCCCGAACGAGCGGCGCCCGGAAGGCCCCTTCGGTGACCACTACGGGTACTATTCCCTCCAGCACGACTATCCGGTGTTCCATTGCCGGGGCATGCTACATCGCAAGGACGCCATCTTTCCCGCCACCGTGGTCGGCAAGCCCCGCCAGGAGGATTTCCATCTGGGCGACTACCTGCAGGAACTCCTCGCCCCGGTGTTCCCGCTGGTCATGCCCGCGGTGCGCGATCTGTGGAGCTACGGGGAAACCGGGTACCACAGCCTGGCCGCCGCGGTGGTCCGCCAGCGCTACAAGAAGGAGGCGATGGCCAGCGCCTTCCGGATCCTCGGGGAAGGACAGCTCTCCTTGACCAAGTTCCTTCTCGTGCTCGATGCGGACCGCGACCTCCGCGACTTCAGGGGAACCTTCCAGCACGTGCTCGAGCGCTTCGACCCCGCCGGCGACCTCTTCGTCTTCTCTCCGCTGGCCATGGATACCCTGGACTACACCGGACCCGCGGTGAACGAGGGTTCCAAGGGCGTGCTCCTGGGGGTGGGCGAGCCGGTCCGCACCCTCCCCCGCCGTTTCGAGGGCGGGCTTCCCCCGGGCTTCACCCGGGCCGAGGTCTTCTGTCCCGGCTGCCTGGTCCTGAGCGGACCGACCCGAAAGCAGGAACCCGAGGCGGCGGCGCGCGCCGCCCGCTGGGACGATTTTCGAGAATGGCCGCTCTTGGTTCTCGTGGACGATGCGAAGTCGGCCGCGCGCAGCGAGATCAACTTCCTCTGGACCGCTTTCACCCGCTTCGAGCCAGCCGCCGATCTGTACGGCCGCGAGGTGGTCCTGCGGCGGCTCCATCCCTCCTTCACCCTGCCGATCGCCCTGGATGCGCGGCTCAAGGAAGGGTTTCCCGAGGAGCTGATCTGCGACGAGGAAACCGCCCGGAAGGTCGACGCGCGATGGACGGAATACTTCCGGGGCGAGAAGGTGGAGATGGGCGACAGCGATCGAGCCCACCTTCAAGGCTGACCCCATCGGAGAAGAGGCCGGCGGGGCGGCCCCTTGCCCGAAGGTCAATCCTTCCCCCGGGGCGGATCCTTCCCCAGGAGAAGGGGAAGCAAGGAAGGCGGATCGACGTTGCCTCCGCTCAGGATGACGCCGACGCGCCGGCCCTTCGCGTCGAAGCGGCCGGAGAGCAGCGCGGCGAGCGGGACCGCTGCGCTGGGCTCGACCACCAGCTTCATCCGCCACCACAGCCACCGCAGGGCCTCGACGATGTCCTCTTCGTCCACCGTCACGATGCCGGCGGCCCAGCGGCGCAACACCGCGAAGTTCCGCTGGCCCAGAAAGCGCGTGCGAAGTCCATCGGCCAAAGTCTGCGGCACCGCCTCGAGGGTCACGATCCGGCCTTCCCGCAGACTGCGCGCCGCGTCGTCCGCCATGGCCGGTTCGACCCCGAACACCTCCACCGCGGCATCGCGCGACGCCGCCAGGGCACAGCCGGCCAGCAGGCCGCCTCCTCCCACCGGAGCCAGGAGACAGTCGATTCCCTCCGCCTGCTCCAGCAGTTCCGCCGCGGCCGTTCCCTGCCCCGCGATGATGTCGTCGTGATCGTAGGGAGGAATCGGAACCAGGCCCAGCCGGCGGGCCAGGTCCAAACCCACTTCCTCCCGCCGCACGGCGTCGCTATTGACCACCTTCGCTCCGTAGCCTTCGACCGCCGCCCGTTTCAAGGGAGAGGCGTCGTGGGGCATGGCGACGGTCACCGGGATGTCGAGCAGACGACCGGCGAGAGCGAGCCCGCCGGCGTGGTTTCCCGAGGACCAGCTCACCACTCCCCGGCGGCGCGAGGCCTCGTCCAGGCGGGAAAGCGCGTGGTAGGCGCCCCGGAACTTGAAGGCCCCTCCGCGCTGCAGATGTTCCCCCTTGAATACGACCTCCGCCCCCAGGAGGGCGTCGAGGGTGCGGGACCGGAAGACGGGGGTGCGGTGGGCGACTCCCCGAAGCGATGCCGACGCCCGGTCGACATCCTCGCGGCTCAATTCCCTCATCGCCCGCCCTGGGCGCGCTCGGGCTCGAAATGCGGCCCGGCCGGGCTCTGCCCGGGCAACCGCACCCGGTCCGGGTTGACCACCGCGCAGGTATCCGAATAGGCGAAGGGCCTCAGATCATCGGCGGAAACGCAGGAGACGTAGCCCGGAGCCGGAGGATCGAAACTCCCCTTCTCGATCGGGGCGAGACCCAGCACCAGGTCCCGCGCCTCGTTGTCCGGAGCGCGGGCGGTGTAGGTGGCCAGGACCACGGCGTCTCCCCGGAGACAGTCCTTGCCCAGGCCCACCCTCCAGTCGTTGGGATCGGCCCCGAAGTCCATCCCGTCCGCCTGACGCTTGAGCACCATGAGCCGCTCATCCACCAGGACCCGGGTCTCCCAGGCGGTCACCCCACGGGCGGCGTGCTCGGCCACGATGAGGAACTGGAAGGTCTCTCCCGGCGCCACGGTGAGACTCCGGGCGTGCGTGCTGAGCTCGAAATAGATCGCCAGAGAGGCAGTGGTGCTGTCGGCATCGGCGGTGATCGCCGACCCGGTGGATGTCTCCTGCGCCCCGGCGGGCGGGCCGATGACGAGAAGGAATGAAAGGGCCACGGCGATGAACCAGGAATCGGTACGCATGGTCAACTCCTCGCGGAAGGGGCGGAAGGGGACCAGGCCAGCCGGTCACCTCGGGTCTTCAGCATAGAACGGCCGTCCGAGGGCTTCCAGGGAGGATCCATCGATCATGGCCCCCGCCGGGGGCGGGATGCTAGAGTAAGGACTATGGACCGGCGCCGTACTCTCTACCCGCTGCTGTCGTTGACCGCCCTGACCGTGGTGGCCTACGCCAATTCCCTCCACGCGAGCTTCCAGTTCGATGATGCCACCAGCATCGTCGACAACCGGGCGGTCCACGTCCTCGATCCGGCGGGATGGTGGGCGTTCTGGCCCGGCCGCATCCTGACCTACGCCAGCTTCGCCCTCAACTACGCGGCGGGCGGACTGAGGGTGGACGGCTATCACCTCGTCAACCTCCTCGTGCACCTGAGCGCCGGTCTGGGTCTGTACTTCCTCGTGCGGGAACTGCGCCCGCCGGCGGCTTCGTCCCGGTCGCGGCAGTGGATCGCCTGGGCGACCGCGGCGATCTTCCTCACCCATCCGCTGGCCACCCAGGCGGTCACCTACATCGTCCAGCGCGCGACATCGCTCTGCTACGCCTTCTACTTCTGGGCGGTGGTTTTGCACTTGAAGGCCCTGCGCCGGAAAACGGAAGGAGGTTCCGCTCCAGGACTTCGCGCCGCTTCGATCGCCTGCGCGGTGGCCGCGGCGCTGAGCAAGGAAGTCGCGGTCAGCCTCCCCTTCGCGCTCGTGCTGGCGTCCGCAGTGGCCTTTCCCGGCCAACGGGGATTCTGGAGATCCGCCCTTCCCACCGCGGCGGTCACCTGGGGTCTCCAGTTGCTGGCGGTGGTGGTCGGAGGATCCCATTTCGGAGTGGCCGGGGGAGCGCTCACCGCGGAGACCGAACGCATCTCGCGCGGCAGCTATCTCCTCACCCAGATCCACTCGGTGGCCCGCTACCTGCGCCTCGGTGTGCTGCCGGTGGGTCAGACCGTCGACGCGGACATCCCGTGGCGGCACTGGCCGGCGGGGCCATCCACCTGGGGCTTGTTGGCGCTCCACCTCGCCCTGTGGGCCTTTGCAGTCCATTCGTGGAGACGGGGACGAAGACTCGACGCGTTCTGCGTGACGTGGTTCTACCTGTTGCTCGCCCCGAGTTCGAGTCTCTTTCCCATCCGGGATGCCTTCTTCGAACATCGCGCCTACGGCGCGCTGCTGGCCGTCGCGCTGGGCATCGCCCGCCTGCTCGATCTCCTGCGCCGGCGGCGGCCGACCGTCGCGGCGACCGCGGCGGGGCTGTTGATCGTGTCCTTGACCACCGCGACGGTGCAACGCAACCGGGTGTGGTCCACACCGCTGAGTCTGTGGCGCGATGCGGTGGCCAAGGCGCCGCACAAGAGTCGCCCCCACATGGCCTATGGAGTGGCGCTCGGCCAGGCGGGCCGGCTCGACGAGGCGATCGTCGAACTGGACACCGCGGTGCGGATCTCCCCCGACTTCGCCCGCGCTTGGAACGATCTGGGACAAGCCCTCTTGCGCAAGGGCGACGCCGCCCGGGGCCTGCCCGCGTTGCGGCGGGCGGTGCAACTGGACCCCCGGAATGTCTCCGCCTGGTACAACCTCGCGGTGGCCCAAGATCGCAGCGGAGACGTGTCTTCAGCCGAAACCTCCTACCGCAAGGCGCTGGAGCTGGATCCCCGCTTCGCCCCCGCCCTCAACGGGCTCGCCGGAGTGCTCCTTCGGCGAGGAAACGCCCACGAGGCCTACCGGCTGGCGCAGCGTGCCGCATCCGAAGGCGGCCCGGCCCCGGCCCTCCTGCGGGCGATCCGGCGGGCGCTCCGGGACTCGGCCGGGCCCTGAACGGCCGGCTCTTCCGGGGCGCTGCGAGGCGGCGACACCTTCTGCGGGGAATGGCTACGCGGCGGGGAAGTCCTCGAAATCGCTGTCTTCGACCCGCGCCATCACCACCGAGACGTTGTCCCTGCCCCCGAAGTCATTGGCGAGCTGGATGAGATCGTTGACCAGCCGATCGAGGCGATCGCCCGAGGCGATGGCGGCGAGAATGGCGTCATGGCTGACCATGTCGCTCAACCCGTCGCTGCAGAGAAGGAGGGTGTCGCCCGGGCTCACCTCGTACTCGAAGATGTCGATGTCGGTCTCCGGAAGCGCTCCCACGCAGCGGGTGAGGATGTTGCGCATGGGATGCTGGTCCGCTTCGCTCAAGGTCAATTCACCCCGATCGACCATCTCCTGGACCAGACGGTGGTCGCTGGTGAGTTGGCGGGCCACTCCCCGTTGATGGAGGTAGGCCCGTGAATCGCCCACCTGGGCCAGGACCATGCGCGGAGGGTGGATCGAGGCCGCGATGCAGGTGGTGCCCATTCCCTCGAGTGATGGGCTCCGACTTCCCAGCTCGAAGATGCGGCGATTCACCTCGTGGATGGTCTCGCGCAAGGTCTCGGTATCGATCCCGCCCTCGGCGGACAGGGCCACTCGTGCCAGCTCGCCGGTGAGCATCTGCGACGCCACGCGCCCTCCCTTCGCCCCACCGACCCCATCGGCCACCGCCAGTAGGCCGTGCAACGGCAACAGCAGGATGCTGTCCTCGTTGATCCGGCGGACCTGGCCGATATCGGTGGCGCCGGCGAAGATCATCCGCCCACCCCCAGACCCGCCGGGCGACGGCGGCGACGACGGCGTTTCTTCTTCTCCTGGACCGGAAAGAGCTCTCCCTGCAGATCGGCGAAGAAGACCGCGCGGTGTAGCCCTCCCACGTCCTGCAACCGGCAACCCACCGGCCAGCCCCGGGAGCGCAACTTCTCGACCACCTCGAGATAATCGGGTCCCACCTTGCGAAGCATCCAGCGGGCGTCGCGCGGGCCGTCGATGAGATACTGGTAGAGTCTGCGCAATTCCATCCTCACATCCCCTCCCGGGATCTGCTCCGTTTCCGGGTCTTCATCCCGATCGCACCGCCCGGGGCCTGGCCCTTCATTCGTTCCCGGCGCCGAAGAGGTCGATCTGGGGTGGTGCGGTGGGAAGCCCCATCGCGATGAGCACCTCATCGATCCACGAGGCGCGGCGATCCCGATCGAGATGATGGCACCGGGCGGAGAACACTCCCACCAGTTCGTCGATCAAGGTGTCGATCTCTCCCTGGAAGGTCGTGGAAAGATCGCGCGTGCCGTCGAAGGTCGGCGGTTGGATGGCGGGCACCTTGAAGAGTCCATCGTAGCTTCCCACCCAACCCTCCACCAGGGCGTCGTACTCCTTCCTCCGCCCCACCTGGTGCACCATGTAGGCATAGTTGTCCAGGACCGACCGATCACAGATCACCGCCTGGTAACGGGCCGAAGCGGCGATCTCGTGGGCGATCTGGCTGTGCAGGATCCAGGCCTGGGCGTCCAGGGTCGTCTCCTGGTTGATCGGCAGGGGGCAATTCCGGGCCACCTCGCGGACGATGTCGACATTCAGGTCGAGACGCTTGAGGCGGGCCGCCAGATCGAAGCAGAGAGTGGTCTTTCCCACCCCGTGGGTGCCGATGAACGCGATCTTCATGGGCGCACGATAGCACAGGAAGGGCCGCGGACAAGCCCCGGTTGCCTCCCAGCCCGCGGATTCCGCGGCCGGGTCCGGGCGGGCCGGCTCCACGGCCCGCAGCGGAGGGCGACCAGGGATGGCCAGGCCGACCCGCGGGCCCAAGACCGACCTTGTGGGAGCGGAGAAATCGACTAAGCTGGCGCCCATGTCCTTCCACCATCGCATCATCTCCCTGCTGCGGCCCACCTCGGGATCGACCGGACGGTTGCTCTTCCTCTCGACCGTGGTGGGCGTGGTCGGCGGCCTGGCCGCCCCGGCCTTCATCTGGATGCTCCACGCCGCCGCGCGGCTGCTCATCGAGGGCATCGCGGGCTACCTCCCGCCCGGCCTTCCGTCGGAGGGCGGGTCGCCGGTCGAGATCATCGGACCCCACGGCCGGTGGCTCATTCCGGTGGCGACCACGCTGGGCGGGCTTCTCTCCGGGTGGCTGGTGTTCACCTTCGCCCCGGAGACCGAGGGGCACGGTACCGATGCGGCCATCACCGCCTTCCACCAGAAGGGCGGTTTCGTGCGCGGACGGGTTCCCCTGATCAAGTCCCTCAGTGCCGCGCTGACCATCGGTGGCGGGGGCGCGGCCGGCCGGGAAGGTCCCGTCGCACAGGTCAGCGCCGGTTTCGGCTCGATCATGGCGGGTTGGCTGGGCTGTTCCCCCCGCGAGAGACGCCTGTTGGCCCTGGCCGGAATGGCCGCCGGCCTGTCGGCCATCTTCCGTTCGCCCCTGGGAACCGCGGTGTTCGCGGTCGAGGTGCTCTACTCGACCATGGAGTTCGAAGCCGGTGCCCTCATCTACACCATCCTGTCCGCGGTGGTCGCCTACGCGGTCAACGGCATCTTCGCGGGCTTCGAGCCGATCTTCCAGCTACCGGCCGGGCTGTCCTTCGGCCGCATCGATACCCTCTTCTGGTTCGCGGTGCTGGGAGTGTTGACCGGACTGGCCGCCACCACCCTGCCGTGGCTGTATTACACCACCCACGAACTCTTCAAGAAGATCCCCGGACCCCGCATGTTCGCGCCCGCGGTCGGAGGGCTGTTGCTCGGTCTTTTGGCCCTCGGCCTGCCCCAGGTGCTCGGGGGCGGCTACGGATGGATGCAGCAGGCCATGGACGGGCGGATCGCCATCGGCATGCTGCTGCTGCTCGCGGTGGCGAAGATGGTGGCCATGTCCCTGACCGTGGCCAGCGGAGGCTCCGGCGGTGTGTTCGCGCCGAGTCTCTTCGTGGGCACCTTCTTCGGGGCCGCGCTCGCCCTGGGGGTCGACAAGATCTTTCCCGCCAGCGACTGCAATGTCGCGGCGTTCGCGGTGGTGGGCATGGCCTCGTTCTTCTCCGGCGCGGCGCGGGTGCCCATCGCCACCATGCTGATGGTGATGGAGATGACCGGCGGCTACGGCCTGCTGGTGCCCAGCATGCTGGCGGTCATCCTCAGTTACCTGGTGGAATCGAAGGTCGCGGGCGATTGGCGCTGGCCCACCCTCTACGTGGCGCAGGTGAAGACGCGGGCCGATTCCCCGGTGCACCACGAGGAATACACCATGTGCGCGATGGATCTCATCCGCTCCGGCCGGGCCCGCCTGCCCCGCGAGGCCACGCCGGCGCACCTGGTGAACCTGCTGCAGATGGGCACTCCCATCCCCATCGGAGGAACCGGGAGAAGCCTCTGCCGATGTCGGGTGCGCGAGGGCGCTCCCGGGGCCGGCAAGCCCTTGCGCGAGAGGCCCTTCGGGGAACACATTCAGCTCCTGGCGATCCTCCGGCGCGGGGAGGTCATCGACCCCTGGCCGGATACGGTGTGCCTGGAGGGGGACGAGCTGATCTGCCTGCTTTCGCCCGAGGCCTTCGACCTGGCCAGCGACAGCCTGGAACTGATCACCGAACCGGCTTCCACCGAGACCACGGCCCAGCCGGCGTAGTGCACACCGGGCTGAAGGCCGGCGGAAGCGAAGATGCCGACTGGCCCCGCGGAGCCAGCCGCCGGCGTCGCCGCAGAGATCGTCAGACCATCCGCCGGTATTCCCCGCCGACTTCGTAGAGCGCGCTGGTGATCTGGCCCAGGGTCGCGACCTTCACCGTTTCCATCAATTCCTCGAAGATGTTCCCGCCGCGCACCGCCACCTCCTGCAGTCGTTTCAAGGCCGCCGGAGCCTCGGCCTGGTGGCGCTGCTGGAACCGCCGGCAGCCCTCGATCTGGCGTTCCTTGGCCTCCCGGGTGGCCCGGATGAGTTCGCCGGCCTCCAGGAGATTCTCGTCCTTGTTCGGATCGAGGAAGGTATTGACCCCGACGATGGGCAGTTCGCCCGAGTGCTTGAGGGTCTCGTACAGGAGGCTCTCCTCCTGGATGCGCCCGCGCTGATACTGGGTCTCCATGGCCCCGAGCACCCCACCCCGGTCGCTGATCCGGTCGAACTCGTCCAGTACCGCCTCCTCGACCAGGTCGGTGAGTTTCTCGAAGAAGTACGAACCCTGCAGGAAGTTCTCGTTCTTCATGAAGCCCAACTCACGGTTGATGATGAGCTGGATGGCGAGCGCTCTTCGCACGCTTTCCTCGGTCGGGGTGGTCACCGCCTCGTCGTAGGCGTTGGTGTGCAGACTGTTGCAGTTGTCGGCCAGTGCCATGAGCGCCTGCAGGGTGGTCCGGATGTCGTTGAACGCGATCTCGCGCGCGTGCAGGGAGCGACCGCTGGTCTGGATGTGGTACTTCAGCTTCTGGCTGCGTTCGTTCGCGTTGAAGAGCTTCTTCATCGCCACGGCCCAGATCCGTCGCGCCACCCTTCCGATCACGCTGTACTCGGGATCGAGTCCGTTGGAGAAGAAGAAGCTCAGGTTCGGCGCCACCTCGTCGATCTGCATTCCCCGGTTGAGGTAGTGTTCGACGTAGGTGAAGCCGTTGGCCAGGGTGAAGGCGAGCTGGGAGATGGGGTTGGCCCCCGCCTCGGCGATGTGGTAACCGCTGATGCTGACGCTGTAGTAGTTGCGCACCCGGTGGTCGATGAAGTACTGCTGCACGTCCCCCATCATCTTCAGGGCGAAATCGATGGAGAAGATGCAGGTGTTCTGGGCTTGATCCTCCTTGAGGATGTCGGCCTGCACCGTCCCCCGCACCACCTGCAGGGTCTCTTCCTTGATGCGCTCGTAGACTTCGCCGGGCAGGAGTTCATCGCCGCTGATGCCCAACAGCCCCAGGCCGAAACCGTCGTGGGTCCCCGGCAGATCCCCGTGATAGGTGGGAGCGTCCACCCCCCGGGCGGCGAGGATCTCGTCGCGGCGGCGCATCGCCTCTTCCCACTTTCCGTTTTCCTTCAGCCATGCCTCGCACTGCTGGTCGATCGCGGTGTTCATGAACATCGCAAGCAACATGGGCGCCGGCCCGTTGATGGTCATGCTGACCGAGGTCATGGGGTCGGTGAGATGGAAGCCGCTGTACAGCCGCTTCATGTCGTCGAGACTGCAGATGGACACTCCGCTCTCCCCCACCTTGCCGTAGATGTCCGGCCGGCGGGCGGGATCTTCCCCGTACAGGGTCACCGAGTCGAAGGCGGTCGACAACCGCTTCGCTTCACTGTCCTTGCTCAGGTAGTGGAAGCGGCGGTTGGTCTGTTCGGGCGGCCCCTCGCCGGCGAACATCCGCGCCGGCTCCTCGCCCTTGCGCTTGAACGGGAACACCCCGGCGGTGAAGGGCCAACGTCCCGGTACGTTCTCTTCCCTCAGGAAGCGGACCTGCTCTCCCGGATCGCGGGTCTGCGGGAAGGAGATGCGGTCGATGGGCAGCCCGCTGAGAGATCGTGAGCGAAGGGAATTGCGGATTTCCCGGTCGCGGACTTTCACCACCATCTCCTCACCCTCGTAGGCCGCCTTGAGATCGTCCCAGCTTTCCAGGGCCGCTCGCACCTCCGGGTCGAGGGAAGCGCGCAGTTCCTCCACCCGACGTTCCAGTTCTTGTCCCGCCTCCCCGTCCACTTCCCGGCTGGCCCGCTCCAGGGCGTCGATCCGCCGGGCCAGGGCCTGTTGGCAGCGGGTCTCTTCGTGGTGGTCGCGCAGGGCGCCGGCGACTTCCGAGAGATACCGCACCCGCGAGGGGTCGATCACGTGGTTGCGAACGTCGGTCTGTTGCAGACACTTCAGCTGGAGGGTGCTCGGCCACCGGCCCGCATCCATCTCGTCGAGGGCCTTCATCAGGGCCTTGTAGAAGGCATTGACCCCGGCATCGTGGAATCGCGAGGCCATGGTCCCGAAGACCGGCAGTTCCTCGGGCGGAGTGTGCGGATCGAGCCCCTGGTCCCGGCGCAACTGCTTGCACACGTCACGGAAGGCGTCCTCGCTGCCGCGGCGGTCGAACTTGTTCACCACCACGAAGCGGGCGTAGTCGAGCATCTCGATCTTCTCGAGCTGGGTGGGGGCCCCGAATTCGCTGGTCATCACGTAGACGGGCAGATCGCTCACCTCGACGATCCCGGCGTCCCCCTGCCCGATCCCGCTGGTCTCGACGATGATCAGGTCGTAACCGGCGGCTTGCACCACGGTGATCGCGTCGCGGATGGCGCTGCTCAACTCCCCCCGGCTCTGGCGGGTGGCCAGGCTGCGCATGTAGGTGCGCGGACCCTTCACCGCGTTCATGCGCAAGCGGTCGCCCAGGAGAGCCCCGCCGGTCCGGCGCTTGGAGGGATCGACGCTCAGGACGGCGACCTCGCGGTCGGGGAAATCGAGCAGGAAGCGGCGGACCAGTTCGTCGGTGAGGCAACTCTTGCCCGCGCCCCCGGTGCCGGTCAGCCCCACCACCGGCGCCGTCGGGTGATCCCCGGTCCGCTCCTTCAAGCCGGCCAACACTTCCCGGAAGGCCGGCGAATCCCCGCCCTCCCGCTCGACCACGGTGATGGCCCGGGCCACCTGGGCCCACCGGGCCGCCCCTTCCACGGAGCCTTCCACCTTCGGCAACGGCGGCAGGAAATCGGACCGGCGGATCATGTCGATCACGATCCCGTCGAGCCCGAGACGCCGCCCGTCGTCCGGACTGTAGATCCGCTCGATGCCCTCGCTCTGCAGGGTCTCGATCTCCTCGGGCACGATGACCCCTCCGCCGCCGCCGAAGATCTTCACGTGCGAAGCGCCCTTGGCGTCGAGCATCTCCCGCATGTAGCGGAAATACTCCATGTGCCCGCCCTGGTAGGAGGACACCGCGATGGCCTGCACGTCCTCCTGGATGGCGGCGTCCACCACGTCCTCGGCGGAACGATTGTGTCCCAGGTGGATGACCTCGGCGCCATGCCGCTGGAGCAGCCGCCGGAAGATGTTGATGGCGGCGTCGTGTCCGTCGAACAACGAGGCGGCGGTCACGAAACGGACCGAGTACCGGGGACGGTAGCTTTCCTCGGCACGGGAGGAATCGCTCTGGGAAGCCGGGGAGAGGGTTGGATTCATGGTGACAATCTCTTGGAAAAACGGAACTTGGGCCGATCCGGGCTTTCTCCGCAGAATACGCCTCCCGCGGCCTTGGAGCAAGCGGGAGACCGGGCCCGGCCAAAGCCCGGATGGGCTCAGGAGGCGAGAAGGCGCCGGATCCGCGCCGCCGCCGCGGTCAGACCCAGGGCCTTCATTCCCTCGGGATCCACCCACCGCAGATCCTCCGATGCCGCCACCGGGTCCCCCTCGACCCGCCAGGGCACCAGGGTGATCCGGTGACGGGTGATGGTGTGATGGACCGTTCCCAGATCCTCGACCAGGGTCCACTCAAGCCCCAGGCTCCGTCCGAGGGAAGCGAGCAACCTTCGGGCCCGATGCGCGTCGGGGCTGCCCTCGTGCCAGGGCGCGGTGGGGAATTCCCACAGGCCCTCGTTGTGCGCTTCCCGGGAACGCCGGCGCAGCAGGAACCGACCCTCCACCTCATGCACCGCCGCATAGGAGGCGACCTCGACCTTGGACGGCCGCTTCCGGCGGGGCGGGTAGTCCTCCACGTTCCCGAGCTCGTGCGCCCGGCACTCCCCCGACCAGGGACACCCCTCGCAGAGGGGCTGGCGGGGAAGACACCGGACCGCGCCCAGTTCCATCAACCCCTGGTTGAGGATCGCCGGCTCGCCGTGCCGCAGAAGGCCGCGGATCGTGTCGGCCACGATCTTCGCCCCGGCGGCGGTCCGGGGATCCTCCGGGAGGGCCAGGAGCCGGCCGATCACCCGCTGCACGTTGCCATCAACCGCGGGAACGGCCTCGCCGAAGGCGATGCTGGCCACCGCGCCGGCGGTATAGGGGCCGAAGCCCGGCAGACGGCGCAGAAGCCGGGAACTCGAGGGAAGGCGCCCTCGGTGTTCGGCCATCACCTGCCGGGCCGCGGCATGGAGCTGGCGCGGCCGGCGGTAGTATCCCAGGCCCGCCCACTCGGCCAGGACCTCTTCCAATGGCGCCCCGGCGAGACGGGGAAGATCGGGGAAACGGGCCAGGAACCGCTCCCAACGCCCCCGGACGACCTCCACCCGGGTCTGTTGGAGCATGACCTCACTGATCCAGATGGCGTAGGGGTCGCGCGTCCGCCGCCAGGGCAGATCCCTTCGCTCCGCCTGGTACCAAAGGACCAGGGCGTCGGCGAGGCTCTTGGCTCTGCGATCGAGAGGGGAGGACATGGGCTCGTGGATCCCGCGTTGACACCACCGAAAGAAGGCGTGGAATATAGCGGAGAGGGGCCGGTACGTCCATCGGCCCCCACTCCTCCCCTCATGGAGACTGTCATGGCCGTACGAACCCTGGTCGAGCTCTTCGAGACAGCGGTGGCCCGACACCCCCGCCCCGATATGCTGCAATCCAAGAAGGAAGGCCACTGGATCGCCATCTCCAGCGACGAGGCCCTCCAGAAGGTCCGGTACCTGGCCTCTGCCCTGGCAGAACTGGGAATCGGCAAGGGCGACCGCGTCGCCATCCTCAGCACGAATCGCCCGGAGTGGATCCTGGCCGACCAGGCCATCCTGCGCCTGGGGGCGGTGGTGGTCACCATCTATCCCACCCTTCTGTCCCCGCAGATCGAGTTCATCCTCCAGGACAGCGGATCGGTCGCGGTCTTCTGCGAGGACTCCGCCCAGGGCAGGAAACTGGATTCCGTCAAGGCCAACTGCCCGCACCTGGAACACCTGTTCTGCATCGAACCGGACAACGAATTCGGGGGACGCAGCTTCGATGCCTTGGTGGAGCGGGGCTCTGAACTCCTTTCCGCCGACGAGAACGCCCTGCCTCCGGCCACGGTGGAGGCCGAGGATCTCGCGACCCTGATCTATACCAGCGGCACCACCGGCGAGCCGAAGGGCGTGATGCTCAGCCACAAGAACCTGGTTTCCAATGTCCTCAACAGCCTGAAGGGATTCGATCTGGGTCCCCACGACAATTGCCTGTCCTTCCTCCCGCTTTCCCACGTGCTCGAACGCATGGCCGGCTATTACATCATGGTCCAATGCGGGGTGGGGATCTCCTTCGCCGAGTCGGTGGACACCGTCGCCGAGAACATGCTCGAGGTGAAACCCACGGTGATGGTCTCGGTGCCGCGTCTCTACGAGAAGATCTACACCAAGGTGCTCGACATGGCGATCCAGGGGCCACCGCTGCGACGGGCGATCTTCTTCTGGGCCAAGAACACCGGACAGAAGTGGGTGGACCACAAGGTCGCGGGCCGGGTGGTTCCCCCACACATCGCCCTGCAGAAGGCCGTGGCCGATGCCTTGGTCTTCTCGAAACTGCGCAAGCGCACCGGAGGACGCCTGCGTTTCTTCATCTCCGGGGGAGCTCCGTTGGCCAAGGAGATCGCTGAGTTCTTCTACGCGGCCGGGCTGGTGGTGTACGAAGGCTATGGGCTGACCGAGACCTCACCGGTGATCTCGGTCAACTGCGCAGCGGCATTCCGCCCGGGCAGCGTGGGGCCCCCCATCCCCGGGGTGGAGGTGAGGGTCGCCGAGGACGGGGAGATCCTCACTCGAAGCGACTCGGTGATGATGGGCTACTGGAACCGCCCGGCCGCCACCGCCGAAGCCATGGAGGATGGGTGGTTCCACACCGGCGACATCGGCTATCTCGACGACGATGGTTTCCTCTACATCACCGACCGCAAGAAGGACATCATCGTCACCGCGGGGGGCAAGAACGTGGCCCCTCAACCCATCGAGAACGAGCTGAAGATGAGCCGCTACGTGACCGAGGTCTGCCTCATCGGGGACAAGCGGAAGTACCTGGTGGCATTGATCGTTCCGAACTTCGAAGGTCTCCAGGCGTACCTGAAGCGTCACCAGCTCTCCTTCCCCGACCTGCACAGCACCCTCGACTCACCGAAGATCCAGGGACTCTTCCAGCACCTCGTCGATCGCATCAACGAGGGCCGTCCCAGCTACGAGCAGATCAAGTACTTCCGGCTGCTCGAGCGGGAGTTCTCGCAGGATGAAGGAGAGTTGACTCCCTCGCTGAAGGTGAAACGGCGGGTCATCCAGGAGCGCTACCGGGATCTCATCGAACAGATGTATCCAAAGGAGTGACCGCCCCGCCGAAGCGGGGCGGCCGGTCCGTCGTTACCGGACTCAGCGCCCGGCGGCGAGCAATTCCGCGGTGGCGCGCAGTCCCGCGGCCCCGGACCGGGTGAAGGAGACACCCATCACGCCTCCCACCGGCCGGGCGGGCTTGGCCCCAGCCCCCAGCACCTGCTCGAAGCCGGCCTGGTTGACCACCGTGTCGACGGTGATCTGCCCGTAGCTGGTTCCGTAGGTGTCGTTCAACGCCTGGGCGAAGAGATTCGCCATCGCCGCGTAGCCCTTCTCGCTGGGATGGATCCCGTCGAGGGTGAAGGCGCTGTTCGCGTTCTGCTCGGGAATCTGGTCGCCGGTCATGTCCAACCAGGGAAACACCCGGTTGAGCTGGGCGTAGGTGGCCGGGTCGGTGGGATCCGACGGCAAGGCGAGCATCATCGCATTGACATCGGCCAGGGCCCAACCGCGCGCGGTCGCTTCCCGGGCGATGATCGTGTTGTAGGCGTCCAGTTCCCCGATGAGAGCGGTCCACTCGTCCTCGGTGATGGTGTACTCGCCGGGGATGCTCGAGGTCCCCCCGGGCAGGTAGTCCGCGCCGGGGAAACCGGCCAGATCGCTCGCCGCGGTCAGCAGGATGAACTTCACGTTGGCCTCGTCCGTGGTCCACGGCACGAAACCGACTCCGGGAACATCGGTTCCCAGCGGGATGAACTCGAAGTAGGGAAGCGAGGTCTGCAGGTTCGCCAGGACGATCTGCGCGTCCTGGGCGAAGGAGGCCACCCGGTCCAGCACCGAGGTGTACATCCCCTCCCAGACGCTCGCCGGCGTCACGTTGACCCCCACCACGGGGTTGCCGCTGAGCGCGCCCCCCAGGATGTCGTTGTTCCCGATCCACACGATGACGATCCGCGGTACGTTGATCGCGTAGATCGGCGCCTGTGTCGTGGGATCGAGGCCGACGATGGTCTCCTTGGTGAAGTGCGACTCGAGCTGATCCAGCGGGGTCGCGTCGAAGGGCGGCAGGGCCGAATTGCGCAGGATCAGATCGAAGAAGGAGTTGTCTCCCGACTGGCTGGTGGCCGCGTCGACCGCGGTGAACACATCCTGGGTGGTGGCTCCGGGCACTCCCAGATCGTCATACGCCAGGGGATAGGTGGAGTTGAGCAGCCAGTCCATGAAGTCCGGCGGCAGATCGTCCCGGGTGATCTGCAGGGTCGCTCCGTCGACGAACAATCCGGTCTTACCGGGTTCGCTCCCGATGCCCTTCTGCTGCTCCAGCGGATTGCCGGTGCCGACCAGGGGCATCTGCATGTACAGTGGCAAGTTGGGATCCAGTGGAATGGGCTGCGGCTCGGCCAACATGCTCAAGAGGTTGGGAATGCTCGCGAGCTGCCCGGTGATGGCCAACCCTCCGTTCTGGAAGCCGGCGGTCAGGCTGTTCCCCAGCGCGACCACCGGACGGGCCGTTCGGACCATGCTGTCGTCGACCGGAAGCTTGGGAGCTTCGGGTTGATCGAGGCTGCAGCCGACCAGGGGTGCCGCCAGGACCCAGCCGAAGAGCCCCAGCATCCAAAGAATCGATTGCTTTCTCATGGGGGGCCTCCTTAGAACCGGCGGGTATAGCCGAGGGTGAAGATATGCGCCCGGCTGGCGTAGGTGCCGTCCAGGCCATCGTAGTTCTGACCGACCCCGTTCTCGAGGGTGCTGCGGTCCTGGAACTCGACGAGCATGTACCCGGCGGTCAGATCGTAACGCCCGCTGCCCGAGGTCCACGTGAGCCCCAGGCTGTAGTCGTTGCGGTCGGCATCAGGCAACAGAGGAGACATCGAACCCCGGGGCTGCGGCGTCGTATCGTGCACGTAGCCGATCATGAACCGCAACTGGTCGGTGTAGCGGTATTCGCCTCCGACGCGGATCTGCCAGGCGTCCTTGTAGTTCTCCTCCAGGGTGACACTGCTGCCCTTCTCGAAATCGAGGGTGACCTGGTCGAAGGTCGACCAACCGAACCAGGCGTAGTCGAACTCGAGGGAGATGGTGGGGCTGAAATCGTAGCGGACCGCCCCGACCACCAGGTCGGGGAAGTCGAGATCGCCACCGACCCCCTGGGTGCCCAGGGCCCCCAGTTCACTGATCAACGAGAGTGTGACCAACGAATCGATGGCCGACGACCCGGTGAGACGTTGGGTGACGGTGGCGTCCTGGCCCCGGAACTTGTTGGTCACCCCCATCTTGTAGTTCACGCCGAAGGTGAGCCGATCGATGGGCCGGAACATCAACGCCGCGGCCAGACCCAAGGCCCAGTCGCTGGTGCCGTCGATCTTCACGTCGGCCACGTTGGTCACATCCGTCCCGGTCCCGAGGTTCGCGGTGACGATGTTCTCCAGGGTGAGGTTGGTCTTGACCGCGTGCCCTCCCACCGACAGCGCGAAGTGCGGGGTGGGCTGGTAGGTGACCACCGGGCTGACATAGTAGCCCTGGATCTCGGCGTTGGCGCTGATCGAGCGTCCGGCGAAGGTGTCCTTGCGGTCCCACTCGACGCCGAGCCCGTAGGGAGTGAAGAACCCCAATCCTCCCGACCAGGCCCCCTTCTTGTAGGTGATGTAGGCCCCGGTCGGAAAGAACCAGTTGCTGGCGGTTTCTCCCTGGCTGTCTCCAGGATACAGGAGCGCAGTCGTGCCCTCGGCCCGGGTGAATTTCGAGCTGGGGGTCAAAGGAGAGACGTTGAGTGAGAACTGCCAGCCGTCGGGCTGATAGGCCAGGCCCGCCGGATTGTAGAAGATCGCGCTCGCGTCGTCGGCGGTGGCGGTGAACGCTCCGCCGAGGGCCGTGGCCCGCGAGCCGAGTTCGTAGATGTTGAACCCGCCGGCCCAGGCCAGCGAGGCCTGGGCGAGCAGTACGGCCAACAGGGCCGCTTTCCATGTCTTCCTCACGGAAACCTCCAGGATCGATGACCCATCGCCATCTGGATCTTCCAGAACCTTGCCCGCCGAGTGTACCCACTTGATGGAAGCTGTCCACCGGATTCGCAGAAGAAGGCCGACAAAACCGGATCCGGCGCCGACCCCTCGCAATCGGGCGATTGCGAGGGCCGGGGATCCGTGCCACAGTACCGTCCGGGGCTCCCAGCGGCGAAGCCGAGGCTTCGCGGAGGCCGAATGGAAATCCAGCGACGACGAGCACCTCTGAAGCTGCCGGCCGCGCCGCTTCGGGTCATCGCCACCCTGCGCCGGGCCGGACACGAGGCCTACGCGGTGGGCGGCGCCATCCGGGACGGTCTGCGGGGAGAAACCCTGAAGGACCTCGACGTGGCGACCTCGGCCAGCCCAAAGGAGGTCGCGATCCTCTTTCCGCGCACCCACGAAGTAGGCGCCCGCTTCGGGGTCATGCTGGTGATCGAGGACGACGAGCCCATCGAGGTGGCGACCTTTCGCACCGAAGGGGGCTATCTCGACGGCCGCCATCCCGAGCGGGTGGAATTCGCCGATCTGGCCGCGGACGCCGTCCGGCGCGATTTCACCATCAACGCCCTGTATTACGACCCCCTCCGGGAAGAGATCCTCGACCCCACCGGGGGGCTGGGCGACCTCGAGCGCGGCGTCCTGCGCAGCATCGGAGATCCCTCGATCCGCTTCGGGGAGGACCACCTCCGCTTGCTCCGCTGTGCCCGCTTCGCCGCCCAACTGGGCTTCGTGATCG
The DNA here is from genome assembly GCA_964601275.1 of uncultured bacterium. Lineage (GTDB taxonomy): Bacteria > Krumholzibacteriota > Krumholzibacteriia > JAJRXK01 > JAJRXK01 > JAOZPE01. The sequence continues at coordinate 85,021 of CAZRMV010000003.1, read as the reverse complement.
AGGAGAGGACCTGGCAGGCCCTGGTGGCCCACGCCTCCTCCATCGCCACGGTCAGTCCCGAGCGCGTCCGCATCGAACTCGAACGGATGCTGACCGGACCCCGTCCCGCCACCGGTCTGCGGATCCTGCTCCATTCGGGCTTGCTCCGGCATGTCCTGCCCGAGATCCAGGCCATGGTCGGGGTGCAGCAACCTCCCCAATTCCATCCCGAAGGGGACGTCTTCGTCCACACCTGCCTCACCCTCGAGAAACTCGAAAGGAGAACCCGACCGCTCGCCTGGGCCGCCTTGCTCCACGACGTGGGCAAACCCCCGACCTGTCGTCAGGCCGAGCGCATCCGCTTCGACCGTCACGTTCCGGTGGGAATGGAGATGGCCGAAGGAATCCTCCAGCGGCTGCACTGTGACCGTGAGACCATCGAACGGGTGGTGGCGCTGATCCGCGACCATCTCCGCTTCTCCGCGGTGGAAGAGATGCGGCCTTCCACCCTGAAGCGCTTCCTGCGCCAACCCCACTTCGACGATCATCTCGCCTTGCACCGGGCCGACTGCCAGGCCTCGCACGGAGACCTCGGCCTCTACGAGTACTGCCGCCGGAAGCTCCACGAGCTCTCCGAGGAAGAGCTGCGGCCCAAGCCCCTGCTCCGAGGACACGACCTGCTCGCGATGGGCTTTTCCCCCGGTCCCCTGGTGGGCCGGATCCTGCGCGCGGTCGAGGACGCGCAGCTCGAGGAAACGCTCAAGACCCGAGAGGAAGCCCTGGAGTGGATCGCCGCGCGTTGGCGCCCTTCGCCCTCCGAGCGGGAAGAATGATCGGAGAGCGGACCGGGAGTCAGAGAATCATCTCGTTCCGCAAGATCCCACCGGCGTAGGACGTGAAGACCTCCCCCACCCGTCGGTGGACCGCCTCCAGGCGCGGCCTCTCCAGCTCGGCCGGAGCGAAGACGACGACGAGGATCCGGCGGGTCGTTTCGGTGATCCGGGTGCGGAAGGAGTCGCTGGTGGGAGAGCCGAAGGGACCCAGTTCGTCGGCGATGCACAGTCGTCCGCCAAGGTGCACCGACCCCTTGCGGATGCCCGGGTATTCCTCGCCCGGCCGTCCTTCACGGACCCGAGCCACCTCGCCCCGGATGAGGTCGCGGTCGTAGAGCCCCAACGGGAGAAGCGATTCCAGCGAGACGAGGTTCCCGGCGTCGACCAGGGTGTTCAGGCGATACAGCGGCTTTCCCTTCAGGGCCCGCTTGAGAAGGGCTTCGCTGGACGGGCGGGTGCTGGTCGGATCGATCCCGAAGGAACGATAGAGCCGGCGGGCGGCCGCGACGCCGTCGATCTGGCCGACCGTCTTCCCCTCTCCATCGCGCTGGTAACGCCGGGCGCACTCGGTGAGGGCGCGGTAGGCATCGTCTCCCCGTTCCGCCTCGACCTCGTCCAGCCACGAGACGGCGATCCGGACCCGCTCAACCACCCCCTCGTCGAGCACCACCCGGGGTTGCGGGGGATTCGGCGCGAAGCGTTCCATGGTCAACTCCCTGGTGATCATTCCCTCGGCGAGGTTGACAGATCGCCTCCGGATGGGAATCCTGCCAGCAGGCGCGAGGGCGCCGGTGGCCGTCTCCCTGCGGGATCCCATCCGGCAGAAGCAAGGGCGGCCGATCCTGCCCGGGGCAGAAACTGGGACAGGAGTCGATACGGGTCAAGCGCACGGAAGATCACATGATCGATTTCGAACAACGGCAAGTCCTTTCCAGCGCGCGGCGCTTCCTCGCTCCGTTCCGGGAGAACCTGAAGGAGATCGATCCCTCCGCCTTCGCCGCGGTCTCCGAATTCCTGCTCGCCCGCCGCGAGGGCATGGAGGAGCTCCTGCACGAGCTCTGCGGATGGAGCGACCGCGAACTCGATGCTTTCCTCGGCGCGGCCTGGCGCAGCGAAAGCGACGAAGCGCGCGAGATCGCCGCCCTCGTCCTGCAGCGCCGGGGCAGCTTCGGATTGGTGTACCGGATCGAGGAGATCCTGGGCCAGAGCGGCGGAGCCCGGTGGATGGTGGACGTCCTGGGCGACGTGCAGGACGACGAGAGCACGCGTCTTTTGATCCAGCTTCTCGACCACCGCGACTTCTCCATCCGTCAGCGCGCCGCCGACGGGATCGCATCGCACCGCAGCACCCTCGAGCCGCGCGCCTTCATCCGCCATCTGGCCCGTCCACTGGTGAAGGCCCTGGCCCATCCCGAACCCCACGCGGTGGTGCGCGCCCTGCACCGCATCGCCGACCCCGCCCTCTTGCCCGACTTCGGCCGGGATGCGGCCCGCCGGGCCGAGCGCGTGCTGATCAACTGCGTCCGCCACGAGAGCCGCTCCTCCGTCCGCGGCGACGCGGTGGCGGCCCTGGGGGAGATCGGCAGCCGCGCCGCGGTCCGATGCCTGGTGGACATGCTCAGCCGCAAGGACGAGAGCTTCCACCGCGACGTGGTCATCGCCCTGCGGAAGATCCGGCCGGAGAACGCCCTGGTCGCCCTGCTCGGTCTCTTGCAGAGCCCCGACCCCATCATCCGGGAGGAAGCGGCCCACGCGTTGGGCTCCATCGGGGACGCTTCGGCGGTCAAGAGGCTGCGCCTGCTGCTGGAAGACGAAGATACCGACGTGCGGCAGGAAGCGGTGCTGGCCCTGGGAAAGCTCGGCGGACGGGAGGTCCTGGTGGCATTGGAGAAGGCCCTGGACGATCCCGATCCGATGGTGCGCGCCGCCGCCGTCTCCGCCCTCGCGCAGAGTCTGGGAGGACGGGCCCAGGGCGACCTCATCCACGCCCTCTACGATGTCTCGCCGCTGGTCCGCAACGAGGCCGCCTACCACCTGGGAAACCTGGGGAACCAGGAGGCGCGGCAGCACCTGGAGGCGAAACTCGGCGACGGTGAACGCGATCCCTTCGGTGAACCGGTGGCCCGGCAGGTGCGCCGCTCCCTGCGGCGCATGGATGTCATGGCCGAGCGCCGGCGGCGCGCCGCCAGGTAGCAAGCCGGCGGAGACTCCATCCCCGACGGGGCTCCCCATCGAAGGACCTCCGGCGGCAGGAACCCCGTGAGGCCGGCCTCAGCGCCCCTCGTACATCTTGCGGTAGTACTCGCGGTAGGCTCCGCTGCGCACCTGGCGCAACCAATCCTCGTGATCGAGGTACCACTGCACCGTTTCCGCCAGGCCCGTCTCGAAGACCACCTGGGGCGTCCAGCCCAGCTCACGCCGGATCTTGGAGGCGTCGATGGCATAGCGTCGGTCGTGACCGGGGCGGTCGGTCACGAACTGGATGAGGCTCTCCGGCTTGCCCAGGATCTGGAGCAGACGGCGGACGACCTCGATGTTCTCCCGCTCGCTGTCGCCGCCGATGTTGTAGACCTCGCCCGGCCGCCCCCCGCGCAAGACCGCTTCGATGGCCCGGCAGTGGTCGCTCACGTGCAACCAGTCGCGCACGTTGCGTCCGTCGCCGTAGACCGGCAACGGCTTGTCCTCCAGCGCGTTTCCGATCATCAGGGGGATGAGCTTCTCGGGAAACTGGTAGGGCCCGTAGTTGTTGCTGCAACGGGTGATCATGACCGGCAGGCCGTGTGTGTGGTGGAAGGCGCGGCACAAGAGGTCGGCCGAGGCCTTCGAGGCCGAGTAGGGACTGTTGGGAGCCAACGGGGTTTCCTCGGTGAAGGCCTCCGCGTCCGGGGCGAGGCTGCCGTAGACCTCGTCGGTGGACACCATCACAAAGCGGACGCCCCCCAGCTCCCGTGCCCGTTCCAGGAGCACCTGGGTCCCGAGGACGTTGGTCTTGAGGAAGATGCCCGCCCCCTCGATCGAGCGATCCACGTGGCTCTCGGCGGCGAAATGGACGATGGCGTCGAAGCGTTCGTCCAAGGCGGCTTCGACCTGCTTCGGATCGGAGACGTCACCGCGCACGAAGCGGTATCGGGGATCGTCTTCGACTTCCTTGAGGTTCTCCAGGTTCCCCGCGTAGGTCAACGCGTCGAAATTGACGATCTCGCAGGAGCGGTCGGACGCGAGCATGAGACGGATGAAGTTGCTGCCGATGAATCCGGCGCCTCCGGTCACGAAGAGTTTCATGGTCTCATCCTAGGGGTTGTTGGCGCCGGTCTTGGCCACGAGATTGTTGGCCCGAAGCAGCGACTCGAAGGTTCCCGCGTCGGTCCACCAACCCTCGAGTTCGGCCCAGTGCATCTCGCCCCACTCGATGTAGGCGTTGTTGACGTCGGTGATCTCCAGCTCGCCGCGGTGGCTCGGCTTGAGGGTCTCGATGATCTCGAAGACCCGCTGGTCGAAGATGTAGATCCCGGTCACCGCGAAGGTGCTCTTGGGCTGGCTGGGCTTCTCCTCGATTCCGACCACCGCGCCGTCCTTGAACACTGGTACGCCGAAGCGCTGCGGATCGTCGACCTTCTTGAGGAAGATCTGCGCACCGGTTCCACCGCGCTCCTCGTAGGCGCTGACCGCGGAGCGGATGCTCTTCTCGAAGATGTTGTCGCCCAGGATGACGCAGATCGGGTCGTCTCCGGCGAAGTAGCGGGCCAGCCGGAGCGCGTCGGCGATTCCTCCTTCACCTTCCTGGTAGGTGTAGTTGATGGCGGGAAGTCCGAAGGCGCTGCCGTTGCCCAGGAGCTTGAGGAAGTCCCCCGCGCTGTTCCCGCCGGTCACCACGAGGATGTCCTGGATCCCCGCGCCCACCAGGGCCTCGATGGGATAGTAGATCATCGGCTTGGTGTAGATGGGCAACAGGTGCTTGTTCGTGACCTTGGTCAAGGGATGCAACCTCGTGCCCAATCCCCCGGCGAGAATGACGCCTTTCATGTTCCTTGGCTCCTGCTCCTTGACGAGGTGGAAGACCCCGTCCATGCCTGGATGAGGGCGCGGGCCCGGTCGGGGTCGACTGGGTTCCCCGCCTTGCCCCCGCGCATGAGTTCACTTCCCACGATCGCTCCGTCGACCATCGAAGCCCAGTGCATCGCGGTCGCCGCCTCGACCCCGCTGGCCACCAGCAAGGGGGTCTCGGGCAGGACCTCCCGCAGCGTGCGGGCTTGCTGCTGGTCGGCGGGACGGCCGGTCCCGCTGCCGGTGAGGAGCACCGCGTCGGCCAGGCCCCGTTCGCGCAGGTCCCGCGCCTCCTCTTCCAGGGAGCGGGAGGCCAGAGGAGCGGCGTGCTTGACCCGCAGATCGGCCAGGATCCATCCCGGCCATCCCAGCTCGCGCCGCAGCCTCAGGGTCCGGGCCGCTTTGCCGGTGATCACTCCCTGATCGGTGAGCATCGCACCGGTGTGGACGTTCACCCGGATGGCGTCCGCCCCGGTGGCGGCCGCAATCGAGAGCGCCGAGACGGCGTCGTTGCGCAGACAGTTCACTCCAAGGCGCAGCTGGGGCCACCGGTCGCGGATCCTTCCCACGATCCGGGCCATCGCGGCCACCGTCACCGCGGGCAGCCGCCCAGCAGAGAATGGAACATCGCCGTAGTTCTCCACCATGACCCCGGAAAATCCCGCCTCGAGGAGGGTCTCCACGTCCTGGAGAGCCCTGCGCAACGGAAGCTCGGGATCGCCCCCCCAAAGAGGGCTGCCGGGAAGGGGCGCCAGGTGGACCATCCCCCACAGGGGGGGCGTGAGCCAGGCGGCGAACTCCGTCCGGTCGCGGGGAGATTGCGGGGAAGCATTCATGGCCGCAGAGGATAGCACGGTCCACCCCGCCGCAGAAGGACGAGCTGCCGATCCCCGGCGATCTGGCCCGCGGAGCTCCCCTGCGGGCCACCCATCCCTGTGGCCGCTGGCTTGCGGAGCGGCGCCCGCGCCGGATTCCCCGGATCCTGCGGCCTTGTTCCGGCCCACCGTTCCGGCTATTCTTCATGCCCCTCGAATCGCTTCTCCTATCCCTGAGGTCGGCCATGCAGCGACCCTATCCCAAGTCGGGCTGGATCGAAGTCATCACCGGAAGCATGTTCAGCGGCAAGAGCGAGGAACTCATCCGGCGGCTGCGGCGGGCGGAGATCGCCCGTCAGCGGGTCCAGATCTTCAAGCCGGCGATCGATTCACGCTACGAGCAGGACCACATCGTCTCGCACAGCCAGATGAAACTGAAATCGGTGACGGTGGACAACGCCGGCGAGCTGTTGATCCGGGTGGACGACCGCGCCGAAGTCATCGGAATCGACGAAGCCCAGTTCTTCGACGACGAGCTGGTGGAAGTCTGCGACCGGCTGGCCAACCAGGGCAAGCGGGTCATCGTGGCCGGCCTGGACCGGGACTACCGCGGCGTGCCGTTCATGCCCATGGCCAAGTTGCTGGCCATGGCCGAATACATCTCCAAGAACCTGGCCATCTGCATGGTCTGCGGTGCTCCGGCCTCGTACTCGCAGAAGCTCACCGGTGGTCATGACCGCATCGAGATCGGGGCGGCCGGCATGTACGAGGCCCGCTGTCGTTACTGTTTCGAGCCGCCGGCCGAGGAAGAAGGCGCCGGGGCCGTCTAGTCGAAGACCCCGAAGACGTCGAGCAGAACCACGAAGATCACCACCGGGCAGATGTAGCGGATGAAGATTCCCCAGAACCGGATTCCCTCGTCGGTGATGGTGCTTCCCAGCTTCAACTCCTCGCCGGCCTGCTTGACCCCCCAGATCCATCCGACGAAGATGCTCAGCAACAGGGCGCCCAGGGCCAGCGAGATGTTTCCCCACAGATAGTCCATGATCCCCAGGAAGCTCTCCTTTCCCAGGAATCTCATGGTGGTGAGACCACCGACCGCACCGGCCGACAGGGCCGAGGGCAGACCGATCACGAAGGTCACCAGTCCCACCGTCCACGCCGACTTCCGGCGCGACCACATCCTCTCGTCGACGAAGTAGGCGACCACCACCTCCAGGAGGGAGACGGTGGAGGTCAATGCAGCGATCGCGAGCAGCACGAAGAAGACCACCGAAACCAGGCTGCCCAGTGGCATCGAGGCGAAGACCTGGGGCAGGACCACGAAGACCAGCGAGGGTCCGGCGTCGGGACGGGCCCCCATGGCGAAGACCGCGGGGAAGATCATGAATCCGGCCAGCACCGCGATGAGGGTGTCGAAGAAGGCCACGAAGGCGCCGGACCGGCGCAGGTCGGCGGTCTTGGGCAGGTACGATCCGTAGGTGATCATCGCCCCCATGCCCAGGCTCAAGGAGAAGAAGGCCTGCCCCAACGCGGTCAACACCGTCTTGGAGGTGACCTGGGAGAAATCGGGCTTCAGGTAGAACACCAGGCCCGCCTTGGCTCCGGGAAGGGTCAGCCCCCGCACGATGATCAGGACCATGAGCACCAGGAGAACCGGCATCAGCACCTTGGCGGTACGTTCGATGCCGCTCTCGACTCCTCCCAGGACCACCCCGACGGTCAACACGAGGAACACGGCGAAGAGGGAGATGCCGACGAGCGGGTTTCCGGTGAAGGCGGAAAAACCCAGGTGGGGGGCCACGAAACCCTTGAAGATGAAGCCGAGGGTCCACCCGGCGATCACCGCGTAGTAGCTGAGGATGCCCACCCCGGTGATGACGCCCAGCGCCCCGGCCCACACCCAGGGCGAGCCCTTGCCCCGGATGGCCTCGATGGCCCCGACCGGGTTCTTGTGGCTGCTGCGTCCCAGAAGCAGTTCGGCGAAGAGATAGGGCAGGCAGATGAGCACCACGCAGAGCAGGTAGAGGATGAGAAAGGCGGCTCCGCCGTTTTCCCCGGTCACGTAGGGAAAACGCCAGATGTTGCCCAGTCCGATGGCCGACCCGGCGGCGGCCAGGATGAACCCCATGCTCGATCCCCACTGTCCACGCGCTTGCTCCATCGCTGTCTCCTGCTAGTGTAGAGGAAGCCCGCCGGCCGCCGTTGACGACCGATCGTTTTCTCAACCCGCGCAGTGTAGACATCTTCGGCGAAGAGGGTCAAGGAGAGCCCCTTGCGACAGACCCTGGTGAAGGAGATCCGCTTCGAGGCCGCCCATCGGTTGCCCATGGTGCCCGAAGGGCACAAGTGCGCCCGTCTGCACGGCCACAGCTTCCGGGTGGAGATCCAGGTGGAAGGCGAAGTCGACCCAAGAAGCGGGTGGCTGATCGACTACGCCGAGATCGCCGACGCCTTCGCCCCGCTCCGCGAGCAGCTCGATCACCACTACCTCAACGAGATCGAAGGATTGGAGAACCCCACCTCGGAGAACCTGGCCGCTTGGATCTGGGAGCGCCTGTCCCCGAGGCTCCCCCTTCTGCGACGGATCGTGGTGCACGAGACCTGCACTTCCCGTTGCGTCTACGAGGGTCCCTCAGGTTGACGCCGGTGGGCGCTCGTCCCGCTCGCCCATCCCCGCCGCGATCAACCGGCCGATCGGGTGACGGCTTCCTCGGCCGCCACCGCGGTGCCCAGATGCAGGCGGGCGGTCCTCTCCCCGTCGCCCGCGTAACCTCCGGCCAGGAACACCGCCACCGGGATGTTCCGTCCCAGGTACCGCTGGAGAACCGAGCGGTCGCGCTGCTTCAGACCTTCACCGGTCAAGGCCAATCCACCGAGGAGATCTCCCCGGTAGGGATCGACGCCGGCGACGTAGCAAACGAGGTCGGGAGCGGGAAAGCGCTCGTCGATGGTGTCGAGATCGCGTTGGAGGAATTCCAGGTACCGGTCGTCGTCCGTCGAATCCGCCAGCCCGCGGTCGAGGTCGCTCCGCTGCTTGACGGGGTAGTTGCGCTGCTGGTGGATGGAATAGGTGAAGGTGTCCGGGTCCTGAGCGTAGATCACCGCGGTTCCGTTGCCCTGGTGGACATCGACGTCGACGAAGAGCACCCGTTCCAGGCCCTGTTCGGCCCGGGTCTTCTCCACCGCGATCGCCATGTCGTGATAGTAGCAGAAGCCCTCCGCATGATCGGGGAAGGCGTGGTGGAACCCCCCGCCCAGGCAGAATCCCATCCCGTTCTCCACCGCCAGGCGGACCGCCGCGCAACTCGCTCCCACGAGACGACGGAAGCCTCCGATCACCTCGGCGGTCACCGGCAGCTCGCTGCTGAGGGTGGCCCAGGTCTCCCGCACGTGTTCCAGGTCGTCCAGGTACCGCGGAGTGTGGACGCGCGCCAGGTCTTCGCCGAGGACCGGGTCTTCACCGAAGAAGCGCTCGGACGGGATCCTCAACTCTTCACGCAGGATGCGCTCGAGGATCGAGTACTTCTCCAGGGGAAAGGGGTGATCGCCCAGGTCGACCCGATCCAGGGAGCCGCGGATGTAGACCACGTCCACCGTCAGCGACTCCTCTTCAGGATGGGCCTGAGGCAGCGGCCGGTCGCCGAGCCCTTGGCCCTGGCCACCGCTTCGGGAGGACCCTCCGCGACGATTCGTCCGCCATCCTCGCCGCCCTCGGGGCCCAGGTCGATCACCCAGTCGGCGGTCTTGATCACGTCGAGGTTGTGCTCGATCACCACCACGGTATTTCCCCCGTCGACCAGGCGATGCAGGACCTGCAGCAGCCGATGGATGTCGTGGAAGTGCAGACCGGTGGTCGGTTCGTCCAGCAGGTAGAGGGTACGGCCGGTGGCGCGCCGCGCCAATTCGCGGGACAGCTTCACCCGCTGCGCCTCTCCGCCGCTGAGGGTGGTCGCCGGCTGTCCCAACTTGATGTAGTCCAGCCCCACGTCGTGGAGGGTCTGCAGGATCCGGCGGATCGGCGGATGGTTGGCGAAGAACTCGAGCGCCTCCTGCACGTCCATGTCCAGGACATCGGCGATCGACTTCCCCTTGTAGCGGCATTGCAGGGTCTCGGGCTGGAAGCGCAGTCCCTTGCACACTTCACACACCACCCACACATCGGCCAGGAAGTGCATCTCGATGCGCTTGCGGCCGTGCCCCTCGCACGCTTCGCAGCGGCCGCCTTTCACGTTGAACGAGAACCGTCCCGGCGCGTAGCCGCGCGTCCGGGACAAGGGCAATTGGGAAAAGATGGCGCGGATGAGATCGAAGACCTTCACGTAGGTCGCCGGATTGGAACGGGGAGTCCGGCCGATCGGATCCTGGTTGATGTCAATGACCTTGTCGATGTTCTTCAGACCGGTGATGCCCCGGTGGGGACCGACCCGCATCCGGCCGCCGTGCAGGGCGTTGGCCAGGGCGGGATAGAGGGTCTCGTTCACCAGCGAACTCTTTCCGCTGCCGGAGACCCCGGTCACCGCGATGAACAAGCCCACCGGAAAGACGACATCGATGTTCTTCAGGTTGTTGAGTCGGGCCCCCTTGAGGGTGATCCTGCGCCGGGTGGGAGGTCTGCGCCTCGAGGGAACCGGAATCTCCATCCGGCCGGACAGGTAGGCCCCGGTCAAGCTCTTCGCGGCGGCCCGCCGCAGCCGGGGCACGCTGCCCGAGAACACGATGCGTCCCCCCTTGATCCCGGCACCGGGCCCGAAATCGACCACGTGGTCGGCGGCCTCGATGGTCTCCTGATCGTGCTCGACCACCACGACGGTGTTCCCCATGTCGCGCAGCTCCTTGAGCGTGGCCAAGAGCCGGCGGTTGTCTCTCTGGTGCAGTCCGATCGACGGTTCATCCAGGATATAGAGAACCCCGACCAGCCTCGACCCGATCTGGCTGGCCAGGCGGATGCGTTGGCTCTCTCCCCCGCTGAGGGTGGGGGCCGGCCGGTCCAGGGTCAGGTAATCCAGCCCCACGTCGATGAGGAAGCGCAGGCGGGAGCGGACCTCGCGGAAGGCGTCGACCGCCACCGCGGCCTTCGCGTCCTCGAGGCGCAACTTCCGGAAGTACTCGTGGGCCTGCGCTATGGAGAGCGCGCTCAATTCGGCCAGATTCAACCTGCCCAGTCTTACCGCGAGGCTTTCCGGTCTCAGCTTCCTCCCCTCGCAATCGGGACAGACTCCCTCGTGGAGGAAACGGCTGTAGTAACGCCGGCGCCGTTCGCTGCGGGTCTGGCGGACCAGGCGTTCCACCTCGGTGGCGACACCCACGACCTTTCCCTGGAAGTCCCCCCGGAAGTTCGAGCTCTCGTAGCGGTAGATCAGGGTCGCCGATTCGTCGCCGTAGAGCAGGATCTTCCGGTGCCGTTTCGAGAGCTTCTTCCAGGGACGGTCCAGGTCGATCCCGTAGTGCTCGGCGATCTGCACCAGGCGTTGGTTCCACCAGCCCAGGCTCTCCTTCTCGGCCATGTTGCCCATGAGGGCCAGCGCCCCGTCCATCACCGACCGGTCCGGATCGATCACCAGGCGCTCGGGGTCGGCCCGCAACAGGGTGCCCAGTCCGTTGCAGGTGGGACAAGCGCCGCGCGGTGAGTTGAAGGAGAAGTGCTGGGGCACCAGTTCCTCGAAGGAGATACCGCAGTGCACGCAGGCGTAGTCCTCGCCCAGCAACAACTCGTCGCCATCGACGGTCTCGGCCAGAAGCAGGCCGGAAGAGAGTTTCAACGCGGTTTCGATGCTGTCCACCAGCCGCGCGCGCGAAGTCTTGCCCACCACCACCCGATCGATGAGCACCTCGAGGTCGTGGGTCATGGTCCGGGACAGCCGGGGAGCGTCCTGTTCGTCCAGATCGTAGAGTGTGCCATCCACGCGAATCCGGGAGAAGCCCTCGCGTCGCAGCCGCTGCAGCAGCTCGCGGTACTCTCCCTTGCGTCCCCGGACCACCGGCGCATAGAGGAACAGGCGGGTCTGGCGCGGCAGTTCCATCAGACGAAAAGCCATCTGGCCGGGCGTCTGACGGCCCACCTTCCTCCCGCATCGATGACAATGCTGGACTCCCAGGCGGGCGTAGATCACCCGCAGGTAGTCGTGGATCTCCGTCACCGTCCCCACCGTCGAGCGCGGATTGCGGCTCGGCGCCTTCTGGTCGATGGAGATCGCCGGACTGAGCCCCTCGATATGATCGACGTGGGGCTTCTCCATCTGTCCCAGGAACTGCCGCGCGTAGGACGAAAGGCTTTCCACGTAGCGGCGTTGTCCCTCGGCGTAGAGGGTGTCGAAGGCCAGGGAAGACTTCCCGCTGCCGGAGACCCCGGTGAACACCACGAGACGGCCGCGGGGAATCTCCAGATCGATGTTCTGCAGGTTGTGCTGCCGGGCCCCGCGGATGGTGATCGATTTCATCATTTCGAGGACGCCGCCTCCCGGGCCTTTCTCGCGTCGGTGACGGTGCGCTGATCGGGCGGAATCAGTTCATACCAACCCTGCCGGCGGACGAAGGTCTTCACCTCGGCATTCTGTGGATCGAGTTCCATGGTCCGTCGGAGATGCATGCGGAAATCCTTCAATTCCTCGGCGTTGAGATTCCTCTTCTCCACGTAGAGAACGGCCATGTTGAGGTGCCCGTCGCGGTTGTCGTCGTCCAGGGCGAGACCTTCTTCCATGAGACGCTTCGCTTCCTTCAGATCCTTCGGCTGGTAGATCTTGCACGCCCCGAGTCCGATGAGAGCCGATGCGTTGCGGGGATCATACTTCAGGATCCTCTCGAAGGTGCGGGTGGCGACACGATAGGACTTGTCATAGTAGTTGGCCCATGCGGAGTGCAGAAGCGGCGCCCTCCACTTGGGGTTCTCCAGCCGGAGTTTCTTGAACGCGAGGACCGCCTCGTGATAACGCCGGCGCGCGAACAGCATTTCCGCATCGAGCAGGCGCACCCGGCGGTCCTCGGGAATGCGTTGATGCAGCCAGCCGAGTTCGTCCTCCGCCTCGTCGAGCAAACCCCGCCCGATCGCCCCGCGGGCTCTCTCCAGCCGCAGCTCGCTCTCGACCGCGACGAGCTCGTCCGGGGTCGTCCGGGAGAACCAGCTGCCCCAACCGGCCAGGATCACCAGCGCGCCGAGGATCACCGCGGCGGCTTTCCAGCGCCGCTGTCGGATCGCCTCGGGAAGGGCGAAGAAGGTCACACCCGAGAACAGGGCGAACACCGCGAAGATCGGGAGCAACAACACCCATCCCCACGGCGCGAACCAGAGCAGCAGGATCGACGCGAAGAGGAAGGTGGCCACCGTCGCCGACGAGGGCTTGCCCCGGGAGAGGCCCAGGCCGGTGACGCCCAGCGCGAAGAGTGCGCTCCCACCCAGGAACCAGGGACGGGTGAGCAGCGGAACCTGTCGCCGCCAGGATTCCAGGAGGGCCGGGTCACGGAAGAGCCGCCCGTCTGGCATCGGGGACAACCATTCCCGGCGCACCGCGGGCAGGACCAAGAGAATCGCGCACGCCGCCCAGAGTGCCCACCCTGCCGCGGACCACCGCCGTTGCGAGCTGACCAGGGCGAGCCCCACCACCACAGCCGCCGCGAAGAGCAACACTTCCGTTGAGGCGGCGGTCAGCAACTGGGCGGGCCATGCCAGGGCCAGGACCAGGCCCGCTCCCAGCGCACCCCAAGCTCCAGCCCACCGCGCGGCGGTCCAGGAGACACCCAGCACGATCAGCGCGAAGAGCGCGGCGGCCACCAGGTCGTCTCCCGGGCGCAGGTGTGGGGCGCCCAGGCCGGTCAACTGCGCCGCGTGGAAGCGCGGGGACAGCAGGACCCAGCGCAGGACGAAGGCGAGCGCCGCCGGAAGCACCACGAGCCATCGCCCACCGCCTCGAATGGAAGGGTCCATTCCAGGGGAGATTCCAGTCGTCGGCGGGAAGTGTGAATCATCCATTCGCTCAGATCTCCTCGACCTGGCCGGAGGGAACCCAGCCCACCAGCTCTCCTCCCAGGTGGATCCGGGCCCATTTCCCTTCGCGTCGATCGACGAAGACGGGTAGCCCGGCGTGGATCTTGAAGGACAGCCGGTAGGACTCTCCCGGCCCGCTGCGCACATCGACCTCGTCGGCGACCACGACCGCCTCGTGGCGCATCCACTCCTTCTCAACGTGCACCGCGGTCATCGCCAGTGAAAGCAACAGCACCACGCCACCGGCGGTGAGCAGCCCGCGGCCTCTCAGCCAGGGCGGCCTCCACCAGGCGCGCAGGGCGGCGAGGGTGACCAACAGCCACCACCATCCCAGGGAGAGGAGGGTCCACTCGTCCAGGCTCAGCCGGCCGTACACCCACGCCACCGGGCGCAGGAAGAGGGGAAGCCGCAGGGGCTTGAGGGCCTCGTCCTTCACCAGGGCGGTGGCGCGCTCCAGGTTGGCCGCGGCGGCCCGGTTCCTCGGATTCCTCCGGAGCACCCGCCGGTAGAACAGAATGGCCTTGCCCACCCGGCCCTGCTTGAACCAGGCATTGCCCAGGTTGTAGAGAACGATCTCGTGGTCCAGGCCGGCGTCGAGCGCCTGCTGATAGGCGGTCGCCGCCTCGGCGAAGTGTCCTTCCTCGTAGAGACGGTTTCCCTCGGCGGCCAGCTTCTGGGCGCGAGCGAGGTCTTCCGCGTGGGCGGACACACCTCCTCCCACTCCCCCGAAGGCCGCCACGAGAATCCAGGCCAGCGCCAGGCGCCGGCTCCACTTTCCCGCCCGCGGAAGGAAACGGCGCCCCCTCGACCGGACGACCGGAAGGTGGCTTCCCTCACCCACGACCCACCTCCTCTTCCAGGCGCAACAACAATCGGCCCGCCTCCGCAAGGAGATCCCCGTCGCTGGAGGCGGCGCCGAAACGCGCCCGATCCGCCCGCTGCAGGAAATCGAGGACCGAGCGCCGCAGATCCTCGGGAGCAGCCCGCTGGTCGAGCCATCGTTCCATGTCTGCGCTGGAGAGCCCCGCGGGCGCCCGATCGGTCTTGTCCGCCAGCCACTGCATGAGCGCTCCCGACGCCCGCTGCGCTTCCTCACCGGGTCCCTTCAGGAGGCGTCGCGCGTTGCCCAGCGCCTTCTGGGCACGCAGGCGGGCGGGATCGGCCAGCAGGATACGCCGGCGGCGCGCAAGCATGCTCGAGATCACCAGCAGAAACGGCGGCAAGGCGACGAGAATCCAGGTGGACCGCCGTCGCAGGACCTCCCCCGGGTAGGGACGCAGGTCGGCGGTGATCGGCTGGATGTGCAGGATGTCCTGGCTCAGGATCTCGATCTCGGACTTCCCCCCGGTAGAGAAGGACTGGACCGCCCCTTCCCCCGAAGGGGTGACCCTCAGCTTGACCGCTTCGGTGGAGAGGGTCACGTACCGTCTCATACCGGTGTCGAAGTAGGAATAGCGCACCGGGGGAATGGTGAAGTCGCCGGCCTTCTGGGGAATGAGGAGGGATTCCACCCGCAGTCGTCCCTGCAGGCGTCCTCCGATGGGCCGCGAATCGAGCGATGAACCCGAGTCGTGCGCGCGGAAGCCGTCGAGCCGGGGAAGCCGGGGCTTACCGGCCGAGGCGAGGTATCCTTCTCCCCTCAGCTCCAGGGAGACCGTCAGGGCGTCTCCCACCGCGAGCTGCTTGCGATCGGTCTGGATCGAGAGTTTCAGGTCCTCGCCCACCGTGCCGGTGAAATCGTCGGGCTTTCCCGGGGGCAGCTGGCGCACCAGCACCGGAATGGCCGGCGCCCGCAGGATGATCTCGCCCCGCCGGCGGCTGCGCCGGAAGAACGAATCGAAGGCATCGTCGGGAATGCGGACCTCCGCGGTCCCGACCTCGAGCTCTCCCTCCCGGGTGGGAAAGAGCGCGTAGAGGATGCGGGTCACCTCGTAGGGTTGCCCACCCAGGGTGATCGAGTCGTGCCGCTCGGGAGGCAGGTCCTCCCGCCAGAATCCCTCGGTGGTCGGAGGGGTGTACTGGGGCCGGCTGAAGATGCTCGCCCCGATGCTCCGGTAGAAGGAAAAGGTGAGTACGATCTGCTCCCCCACCACCACGGTGTCGCGGTCGACGCTCATGGTGATGAAGAAATCGTCTCCCACCCGGCCTCCCCGACTGACCGCCCCCACTCCCGCGGTGTCCAGGGCGCGGGAACCTTCCCCGCCGGGAACGCCCGCCGGTCCACCGGGACGGCGGCGTGGTGCCAAGCCCCCGCCGTTCTTCCCGGGAGTTCCCGCCGACGGGGGGCTGGCTCCCGGCGAGCCTCTGGTCACGCTCAAGGGAATCTTGCGGGTCCGATACGTCTTGCCGTCGGCCACCACCTCGATGGGCGGCAACTCGTATTCGCCCTCCTTGAGGGGCCGGAGATACCAGGTGTAACTCCGGCTGGTGTGGATCTGGCCATTCACGAAACTGAAGCTCTGGCTCTGTCCTCCCCCGTAGACCTCGAAGGGCCCGAAATCGGGAAGCCGGGGCTCTGCGATCGAGCGCACGTCCCCTTCCACGTCGAGGGTGAGCACCACCTGCTCCCCCACCCGGACGGTGTGCCGGTCGAGACGGGCACTGCAGGTGACCGCGGCACCGGCTTCCTTGGGAACCCACCCCCCCAGCGCCACCACCAGGATCGGCAGGAGCCCCCATCCCCGGAGCCCCTGCCACCGGTTCGGCCGATCCCACCCGCGCCCGTCGCTTGCCCTCACCATGCGTGCGTGCTCCTTCGTGGATCGCCCCGAAGCCGGCGCTGGATCGACCGCAACAACTCCTGCTCGTCGTGGTCGAGGGCGTCCAGGAGACGCAGCGCCTCCTGTCGGCTCATCAACATCTTCGAGACGCTGCTGTCCGGCGGGGCGAGAGAGTTGGAATCGGGCCGCGCCGACGGCTGGCGGGTACTGTCGGGCGGAGAAGAGGTGGTCTCCGGAGGAGACGGACGGTCCTGGTCTTGTCGGTTGCGCTTCGGCTGGCCCTGGTTCCGTTGATCCTGCTTCTGTTGATCCTGGTTCTGCTGGCCCTGCTTCTGTTGATCCTGGCTTTGTTGATCCTGGTTCTGCTGGCCCTGCTTCTGTTGATCCTGGTCCTTCTGCTGCGGGTTCTTCTGTTGCTGATCGTTCTGCTTCTGGTTCTTCTGGTCCGGCTTCGGCTGCTTCTCCTGCTTCTCTTGCTCGAGCATCCTCTGGGCCAGCTCGAGGTTCTGCACCAGGTCCGAGTCCGCGGGCGCGGCGAGCAGGGCCTGCTCGTAGTGCTGGAGGGCACGGGCCGGGTCCTTCGCGGCCAGGGCGACGTTCCCCGCGTTGTACAACGCTCTCTGGCGCGATTCGGCCCGCTCGGAATCGACCGCGGCGGCAGCCAGGAATTGATCGAGCGCGCCCTCGAGGTCTCCCTTGGCGAAAAGGGCCTCCCCCAGGCCGAGCCGGTATTCCGGACGATCGGGATCGAGAGCCTGGGCCAGCGCGTAGGCTTCCACGGCCTGCTCCGCCTCTCCCTGGGCCAGCAACTGCCCGGCCTTCTGGGCCTGGCGGGGCGCCTTCTGCAGGGGATCCCAGGCCGCGACGGGAGCGGCCCGCAGAAGCACGACGCCCAGTGCCACGCCGGCAAGAGCGGCGGCGAGGCCCTTCGGTGGACATCTCCCATCCCGCGTTCTCATGCGCTCCGCCTCCGGTCGGCCAGCCAGGGTTCGAGCAGAAGCAACAGCAGCGCCGCCCCGAGGGGCCAGGCGTAGCGCTCCTGATAGGACGTCACCCTCGTCGCCTCGTAGCTGTGGCTCTGCAGGCGCTCTATCGCGGCGCTGATCCGGGCCAGGTCGAGCCCCCCGGATCCCGCGCGGACATAGATACCCCCGGTTTGCTGGGCGAGTTTCACCAGGACTTCCTCGTTGAGATGGCTCATGACCACCTGGTTCTTCTCGTCCCGCAGGAAACCCTTCCTTCGGCCCTGCGGATCGAAACCGGGAATCGGAGCGCCCTCGGAGCTGCCCATCCCCACGGTGAACACCGTCACCCCGGCCGCCGAAAGCTTCCGGGTTGTCTCGTCCAGTCCGCCGGCGAAGTCCTCGCCGTCGGTGACGAGAAGGATGGCGCGGTAGGCTCCCTCCTCGGCGTCGAAGAGATCGAGGGCGGTCTCCAATGCCGCGGTCAGGTTGGTTCCCTGGCTGCCGATCATGGTGGGGTCCGCCTGGGAAAGAAAGAGCCGCGCCGCGGCGGCGTCCACCGTCAACGGACATTGGGGAAACGCCGCGCCGGCGAAGAACACCAACCCCACACGGTCCCCCTTCAAGCGGTCGAGCAGATCGCTCAGTTCCAGCTTGGCCCGCCGCAGCCGGCTGGGCTTGATGTCCTCGGCCAACATCGACCGCGAGATGTCCAGGACGAAGACCACGTCGCTGCCCTTCTGCTGCACCTCGACCTGGCTGGCGCCCCACTGCGGGCGGGCGGCGGCCAGGATCAGTTGGGAGAGGATCAGCAGCCGCAACGCGGCGCGCCCCATCCGGCGCCGGGCGGGCCGTCCGGTCACCAGGTCGTTTTCCAGTCTCGGGCCGGTGAATTCCGCCGTCTTCTTCAGGGCGCGGCTGCGGGCGAGGTACAACACCCCCCACAGCAGGGGCAACAGCCACAGCAACCAGAGGATCTCGGGATGGGCGAAGCGCATCTTCGTCTCCTCAGGGTAGAATCCTCAACCAGGTCGCCGAGAGCAGGGTATCCAGCGCCAGCAGCAGCAATGCGGGAATCAGGAACAGGCCCGCGAGCTGCCGGTACTCGGTGAAGATGGTCGTTTCCACCTTGCTCTTCTCCAGTTGATCGATGATCCCGAAGATCCTCTTCAGGGCATCGCTGTTCTGGGCCCGGAAATACTGACCGTCGGTTTCGGCGGCAACCCTTCTCAGGAGCGCCTCGTCGATATGGGTCTCGATCTGGGTATAACGGCGCCCCAGGATGGGGTGATCTACCGGATAGGGGGCGGTGCCTTCCTTGCCCACCCCGATGGCGTAGATGCGCACCCCCAGGCTCTTGGCCGCCTCGGCCGCGGTCGCCGGATCGACGGTGGGAACGTTGTTGACCCCGTCGGTCAACAGGATGAGGACCTTGCTCTTGGCGTCGCTGCGAGCCAGGCGCTTCACTCCGGTGGCGATTCCCAGGCCGATCGCGGTTCCATCGTCGATGAGCCCCACCTTCACCTCGTCGAGGAATCGATGGAGCACCCCGTAGTCGAGGGTGAGGGGACATTGGGTGAAGGCCTTGGCTGCGAAGACGACCAGTGCGATCCGATCGTCGTGCCGGCCGTCGATGAAGGAATGGATCACCCGCTTGGCCACCGCAAGACGATCGTCGGGTTGGAAATCGAGGGCGCGCATGCTTCCGCTGATATCGAGCACGATGGCGATATCGATGCCTTCTCCGTGGACGACCCGGTGCTGGTTCTCCACCACCGGCTGGGCCAGGGCCACCCCGGCCAGACCGACCGCGATCCACCGCAGAAGGAAGGGAAGATGTTGGAGGCGGGCCTTCCTGCCCCGGGGAATGCCGAGGGTCAAAGTGGCCGCGCTGATACGGATCGCCGCGTGACGCCCCAGCAGACGGCGGCCGAGCCACAGTCCCAGCCAGACGATGGGAACCACCAGCAGGAACCATGGATGCAGGAAGCTCATGCCCCCTCCCCCTGCAAACGGTGGATCGCCGCGACGGTCTCCGAGGTGGTGAAGACCAGCTCCACCTTGGTGGCAACGATCCAGTCCCGCGCCCGGTCCAGCCACTGGTGGGCCTGCTGCTCGGTGGGAAGCTCCGCGGCGAACTTCACCGCGTCGGCTTCGGCCAACAGGTTCAGCAGTTCGCGGAAGTCCTCCGACGGGTATCCCGCCGCGACCAGCCGTTCCCCCAATTCCCGGCGGGTCGAATCGAGAGCCGCCACCCGGTAGCGGCGCGCCACGTAGTCGCGCAGGGCATGGCTCGCCTCGACATAGAAGCGTTCCAGTTCACCCCGCTCGATCCATCGCGCGTCCTCGAGTTCCTGCAAACGAGCCAGGGCCCGTTTGTGTGCCGCTTCGGCCACCAGCCGGATCCCCGGGGCGGGAACCGGACGGCGCCGCGAGCGCAGGTACAGGAACACCAGAGGCGGCAACAGGATCGCCGCGCCCAGCAGGATGGTGGGCCACCACACCGGGTGGACGATCCCCAGCCCGTGCAAGGGTCGAGGCGGGGGCAGGGAATCGGGATCGAGGGCCGCCGGCACCGAGAACCGCAGGGTGTCGCTGCCCCCCGGCAGGAAGATCTCGGCCACTCCCACCCGCAGGGGAATCGCGATGAAGCGCTTGGGATCGGCGGTGGGGAGCACCGCCACCTTCTCGCCCACCGGCCGCGGAACACTGTCTCCCTCCGCTTCCACCGTCAGTCGGGCCCGCTCCCCCAGCCGGGGCACCGGCGGTTCCAGGAGAAGGCGGAAGCCGTCGGAGCCTTCCGCCGGCGCCGCGCCCACCGCGCGCGTCATCCCGAGAAGAAGCAACAAGATGAGCCCCGAGGACCTCACCGCTTCCCTCCCCGCCGCAGGAAGAACCTCAGGAGGGGATCGATCGCGGGCCGGGTGACGTCGAGCTCGATCAGATCGCAACCCATGCGGCGCAGGCGGCGGTGCAGTTCCCTCTCGCGGGTCTCGGCGCGCCGCGCGTAGCCCTCCCGCACCGACGGGTCGGACGCGTCGAGGAGATCGAGCCGACCCGTCTCGGCATCCTCCACCTGGACGAGTCCCACCGCGGGCAATTCCCTCTCCCGGGGATCCACCAGGTGGACCGCGGTCAGGTCGTGCCGCCGGGCGGAGACGAGAAGATCCTTCTCGTATCCTTCGGCCAGGAAATCGCTCAACAGGAAACAGACCGCCCGGCGTTTCTGCACCCGGTTGAGGGTCTGCAAGGCCAGCCGCAGGTCGGTGCCTCGGCCGCGGGCCGGGTGGTAGAGCAGCTCGCGCAAGAGCCGGAGGGCGTGCCTCCGGCCCTTGGAGGGAGGAAGGTAGAGTTCGATCTGGTCGCTGAAGAGGATCAATCCCACCTTGTCGTTGTTGCTGACCGCCGACAGGGCGAGCAGGGCTCCGCACTCGGCCAGGGCCTCGGCCTTGCTGCGGCGCCCGCTGCCGAAGCGCTCGGAGGCCGACAGGTCGGCCAACAACAGGATGGTCAGCTCCCGCTCCTCTTCGTACTGCTTCACGAAGGGGGATCCGTGTCGCGCGGTGACGTTCCAATCGATGGAACGCACGTCGTCTCCCGGCTGGTACTCGCGCACCTCGCGGAATTCCACCCCGTGCCCCTTGAACACCGAGTGGTATTCGCCCCCGAAGAACTCATCGACGGCCCGCCGGGTCCGGATCTCCAGCCGTCGCACCTGTTCGAGCAGATCGGCCGGAATGGCGGCCGAGGGGCTGCGGGTTTCCCTGGTCATGCGATCCAATGGCGTCTCCCCGGTACCTAGGGCACCTCGATATGATCGAAGAGGGAGCGGACGATGTCCTCGCTGGTGAGATCCTCGGCCTCGGCCTCATAGGAGATGGCGATCCGGTGGCGGAGAATCGCCGGCCCCACCGCCTTGACATCCTCGGGAGTGACGAAACCTCTCTGCCGGAGGAAGGCGTGGGCCTTCGCCGCCTGGGCGAGGTAGATCGAAGCCCGCGGACTCGCCCCGTAGGAGATGAGTCCGCCCAGGGAGAGATCGAAGTCCTGCGGGTCGCGGCTCGCCCGCACCAGGTCGAGGATGTACTCCTTGATCTTCTCGTCGAGGTAGATCGATCGCACCAATTCGCGAGCGGCCAAGAGCCGCTGACGATCGAGCACCGGTGTCAACTGCGGCGGATCCCCTTCGACGATCCGGTCGAGAATGGCGCGCTCCTCATCCCGTCCCGGGTATTCCACCAGGACCTTCAGCATGAAACGGTCGACCTGCGCCTCCGGGAGCGGGTAGGTCCCTTCCTGTTCGATGGGATTCTGGGTGGCCAGCACGAGGAACGGTTCCTCCAGGGGATACGTGGTATCGCCGAGGGTCACCTGCAATTCCTGCATTGCCTCCAAAAGGGCCGACTGCACCTTGGCCGGGGCGCGGTTGATCTCGTCGGCGAGGATGATGTGGGAGAAGATCGGTCCCTTCTTCGGAGTGAACTCCCCGGTGCGCTGGTCGAAGATGAGCGTGCCCAGGAGATCGGCGGGTAGAAGATCGGGAGTGAACTGGATGCGCTGGAAATCGGTCCCGAGCGCCGCCGCCACCGAGCGTACGGTCAGGGTCTTGGCCAGACCGGGAACGCCTTCGAGCAGAACGTGCCCGCCGGTCAGCAGGCCCAGCATCAGACCCTCGACCATCGCCTTCTGGCCGACCACCGCCCGGCCGACCTGATCGAATACCTCCTGGATGAGGCCGCTCTCGGCCTCGACCCGGGCCTGGATCTCCTTCACCTGACTGTCCACGGTGGAAGGCCTCCTGTGGGAATGGGGAGAAGACGCGGCGTGACCGGCTTCATACGCCGCGGGCGAGGAGCGGGTTCCTGCGGCGGCCGGCCGCCCGGACGGCGGAATCGACCCTGGCGGACTTCCCGTCGAGGGTGGTACTCTAACCCCGGCCGGGCGCGGGGGCAACGACTCCCGGTCCGTCCGCCGTGGACGAGACCGCGGGGCGGCGGATGCCTCCCCGGCAGATACGAGATCACCCTCCTTTTCCGGGGAACTTCGGCATGCGCATGAGCCAGGAGAAGGTCCGCGACCTGGCCCGCCAGATCCACGTCCTCTTGCGCGAGCACCCCAAGGTGGAACTGCTCGCCCCTGAAGACGCCATCCGGGTGGCGATCGGCTCGGCGATCCTCGACGATCTCGAAGAGGAAGAGGACATCGACCGCGAAGTCGACGAACTGCTGCGTCAACACTCCCGGGAGATCGAGCAGGGCGACATGGACCTGGTGCAGCTGCGCCTGAAGTTCAAACAGGAGATCGCCCGGAGGCGGGGCTTCATCCTCTGAGGTGATCCATGCGACTCAGCGAAGAGCGGATCGAGAGAATCGCCACCGACATCGTCGACCGTCTGGCCGAGGAGGAGCTGGTCGACCTCACCATCGAGGAAGACCAGCTGGCCGACCTCATCGCCGTCCTCATCCACGATGACCTGGAGAAGGAGAATCTCATCCAGCAGGAAGCCGTGGAGTGGCTCAGCCGTCACAAGCCCTACCTCGAACGGGGGACGAGCCAGTGGTCCATCGAACTGGATCGCAAGAGGGAAGAGCTGGCGATCGTCAAGGGCTACATCCTTCCGTGAACCGACGGCGCATCCTGATCGTCTCTCCGTACCTTCCCCACCGCCGGGTCGGTCACGGCGGCGGCACGGTCATCTACCACCTGTGCCGCCATCTCGCCCGCGATCACGAGGTGCTTCTGCTCTGCTTTCGAAGAAGCGGGGAAGAAGGACTGGAACGCGATCTGGAAGAAAACGGAGTGGAGGTGGAAACCGTGTCCTTCCGGTCGGGGGAGGACCGCGGCGCCGCCCGCCTGGTGACGATCCTGGACCGGGGAGTCCGCCTGCTCTGGGCGCTCGCGAGCGGGCGCCCGCTGCGAAGCGTGCGCTACTCCCACCCGGGAATGCGCCGGCGGTTGCGGGAACTGGTCGAGCAATGGAATCCCGAGATCGTCGACCTCGAATACTTCGCCATGGCTCCCTATGCCCGGGTGGTCCGGGGTTCCTCGAGCCCGCGGCGTCCGGTGATCTCGTTGAGCACCCACGAGGTGGAGACCCTGGTGCGCACCCGGGAAGTGATGACCGCGCCCACCTTCGCGCGCCGCTGGAGGGCCCGGTGGCTACTGGGCCGCATCCGCCGTTATGAAGCAACCGCGGCCCGGTGGGCCGACCATGTCCTGTGTGTGACCGAACAGGACCGGCAGGTCCTGGCCGCCATCAGCGGCCTCAGCCATCTCCATACCGTGCCCCTGGGAGTCTCCCTCGAAGACCTGCCCGAACTCTCCCTCTCCTTTGCGCCTCCACCCCGCCTGCTCTTCGTGGGAAGTTTCGATCACCCTCCGAACCGGGAAGCCGCGCTGTGGATCGCCCGCGAGCTGGTGCCTCGTCTGCGCCGGCACTTCGACGACATCCGGTGCGAGATCGTCGGCCGGAGGCCGCCGGCGGAATTGCGTCTGGCCGCCGCCGCGTCCCATGGACACGTGGTGGTCCACGGATTCGTCGACGATCTCCAGCCGCTCTTCCAGGATTCCTGGCTCTTCGTCGCGCCGCTTCTCTCGGGCGGGGGCATCAAGATCAAGATCCTCGAAGCCATGGGACGCGGCATGCCGGTCCTGACCACGCCCATCGGCTTGGATGGAATCGACGCGGAGGTGGGAACCGCGGTGGAGTTGGCCGAGGACCTCTCGGCCTTTGCCGAGAGCTGCCGGAAACTGCTGGAAGACCCCGATCGCCTCGCCACCATCGGTCGACGGGGAAGGGCCCATGTCGCACAACACCACGACTGGCCCGCCCTCATCCGACGTTTCCTCTCCATCGTCGCCGTGCAACCGAAAAGCCCTCCACCGGGTGGTGGAGGGCCATTCCGCGCGCCGGGGGAGAACTCTCCTCGACCGGGCTACTGGAAATCGTAGAGCAGCCAGATGTCGCTGCGTTGCCCGTTGAACGACTCCAAGGGGTGATCCGCCGAGGAATAGACGATCCGTCCCGAGCTGTTCAGATCGAAACAGGGGTTGATGTCGTCCTGGCGGGTGAAGACCAGCTCCCGCTGATTGGATCCGTCGGGATCCATGATCCAGATCGACCGGTCCCGCAGGGACACCGCGGTGTTGCGCCGAGTACTGGTGAAGACGATGGACGCCCCGTTGGGAGCCCAGGTCGGTCCGAAGCTCTCTTCGGGCAGATAGCTGGGACCCTCTCCATCGTTGTTCGAGTAGGTGAGCCGGCGGAGATTGAGATCGAGCACCGCCCCGGGATTGTCCGGGTCGAAATCGATCATGAAGAGGTCGCGGCCCGCGCCGGTGCTCATCATCCGGTTCGAAGCGAAGACGATGTGACGGCCGTCGGGCGACCAGGCTCCATCCCCCTCCTGGGACGACCCGGAAGTGAGCTGATGGATGGAGTCGTCGGTCAGGTCGAGAACGTACAGGGCCTGCGGCTCGGTCTGGTGCGGGATGGGCGGATCGGCGTTGGGGTTGCCCGCCCGGAAGAAGAAACGGCTGAACATCAGCCAACGGCCGTCCCGGGAAAAGGCCGGATCGCCGAAGAAATACTCGGCGCCGTCGGGATTGCCGATCATCCGGGCGCTGGTGACCGGAACCGATTCGTCCTGGGTCAGATCGACGTCGCAGATGAAGATCCGGTCCAAGTTGTTGGCGTTCTGGATGACGACGGCGAACTGGTTTCCATTGGTGGGGTTCCACACCGGCTGTCCCTTGCCCGTCAGATTGGGATCGAACTGCTGGCTGCCTCCCCCGGGCAGATCGGACTGGAGGATTCCGAACTCGACCTTGCGGAAATGCGCCGCGGCGATGGTGTCGGGAGCCCCGGTGATGGGATACCGCTTCAGATCCGGCGGAATGTCGATGACCGCGATGTCCCGCGCGGTCTTGTCCTCGTCGATCGCCGGGTTGAAGGGCCAGTCGGTCGAAAAGATCACCGTGACACCATCGGGGTTCAGCGAGGGCTCCCGGTGGAACACCGTCGCGGTGTCCGAGGTGACCATCAGCTTCAACCCCAGTTGGGTGTATTCTTCTTCCGTCGGATTGGCGCATCCATAACCGACCAGGGCCACCAGACCGGCCAAGACCAGGCACAGGCCGAGCCGCCCAAAGCGCTCCGCTCTCCACATAGTGGCTTTCCGCCTCCGATGAGGGTGTCGATCCGCGCGCGATGTGGGGATCGCGTCCGGGGCAAGGCAATCCAAAGTAAGGGAATCGCCCGGAAAATGTAAACCCGTATTGGCTTCAGCCGCCCGTCCCGCCGCTCTCCTCCAGGTTCCGGCGGGCCTTCGCGTGTCCGGGATCGATGCCCAGGGCCTTCTCCCACACCTCCCGGGCCGGGCCACTCTGGCCGGTCTCCTGCAGCAGAACCCCGTAGATATTCAGGAGATCGGGATTCTCCGGGCTCAGCTCGACCGCGCGGCGGGCGGCCGCCAGGGCCGCCTCCGGGTCGCCCGCCTGGCGGCGGGAAAGCGCCACCACCGCCCAGGAATCGCCCCGCGTCGGCGGACGCCGGGCCACCAGGGCCTCCACCGAGTCGGGTTGGTCCAGGCGCTGCCACGCCAGGAGCAGATTGTGGACGAGCTCCGGGGAGGTCGCGCCTCCCGCATCCGCCCGACGCAGCCACCGGACGGCCTTCTGGTCCTCTCCCCGGCGCAGCAAGCGGCTTCCCGCCGCGGCCGCGCAGTCTGCGGCGGTGGAATCCCGCTCGGCACAGCGGAGATACCACCACAGGGCCGAATCCCCGTCGGCGGGGAACAGACGCGCCAGGTTGCGGGCCGTCTCCGCGCTGGGCCGGCGCTGGTCCAGCTCCTCCCACCGCCGGCGGGCCAGCACCGAGTCTCCCGTGGCGGCGGCGAGCCGCGCCTCTTCCCGCAGCACCCGCGTGTCTCCGGGCGCGAGACGGGCCGCCGTCTCCAACTGCTCCCGGGCACAGTCCCAGCGCCGGTAGTGGCGGCAGCCCACCCCCAGGGCCAACCGCGCCTCCACCTCCTGGGGGGCGAGTTCGACCGCGCGGCGGAATTCGGCCAGGGCCCGGCCACCTTGATTCGAGGAAAGCAGCGCCCGCCCCAGGTTCATGTGGAGTTCCCAGAGATCGTCCCGCCGCCGGATACCCTGCTCGTAGGCGGCGATCGCCTCGCCGAAGCTGCGGCTCCGAGCCAGGGACAGACCCTTCAGGTTCCACAGCCGCGCGGTGAGCTCCGCCGGGGGAAGCGAATCGTCCAGGACCCGCAGGACCCGCTGGTCGTCGCCGGCCTCGAAGGCCCGGGTGAGATCCTCGAGCAGCCTCTCCCGGGCGCGCGCTTTCTCCAGTCGCTCGGTCGGATCGGCGTCCGCCGGACCGATCGCAGGCAGCAAGACGAGCAGGAAGAAGAGTGGAAGCAGCCAGTGGGTTGGGCGCACGATTGCTTTCTCCTCGGCAGGGTCCGTCCGCGGCCGGCGGAACCACCGCGCTTCCGCGAACTCAGATCAGGTACCGCTTCCAGCGTTCGTAACCGCGTTTGCGGCCCCAGGGCAAAGCCAGCACCCAGCGGGGACGGGAGGGCTTGCGCGCCAGTCTCATTCCCGCCTCCTCGGGCAACCGATCACCCTTGCGATGGTTGCACGGCAGACACGCCGCGACGCAATTCTCCCAACTGTGGGGACCTCCGTCGGGGTAGCGGCGGGTACGGCGGCTCCGGGGAATCACGTGGTCGATCGTCAACGGCACCTCGGTGGCCCCGCAATACTGGCAGGTCCACGAATCACGCGCGAGGACGTTGCGCTTGTTGAACCGCACCCTCAAGCTCCGGTACACCCGATGCGCGATCGCGATGAGAAGACGGATGACCACCGGGCAGCCCAGTTTCATCTTCTCACTGCGCAGGATCCGGCCCGTCTCCTCCTCCACCACAACTGCCTTGCCCCTTGCGAGCAGACTCAAGGCCCTTCGAACCGGAACCACGTTGACGGCCTGGTAGCCGGCATCCAACACGAGGACGGGGGAGTTCAGATCGGCGATCATGGCTCACATCCTATGCCCCGATCGCCGGAAATCGCAACGCCGAGCCTGAAAGAATCCGAAGGAAGGCATCATCTCTCGTGGGGCATACGTTCCTCGGGCGCGATGAAGTAGGTGTTGCCCGAGTAGGCCAGGAAGTTGGAGACCCGGCTGGTGTAGATGCAGGCGAATTCCCGGACCTGGCGACCGAAACGGCTGTTCTCGTTTCCTTCCCGGAACAAGGAACCCCAGTACCGGTTGTGCCCTTCGTCGATCACCCGTGAAAGCTCCTCGATACGTTCCTGGTACTGTGCGCTCATGTAGTCGAGCCCCTCGAGAACCCTCTGCATCCCCTCCCGGTGGTGCTTCCTCTCTTCGGGGCTCATCTTGAACCACACCTCGAGCTCGGGCAGACGGTAGTGGAGACCCTGGGTGCGATCGGCCTCGATCGCCTTCTTCTCGCCGTTCTCATCGAGCGCCTGCAGGAGGAAACGCAGGTGGTCGCGATCGAGCGCGAGGTCCTGCCGGCGCGCCATCAATCCATTGCGTTCTCGGCGCTGATAGAGCAGGCGGCGGTTCGCCGCGATCTCCTTTTCCAGCTCCTGTACGATCATCGCGGTTCGCCAGCCGACGGTCCGCTTGCTCTTGAGGATGTCGCCGTAGGTGTGATCGCCGAAGTACAGCACCTGGTCCCCGTTGGCGCCCAGGAATTGCTCGACCCAGTTCGCATTGCCCCCACGATAGACGAAGTCGCCGCGGTCGGCGCACTCGGGAGTCGGAATCCTCTCTGGATCCTTCTTCTCCAGGAAGAAGCCCGGCTTCTTCGATTCGACCACCACCAGGTCGAAGAGTTCCTTCCAGTCGTAGCCCGATTGCCCGAGCAGGTATTGCATCACCGCTTCGGTGTAGGAGTGTTCACTGTTGGTGACCAGGAACACCTTCTTGCCCAAGGCCCGAAAGCGCAGAAGCGTCGCCGCCAGGTCGGGATCCCAGACGAAATAGCGGGACAGATCCTTGGTGATGATCGACTTCAGGGAGCCGTCGCGGTGCGCCTTGTCCACACAGGCCCGGACATCGTCGAAGATCTGCGACGGTTTCATCCGCCCCAGGACGCCGCCGGGATCTTCGGCCCGCCGGTCCATCAATGCGGAGAAGATCGACCCCTCGGGAATGCTGAAGAGGGTATCGAAACTCTTGTATCGATCGCTGTGCAGATTCACCCGTGAACGACGATAGAGTTTGCGCCGTTCGCTGTGGTCGAGTGGGCGGGTGCCGTGCATCGCCTTGGCGATGTAGTTGTGGAAATCCATCTTCAGCAGATTCCCGTGACGTTTGTCCACCACGAGACCCCGGATCACCACGTCCGGATTGTACTCGATCTCCCGGATGGAGACCGGGTAGCCCCTCCACTCGATGAGATTCTGGATCGCCAGGTCGTGGGTCAGTTGTTCGAAGGAGCCGCGGTTGTAGAGCGCCAGGGTGTGGTCCATGTCGAAACCGAGCGCGGCGATATCGTCCATGCGCAGGTTCCGGTTCACGAAGATCCGGCGCTCCCTCGGGATGTGCTTCTCGCCGGGCAGAAGGTGCTGGAGCCCGGGCGAGAACACCCCTCTGCCCCGAGCCTCATCCTTGGCTCCACGATTCTCCATAGAGTCACTCCTGCTGGTTCATGGTGGAGCCAAGATCATCAACCCGGCCGATTCCTGCAACCGGCTCCGGCATGCTCTCCGCGGGCCCGAGCCACGTCGGCTAGATCCCCGCCGTTTCCTCGCGGCGACGGGTCAGAAGACTCTCCTCCAAGGCGCGCAGTCCGGGATACTCGGGAAGCAGGAGGGAGAACCTCTGCATCCAGCTCCAGGCATTGTCCACGAATCCCAGGCGGCCCAGGACCTCGATTCCTCCCTTCCAGGCCGGCGCGTGGAACTGGGTGGAGTCGAGAGCCTTGAGGAAGATCTGCAACGCGGCGCGTTCGCGGCCTTCGGCCGCCGCGGCCCGGGCCAGACCGCACCAGGCGGAGGCCTCGGCGGGGTTCAGGTCGAGAGCCTCGTAGAAATGCGCGCGAGCCCCTTCCACTTCTCCTTCGAGCAGGGCCGCCCTCCCCAACCAGACATGGGCCAGGGGTTGGAAGTGCGCGCTGTCCACCCCGATTCTCTCGATGTCCCGGGGACCTTCGAGCAGCGTCTGCAGTTCCTTCACCGCGCGTTTGAACTCACGGCGTCCGGGGCGGCTCTTGCGTGGTGTGCGCGTCCTCGACTTGGCGGAATGGCCGTCTTCCGCCGGGTTCTGTCTCTGCTCGACCAGGGTGAGGATCGACGCCGCGTGCTCGAATCGCAGGCGGGAGGAATCGCCGCACCGTTCCAATCCCTGCTCGGCCGCTTCCACTGCCTCCTTGGCCCGGCCGGCCGCCCGGCGGGCCTGGGAAAGCGCCGCCAGCAGGTTTCCGCCCCAGGCCAGGGGGGAAGACCCCTCCTCTTCCTGCTGCTGGAGAAGGCGGGCCGCCTCTTCCAAGCGGCCCAGGACCGACTCGAAACCCTTCACCGGCAGGATCTCGCCCCCCCGGATCAATGCCGTCGCACGCGCCAGACGGTACGGATACCAGGGTTCCTCGGGAAACTCCTGCAGAAGCTGCTTGAGACGTCGGAGATCCTCCGTGATGACGGTCTCGAGCGCATCCAGGGGTCGCCGCAGTTTCATCGACGACGGACGGAACGAACCGCACTCGAGTCGGGCGAATTCCTCCAGGGCTGGAGCGATCTGGGGGGAGATCCGGTAGCGGTAACGCACCCGCGGGTCGTTGCGGAAGAGCCGGAGTTCATCGCGGAAGTGGGTGCCCTCCTCCGGCTGTTCCCGGCAGACGCGCAGGTAATAGGCCACCGAGGTCTTGTCGGCCAACAGACGTCCCAGGTCGACCGGTCCGGCCGGTTCGAGGATCTCCCCCGGTTCCATGACCAGGATCCAGTCGCCGTAGGCCGCGGCCAGAGCGGCGTTCCGCGCGGCGGCGGTGTCCTCGCTCCATTCGGTATCGATCACCCTCGCGCCGTAGCCCTCGACGATGAGTCGGGTGTTGTCCTTCGCCCCCAGGTCGACCGCCACCACCTCGTCCACCGCGGCAAGCGCCGATTTGAGGGTCCGACCGATCACCTCTTCGTGATCCTGGAAGCTCAGGCAGAGAGTCACCGAATGCTTCTGCATGGCACATGCCCTCCGGCCGTGGCGGTGCCCACGAGGCACCCCCGCACGGTCTGAAGGAGAAGGAGGAACGGGAAACGATGAGGCGCTTTGCCGCCTCAGAAGGTCCGATCGTGCATCTTGCGAACCCGGGCCCGGTGCTCCCGTCCCTCGCGGCGCAAGTGCAACAATTCATGCCCCGTGCTGGCGCACCAGGCGGGCAGATCGTAGACAATGGCCGCGTCGTCACTCAGAAGCTCGACCTCATCGCCCACTCGAAGCTTCCGCAGGGCCGCGGCCAGTTCGAGGATGGGCTGGGGGCACAACTTCCCCCGGGTGTCCAGCTTCCGCTCCCGGGGGGGCTTCATCGCAACATCCATGCCTCGATCTCGGGGGGTTGGTAGGGCTCGACCTCGAGGATCTGCGGCGCGCCACCGGGCGGGGTGCACCGAATACGCACCCGCGGCTCGGTCCGGCCGTCGGAATACCGCGCGGTGATCCGTGCGGCCTTCTGGACGGTGTCCTCGTCCAGCTTCCCTTCGACGAGAACCAAAGGACCGACGTGATCGACCGCCTCGAGTTGGGCCCGACCCGGGGAGAATCGGCGGAGATAGTTGTTCTCCTCCTCGAAGCGGCCCACGATCACCTTGGTCTTCTCCCCCAGACGGAAGTGCCGTCCGAGCTTGCAGAGGAGAAGATCCTCGTGGCTGACCTCGCTCTTGCGGTCGTGATCGAAGAGATCGAAGACCCGCACCGCGTAATTCGGATCAGTGAGATAGCAACAGCCGCCGGCGGGTTGCGGATAGTCCTCGATCCCCCATTCCTTCGCCAGGCGTTCCTGGGGGCGCCGTGAGCGCCCGTGGAAGTCGAGGAGTTTCTTCCGGTCGACGAGTCCTTCCTTCTCGGGAATCGTCGGCGGAAGCAGGCGCGCCGACAGGGGGCGCAGCAAACGGCCCTCCAATCCGCTCTCCCGCTCGATCAATGCCAGGGTCCGCCGGTGCTGACTCTTGGGACGCTGACCCAGCACTTCCCCGGTGAAGACGAAGTCGGCGTGGATTCTCTCCATGAATTCGCGGGCCTTGCTCATCATCATGATGCGGCAATCCACGCACGGGTTCACGTTCTTCCCGTAGCCGTAACGCGGGTACTTCAGCACGTCCAGGTACTCCTGGGAGATGTCGATGATCTCCACCGGCACCCGTTCGCGCGCCCCCAGATGCAGGGCCTCGTTGCGCAGTTTCTTCGGATCGGTCCCCTCGCGGGCGACCAGACGTTGATGATCGGTGAGGCAGAAGCCGGTGGAGAAGTTCACCGCCACGACCTCGATGCCCTGGGATACGATCAGGTGCAGGGCCAGGCTGCTGTCCAGCCCGCCGGAGATCATGGCCACCGCCTTGCCGCGGGGTTTGCCGGCTCGAACGGTGCTGGTCGGGGGTGATGTTTCGCTCATCTCTCCTCCGGGAAACGGGGGCGCCGGCCCGTCGGCCTGACTGTGGGCATGGTAACACGCCCCAGCCCCTCCGCCAGGCTTCTCTCGACGCGCCCGCCGGAGATGATTACCTTGGGCCCCGCAATGAAGACGCCTCCCTCACGACCCTCTCCCCCACCGGACGCGGGGCTGCACGAGCCCGCGCGGCTGCCCGTCGGCGAAGCCCCACCGGCCGCGCGAAACCTGCTCTACCCCGCCTCGACCCAGGAGATCCTGCGCCTTCCCCGCCGGCCGGTCGCGGCGGTCCTGGAGAATCTCCGCAGCCTCTGGAATGTCGGCAGTATCTTCCGGACCAGCGACGCCGTCCGCCTGCAGGAACTCTACCTCTGTGGTTTCACCGGTCATCCGCCGCGCCGCGAGATCGACAAGACCGCGTTGGGCGCGACCGAGAGCGTTCCCTGGAGCTATTGGAGCAGCAGTCTCGAGGCGATCCGCTGGCTGAAGGAGTCGGGGTTCACGATCCTCGGCCTGGAGCGCAACCATGACAGCCGGCCGCTGCGGGAAATCGAAGTCCGCTCCCCGGTGGCCTTCGTCGTCGGCAACGAGATCGCCGGGGTGAGCGAGGAAGCCCTCGAGCTGTGTGACGCCACGGTGGAGATTCCCATGGCCGGGATGAAGGAGAGCCTGAACGTCGCGGTGGCCTTCGGGGTGATGGCCTACGACCTGGCGGCGAGGATCCCGATTCCCGAGGAGGCGGTCAGAGATTCACCCGGCGCCGGCGG
Source organism: uncultured bacterium (assembly GCA_964601275.1). Classification (GTDB taxonomy): domain Bacteria; phylum Krumholzibacteriota; class Krumholzibacteriia; order JAJRXK01; family JAJRXK01; genus JAOZPE01. Next base: position 52,290 of record CAZRMV010000003.1, on the reverse strand, counting down.
GAGATCTCCTGGGCGTAGGGAATACCCAATGCGCGGAGCTGGGTGAAGACCTCCTCGAGCAGTTTGATCCGCTCGGCCAGGGGCAGGAAGGCGCTCTTGAATCCGGCCACCACCAGGTCGACGATCTCCTCCAGACCCAGACCGAAGGTCTTCGCCACCACCTCGAGTTCGTGGGTCGAGTCGGTCCCGCTGATCAGCCGGTTGTCGGTGTTGATCGTCACCCGCAGACCTTCCTGCATGAATCTCGGAAGGGGATGGTCCTCGAACGAGCCGACCGCCTTGGTCTGGACATTGGAGGTCGGACACACCTCGAGCGGGATGCGGTGGTCGTTCACGTACTGGAGCAGGTCGCGATCTTCCAGGAGATGGGTTCCGTGCCCGATGCGATGCGCTCCACAATAGTGCAAAGCTTGTGCGATGCTCGCCGGCCCGAAGGCCTCCCCCGCGTGGATCGTGATGTTCACATTGGCATTGAGGACCCGATAGAACGCTTCGCGGTGGTGCTTGGCCGGATAGTCCTTTTCCGCTCCGGCGAGATCGAAACCCACCACCCCACGACCCTTCCAGGCCACCGCGTGCTCGGCCAGTTCGAGGGAATCCTCCGGCGTGAGGTGCCGGATGCCACAGAGGATCTGGCCGGTGCGGATGCCGTAACGATCCTCGGCGAGTTGCAGGCCCTTTGCCACCGCCTGGATCACCTCATCCATCTTCAGGCCCCGGGTGCGGTGCAGAAGCGGCGAATAGCGCACCTCGAGGTAGAGGACGTTCTCGTAGTGGGCGTCCTCGGCCAGTTCGAACGCGGTCCGGGTGAGGGCTTCTTCGTCCTGCAACAGGGGAAGGGTGATGTCGAAGACCCGCAGGTACTCTACCAGGCTCTCACAGTCGAGCCCCACCTGCAGGATGTCGCGCATCCGCCGGGGATCGTCGCTGGGCAGGGCGATTCCCCTCTCCCGGGCGAGGTCCATGACCGTTTCCACCCGCAGGCTCCCGTCCAGGTGGACATGGAGATCGGTCTTGGGCAGACGCCGCAGGATTTCGTGGGTGACGTCCAAGGATCCTCGCTTCGTTCCAGGCCGCCGGCCGCGCGACCGGGCCGGCTTCGGTTTCCGGCCGCCGGCGGCGCGCCCGGGCCGGTCGGATGCCCAGCCGTCAACGGCGCGCGCCGACAGGGGTTCTGCCGACAGTAGCACCAGCTCTCCCGATCGGCCAGAACGGGAAAACGCCATCGCTTCTTCCGCCGGGCGTCCACCGCCGACCGGCGGTTCGGCTTGCCTCTCACGCGCGCGGGCCGGGCCGGCGAGTGCGATCTTGCCGCCGCCGGGGGGTTGCCCCTAGTGTGGTGCCATTCCCCCGGGAGAGCCGCTCATGCCGCGAAGAACATCGACTCCACCGGCCGGTGAGACCCAGCATCTCCTCACCGCGCTCAGATGGTTCGTCCTGGTTGCGATCATCATCAGCGGTGGCATCCTCGGCTACCACCTCATCGAGGGTTGGAACTGGCTCGATTCGGCCTATATGGTCGTCATCACCCTGAGCACGGTGGGCTTCGGGGAAGTCCATCCGATGGACTCCGGCGGAATCCTCTTCACCATCTTCTTCGTCACCGTGTCGGTCGGCACGATCGGCTTCGCCTTGGCCCGCCTCATGAACGTCGTGTTCGAAGGGCATCTCACCGGTTTTCGGAGGGAGTTGCGCATGCAGAAGCGCATCGACAAACTCGAGGATCACGTCATCGTCTGTGGGTACGGGCGGGTCGGGCAGGAAGTGGTGAGCGAATTGCGCCAACGGGGAGGCACCGCCCTGGTCATCGACCTCGCTCCTCCGGCCGAGGAGCTCGACCACGACGGGATCTGCTACCTCAAGGGCAACGCGTCGAGCGAGGAGCTTCTTCTCCAGGCGGGAATCCGTCGAGCCCGCTGCCTGGTCGCCGCGATGGACAGCGACACCGAGAATGTCTTCACCGTCCTGACCGCCCGGAGCCTCAACCCCAGGCTGCAACTCATCGCCAGGGCCAGCGAGCCGGGGACCAGCAGCAAGTTGAAGATGGTCGGGGCCGATCGGGTCATCTCGCCCTACGTCACCAGCGGCCGGCGCATGGCGGCCATGGCCATGCAACCGGAAGTCTTCGACTTCCTCGAGCACTTCAACCAACCCCTCGAGGAGATCGGCCTGGAACTGGGCAAGGTGGAAGTGGAGTCGGGCAGTGAACTCGACGGCAGCAGCCTGGCCCGGGCCGAGATCCGCCGGCGCAGCGGAGCGATGATCCTGGCGATCTACACCGCGGCGGGAGTGGTCTTCAACCCGGACGCGGAGATGACCCTGCAGGCCGGTCAGCGCCTCATGGTCCTGGGGAGCCGCGACCAACTGGACCGGCTGAAGAACATGGCGGCGGCGTAGAGGCTCGATCGGGGACCAAAGAGTGCCGATGCGGCGGACGTTCTTCCCCCGAGATGGAGCGACTCAAACCCACCTTCAGGATGGACCGCCCGGCGTAGGGGCATACGAGGCCAGTCGTCCCCCCCACTCCGCATCGGCGTGGATCCGTCGAAACGGATCCACTACAGTATACGGGACACCCGAGTCGCTCTCCAAGGGCACAGACCCAGATCCCCCCATCGGGCCTCAATCCAGCCGTTCCGCCAGGTATTCGACCAGATGCCGCACCGGTGGGGCCGCGTCGTCGTCGGCCATTCCACTCTCCAGGTAGAGCTCGCAACCCGGATTGGCGGTGAGGATGAGCTGGGGGGCGGCGGCGTGCAGATCTGCGAGCTTCTCCCGGCGCACCGCCGCGGCCCGGCGGGGATGGAGCAGGCTGTAGGCCCCGGCGCTCCCGCAGCAGCGCTGGTCGTTCTGGAGGGGCTGAAGACGGATTCCCTCGACCCGCTTCAGCAAACGCATCGGTTCGTCGACGATGCCCTGGGCGTGGGTGTGATGGCAGGGAGGGTGGTAGACCACGCGACGGTCGTCCCGGCGGAACCGAAGGGTTTCCGAGTGCCGATCGAGCCACACCACCACGTCGACGGTGGCCGCCGCCACCCGCGCCGCCTTCTCGGCGTAGTGTGGATCGTCGGCGAAGATCTCCCCGTACCGCCGCATGTGCGCCGAGCACCCCGCGCTGGCGACCAGGACAGTCTTCTGCCCGTCCAGGGCATCGATCAACCGCCGGGCGTCAGCCCGGGCCGCCTCGATCGAACCCGCGTGCTCCGCGAGGGCGCCGCAGCATCCCTGTCGGGGGGGAAGGCAGGGAGTCGATCCCGTCGCTTCCACCAGGCGCGCGGTGGCGGCCAGGGTGCCTCCGCAAAAGACCCGTTGGGCGCACCCCGCCAGGAGCGCGACATCCCCCTGGGCCGCAAGTTCGAGCTCGAGAGGCCGCCGAGGCTCTCGGGACGGCAAGCCCTCGAGCAGACGGCGCAGCAAGGGAGGCAGAAGGCGCGCCAGGAAACTGCGCCGGACCCTCCGACCCAGGCGGGCCACCGGCCACAGAACGCGCGGTCGGGTGAGCACATGATCGATGAGGAACCGGACCAGCCTGGAGTCCCGGCCTGGCGGCGGGCCCAGGATCCCGCGGCCGGCCTCCAGCAAGGCCCCGTAGGAGACCCCGGAGGGGCAGACCGTCTCGCAGTGCCGGCAGCCCAGGCAGCGATCGAGCGGCTCGCGGAGGGTGAGCTCGCCCCGTCGTTGCAGTTCTCCCAGGAGCATCAAGCGGCCCCGGGGCGACTCGGCCTCGTCCCCGGTGACGAGATAGGTGGGACACTCGCCGAGACACAGACCACAGTGGATGCAGACCCGCAGCAGGGCATCAAGTTGCGGATCGAGTTCCGGCGAGACCGGCACACCACCGGGCGAAGACGGGCTCATCCTTCACCTCCCGGGGGCACGGGAAGCGGTGGAAGCAGGCCCTGGGGGTCGAAGATCTGCTTCAGGCGGCCCTTGAGGGCACGCGCCGGCGAAGGGGCGGCGGCGGACTCCCCGGAGGAGTTCCCGGGAGAATCGGGGGAGATCCCGGGAGAATCGAGGCCGCAGGACGCGCGTGGAGACTGCGCCGCGGGAGAAGGGATCCTCTCCCGCTCGGCGAACAGCGCGCCCCCCCTCTCGCGGCAGAGCCTCGCGAGTTCGATCACCGCCGCGTTGCGCACCGGGCTTTCCCGGTGGATCAGGACCCTGGCGTGACCCGTCGACAGATCGACGACCAGCGAGGCCTCCACCGGGCTCCACCGGGCCTTCCATCGAGGCCACACTTCCAGGAGCGCGGCGGGGCCCAGGAAGATCCGGCCCGCCCAGATCGCCTCGTGGTCGAGCGTCTCCAGCAGGGCGGCGGGATCCACCGGCGTCGCGGAATCGGGCAACGCGCCGGTCCACTTCCCGACGCTCTCATCCCATCCCTCGACCCCTACCACCAACAGTCCTTCCGGTCCGTGCCCCGACCATCGCGCCGCCGCACCATCCAGCCAGAGCTGCACCACCGGATCCATGCTCGCTGCGGGAAGCCGCCGGGCCGCCAGCGCTTCGGGAATCTCCTCCCGCCGTGTCTGCAGGGCGAAGGCCGCGGCCGATTGCGGCAGGGCTTCGAGCCGCATCGTCAGGTCGGTGATGACCCCGAACGCCCCCCGGGCGCCGTGATGCAGGCGGACCAGGTCGTACCCGGCGACATTCTTCATGACCCGGCCCCCACCTTTGAGCACGCGCCCTTGCCCATCGACCACGGTGATCCCGAGCACCGATTCCCGCAGCCGCTGGTGGGGCCGCCCCCGCCATCCCCTCTCCCCGGCCGCGAAGAGGCCACCGAGGGTACGCGGTCCGCTACGCAGGCTGGTGGCGGGAATCCGCAGTCCCCGCGCGGCCAGGCGTTTTTCCAGCGCATCGAGATCGGCGCCCGCGCCGATCCGGGCCACCAGGTCTTCGGGCCACAGATCGAGGATCTCGCCGAAGGACGCGGTCGAGAGCGCGACGCGTCCGGGCTTGGCCGCCGAGGAGCCCACTGCCTGCCACGGGGTCAGGCTCTCCCGCAGCCGATGGACGGCCAGACGAAATCCTTCCCGCCCTTCCGGGCGGATCTCGATCGACGCTGGAGCGGATTCCTCAGCGGATCCGTGGAGGCGGATGGCTCCCGGGCCGAGTGCGGCCTCGAGTTCCTGCCACAGCCGCCGGTGCGCCCGCGAACCCTTCATCGAGCTGCCCTCCCGATCTCGCCGCAACCGCCGGAGGGCAGGACCTTGCCCGGATTGCAGAGGCCGGTGGGGTCGAGGGCTTCGCGCAACTGCCCCTGGAGCTGCATCTCCCAGGGTCCGAAGACCAGGGGCAAGAACTCCCGTTTCTCCAACCCGATGCCGTGTTCCCCGGTGGGACTTCCTCCCAGGCGGACACACTCGGCGATGATCGCGCGACTGGCGGCCAGCGCGCGCCGCACCGAGTCCTCGTCGCGTTCGTCGTAGAGAAGCACCGGATGCAGGTTGCCGTCGCCCGCGTGCAGGACCACTCCGACCGTCACGCCGTGACGCTCGCCCGCTTCCTGGAGGAACTCGCAGATGCGGGGAAGTTCCGATCGGGGCACCACCCCATCCTGGGTGGCGAAGTTCGGCGAGATCCTTCCCACCGCGCCGAAGGCGTGCTTGCGCGCCTTCCACAACTGGGCGCGCTCCTCCTCATCGCGCGCGGTGCGGAACTGGCGGCAGCCGCATTGCCGGCAGGTTTCCTCGATGCGCCGGCCCTCGACCGGCATCGCCTCGTGGGGACCGTCGATCTCGATGATCAGCACCGCGCCGGCGTCGACGGGAAAGCCGAAACCGAAGGCATCCTCCACCGCGCGCATCATCATCTGGTCGATCAGTTCGAGGGCCGCGGGGACGATCCCCCGGGCCACCAGCCGGCTCACCGCGGTCGCCGCGTCGTGGATCGTCTCGAAGACGACGAGGAAGGTGGCCACCGCCGGGGCGAGGGGAACCAGGCGCAGGGTGAGTTCCACCACGATGCCTCCGGTTCCTTCCGATCCGATGTACAGGCCCAGGAGATCGGCGCCTTCCCCGGCATCGTGGTCGCCGCCGAGCCGCAGGAGATCGCCTTCGGGGGTGACGATCTCCGCCCCCAGCACGTGGGGCAAGGTGACCCCGTACTTCAGGCAATGCGGTCCTCCACTGTTGCCCGCGAAGTTCCCTCCCAGGGTGCAGGCCACCTGGGAGGAGGGATCGGGCGCGAAATGGAGGCCGCAGCCGGCCGCCGCCCTGGAAAGCTCCAGGTTCACCACTCCCGGTTCGACCCGGGCCAGGCGCTGGAAGGAATCGATCTCGAGGATCTTCCGCATCCGGGCCAGCCCGACCTGGACTCCGCCCTCCAGGGGAACGGCCCCGCCAGAGAGTCCGGTGCCCGCTCCCCGGGGCGCGATGGGAATGTCGTGCCGCCGGCAGCAACGAACGAGTTCGATGACCTCCTGCCGGGTGCGGGGGAGGGCAATCGCATCCGGGCGATGCCGGTCGTGGGGATAGGCGTCGCTGTCGTAGACCTTCCGGTGCACAGGATCGTCGAAGAAGCCGTCCTCTCCCAGGATCGCGAGCAGTTCGCGGCGAAGCTCCGGCGGCAAGGCCACGGCTCAGCTCTCACGCAATCGCGGCGGACGGCGCAGGCGGAGGATCGCCTCCACCACCAGCCACAGGGCGATGAGCAGAAGCATCAGGCCCACCACCAGCAGGGGCCATTCCCTCTTCGCCGGATCGTGGGGACTCCAGAAGTCGCGGATCTTCAGGACCATGGCGTACAGGGTGACCGACAGGAGGAAGATCATCGGCAACAGGGTCACCCAGAAGTTCCGCCCACGTTGTTGCAGATAGAGGGTCACCGCGAGCAGGGTCAATCCGCCCAGGACCTGGTTGGTGGTGCCGAAGAGCTGCCACAGGGCCAAGCCGGCCGCCTTGCCCCCGATCTGGTAGAAGGCGAAGAAACCGATGGCGGCGGCGGCCAGGGCGCTGGACACCACGCGGTTGCGCAGCGGAGCGAAGTGGAGGGTCTCGCCGACCTCGCTGAGGTTGTAGCGCAACAGGCGGGTGGCTGAATCGAGGCTGGTCAACGCGAAACTCACCACCACCAGCGCGATGAACGCCGATCCCACCTCGACGGGGATTCCCATGGACGAGAGGAAATGGGCGGTGCCGCGGATGAAGGCGTCGATGCGGTCGCCCAGATCCATGGCCGAACTCCAGTTGGAATAGTGGTTCGACCAGCTCAGACGGTCGCTGAATCCGGCGGTGCAGGCAAGCACCGCCAAGAGCCCCAGGAGGGACTCGCCGATCATCGCGCCGTATCCGATGGGACGGGCGTCCATCTCGTTGTCGATCTGCTTGGCGGTGGTGCCGCTGCTCACCAGACCGTGGAAGCCGCTGACCGCGCCGCAGGCGATGACGATGAAGACGAAGGGGAAGATGGGCGGCGCACCCGCCGGGGAAAGGACGACCGCGGGGGCCTCGAAGGAAGGACGCAACAGGAAGAAACCGAGATAGGCGAGGATGAGCCCCAGGTACAGCAGCATCGAGTTCACGTAATCGCGGGGCTGCAGGAGCAGCCACACCGGCAGCACCGAGGCCAGGAAGGCGTAGCCCAAGAGCACCCACTTCCATGCGCCCAGCGAGAGATCGGGCGCCCCCACCTTCAGGCTCACCCAGATCAACAGGAGCGCGGCCACGAAAGCGACCGCGCTCGACCGGCCCAAGGGCAACTTCCAGCGGTAGGCGGACAGGCCGACGAAGACCGCGATGACCATCATGCCGAAGGTGGGCAGCACCGCTTCGGGATGGAAGGCCCGGGTGAACAGCAAGGCCACCACGTGCACGAACACGCCCATGCCCAGCGAGATGAGGAAGAAGATGATGGCGTGGAACAGCGACTTGGCCCGCGGGCCGATGATGCCTTCGGCCACCTTGCCGATGCTCACGCCGCCGGCGCGCATGCTCACCACCAGCGCGCTGAAGTCGTGGACCGCTCCGATGAAGAGGGTTCCCAGGACGATCCACAACAGAGCGGGCAGCCATCCCCAGATCACCGCGATGGCCGGTCCGAGCATCGGGCTCAGGCCGGCGATCGAGGCGTAGTGATGTCCGAAGAGGATCTCGCGCCGTGACGGCACGTAATCGATGCCGTCCCGCAGGGTGTGGGCCGGCGTGATGTGGGAGGGGTCGAGACGAAACACCCGGCGGGAGAGATAGCCGGAGTAGTAGCGATATCCGAGCACATAGCCCACGATGCAGAGGATTCCCACGAATACCGGCATCCATCACCCTCCTTGACACGCGTCGGGTGCAGGCTATCCCCGGACCCCTCGCCTTGGCAAGAAGACATCACCGGAGGTGGCGGGCCGCCTTCCCCCTTTCTTTCTTGAGCTGCATCGCGGCGGTTTCGCCGGCGCGTGGTCCTTCCCCCGGCCACGAGCGGCGGAGCGGTCGCCGGCACAGAAACGATCCCCCGGTCCCGATCCTCTCCCCCGAAGCGAGCGTCCCCTTGCCTGAGACCAAGCCCTTCAAGCTGGCCGTCATCCAGGCCGCCCCCGTCTTCCTGCAACTCGACGCCACCATCGACAAGGCCTGCCTGCTGATCGAGGAAGCCGCCCGCGGCGGGGCGGCGCTGGCCGTCCTCCCAGAGGCCTTCGTCTCCGGGTACCCGGTGTGGGTCTGGTTCGTTCCCCCAGGGCAGACCCACCCCCTCCGGGATCTCTATTCCCGCCTGCACGCCAGCGCGGTGTCCATTCCCGGTCCGGCGGTGCAGCGTCTCGCCGAAGCGGCCGGTGACTGCAAGATCCTCGTGGCCGTCGGGGTGAACGAGAAGAACGCGGAGGCCAGCAACTCGACCCTCTACAACACCCTGCTCTACCTGGGCTCGGATGGAACGATCCTGGGAAAGCACCGCAAGCTCATTCCCACCGCCGGAGAGCGGCTGGTGTGGGGCCAGGGCGCCGAAGCAGATCTTCAGGTGCACCAGCTTCCGTTCGGCCGGGTGGGTGGTCTGATCTGCTGGGAGAACTACATGCCCCTGGCCCGCTACGCCCTGACCGCGCAGGGAGAGCAGATCCACCTGGCCCCCACCTGGGACCGGGGAGAGCCCTGGATCTCGAGCATGCGGCACCTGGCCAAGGAGGGCCGGTGTTTCGTCCTCGGGGCCTGCCAGGCCTTCCGGCGCGACGACATTCCCGACGATCTGCCCTTCAAGCACGAGTACCTGGGTGAGGCCGAGTGGATCAATCCCGGTCTCAGCCTGATCGTCGATCCCGACGGCAAGATCGTGGCCGGACCCCTGGAGAAGGAGGAGGGGATCCTGTTCGCGCAGGTCGAGCCGCAGCAACTCGTGGGGCCCCGCTGGCAACTCGACGTCGCGGGTCACTACGCGAGACCGGATCTCTTCCGGCTCACCATCCAGCAGGGAGCGAGACCGCTGCTGGAAACCACCCAGGAAGTCCTGGAAGACCCCGAAGCCTCCTGAGGGCGAGGGCTTTCCAAGCCGGAAGGATCCGTCGGTCCCCAGAGTCGACCCATGGGTCCAAGCTCAGCGGAAATCGAGTTCGGCCACGATCTCTGCGGCGACCTCGGCGTCGCTGTACACGAAGAAATGCAGGCCGGGCACTCCCGCATCCAACAACTGTCGGCCCTGCTCGACCGCGTGGCGCTTGCCGATCTCCCGCACCTGGCGTGCGTCCTTCGCCGCGACGATCTCCTTCACCAGGTGATCGGGAATGTTCACGTGGAAGGTGCGGGGAATGCTGGTCAGCAGCGACCGGCGGGTCAGGGCCTTCAGACCGGGAATGATGGGGACGGTGATCCCGGCGGCCCGGGCCTGCTCGACAAAGGAGAAGTAGGCGGCATTGTCGAAGAACATCTGGGTGATGATGTACTCCGCACCCGCGTCCACCTTCTTCTTGAGGTGGGCGATGTCGTAGGTGAGGCTCGGCGCCTCGAAATGCTTCTCGGGGTAGGCGGCCACCCCGACACAGAAACTGGTCGCCGAAGCGTCGTTGAGTGCGTGGAGGTATTCGCCGCGGTTCATGGCCATGATCTGCTCCACCAGATCGCTGGCATAGGTGTTGCGGCCGCCGTTGCGAAGCTGTTTCCAGTCGGTCTGATCGCCCCGCAGCGCCAGGACGTTGTGGATATCCAGGAACGACAGCTCGATCAGCGCGTCCTCGGTCTCCTCCTTGGTGAACCCCACACAGAGGAGATGGGGAACCGTCTCCACGTTGTAGCGGTACTTGAGAGCCGCACACAGACCCAGGGTTCCGGGACGCTTGCGGGTGATGTGCCGTACGAAATTGTTCCGGCCCACCTCCTCGAACCACGAGTCGGCGGCGTGGTTGGTCACGTCGATGAACGCCGGACGGTAGGGCATCAACTGGTCGACGATCTCGTTCACCCGGAGGATGCTGGTGCCCCGCTCGGGCGGGGTGAGTTCGAAGCTGAAGATGGGGCCGTCGGCGCGGTCGAGGATCTCGGCTATGGTCATCTGCGTCCTTTCGATGGAACGGCCATTGTAACAACTCCGGAGCCGACGCGCGAGGGGGGCTTCACGGCCCCGCCCGGGCCATTGGGAGTGTGCCGACCGGGCCGGGACTGTTATCCTGTGGCGGGCGCGTCGTGCCGGTCGATCTGCCTTGGACGTCACGCGGCGGCCCGACCCGACGGGCGCCGTGCCGGAGGCCGCGCCGTGCCGGATGCCTGGCCGGAAGTCGATCGTTCCCCCCTGCAACCAGGAGCCGCCGTTGACCACCCTGCTCGAACTCGCCCGTGAACGGGTCCTCGTCCTGGACGGGGGAATGGGGACCGGGATCCAGTTCCGTCAGCCCTCTCTCGATGACTTCGAGGGCCATGAGGGATGCAACGAATGGCTGAACCTCACTCGCCCCGAGCTGATCGCCGACATCCACCGGGAGTTCCTGGCGGCCGGATGTGACGCGGTCGAGACCAATTCCTTCGGCGCCTTCTCCGTGGTCCTGGACGAGTACGGAGTCGGGGAGCGGGCGCGGGAGTTGGCCGAGGCGTCGGCCCGCATCGCACGGGGGGCCGCCGACGCGATGTCCACCGGCGACCGACCCCGTTTCGTGGTGGGCTCGATGGGACCGGGCACGAAGCTGCCCAGCCTCGGACATATCGGCTTTTCCGCGCTGCGCCAGGCCTACGAACCCATGGTCGAGGGCCTCCTCGACGGAGGGGTCGACGCGCTCCTGGTGGAGACCTGCCAGGACCTCCTGCAGTTGCGCGCGGCGGTCGACGCGGTCCGCCGGGTGTGCGCCCGGCGCAAGACGAGGGTCCCCCTGGGAATCCAGATCACCATCGAGCAGACCGGAACCATGCTGCTGGGCACCGAGACCCTCGCCGCCCTGAGCGCGGTACTCCCCTTGCGTCCGGACTGGGTGGGAATGAACTGCGCCACCGGACCGGAGGCGATGCGCGAGCACGTGGGAACGATCGCCCGCCACAGTCCCCACCCGGTGAGCGTGCTGCCCAACGCCGGCCTGCCGCGTTCCATCGATGGCCGCATGGTCTACGACCTCACCCCCGAGCGTTTCGCGGAAGTCCTCTGCGAGTACGTCGATGCGTTCGGAGTCGCGATCGTCGGCGGCTGCTGCGGGACCGAGCCCCGGCATCTGCGCGCGCTCGTGGAGCGGCTGGGCAGCCGGTCCGCGCCGAAGCGGCGGGTGGAAGCCCTGGAAGCGGTCTCCAGTCTCTACCAGTCGGTCGACTTGAGCCAACAACCACGGCCTTTGCTCATCGGCGAGCGGACGAACGCCAACGGGTCCCGCCGCTTCCGGGAGCTGCAGGGAGCGGGCGACCTGGACGGCATGGTGCAGTGGGCGCGCGCGCAGCAGGACGAGGGCGCGCACGTGCTCGATCTGTGCCTGGCCTACGTGGGACGGAACGAGGTGGAGGATCTCTCCTCGCTGGTTCCCCGGCTCAACACCGAGCTGCAGGCCCCTCTGATGATCGATTCCACCCGGGTGGAGGCCATCGAGGCCGCCCTGGAGCGGCTCGGCGGGCGTAGCATCATCAACTCGATCAACCTGGAGGACGGGGAGCAGCGCGCCCGGGAAATCCTCGACCTGGCGCGCCGTTTCGGTTCGGCGGTGGTGGCCTTGTGCATCGACGAGGAGGGCATGGCGCGCACTCCCCAGCGCAAGAAGGAGGTGGCCCTGCGCCTGGCCGACCTGGCCGGCGAGTACGGATTGGATCCGGCCGACCTCCTCTTCGATCCGTTGACCTTCACCCTGGGCAGCGGCGACCCCGAGTACCGCGATTCGGCCCTGGCCACCCTCGAAGGGTTGCGGCGCATCAAGGAAGCCATTCCCGGAGCCCGTACCCTGCTCGGGCTGTCCAACGTGAGCTTCGGCCTGAAACCCGCGGTGCGCCGCGTGCTCAACAGCGTCTTCCTGCACCGGGCGCTCGATGCCGGGTTGGACGCGGCCATCCTGCACGCGGGCCGGATCCTCGGCGCAGGAGAGATCCCCGAAGAGCTGCTGGACGCCTGCCAGCGTCTCATCGACAACGACCGCAGCCGGGGCGAGCCGCTGGAGGTGTTGCTGGGGTCGGCGGGGGTGGTCAGCGTCGCCGCCGAGGAGGAACACCTGCCGGTGGAAGAGCGCCTGCGACGGCGGATCGTTGCCGGCCGCCGCGACGGCCTCGAAGCCGACCTGGACGAAGCGCTGCAAAGCCATGCGGCCCTGGAGATCATCAACGAGATCCTCCTGGAGGGCATGAAGGAGGTCGGGGAACTCTTCGGCGCGGGGCGCCTGCAGTTGCCCTTCGTGTTGAAATCGGCCGAGACGATGAAGGCGGCGGTGCGGCACCTGCAGCCCCACATGGAGACTTCTTCCTCGCAATCCCGGGGCAGCTTCGTCATTGCGACCGTGCGGGGCGACGTGCACGACATCGGCAAGAACCTGGTCGACATCATCCTCACCAACAACGGATTCCGGGTGGAGAACCTGGGGATCAAGATCCCGGTGGAGCAGCTCATCGAGGTGATCCAGCGCGACCCGCCCCACGCGGTGGGCATGAGCGGCCTGTTGGTGAAATCGACCCTGGTGATGCGTGACAACCTGGAGGCCTTCAACACCGCAGGGATCGACCTGCCGGTGGTGCTCGGGGGCGCGGCGCTCACCCGCAAGTACGTCGAGGCCGACTTGCGTCGCGTCTACCGTGGACCGGTGTACTACGCCCGCGATGCCTTCGAGGGGCTTCAGCTCATGGAGAAGATCACCGGTGGCGATCCACCCGACGCGAGCCCACGGGTGGTGGTGGAGGACTCCGGCGAAGACACCGCGCCCGTGACGGTCGAGATGCCCGAGGAGGTCTCCGCTCCCACCGCTCCCTACTGGGGAGTCCGGCCGGTCGATGGTCTCAAGCTGGAAGAGGTGTGGCGCTATCTCAATCGCGCCGCCTTGATCAAGGGCCGGTGGGGTTACACCCGGGCCGGCCTGTCCAGGGAAGACTACCAGCGCTTGTTGGCCGAGGAGGTCGAACCGGCGATCGCTCGACTGCGCGAATCGGCCGTGACAGACGCCTGGCTGCAACCGGCCGCCCTCGCCGGCTGGTTCGCGTGCCGCCGCGCCGGTGAGGCCTTGGAGATCTTTTCCACCCCAGAGGACGGGACTCCCCGCTGGCGATTGGTGTTTCCACGCCAGCGGAAGCCCCCCTACCGGTGCCTGGCCGACTGGTTCCGGAAGGATCGCGACGTACTGGGAGTCAGTGTGGTGACCATGGGAGCGGTGGCCACCGAGTACTGTCATCGGCTGATGGAATCCGATTCCTATCACGCCTACCTGCTCGCCCACGGTTTCGCGGTGGAGAGCGCGGAGGCCCTGGCCGAGCTGGTGCACGCGCGCATGCGCCGCGAGCTGGGAATCGACGGCGACGACGCGGCCGATCCGAAGGAGATCCTCCGCGGCCGTTATCGTGGGCAGCGCTTCAGCTTCGGATACCCGGCCTGTCCCGAGCTGGAGGGCCAGCAGGTGCTGGCCGAGATGCTGCAGTGGGAGCGCATCGGCGTCACCCTGAGCGAGGAGATGCAGCTCCACCCCGAGCAGAGCACCAGCGCGCTGGTGCTGCACCACCCCCGGGCGGAATACTTCAGCGTCTGAGCGGACGGAAGCGAACCGGGCGATACGCTCGTCATCCCCTGGACAGGGCCGCTTCGAGCATCTCCCGCAGACGGCGGGCGGTGGCCGGAGCATGCCCGGCGTAGTGGTTGTTCACGAAGACCAGGACGGTCTGTCCTTCCCGCAGACGGCGGACCAGGAAACGGGCCCAGCGGTCGAGACCTTCGCTGCGGTCGATCACCTCGCGGTCCCAGTGACTGGTGAGGGCCTCGATCTTCTTGCGGTCACCCAGAAGACGCAGGTACATCGGCGAGGCGGGATGGAGGTCCAGCTTGCCCTCGAGTTCATCGCCGTGGGGCATCCAGGCCTGGTCGACCAGGGCCAGGCTCACCCCGTGGCGTCGCAGCAGCCCGGTGAAGGAGGCGTCGAGCCAACTCCGGTTGCGGATCTCCACTGTGTAGTGGAAATCCCCGGGCAGGTCTTCCAGGAACCGGTCCAGGCGCTCGAGGAAGGGCGCGCGCGACGCGAAGACGCCGCGGTTGAAGTAGGGAAACTGCAGCAGCAAAGGTCCCAGCTTGGAGCCCAGCGAGGACATGACCTGCAGGAAGGCATCACGGTCGGAGTAGGTGGCGTCGGGCGTCAGCAGGCGCGTCCCCTCGGGTGCCGGGCCATCGCCCGCGTGCACGATGCTGCGGGGGAACTTGGCGCAGAGCAGGAAATCGGTGGGCGTCTTCTCGTCCCACCCCCGCACCGTCGACGGCGTGGGCAGCGCGTAGTAGGTGGCGTCGACCTCGACGCAGTCGAAATGCCGGGCGTAGATCCGCAGGTAGTCCTTCGGGGCGGTCCCTTCCGGGTAGAAGGGGCCCACCCAATCGCGGCTGGAGAAGGACGAACAGCCGATGCGGACCCGCCGGGAATCGATCAATGGCATGCAGAGCCCGCCTTTCCGTCATGTACCGCCGCGGAGTCGCTCTCCCCCACTCTTGCACACAGTGGCGCGTTCCTCTAGACTCGCGCGCAATTCGCGCCGGCACGCCGCTTGCCGGCGGCGAGAATGCATCCTCTCCACCAGGAGATCGCATGAGCGACACCACTCCCACCCACGATCCCCGGTACGACACCGCCTTCTTCGGCCATCCCCGGGGCCTCAGCACCCTCTTCTTCACCGAACTCTGGGAGCGCTTCAGCTACTACGGCATGCGGGCGCTGCTCGTGCTCTTCATGATCGACCTCGTGGCGAACAAAGGCTTCGGCTGGGACAAGGAGAAGGCCACGGCCATCTACGGGCTGTACACCTTCGGAGTCTACGCCCTGGCCCTGCCCGGAGGCTGGGTTGCCGACCGCCTGCTCGGCCAGAAGAAGTCGGTGCTCTACGGGGGCATCATCATCGCCCTGGGGCATTACACCCTGGCCCTGCCCGCCCTGTGGCCCCAGATGGCGGTCGGAGCCTTCTACGCCGGGTTGACCCTCATCGTCCTGGGCACCGGGCTGTTGAAGCCCAACGTCAGCGCCATCGTGGGCGACCTCTATCCCGAGGGCGGAGGTCGACGCGACGCCGGCTTCTCCATCTTCTACATGGGCATCAACATCGGCGCCCTCTTCGGCCCGTTGGTCTGCTCGTACCTGGGCGAGAAGGTCGACTGGCACCTGGGCTTCTCCGCCGCCGGCATCGGCATGACCTTCGGGCTCATCCAGTACGTCTACGGCTGGAAGTTCCTGAAGGGAAAGGGCGAGTTGCACTCCGAGCAGGCCAGCCCGCAGGCCCGCGCAGAAGGATTGAGCCGTTTCCTGCGCGGAGTGGGCATCGTGCTGGGCATCTTCGTGGTGTTGTTCCTGCTCAAGTCCACCGGCGTGTTCGACTTCGGCCTGGTGAGCTTCGCCCGGGGAACCGGCATCGTGCTCTTGGCCCTGGCCATTCTCTACTTCGCCTACGTCATCTTCATCGCCTGCCGCACCCGCGAGGAGAAGGAGCGGGTCTTCGTGATCTTCCTGCTCTTCATCGGGGCCGCGATGTTCTGGAGCGGCTTCGAGCAGGCCGGCTCGTCGATGAACCTCTTCGCCAAGGAATACACCAACCGGGTGGTCTTCGGTTGGGAAGCGCCGGCCGGCTACCTGCAATCGGTCAATCCCCTGTTCATCATCCTCCTCGCCCCGGTGATCGGCAGCCTCTGGGTGAGATTGGGCGACCGCAACCCCTCCATCCCGATGAAGTTCGCCATGGGATTGATCCTGCTGGGGGTGGGTTTCCTGGTGATGGCCTGGGGCAGCCAGTTCATCCACGCGGGCAAGGTGAGCCCCATGTGGCTGGTCACCACCTACTTCTTCCACACCGTGGGCGAGCTGTGTCTCTCGCCGGTGGGACTGAGTTCGATCACCAAGCTCTCCCCGCACCGGCTGGTGAGCCAGATGATGGGCACCTGGTTCCTCGGCGCGGCCCTGGGCAACCTCATCGCCGGGCTGGTGGCCGGCTTCATCGAGACCCTTCCCGAAACCCAGCTCTTCGGCGCGGTCGCGGGAATCGTCATCGTCACCGGCATCCTGTTCGCGATCTTCGCCAAGCCCATCCACCGGATGGCCCACGGGATCAAGTAGGCCGGGGGAGCATCCAGCGTTTCCCTCTTCCGGCGCTTTGTTCTAGATTTCGGGGGAACGGCACGTGGCCGTTCCCCCCTCTCGTGGAGAGAACCCCATGGCCTCCATCCGCAAGCGCTTGATCGTCGTCGGAGACCGGCTCCTGCTGAAGCCTGAAAAAGGCGAGGAACGCACCAAGGCCGGTCTCTACCTGCCCGCCACCGTGCAGAGCGGGGA
This sequence comes from uncultured bacterium, assembly GCA_964601275.1. Taxonomy (GTDB): domain Bacteria; phylum Krumholzibacteriota; class Krumholzibacteriia; order JAJRXK01; family JAJRXK01; genus JAOZPE01. The sequence continues at coordinate 35,423 of CAZRMV010000003.1, read as the reverse complement.
CGAGGTGCAAGGAGGGCGGGTGGTCGAGGTCGGCCCCGGTCTGCCCGTACCCCACGTGCCCGACTACGAAGAACCCTGGAAGAAGCCGAAAGAAGAGCCCCGCTACGTCCCTCTGCAGGCCAAGGTGGGCGACTACGCGCTCTTCTTGAAGAAGGCCGCGGTCGAGATCACCTTCGAGAAGGAACGCTACCTCATCGTGCCCAACAGCGCGGTGCTGGCCCTGGTCCGCGAGGAGATCGAGATCGGCGGCGGACTCGGCGATCTGGAAAACCTCGAGAATCTCGACCCTGGAGACGATTGATCCCGGCCGGCGCCGAGCGAGCGGCACTCGAACCGCGGGTTCCGTCGATATCTAACCCACCGCTCCCATGTCGTGGTAGCGCCGCTTCATGTCCTCCAGGGTCAAGGTGGGCACCTTGTCCGCCCAGCCCGCCTGGCCGAAGGCGATCATCCGCGCCTTCACCACTTCCTTCATCGCGGCGCGGGCCGGCTTGAGGTAGTCGCGCGGGTCGAACTTCTCCGGATGCTCCATGAAGACCTTGCGGATGGCCCCGGTGATGGCCAGGCGGTTGTCGGTGTCCACGTTGATCTTGCGCACCCCGTGACGGATGCCCTCCTGGATCTGCTCGACGGGCACCCCATAGGTCTCGCGGATCTTGCCCCCGTACTGGTTGATGATCTCGACCAGTTCCCGGGGCACCGACGAGCTGCCGTGCATGACCATGTGCGTGTTCGGAAGCCGCCGGTGGATCTCGGCGATGATGTCCATCTTCAGCACCTCGCCGGTGGGCTTCTTCGTGAACTTGTAGGCCCCATGGCTGGTGCCGATGGCGACGGCCAGCGCGTCGCACCGGGTTTCGGCCACGAACTCCTCGGCCTGGCCCGGATCGGTCAGGTGCTTCAAGGCCTCTTCGCCCGTCAGCCCGGCCCCGTGGCCGTCCTCGATGCCCCCGAGGGTTCCCAGCTCGGCCTCCACCGTCACCCCCTTGGCGTGCGCCGCCGCAACCACTTCCTTCGTCACCTGCACGTTGTACTCGTAGCTCGACGGGGTCTTGCCGTCCTCTTGCAGCGAGCCGTCCATCATCACCGAGGTGAAGCCCATCTCGATCGCGGAGAAACAGGTCTGGGGCGAGTTCCCGTGATCCTGGTGCATGACGATGGGAATGGTGGGGTTGAGTTCGGCCGCGGCCAGCATGAGGTGGCGCAGGTAGTTGTCGTTGCTGTAGGCGCGCGCTCCCCGGCTGGCCTGCACGATCACCGGCGAGTTGGTCTCGCGGGCGGCCTCCATGATGGCCTGGATCTGCTCCATGTTGTTGACATTGAACGCGCCGACGCCGTAGTCGTTCTCGGCCGCGTGGTCCAAGAGGACGCGCATGGGAACCAGGGGCATGATCGACACCTCACGGGTTGAAGGGGGCGGGAGAAGGACTCCCGCCGAAGATGACGCATTCTGCGAGTTCCGCCAGCCTCAGACCTCCGCCTGCACCTGCTTCAGCTTCTCCAGCAGCTCTTCGATGTCGGCCTCGGTATGGGCCGCGTTGATCTGCACCCGGATGGTCTCCTCGCCCCGCGGCACCACCGGATAGGTCAGGCCCACCACCAGGATGCCCTTCTCGTACAGTTTCTGAACCCACGCGCGCACCCGGTCGGTGTCGCGGATGAGCAGGGGGACCACCGGGTGCGGGCCGGGAATCGACTCGATGCCCAGCCGGGCCACTCCCCGGCGGAACTGGGCGATGCGCTCGTGCAGGTGCTTCAAACGCCGCGCGCCCTCTTCGGAGTCGGCCAGGTCGACCGCGGCCACCGCGGCGGCGCAGTCGGCCGCCCCCAGCGGGTTGGTGTAGATGTAGGTGTCGGCCTTCTGCCGGACCGCCTCGACGAGCTGCTCGCTGCCGGCGATGAAGCCGCCGTTCACCCCGAAGGCCTTGCCGAAGGTGCCCACGATCAAGTCGGCGTGCGCCCCGGTGAAGTCCTCCGTCCCGCGGCCGTGCTCGCCGTAGGCCCCGATCCCGTGCGAATCGTCGACCACGGTGACCACCCCTTCGGGAAAGCGCCCGTGATGTTCGGCGGCCAGTTCCTCGATCTCCTTCAGGGGAGCGTAGTCGCCGCGCATGCTGAAGACGCCGTCGAAGATCACCACCACCCGGTCCATCCCCTGGGGCACCTTCTCCAATGCCTTGCGCAGCTCGTCCATGTCGTTGTGGGCGTAGATGGCCTTCTGATCGCGCGGCACGTTCGCGATGCGCATGCCCCGGATGATGCAGTTGTGGTTGAGCGCGTCGCCGATCCAGTAGGTCCGCCGGTGGGTGAGGGTGAGGGCGAGGCCCAGGTTCGCGGTGTAGGCCGAGTTGAAGATCTTCGCCGCCGGTTTGCCCACGAAGCGGGCGATGCGGCGTTCCAGGGCCACGTGGGGGGTGAAGGTGCCGTCGATGAAGCGGACGGCGCCCGGCCCCACCCCGAACTCGTGGGTGGCCCGGTCGGCCGCCTCGATCAGGCGGGGATGATCGGAGAGCGAGAGGTACGAATTCGAGTTCATCCGCAGGAAGAGCTGCTCGGATCCCTCCAGGCGGTAGCGCGGACCGCGGTCGCCTTCGCCCGGTACGATCTCGCGGATGATCCGCTCGGGCGCCTTGGCCCGTCCCTGGGCCGAAAGGGCCTCGAGTTCCTCCCTCAACGCGGCATCGATCTTGTCCAGGGGCATGCTGGTCTCCTCTTCTTGCGGCACCGGGAAGCCGGGCGCGCGGAACTGGGCGCGCCCAGTGTAGGTCCCGGCCCCGGTGCCTCGCAAGGCGGGGGTCCACCGGGGGCCGGAAGAGCCCGCTTGCGCTCGATTTCGCCCCGGAATCACCCCCGAGGGGAGAAAAAACTCCGGCGGATCCTCCCGAAAAAAACCGGATTCGGGGGGTGGCAAAACCCGCCGATTGGTCTATAATGGAACTTCAAGCAGCGAGCACGACCTGCGCCGGTCGGCTCGTGGAACGATGGTCCCAATGCTGGAGATCGCGTCATGAAAACGCACGAGAGGGTTTCCGCCGAACGGCGTCCCTACGATCCACCGGTTCTGCAACGCCAGAGCGACCTCAAAAAGATCACCCTGTACACCGATGTCTTCGGCTACGGAGATCCCGAACAGAGCGGTGGCAGAGGAGGACGAGGCGGAAGGATGCGCGGCAGCCACTGATCACGAGGCCGTCACCTCGGGGTTTTCCGATTGAAGAAGAAGACCGGGCCACGGCCCGGTCTTCTCTCATGTCCCCCTCCGGCGGGGTCGTCAACTCCGTGAGGCCGGTTCCACGCCTTCGACACGGGCCAACAACTCCTCCGGCGGAAGCTCGTCCAGGCGGCGGCCGAAGACCCGGGCGAAGTGGACGCGGACGCTGCGGCGCAGCTCTTCCCCATCGGGTGCCTCGCCCAATCGCCGCTGCATCGAGGTGACCCCCCGCGAGGAGATCCCGCAGGGGACGATGGTGGCGAAGTGGCTCAGATCGCAGTCGACATTGAGGGCGAAGCCGTGGCTGGTGATCCAGCGGCTCAGGCGCACTCCGATGGCCGCGATCTTCTCCTCGCCCACCCAGACCCCGGTGTAGCGCTCGTCCCGGCGGCCCTCGATGCCCCAGTCGCCCAGCACCCCCAGCAGGACCTCCTCCAGGCGACGCAGATACCGGTGGGCGTCGCGTTCGCCTTCTCGAAGGCGCAGAACGGGATAGCCGACGAGCTGCCCGGGGCCATGGTAGGTCACGTCGCCCCCCCGGCCGGCCTCGAAGATCTCCAGCCCGAGCCGGCGCCGTTCCCGCGGTCCGGCCAGGATGTGCTCGTCCCTGGCCGAGCTGCCCTTGGTGATCACCGGGGGGTGCTCGACCAGGAGCAGATGATCGTCGACCGCATCCTGCCGGCGCAGCTCGACCAGCCGCCGCTGCAACGCGAGAGCACGCGGATAGTCGACCTGGCCCAACCAGGCGGTCACACAGCGAGGCATCTCCTCGGATGGATCCATGACCTCCCCCTCTCGCCGGCGAAGTCTTCTCCGAAGCCTAGAGCGCGCTCTCGTCGAAGTTCTCCAGGGTCGCCTGGATGTGGCCCAGGAACTGCTCGGCCACCGCGCCATCGATCAGGCGATGATCGTAGCCCAGGGTGATGTACATCTTCGGGCGGATGGCGATCGCGTCGTCGATCACGCACACCCTCTTCTCCACCTTGCCCATGCCCAGGATGGCTACGTTGGGCTGGCTGATCACCGGCAAGCCGATGAGCCCGCCGAAGGAACCCGGGTTGGTGATGGAGAAGGTCGATCCCTGGATCTCCGACAGTTCCAGCTTGCGCTCGCGCGCGCGGGTGGCCAGATCGGTGATGGCGCGGGCGATCCCAGTCATCGACAGATCCTGGGCCCGCCGCATCACCGGCACGATCAGGCCGTCCTCGAGGGCGACGGCCAGGCCGACGTTGATGTCCCGGTGATGGATCACGTCGTCCCCGTGGATCGAGGCGTTGACCTGGGGGAAGGCCTTCAGGGCGTCGACCACTGCCTTCACCATGAATACGGTGTAGGTGAGCTTCGCCCCGCTGGCCGCCTCCAGGAAAGAGTCCTTGTGGGCACGACGCAACGCGTCGACCCGACCCATGTCCACCTCGTAGAGGGTGTGGACGTGGGGAGAAAGGGCCTTGGAGATCACCATGTGCTCGGCGATCTTGCGGCGCATGGTGCTGAGCTTCTCCACCCGGTCGCCCTCGGCCACCCCGGAGAGATAGGAGCGGACGACCTTGGCCGGCCAGCCGCTCACCCCGAGCATGGCTCCGCCCTCGCAATGGTAGGTACCTTCCGGACCGGCGCCGGCCGGTGCGCTCGCGGCCTCCGAATCGACTGCGCCGCCTGCCGCCGCGGCCGCCGTCCCCGCCGGAGCCTGGGCCCCACCCGACTCGATGTAGGCCAGGATGTCCTTCTTGGTCACCCGCCCGTGCACCCCGGTGCCGGGCACCTTCTGCAGGTCGATACCATGCTCGGCGGCGATCCGGCGCACCACCGGGGAACTCTTGGTGGCGATGCGCTCCTGGCGGCCGACGGCTCCACCCGGCGCGGCGGACGACTCCGGTAAGGTGGAAGGCTCGGGTGCGGCGGCCGCTTCCGCCGGTGCTTCGGTCGACGACGATCCCGCTTCACCCGGGGACCCCAGGCGCGCCACCACGGTGTTGATCTCCACCGTCTCCCCCTCGGGCACCAGGATCTCCAGCAGCGTTCCGTCTTCGGGAGAGGGGATCTCCGCATCGACCTTGTCGGTGGAGATCTCGAAGAGGGGCTCATCCCGCTCGACGGGATCCCCCACCTTCTTCAGCCACTTGGTGATCGTGCCTTCGGCGATGCTCTCGCCCATCTGGGGCATGATGACGTCGCTTGCCATGCTTCCTCCCACCGGCGCCGGGCCGGTCTTGCTGCGGTTCTCGTCGGGGGACCCGACCCCTAGTATCGCGCCAACTCCCTGGCCTTCGCCACCACCTGCTCCACCTGGGGCAGAAACGCCGCTTCCAGGGGGGGACTGATGGGAATCGCACTGTCCGGGGCGGCCACGCGGACCAGCGGCGCGTCGAGCCAGTCGAAGGCCTTCTCGGCGATCCGGGCGCAGAGTTCGGCTCCGAAGCCCCCGGTGAGGGTGTCCTCGTGCAGCACCATCACCCGCCCGCAGCGGGTCGCCGCTTCCAGCACCGCGGTCTCGTCCAGCGGGACCAGGGTCCGCAGATCCAGGACCGCAACCGCAAGCCCGTCCTCCTCGTCGAGGATCCGGGCCGCCTCCATCGCGGTGTGCACCATCGCACCGTAGGTGATCACGGCCAGGTCTTCGCCTTGGCGGCGCCAGGCCGCCCGGCCCAGGGGAACGAGGATCTCCTCGTCGGCCGGCAGTTCCTCGCGCCGACTCCGGTACAGTCCCTTGGGTTCGAGGAAGAGGACGGGGTCGTCGTCGCGGATCGCCGCCTTGAGCAGGCCCTTGGCATCCCGCGCGGTCGCCGGCTGGATCACCTTGAGCCCCGGGGCATGCGCGAAGAAGCCCTCGACGCTCTGGCTGTGGAAGGGGCCGGCGTGGCCGCCCGCCCCTGACGGCCCGCGGAGGACCAGGGGAAGGGAATAGCCCTGCCGGTAGCGTGCCTTGGCGGCCCAGTTCACCACCATGTCGAAGGCCAGGGAGAGGAAATCCATGAACTGCATCTCCACCACCGGCCGCCAGCCTTCCAGCGCCGCCCCGATCGCGCACCCCACGATGGCGGACTCGCTGATGGGGGTGTCCAGCACCCGTGTCTCGCCGAAGCGCGCCCAGAGCCCCCGGGTCACCCCGAACGCTCCTCCGTGACGCCCGATGTCCTCTCCCAGCAGGATCACCCGCCGATCGCGCTCCATCTCCTCTTGCAACGCGTCGTGGACCGCATCGAGGTAGCTGACCGTGGCCATCAGACCGCCCTCCCGCGCCGGGGGTCTGGGTCGTCCGCCCAGACTCCGCCGAAGGCCAGGGCCGGGTCGGGCCAGGGAGCGGCGAGCGCTTCCGCCGCGGCTTCCTCCACCCGTTGGTCCACCGAGGAGCGAAGCTCCTCCAGGCGGTCGGCCGCATGCAGTTTCCCGGCGAGCAAGTAGTGCTCGAGGCGGTCGAGGGGGTCGCGCGCTTCCCAGTATTCGCGCACCTGGGGGGGGACGTATTCGGCCGCGTCGTGCTCGGCGTGCCCCTTGCGCCGGAAGGTGACGGCCTCCAGCAGGACCGGTCCCTCGCCCCGGCGGCAGCGTCGCACCGCCCGGGAGGTCGCGTGGAACACCGCGATGACGTCGTTGCCATCGACCCGTTCGCCCCGGATGCCGTAGCTTCGGGCGCGATCGGCCAGGCGGGGGTTTCCGGTCTGCGCCTCGGTCGGGGTGCTGAAGGCGAAGCCGTTGTTCACCACCATGACGACCAGGGGAAGCTTCCAGACCGCGGCCAGGTTCAATCCCTCGTGGAAATTGCCGGTGGAGGTGCCGCCGTCGCCGATCCAGGTGAGGGCCACCCGGTCGTCCCCCCGCATCCTCGCCGCCAGGGCCATGCCGGCGAGCACCGGGATGTTGGCTCCCAGAGAGGAGATGGGAGCGACGCAGTCGCGGGAGAGATCGCCGAAGTGGAGTCCTCCTTCGCGACCGAAGGTCGGACTGTCCGCCCGGGCGAGGTACTGGGCGAAGACCTCTCTCGGCTCGATCCCCTTCACCAGCAGAGCCCCCAGTTCGCGTAGGAGCGGCCCGATCCGGTCCCCCTTCTCCAGCGCGAAGGCGCTGCCCACCGCAACCGCTTCCTGACCCAGGGAGGAGAAGACCTCGCCGACCACCCTCCCCTGGCGGTACCACACGGACAGACGCTCCTCGATCCGCCGGGTGAGCAGCATCAACCGGTACAGTTCCAGGAGCTGCTTCTTGCCGAGTCGCGCGGTGGTGTGGCGCAGCAGGGGAGGAACCCGGCGGTCGGCCTCAGGAATCATCCGCGCGTCCTCGCTCTCTACATCCCCAGGGGATGTCCGGCCGCGTCATGGCTCGCCTCCGCCATCGCCTCGGTCAGGGTGGGGTGCGGATGGACGATCCGCCCCAGCTCCTCGTTGGTGGCCTCCAGACCCAGCAGCGCGCAGGCCTCGCCGATCAGGTCGGTGGCGTGGGGTCCGAGGATGTGCACCCCGAGGATCTCGTCGTAGCGGACTTCCCGCACGATCTTCACGAACCCGGTACTCTGGCCCAGGATGCGCGCCTTGCCGCTGGCTGCCCAGGGGAAACGACCCACCGCCACTTCGTATCCACGCTCGACCGCCTGGGACTCGCTCAGACCCACGCTGGCCACCTCGGGATGGCAATAGGTGCACGAGGGGGTCTTGTCGTAGTCGAGGGGCCGGGTCGGCGCCTGGGCGATGTGCTCGGCCGCGACGATCCCCTCCGCGCTGGCGGTGTGGGCCAACTGCGGGGTGTCGACCAGGTCGCCGATGGCGTAGACCCCCTCGAGGTTGGTGCGCATGAACTCGTCGACGGCCACGAATCCGTTCTCGATCCGGACTCCCGCCTCTTCCAGTCCGCAGTCCTCGAGATTGGGCGAACGCCCGGCGGCGACCAGGAGCACGTCGGCCCGGATCTGCTCGTCGCCCTTCTTCGAAGAGACCTGCAGTTCGACTTCGGCGCCGTCCACCGTCGCCGATTGCAAGGTCGCTCCCACCCGCACCTCGATCCCCTGCTTGGTGAAGCTGCGGGTGAGTTCCTTGCTGATCTCCTCGTCCTCGATGGGAAGGATGCGGGGCAACATCTCCAGGAGGGTGACCTTCGACCCGAAGCGGGAGAAGGCCGAGGCGAATTCCACCCCGACCGCGCCCGCCCCGAGGACGGCCAGGCGGGGCGGAAGCTCCTTGCGCTGCAACAGGTGGTCGCTGGTGACGATGTGCTCGCCGTCGACGGGGAAGGCCTTGATCTCCTTGGGACGGCTTCCCATGGCCAGGATGATCCCCCGGTTCGCCTTCAGGGTGCGCGGGCGGCTGTCGCCCTCGATCTCGACCGTTCCGCGATCGGCCAATCGCGCGCGGCCGTGGATCACCTCGACCCCGTTCTTCTTCATGAGGAATTCGACGCCCTTGGAATTGCGGCTGATCGCGCTCTCCTTGGCCTTGAGCACGCCGGGGTAATCGAGCTCGACTCCCTTGGTCTTGATCCCCGCCTTCTGGGCCCCCTGGAACTCGGTGAGCAGGTCGGCGGCGTGGAGGATGGCCTTGGTGGGAATACAGCCCCGCAACAGGCAGGTGCCGCCCAGGCGAGCGTCTTTCTCGAGGATCGCGGTCTTCATCCCCAACTGGGCGGCCCGGATGGCCGCGACGTAGCCCCCCGGACCCGCGCCGATGATCAACAGATCGTACTCGTCGTGCGCCAAGACTCTTCTCCTTCGCCGATGGAAACCGTTGGAGCGAAAAAACTAACACAACTTCCCCGGTTTCCCACCCGCCGAATCCACCGGACCCCGGCCTGGGCGATTGACAAGCCCCGCCACCTGCCCCTAGGCTGCACCGACAACCGGTTCCCAGGCCATCCACCCTTCCGGGAGGCGTACGTGGCATTCGATCCTGAAAGCCATCCCAAGCGCGCAGATCAGGTCCGCTGGCAGATCGTCGACGAGGACGGGATCCTGGTGAATCTCGATTCGGGATTCTACTTCAGCCTGAACCCCGTCGCGCTCTTCATCTGGGACCTCTGCGATGGCCGCCACTCGGTGGGAGAGATCCTCGCCAAGATCGTCACCACCTTCGACGTGGACGAATCCACCGCCCAACGGGACCTGGAGACCTTCCTGACCCATCTGGAGGCCGAGCAGCTCCTCGAGTCGGCGCAAGGCGCCACCAGGTAGGCCGGGAGGAGGCGTGCGCCTCTCCAGGTATCTTTCCCCGGCCCGCTTCCGACGGGCCGTGCGCCTGCTGCTGGTGTGGTGGGGTATGCCGAGACGCATCCGTCGCCAGCCCATGAGCACATTGCTTCCCGCCCTCGATCCCCGGCATCCTCCCTCCACTCCCCCTCCGGGAGCCCTGGAGGACATCGCCGACGCCGCGGTGCTCCTGGTCGATCGCTGGAAGCTTCCCCTGGACGACCGGTGCCTTCCCCGTACCTTGAGCCTCTACCACTGCCTGCGGGCGGAGGGAATCCCGGTGGAGATCGTCTTCGGGGTGCGTCCGGGTCCAAAGCTGGAGGAAGGACACGCTTGGCTGGAACTCGATGGACGCCCCCTGATGGAACCGGCCCGGCGCATGCAAGGATTCCTGCCCATCTTCCGGCATCCCGGGCCCAGGGAGGAGACGAACCCGAACTCCGCCCCGGCGGTCTTCGCGAGGAATCGGCGATGAACGAGCAGCGACGCTTTCTCCTCCACGGCTGGACCCTCCAGGTCGAGGCCCGATCGCCCGACTGGTTGGAGGCGGTCACCGAGATCCTCGGAGCCTACCGTCGGGACGACGAGGGTTTCGTTCCGCCGCCGGGTCGCATCCTGCACGCCCGCCTGGGCTTCGGAGACGGACCAAAGCTTCCCCCCACCCTGTGCCGCAAGGCCGCGTTCGAGACCCTCGTCTTCCACCGGGACCGCGCCGGCGAACGCGACCTCTGGATCGATGTCCACGGCCGCGGGTGGGTGCGCATCCAGGTCGAACGAGGAAGACTCGAGGCCGATCTCGAGCTCGATCCGGTCCGCGACAGTTGGACGGTGGCCCACCACGCCTTCTACCCGGGATTGCTCGAACTCTTGAAGGCGCGGGGACTGTTCTCCGTCCACGCGGGCCTGGTGTCCCGAGAGGGGCGGGGAACGCTCATCTGCGGCTCGTCCGGCTCGGGCAAGACCACCCTGGCCCTCGCCTTGGCCGCGCGCGGTTGGGATTTCCTGGCCGACGACACCTGTTTCCTCCGAGCGGACGAAACCAAGGGGAGGCAGAGCGATCCCCTCGGCGCGGTGGAAGGCCTCGCATTCTGGGAGGATCTCCACGTCACCAACGAGACGATCGAGCATTTCCCCGCGCTGGATTTCCTGAAACAGCAGGTGCCCCGCCGCAAGAACTGGAAACGCCACTTCGCGATCGGGCAACTGGACAGCCTGCATCCGGTCGAACGCTGTCGTCCACGGCTGTTGATCTTCCCCCGGGTGATCCACGCCGGTTCGAGTTCTCTCCAACCGCTCTCGGGAGCGCAGGCGGCCGTGCGGCTGATTCCGCAAAGCGTGGTCCCGGTCCGCCGGGAGACCACCGAAGCCCACCTGGAGATCATCGGCCGCCTGTGCCGACAGGTGCGCTCCTTCGAGCTGGAGATGAGCGACGACCTCGACGAGGTCACCGACCGCGTCGAGGGACTCCTGGCGGAGGTGGTCCGGTGACCCCGCCCGCCATCGAGGTCCACGCGCTGCGCAAGAGTTTCCCGGTGGCCGCGGGCTGGCGCGAGATGTTCCACCCCAAGCAGTGGCGCGAGGCGCTGCGGGGCGTTTCGCTGCGACTGGAGGAAGGAAGGGTCCTCGCATTGCTCGGAGCCAATGGCGCGGGCAAGACCACGCTCATCAAGATCCTCTGCACCGCCCTGCTTCCCGATGCCGGAGAGGCGCGCGTCTTCGGACATGATGTTGTCGCCGATCCGATGGCGGTCAAGCGCCGCCTGGGAATGGTGGTCAACGAGGAACGCAGTTTCTACTACCGCCTGAGCCTGCGCGCGAACCTGGAATTCTTCGCCGCGCTGTGGGATCTGCACGGCGGCGCGGCGCGGCGGCGCATCGAGGAGGTCCTTGCGCTGGTGGGATTGAGCGATCGCATCGAGGACCGTTTCGACCGCCTGAGCACCGGCATGCGCCAGCGGATGGCGATTGCCCGCGGTCTCCTGATGGACCCCGACCTGCTCTTCCTGGACGAGCCTACCCGCAGCCTCGATCCCATCGCGACCACGCAGATCCACGACTTCATCCGCACCGATCTCGTGCAACGCCAGGGCAAGACGGTGGTGGTCGCCACCAACAACCTGGAGGAGGCCGAAGCCCTCGCCCAGGATGTCCTGGTGCTCCGGGAGGGTGAGGTGGCGGCGGCGGGAACCATGGAGCAGGTCGCCGAGGGAGGCAGGCCGTCGCTCTTGCGCCTCTTGCGACCCGAGACGGTGGAGAGCGGATCATGAGCCTCGCGCGCCGGGCCTGGGCCTTCCTCTTGCGGGACTGGCGGCAGGAGACCAGCTACCGCCTCAGCTTCGCCCTGTCGGTGTTCAGCGCGTTGTTCGGCATCGTCACCTTCTATTTCATGGGACAGATGATCGGCAAGGACACGGTGGAATCGCTCGCCCCCTACGGCGGCGACTATTTCGCCTTCGCGCTGATCGGCATCGCCTTCCATTCCTACCTCCAGACCGCCCTGCGTAGTTTCAGCGGACAGATCCGAGACGCCCAGGTGCTGGGCACCCTCGAGGTGCAACTGGTCACCACCACACCGGCCTCGCAGGTCATCCTCTTCTCCTCGAGCTTCTCCTTCCTGTGGATCTCCCTGCGCGTGATCCTGTACCTGCTGCTCGGACTGATCTTCGGGCTGCATCTGCACGCCTCGGCCACCCCTCTGGCACTCTTGATCCTGCTGCTCACGGTGGTTGCCTTCGCCAGCCTGGGGCTCATCTCCGCTTCCTTCATCCTGGCTTTCAAGCGGGGGGATCCCCTGATCTGGCTGTTCAGCGGGGCCAGTGCACTGCTGGGTGGGCTCTACTACCCGGTCTCCGTCCTGCCCGGCTGGCTCCAGGTGTTCTCCAAGCTGCTTCCGATCACCTGGGCGCTGGAGGCGATGCGGCGCTCGCTGCTCACCGGCGCGGGATTCTCCGAGCTGAGGACGGAGATCCTGGTCCTGTTCCTCTTCGCCGTGGTCGGGGTTCCCCTGGGACTGTGGATCTTCTCCCGCACCTTGCGGCACGCGATGATCCAGGGAAGCCTCGGCCAGTACTGAGGGCGGCCGCTCCTTCCCGGGGCCGGCGCTCCGGCCGGGACTACATCGGTTCCTGATCGGGATAGGTGAAGCCCTTGCCGCCCAGGCGCGGATTGGAGAACACCGGACGCACCAGGGGGAAGAGGGCATGCAGCAGGGTGCGCCGGTCGACCAGGATCTCGCTGGCGTAGTTCAGGTACCAGGCGGGCAGGCCGCCGGGAACGGAATGCCTCCACAGGCCGCGTCGCACCACCGCGCGCCACAAGCGTCCGCGCAGGCCGGCGGGAATGCCCCGGCGGGGAAGTCCCGGCGGCGGAGGGAATCCAAGCAGATGGAAGCCGACCCACAGGGCGCGGCTCACCGCCTCCTGGGCCTGCATCTCGCGGGCGCGGGCGGACAGGGCGCGGGCGTCCACTTCCTTCAGGCGCAGGAAGGCCACCGCCTCGAAGAGGCTGCGGATCTTTCCGTCGTAGTGGTCGTCGTGATCGAGCTGGATGCACAGGTGCAACAGTTGATCGAGATCGTCCAGGCGCCGGAAGATCCCGTCGCCGCCCTCCAGGGGAATCGATCGCCGCCACATCCCCTCCAGGTCGATCTGGAAGGGATGCGGAGCGCGGGCGATGGTCCAGTGCAGATCGACCAGGACCCCGGGACGGGAGGGCAGGGTCCGCGGTTCGAGGTGGTGGTGATGCCGGTAGAACGCGGGAGGATACTTGCCCAATCCCACGAAACCGGCTTCGTCCATCACCTTGGCGGCCCGCTCCAGCTCGTCACGGGGTACCATGAGGTCGATGTCGGCCGGCCCGCGATTCCAATGATGGGGAGCGTACAAGGACGAACGAAGCGCCAAGCCCTTGAGTGCGATCACCGGGATCCCCGCCGCCCGCAAGGCCTTTCCCAGCGTCTGGGCCGCCGCTTCGCTCTGGAGATCCATGGCGATCTCGCGGTACTGCGCCTCCTTGAGTCGCCACTGCAACAAGGGGGGGATCTCCTCGAAGACGCCTCCGTCCTTCAGGGCCCGGTGGATCAGGCCGGCCATCTTGTTGTCCGCGGCGTCCTGCAGGCCGCGCGCGTCGGGAGCGAGCAAGGGCCGTTCGATCGAGACGGGGTCGATGAGCCGGGCCAGCCATTGCAGGACGCACGAGGTGGATCGATCCACGCGGGTTCCTTTCAACGGAAGTAGACCAGGACGGAAAAGGCGGCGTAGGCGGTGAGCAGTACGGCCGCCTCCGCCCGTTCCACGCGTCCATGCCGGTGGAGAATGGGGATGACTCCCGCGGTGAAGACCACCATCACCAACAGCAACACTCCGGTGGTCTGCCGGTGGTAGGCGATCGGATGCCCCCCCGCGACCACGGTGAGTCCCAGGACGAAGAGCAGGTTGAAGATGTTGGAACCCAGGATGTTCCCCACCCCGATCTCGTGTTCCCCCCGGAGCAGGGCCACGATGGACGCGGCCAGTTCGGGAAGAGAGGTGCCGACCGCGACCATCGTCGCGCCGACGATATCCTCGGGAACCCCCAGCAGTTCCGCCACTGAACGCGCGCCCCTCACCAGGACCGACGCCCCCGCGACCAGGAGAACCAGCCCCATCACCACCAGGACCCCGGAGAGGGCCATCCCCACCCCGGCGGCCTGCGGCGGACGGGCGAGAAGGGTCTCCTGGCGATTCCGCTGCGCGTCCAGGATGTAATGCCGCAAGAACAGGGCCATGGCCGCGAGCAGGATCCACCCGTCCACGAGCTGGAAACCCCGGGGAAAGAGGGCGAGGACGATCGCCAGGACGGTGACCCCGCCCAAGAGCAGGATCTCCCCCTTCAGCCGTGCCCAGGGGACGGTGATCGGCCGGATCAGGGCCAGAAGCCCCAGGATCAACCCGATGTTGGCGATGTTCGAGCCGAGCACGTTGCCCAGGGCCAGCCCGGCCGACCCCATCCGGGCCGCGGTCAGGCTGGCCACCGCCTCGGGCGCACTGGTCCCCATGGCCACGATGGTCATTCCGACCACCATGGGGCGCACGCCCAACTGCAGGGCGATCTTCGAGGAGCCCCGCACCAGCATCTCCGCGCCCAACCAGGTTCCGATCACCCCGCAGGCGATCAGGACGATTGCCATCGGCATTTCCACCGCGTCCGACTCCTTCGTCCCCCCCACGTGGAGTGGGGCAGCAGGTTTCCCTCGCGATCGAAGGACCGGCCTTCCGGGCCCGGCCGGGCGGTTTCGTTGACCCCCGGCCCGCCACACCGTATCCTTGCTTCTTCTCGATGCCAAGACACAGCTTCGCCGCCACGCCCTGGCGGCCCAGAACGGGAGCCCATCCGAATGCGCGCACTCATCACCGGATACACCGGATTCGTCGGCAGCCACCTAGCCGAGGCCCTGCTCGAGCGCGGGACCGAGGTCTTCGCTCTCTACCGCTGGCGCAGCCGGCTGGACAACGTGGGGCACCTCCAGGACCAGGTCCATCTGATCGAGGGGGATATCGCCGACGCCACGTCCATGCGACACGCCCTCGAGATCTCCCGGCCGGACGAGATCTACCACCTGGCCGCCCAGTCCTTCGTCCCCACGTCCTGGTCCAGCCCGGGAACCACCCTGGACACGAACATCCAGGGGCAGCTCAACCTCTTCGAAGGGGTCCGCAGCCTGGGACTCTCCCCCCGCATCCAGATCGCCTGCAGCAGCGAGGAGTACGGCCTGGTCCACCCCGACGAACTGCCCATCACCGAGGAGAATCCGCTGCGCCCACTCTCCCCCTACGCGGTCAGCAAGGTGGCCCAGGATCTCCTTGCCTACCAGTACCACCGATCCTACGGCCTCGACGTGGTCCGCACCCGCGGCTTCAACCACACCGGCCCGCGCCGGGGACAGGTGTTCGTCTGCTCGAACTTCGCCTGGCAGATCGCCCGCATCGAGCGGGGCGACGCCGAAGCGGTGATCCGGGTGGGCAACCTGGAGGCGAAACGTGACTTCACCGATGTCCGGGACATGGTGCGGGGCTACATGCTGGCCCTGGAGAAGGGGAAGCCGGGCGAGGTCTACAACATCTGCAGCGGAAAGGCCTGGACCATCCAGGCGGTTCTCGACCACCTGCTCTCGCGCAGCGAAGTCGAGGTGCGCATCGAGGCCGATCCCGCCCGCATGCGTCCCAGCGACGTCCCGGTCCTCGACGGAAGCAACGCCAAGTTCCGCCAGGCCACCGGTTGGCAGCCGCAGATCCCCTTCGAGAAGACCCTGGACGATCTGCTCGAGTACTGGCGCAGGCGTCTGGCCGCCGAAGTGGGAAGAGTCTCTTGAAACGGGCGTGGGTGACCGGCTGCCACGGCTTCGTGGGGCCCTGGCTGGTTCGTGAACTGCAAGAGCGCCGGGTCGAGGTATGGGGAATCGACCGTCCCGGCCACACCGCCCCCCCGGACTCCACCGTACCCCTGCTCGATCTCGACCTGGGCGACGAGCACGCGGTCCTTTCCGCGCTGGAAGAAACCCACCCCGACGCCATCTTCCACCTGGCCGCCCAGAGCAGCGCGGGGCTCTCCTTCGAGAAACCCTGGGAGACACTGCGCGTGAACCTGAGGACCACGGTCGGTCTGCTGGAAGGCATGCGGCGGACCGAGGCGCCCCGCCCCACCCTGTTGGCGGTGGGGTCGTCCGAGGAATACGGCCCGGTCGAAGAAGACGAAGGACCGGTCGAGGAAGACCATGCCCTGCGCCCGGCCTCGCCCTACGCGGTGAGCAAGGCGGCACAGACCCTGCTCTGCCTCCAGTACCACAAGGCCTACGGGCTGCCGATCGTCTGCACCCGGTCGTTCATGCACACCGGCCCGGGGCAGAGCGATCGTTTCGTGTTCTCCAGCTTCGCCCGCCAGATCGCCGAGCTCGAACGACAGGCGGGCGGGGGTATCCTGCGGGTGGGCAACCTGGCCGCGGTGCGCGACGTGAGCGATGTGCGCGACGTGACCCGGGCCTATGCCGAGCTGGCCGAGAAGGGCGCCCCGGGGGAGATCTACAATATCTGCTCGGGACGAGGGGTGAGCATCGAGGAGGGTTTGGCACTTTTGCGCTCGCTCTCGGACGTCGAGGTGGTGGTGGAGGTCGATCCCGCTCGCTTGCGTCCCTTGGACGTACCGGTTCTCATCGGCGATCCGACCAAGCTCAAGACGCGCCTGGGATGGGTTCCCTCGACCGAGTTGAGGAAGACCCTGGGCGACTTGCTCGAATACTGGCGCGAACGGATCGGCGTCCGCTGAACCCCGGGACCGCCCCGAAGGTGGTCGAAGACCAAGAAGCGGTCGAAGAGGAGAAAACGAAGTGGCAAGAATCTGCATGGTGGGAACCGGCTACGTGGGACTCGTCTCGGGCGCCTGTTTCGCCGACTTCGGGCACGAGGTCCGCTGCGTCGACATCGACGAGAAGAGGATCGAGGCGCTGGAAGCGGGCAAGATTCCCTTCTACGAACCGGGATTGGATGAACTGGTCCTGCGCAACCGGAACGCCGGAAACCTCTCCTTCACCACCTCGTTGACCGAGGGGATGGAGGGGGCCCAGGTGGTGATGATCGCGGTCCAGACCCCCAGCGGAGAACGAGGCGAGGCCGACCTGAGCTACGTTCTCTCCGTCGCGAGCGAGATCGGGGCGCTGCTGCGTCCCGGCGACTACAAGGTGGTGGTGACCAAGAGCACCGTTCCGGTGGGGACTTCGCGCAAGGTGGCGGCGGCCATCCAGGCCCAGGCGACCGAAGGCGTCGCGTTCGACGTGGCCTCCAACCCGGAGTTCCTGCGCGAGGGCAGTGCCATCGAAGACTTCATCCGCCCCGACCGCGTGGTCATCGGGGTGGAGTCCCCGCGCAGCGAAGAACTCATGCGCGAACTCTACCGGCCGCTCTACCTGCTCGAGACCCCGGTCCTGGTGTGCGACATCCCCACCAGCGAACTCATCAAGTACGCGAGCAACGCCTTCCTCGCGGTCAAGATCTCCTACATCAACGAGCTGGCCGACCTGTGCGAAGCTACCGGCGCGGACGTCTCGGTGGTGGCCCGTGGCATGGGAATGGACAAGCGCATCGGTCCGAAGTTCCTGCACGCGGGGCTGGGCTTCGGAGGCTCGTGTCTCCCCAAGGACACCCGCGCGATCGTCAACATCGCGCGCGAGGCGGGTCAGAGGCTTCCCTTGGTGGACGCGGCCATCGCGACCAATCTCGAGCGGGTCGAGCTCGCGGTGGAGAAGGTGAAGAAGCTGGTGGGCAAGCTCCGCGGGAAACGGATCGCCTTGTTGGGACTGGCCTTCAAACCGAACACCGACGACGTGCGGGAAGCTCCCGCCATCGGTCTGGTCCAGAGGCTGCGCGCGGCGGGTGCGTCGGTGGTGGGCTGCGATCCCCAGGCCGCAGAAAGCTTCCGGCGGGTGGTTCCGGACATGGAACTCGCCGAGGACGCCATGAGCTGCGCACAGGGCGCCGACGCGGTCCTTCTGGTCACCGAGTGGAATCCCTACCGAACCCTCGATCTCGCCCAGCTCAAGAGCATCATGGAGACGCCGGTCTTCGTGGATTGCCGCAACGTGTACGACCGGGAGAAGATGGAGGCGCTGGGCTTCCGCTACGACTGCTTCGGAAGGTAGTCATGAAAGCAGGGTCATCGGGAGGTCTGTCGAGCGGTCTCGTCTGGAACCTCGGTTCGGCGATCCTTCCCCTGATCGGTTCCTTCCTGGTCTCCGTCCTGCTCTTCCCCTATCTCGGGCGTCAGGCCACCGGCCGCTACATCCTGGTCATGTCGGCCGCGACCTTCTTCCTCATCGTCGGCAAGTTCGGGATCCAGGCCGCGGCGAGCCGCCTGGTCTCCGAGCACGAGGACCGGCCGGGGCCGTGGATTCGAGCAGCACTCGCCTTGCGCGGTCTCTTCACCCTTCCCACCGCCCTCATCGCCCTGCTGGTCTCGGCGCCCCTGGCCCGGTTCATCGACGGAGACGCGCTGGTCGACCCCTTCTACCTGGTCGCGGCGGTGATCGTGGCCGCCTCTTCCTACGAACTGACCGGAGAGATCCTGGTCGGCTTGAGGCGTTATCCCCTCCTGCTGGGGGTGCGCGTGGTCTTCCTCGCGCTGCGGATCGCGGTGGTATTGTGGGTGCGCTCGGCAGGATGGGGCGTGGTGACCTTCCTGGCTGGTCATGCCGTTTCGCAACTGGTGACCTCGGCCGGGGTGTGGTCCTGGCTGTTGCGCCGTTTCCCCACGGGGGGAGTCGACGGCGCGCAAGCGAGGCGCCGGATGTTCTCCATCAGTTTCCCGCTGGCCCTCTCGTCGGCCTCCTTCCTCGTCTACGCCCAGACCGACAAGCTCATGGTGGGATGGTTGAAGGACGCGGCGACCGCGGGCGATTTCGGAGTGGCCCGCACCGTGCTCGACGCCGCGCTCTTCCCCACCTTCGCCATCGCCTGGACCCTCCGGCCGGCCTTGATCCGGGCCTTGAAGGACGGTCACGCCCCGTTGTTCCGGCTGCGCCTGCGCACCGGATTGCTCTGGTCTGCGGCGTTCGCGGTGGGGGGAGGTGCGGCCCTCTACTGGATCGGACCTCCACTGGTGGTGGCGCTGTACGGGCGGACCTTCTCCACCTCGGCCGATCTCTTGCGGTGGATGGCCCCCATCCTCTTCCTGCGGGGGGTCGGGACGGTGGTCTTCCCGGTCCTGCTCGCCACCGACCGTCAATCGACATACGCCCGGCTCATGGCCCTGACCGCCGCGCTCAACGTCGCGGCCAATCTGCTGTTGATTCCGCCCCTGGGCGCGGTCGGGGCGATCCTGGCCACCATCGCCAGCCTGGTTCCCCTCAGCCTGGGCGGGTTGGCGATCGTCCGCTCGATCACCCGCGAACTGGCCCCGGGCCGCGCAAGCTCCAATAGTACTTGACCTTGGCAGGCTCGGGCGCTAAACGGAAGACGATCCTCCACCCTTTGTCCCCTGCCCACGGGGCCTCTGGCTCCAAGAAGGTTGCGCGTGCTGGTGACGACCGCGGTCTTCGGTTTCTGCGTGGCGTGCCTTGCCGGGTTGGGGCTGACCCCTCTGGTCCGCCGGATGGCCATCCCCGAGCTGGGGACGGCCGTCCGGGCCAGCCGTCCCCAGCTGGGAGGTCTGGCGATCTACGGTGCAGTGGTGGCGGCCCTGGTGGCGGCCTACCTGGCCTTCCCTCCCTGGCGCGGTTCGGAGAGTTCCCGGTTCCTGGCCGGGGTGATCCTTTCCGGCGGACTGGTCGTGGTGCTGGGACTCATCGACGATCTCCAGGGAACGCTTCCCTGGAAGAAGCTGCTGACCCAGTCGCTCGCGGTCTTCCTGTTGCAGGTCCACATGGACGCGCTGGGACTTTCCGCGTTGCTGGCGCCCCAGGTGCACTTCCTGCTCGCCTTGCTGCTTCTCGTGTGGATGCTCGGCCTTACCAACGCCATGAACCTCATCGACGGGCTCGACGGCCTGGCCTCGGGAGTGGCCACCGCGCAGGCGGCGGGAATGGTCGCGGTGGCCTGGGCCCTGGGTCTTCCCGAGGCGGCCCTGGTGGCCGCGGCGGTGGCCGGCGCGAGCCTGGCCTTCCTGCACCAGAACGCCCCGCCGGCCCGCATCATCATGGGAGACACCGGATCGATGTTCCTCGGGTTCGTCCTGGCCGGGGTCGGCGCGGCGATCTTCTGGTCCGCCCCCTCGGTGCGGACCCTTTCGGGTCTGGTGCTGTTGTCGTGGGTGCCCGCCCTGGACGCCAGCTACGCGATCGTGCGTCGCTGGGTCCGGGGAGACAGCATCTTCCGGGGCGATCTCGGCCATGTGCACCACCGTCTGCTCGACGCCGGATTCTCTCCCCGGGGCGCCGGCCTGAGCCTCAGCGGGCTTTCCGCCCTGAGTGCGGCAACGGGCGCGGCGGTGATCCTGGAGAGCCACCCCGTGCTGTGGACCACCGCTCTGGTGCTCGCCACCCTGCCCTTGGCCTGGATCGTCCGCCCCCACGCCATCCTGCGGACGGAGACGGCGACGGCGCAACCCGGCGAGGAGCGTGCGATCTCCCAGGACCAGGCCGCCTGATCCATGGAAACCCCGCTCACCATCGGAACCCGCGAGGACGGGCTGGCCCGGTCACAAGCCGACTACATCGTCGAGCTGCTGAAGGAACGCGCCCCGTCCTACCCGGTGCACCTGGAGATGGTCCGCACCGACAACGAACAGTTTCCCCCGGTGCATGCGGAACACCTGGCGGAGAACCGCCGCAGCATCGCGCTTCTGCACCGCATGTTGCGCGAGGAGAAGTGCGACATGGTGGTGCATCGCGGCTTCGATCTGCGCAACGACCTGCCCGCGGACCTCTCGATCGCGGCGATCCCCCACCGCAGCTCTCCCTACGATGTCCTGCTGTCCCCGCGTGGAAAGACGCTCGACGAGCTGGAGAGCGGCGCGGCGGTGGGAGTGGTGCAACTGCGGGCGCGGGCGCAGATGCTCGATTATCGCGAGGATCTCG
The DNA here is from genome assembly GCA_964601275.1 of uncultured bacterium. Classification (GTDB taxonomy): domain Bacteria; phylum Krumholzibacteriota; class Krumholzibacteriia; order JAJRXK01; family JAJRXK01; genus JAOZPE01. The sequence goes on along the minus strand of CAZRMV010000003.1, from coordinate 14,504 downwards.
ACTGGACCCTGATGAGCGGAGATGTGGGCAATTGGCTGGAGAGCCTGGTGCAGGAACGCATCGAAGCGCTGATCCTGCCCAACGCGGCGGTCGAACACCTGGGACTGCAGGAACGCGTCAGCGAGATCTTTCCCGTCGAGTTGATGATCCCGGCCCCGTGCTCGGGCATCCTGGTCTGCGTCACCCGCCCCGATGACGATCTCACCCGCTCCCGTCTCACCCAGATCCACGACCGCTGTACCGCCCAGGAATACGCGGCCGAACGGGCCTTCATGGAGACCCTCGGATGTGACTGGGACGCGCCGGTGAGCGCCCTGGCCCAGTGCAAGGGCTCGCGGCTTCTCCTGTTGGGCATGGTGACCGACGCCACCGCGTCCTTCGTCCTGCGCGAGGGCGTCGAGGGGAAGGCCTCGTCCCCCGGCGAGGTGGGACGGGCCCTGGCCGAGTTGCTGAAGGAGGCCCGCGAAGCCCAGGCCGCGTCCTGGGACGCGGACGAGGGCGACGGTCTCGCCTTGACCCCGGCGGGCCATCCCAGTGGCGATCTCGCCTCGATCCTGGGGGTCAACCACCTCGAGAACGACGGAGACAGCACCTGGCGCACAAAGGCCCGCGAAGAGCTCCTGGACGCAACCGGCGAAGAAGATCTCCTGGAAGCCGACGACGAACTGCTCGAAGAGGAAGATGAGGAGTCCTGGTGATGACGGAAACCATCGACACCCTGCTGTTGACCGCCCTTCCCGCCTCGGGAAAGTCCGAGGTGCGGCGCTACCTGGCCCAGCTCGATCCCGAGGTGGTCCGGCGCGACTTCCACATGGGCGAGACGGTCCAGCTCGACGACTACCCCTATGTCCACATCATGCGGCGGATCTCCGAGGAACTGGTGCAGCGCGGCCACGACGGGATCTTCTTCGCCTCTTCGCAGGAACCCTTCCTCCAGCCGCTCGACTGGGGAACCCTGATCCACCTGGTGAACGAGGACCACCGCGACCTCCGGGAGCGCCCTTCGATCGAGGTGGACTCGGCGGCGCAGTGGTTGATGGAACGGCTGGACCGCGCCCGCGCCATCGTGGGCGCCGACCCCGCCCTGGGAAGACTCCCGCCGGATCTGCGGGCGGAGCTGCGCCAGGCCCTCGAAGACGAAGCCAGATCGCTGCTCGAGGAGAAACTGGCGGGGATTCCCGCCACCCTCGAGGGCAAGACCGTGGTCATCGAGTTCGCCCGTGGAGGGCCACAGGGTTCGAAGATGCCCCTGCCCGCTCCCTTCGGATACCGCTACAGTTTCTCCCAGCTTTCCGACGAGATCCTCTCACGCGCCGACGTCCTGTACATCTGGGTGACGCCGGAGGAGTCCCGGCGCAAGAACGAGGAACGGGCCCGGCCGGGCCGCGACGGAGACGCCTCGATCCTCCACCACGGAGTCCCCATCAAGGTGATGCTGGGCGATTACGGGTGTGACGACATCGAGTGGCTGCTGCAGCAGAGTGACCGGGAGAACACGGTGAAGGTGGAGACGCGGGGCAAGGTCTTCCACCTGCCCCTGGCACGCTTCGACAACCGCGAGGATCTGACCACCTTCATCCGCGAGGATCCCTCGGCCTGGAAGGACGAGGACATCGCGCGCATCCACCAGGGACTGAAGGAAGCCTTCGACCGACTGGTATCGGCCCGGCGCTAGGACCATCCCGGGCCACTGGATCGGGGCTGGATGGAACGGTGGAGAAGAGACCCACCGGGGCTCAAGACGGTTCGCTTCCCCACAGGTCGGTGGGACGGGCGACTCCCAGCGCGGCGAGTGCTGCCGGCAAGCGCTCGAGGAGGCGGTGGGCTCGGTCGGGCCGGGCAAACAGCGAAGTCCCCAGTTGCACCGCGCTCGCTCCGGCCACGAAGAATTCCAGCACATCCTCGACGCTGGTGATGCCGCCGATGCCGATCACCGGAATCGTCACCGCGCGGGAGGCTTCCCACACCTTGGCCAGGGCGATGGGCTTGATGCCCGGGCCGCTGTAGCCGGCGATGCCCCGGGGAAAGACCGGCCGCTTCCGGTCGAGGTCAATCTCCAAGCCCACCACGGTGTTGATGCAGCTCACCGCGTGCGCCCCCTCGTGTTGCGCCGCGCGGGCGAGGGCGGCGATCGGTGCGTTGTTGGGAGTGAGCTTCACCCACAGACAGCGATCCGGCGGCAGGGCGCCAGCAGCCCGCCGGGTGATGGAGCGGATGCGCGCGGGGTCGGCGCCGAAATCGAGTCCGCCCTCGGCGACGTTCGGACAGGAGAGGTTGAGTTCCACTCCCACCCATCCCGGGTGCCCGGTCAGCTCGGCGATCATCTCCGCGAATTCCTCTTCGCGACGTCCGGCCAACGAGACGATGGTGCGCACCCTGCGCTCGGCGAGCCGGGGCAATTTGTCGGCGACGAACGCCTTCAGCCCGACATTCTCCAATCCGATGGAATTGAGCATGCCGGTGGGCAGCTCGCGCACCCGGGGCTGGGGGTTTCCCAGGCGGGGCTGCACCGTGATGGTCTTGGTCACCACTCCACCCAGTTGCGCGGGATCGACCAGGTCCAGGTATTCCAGGCCGTACCCCCACGCCCCCGAAGCGGTGAAGACGGGGTTGGGAAACTCCACCGGGCCGATGGTCACTCGCAGGTCGATGTCTCCAGACCGTGGATCAGTCATGGGCGATCTCGTCGAAAGAGAAGACCGGGCCATCGTGGCAGACCGTCTTCATGGTCGTTCCATCGGCGGCGGGAAGGGCGCAGGAGCGGCAGACTCCGGCTCCGCAGGCCATCTGTTCCTCCAGGCAGAGCCACACCTCGGCGCCCGCGTGGCGAGCGATGCGGGCGCCGGCCTCCATCATCGCCGCAGGACCGCACAGCGCCACCACCGGATTCTTCCGCTGGCGGATCGCCGCATCGAGTCCGCGGGTCACCCGGCCTTCCTCCATCTCCGCGTCCGCACCTTCTTCGACGTGGAGCCGCCAACCCTCGAGCAGGGGCCGGGGAAGATCGGCCGGCGTTCTCGCTCCGAAGAGCGCGAGGGGCGGCCTCTCCTTCGCAGCCAACAGTTCCCGGCGCAGTTTCCACAAAGGGACCAGCCCGACCCCGCCGGCGACCAGGATCACCTCACGCCCCCGGAATCGTTCCAGGGGAAAGGGGCGACCCAGGGGAGCGAAGACCTCGACCGGCTGTCCTTCCGGCTTGCGGACCAATGCCCGGCTGCCCCGGCCCACTTCCTTCACGTAGAGGGACATGCGGCCCTCTACGGCGTCGAGGATGCTGTAGGGCCTGGGCAACAGGCACGCGCCGTCGAGCGGATGCACCATGGCGAACTGCCCCGCATGGACCGGTGCTTCGAGCTGGAGATCGAAATCGACGAGCCAGGCGTCGCGGGCCACTTCCCGCCGCGACACGATCGTGGCCGCACACAAGCTCCGGTTCATCGCCCCCTCCGGGTTCGCGGGGTCCTCGCCCCGGGACCACCGTGGCGGAGCGCACGCAGGGGATCGGCGCTGGGCCGCTCTCCCGAGACGATGCTGGGAATCTGGTTCGCCCCCCCGGCTGCGGCACCGGGAGCGCGGGGGCCGGACGCGTACTGGGCGCTCCCCAGGCGGCGCGGATTGGCTTCGAGGAAGACTTCTCCGCGGCGAGCGCGGGCCTGCGGGCTCTCCGGATATCTCTCTTCGAGCAGGGCGTAGGCTTCCTCGGCCTTCTCCGGAGCGTCCAATTCCCGTGACTGGAGATAACCCACCGCGTAGGCGGCGCGGGGGGCCAGCGGACAGTCCGGGTACTCGTTCAAGACCAGTTGGTATTTCTCCAGCGCCAGGCGAGGACGCTCGAAATCGAAGTACAGCAATTCGGCCATTTCGAAGGCGCCCTTCCATGACGTACTGTCCGGTTTTTCCAGTTGCCTCGCCAACTTCTGGTAGCGGTCGATCTTGATCTTGAGATCCCGTGTCTTGTCGGCGAAATCACCCTTCAGTCCGTCATCCACCGCGGCCTGCAGCTCGTCGGCCACCTTCTTCTCTTCGGGGCCCTTGGCCTCCAGGTAGTAGGTGGCGATGATGTAGCGGGCCTGGGTCTCCAAAGGGCTCTTGGGAAACTCGGCGATGACCTGCTGCAGGATGGTCATTCCCTCGTCCTCGTTGCCCAGCGAGAGTTCGATGCGGCCCTTGAGCAGGAGGGAATCGCCGCGCTTGCCGAACAGCGCCGCCTGCTCCTCGATCGACGAGAGGAGTTCGGCCGCCTCCTCGCTGCGGCCCAGTTCGTTCAGGGCTTCCGCCCGCAGGAGCTTGGCCTCGATCACCCGGTCCAGGTGCTCCTTCTTCTTGTCCTTGGCCACTTCGGCGAGGGTCTTCTCCGCGTCATCATAGCGCTGCAGCTTCAACTCGATCTGGGCGATATCGAAGAGAACCCGCTGGCGTTCCTTGTGCTTGGGAAACTTCTCGATGAATTCCCGGTAGTAGGTCAAGGCCCGCTCGTATTCCTCCTTGGACGCGAAGATGTCCCCGAGCTGGAACAGGGCCTCGGCGGCGTACTTGCTTTCGGGAAACTTCTCCCGCAGACGCTTCATGGTATCCAGGCTGATCTGCTCTTCGCCCAGGGTGAGATGGGCCACCGACTTCAGGAACAACGCCTCCTCGGTGAACTTGCTGTTGGGAAAATTGGTGAGGACGTTGTCGAAGTTGCGGATGGCCTTGCGGTACTCCCGCAACCGGAACTGGCACTTGCCCATGAGAAAGAGGGCATCGTCGACGTATTTGCTGTCGGGGTACTCGTCGAGGACGATCCTGCACTTGGCGATCGCGGTGGCGTACTTGGGCCGCTGGGCTCCGGAGGGCCGGTCCTTCGGATCGATGTCCTTCCCCAGCGCCTCGCCCTCGGAATAGGCTTTCTTGGCGTTGTAGAAGGCGTTGTAATACGCGCACCCCCCCAGGAGCAGTATCCCGGCGACGAGTGCCGCCGTGATGAGGTGGGTTCCGCGCATGGCTTCAGCTCCGCGCTTTCCGCATCAGATGCAACTCGCGTTGGAAGGAGAATCGCGGGCCGAAATGGGTGGCCACCACCCGGCCGGTGAGGCTGCGCCCCAGCCAGGGACAATTGCGTGCCTTGCTCAAGAAATCCCTGCTCCGCGGTGTCCAGGTCTCCTCGCAGTCCAACAAAACAAAATCGCTCGGGCCGTTTTCGGCCAGGGTTCCCCCGACAAGCCCCATGACCCGGGCGCCTCCCAGGCTCATCAGTTCGATCAACCGCGACAACTTCATGCCGCCCCGGCGCACCAGGCGGTCGTGGCAGACGGCGAAGGAACTCTCCAGGCCGATCACCCCGAACGGGGCCTCGGCGAAGGGGCGGTTCTTCTCGGTCTCGGTGTGGGGAGCGTGGTCGGTTGCGATACAGTCGATGGTGCCGTCCATCAGGGCTTCGACCAGGGCCTGTTGGTCGTCCATGGTCCGCAGGGGTGGATTCATCTTGAAACGCGGGTCGTAGTCGGCGCAGTCGGCGTCGGTGAGATCGAGGTAATGTGGCGCGGTCTCGGCGGTCACCGGGAGGCCGTCCTGCTTGGCCGCGCGGATCAACTCGACCCCGCGTCGGCTGCTCACGTGGGCCACGTGCAGACGGGCCCCGGTCAATCGGGACAGTTCGATATCGCGGGCGATGCACGCGGTCTCGGCCGCGTAGGGGATGCCCCGCAAACCGAGCCGCGTACTCCACGATCCCTCGTGCATGACTCCTTGGGCCGAAAGCGTCAGATCCTCGGCGTGGGTGATCATGGGCACGCCGAGGATGCGGCTGTAGTCCATGGCGCGACGCATCAAACCACCGTCTTCCACCGGACGGCCGTCGTCGGAGAACCCCTTCGCGCCGGCCTCGACGAGGTCGGCGTACTCGACCATCTTCTCGCTGCGCAGTCCGACGCTGATGGCTCCGATGGGATGCACGCGGCAGAGCCCGGCCTTTCGGGCGCGGTCGAGGACCAGGTTCACCGCAGCCGCGGTGTCCACCGGCGGAGTGGTATTGGGCATGGCCGCCACGTCGGTGAATCCTCCGGCCGCCGCGGCGGCGCTGCCGGTGGCGATGGTCTCCTTGTCCTCCTGGCCGGGTTCGCGCAAGTGCACGTGGATATCCCATAGACCCGGCGCCAGGACCAGGCCCCGCGCGTCGATGTGCTCGGCGTCGTCCCTGGAGAGTTCCGCCGGCGATGGTCCCTCCCCGCAGGAGAGGATCCTGCCCCCTTCGCACACCAGGTGACCGGTGGCGTCCAGCCCGCGCGCGGGGTCGATCACCCGGGCGTTCTCGACGATCCTTCGCCCGCCCCGGTTGTCGTTTGCGCTGCTCATCTCCGCTCCTTGCCCGGATGGCCGGGGCCCGGGACCCGTGCCCCGCGCCGCGGCCTCAGTTGAGGTTCTCGCCCAGGCTCTCCGGGGCTCCCCCGGAGAGCAGGTAGATCACCGCCATGCGCACCGCCACCCCGTTGGTGACCTGGTCGAGGATGACCTGCCGGGGCCCGTCCGCGACCGCCGAGGTGATCTCCACGTCGCGATTCATCGGGCCGGGGTGCAGCACGAAACAGGACGGCTTGGTCGTTGCGAGCAGTTCGTCGTCGACCCGGTAGAGCCGGGCGTACTCGCGGTTGCCGGGGAAGGTCTGCACCTTCTGCCGTTCCAGTTGGATGCGCAGGACATTGATGGCGTCGGCGTCGCGCACCGCGTGGCGCAGATCGTGGTCGACGGCGCAGCCCATCTCCTCCATCTGCACCGGGATCATCGGAGGAGGCCCGCACACCGTGACCTTCGCCCCCATCTTGTTCAGGCCCCAGATGTTCGAGCGGGCGACCCGGCTGTGCATGATATCGCCGACGATCACCACCTTCTTGCCCTGCAAGGATCCCATCTTCTGCCGCATGGTGAGCATGTCGAGCAGACCCTGGGTGGGATGCTCGTGCATCCCGTCGCCCGCGTTCACCACTCCGGCGGGAATGCGGTCGGCCAGATAGCGCGCGGCCCCGGACGCCGAATGACGCATCACCACCATATCCGCCCTCATGGCCAGGATGTTGTCCACGGTGTCCTTGAGGGTCTCCCCCTTGCTCAAGGACGAGGTCGAGGCCGAGAAATTGATGATGTCCGCGCTCAGGCGCTTCTCCGCCAGCTCGAAGGAGATGCGGGTGCGGGTGCTGCTCTCGAAGAAGAGGTTGACGATGGTCTTGTCCCTCAGGATGGGCACCTTCGGAACCGGGCGACGCATCACCGCGAGGAAGGCCTCGGCGGTGTCCAGGATGAGCTTGATCTCCGCGGCGGTCAGGCTTTCCAGGTCGAGCAGGTCCTTGCTGCGCAGCATCTTCAGTCTTCCAAGATCTCGCCGACGACCACGCCCTCGCGACCGTCGATCTCTTCCACCATGACCTTGATCACTTCCTTGCGGGAAGTGGGAACGTTCTTGCCCACGAAGTCGGGACGGATGGGCAGCTCGCGATGACCGCGATCGATCAACACCGCCAACTCGATGCGGCGGGCGCGGCCGAAGTCCATCAACTCGTCGAGCGCGGCCCGGACCGTCCGCCCGGTGTAGAGCACGTCATCGACCAGGATGACGGTCTTGTCGTTGATATCGAAGCCGATGTCGGTCTTGCCCACCTTGGGCACCGGACCCAGGGTGCTCAGATCATCCCGGTAGAAGGTGATGTCGAGGGTTCCCAGCGGAGGAGCGGCGCCTTCGTTCTTCTCGATCGCGGCCGCGATAGCCCGGGCGAGGTTCACTCCCCGGCGCTGGATGCCCACCAGGACCAAGTCGTCGATCCCCTTGTTCTTCTCGACAATCTCCAGGGCGATGCGCACGATGGCCCGTCGCATCCGCTGGGCCTCCATGATCTGGGCCTTCTCGTGGAACTTCATCCTTCACTTCCAGGGTTGGAGAAACCAGGACAGCCGCCGACGCCGGGCATGAAAAAACGCCCTCCACCGGGGAGCAGGGGCGCGGGCGTGATCGAACGAAGAGACATCCTCGCCATCCTTGAGGACCTCGCGGGATCCACTTAAAGGACAGGTTCCGGGCGCCTGGAGCGCGCGGCCCTCGGCCGAGGCGGTATTGCCCGGACGCGACGGCCCGGAAAGGCTAACCCAAGCCGGGTCCGGGGGCAAGCGCGTCCTTGCTCAGGGCAGGGTCTTCAGGTGCTCTCTGGCCTCATCGGCCCAGGCGCTGGTGGAATCCAGGGCCAGGTAGCGCTGCCAGGCCTGACGCGCCTCGGCTCCCTTTCCCATGCGCTCCAGCGCCAGGGCCAGGGTGTACTGGGCCCTCAGGAAGGTGGGATCGAGCGCGAGGGCCCGCCGAAGCTGCTCGACCGCCTCGGGGTAACGTCCCAGGTGGAACCAAACCGAGGCCAAGGCATAGACCGCGTCCTTGTCGCGGGGACGGGTCGCGGCAACCTTCTCCAGGTGCCCGGCCGCATCCTCGGGTCTCCCCAGCTTCAGCAGGGCCAGTCCCAGGTTGTAGCGGGCGTCCACGAACTCGGGAGCCCGGCGCAGGGCCTCCTCGAAGTCCTCGCGCGCCTCGTCGGAACGGCCCGCGTTGAGCGCGGCCACCCCGGCGTTGTAGGGTTCGCGGGCCTGGGCCAGGCGGCGCACCCGGTCGAGTTCGTCGTGGCGGATGCGGATCCGCAGGTTCTGTCCGGGCTCGGGCGGGCTCGCCAGGTCGGACCCGTTGTCGGTCGCGATGCGCGCGGCGTTGCCGCTGTCTCCGAAGAAATCCTCGGCGATCGACTCCCAGGACTGGGAGGGCGCGGCAGTGTAGTCCACCCAGGTGTCGCCCTCGACATCTTCGTAGTCGGTGGACGGACCCTTCTTGCCGCAGCCGGCCAGAGCGATCGCCGCGACCAGGGCAACGGCCGCCAGCCACCGCCCGGAGCGCACCATTGGTCCCATCGCCGATCTCCTCATGTTCCTGCCTCGTTCGGTGCGTCACGGGACTGCTCCCGCGCGTAGTCGCGCAGGATCGCCACCACCGCGTCGCGTTCGGTCTCCTGGTAGATGCGCTTGCGCAGCTCGGCCACCTGGGGGCGTCCCTTCAGGTAGTGCGAGAAGTGCTTGCGCATCCGCATCATGCCGGTGTGGGGGCCCTTGAGTTCGATCTCCCGGTCGAGGTGCTCGATCATCACCTCCACCACCTTGGCCACCTCGGGCGGGCGGTATGCGCGCCCCTCGCTGCGAGCGCGGATCTCCTCGAAGATGAAGGGGTTGCCGATGGCTCCGCGGGCGATCATCACCGCCGCGCAGCCGGTCTCTTCCTTCATACGGAACCAGTCGTCGGCGTTGAAGACATCGCCGTTGCCGATGATGGGAAGCCGGCTCGCCCCGACCATCTCGGCGATGGGCTGCCAGTCGGCCTCCCCGGTGAAGAACTGGTCGCGGCTGCGTCCGTGCACGGTGATGGCGCACACGCCGGCCTCCTCGAGCATCCGGGTCACCTCGAGGTAGTTGGGCCGGGTGTAGGTCCAGCCGATGCGGATCTTGGCCGTCACCGGCAGGTCGACCGCCTGCACGACTTCCTCGACGATCTCACGCATCAAGGGCAGGTCGGCCAGCAGGGCCGAGCCGCCGTTGCGCTTGACCACCTTCTTCACCGGGCACCCGAAGTTGAGGTCGATCAGGTCGGGTCCGACCTTCTCGGCGGTGCGGGCCGCCTCGGCCAGGATCCCCGGGTCGGCTCCGAAGAGCTGGATGCCCACTGGATGTTCGTCCTCGCCGAGTTCCATCAGGTCGAAGCTGGCCGGATTGCCGTGGAGGATGCCGCTGGCGCTGACGAACTCGCAGTAGGTGACGTCGGCCCCGAAGCTCCGGCAGAGCTGGCGGAAGACCCGGTCGGTGACGCCGGCCATGGGCGAGAGGACCGCCCGGGCGGATGTGAAGATCTCCCTGGCGCGCGCGCGCTTCTCGCGCAGGGTCGGCCGTCTCGCGCCGGGCCGGCCTTGGGCGGTGGTGGATCCATCCACTGGGATCAGTGCATCGGGTGCGTCCACGCTCACCTCGGATTCGACGGCGTCCTGCCTTGGATTCGACGGCGTCCTGGCTTGGAAACGATGACCGGGTCGGTATCGCCGGCCTGGGTCAAAGATAGAGCACCTGGGCGCTGGGGCCCATCAGGTTCATCACCGTGGGCCAGCCGATGATCTCGTCCACGTGCCGGCGCACCTCCTCGTTCTCCAGACCGACGAGGTGGACCGAGGCGCTGCAGGCCAGAAGCTTCACCCGGCCGGTCTCGCGGGCGGCCTCCAGGAGGGCGCTCGGCGGGCGGGTCCCGATCTCGAGCACGCGCTCTTCCAGCCGGGCCTCGGCCTCGGGGTCCCGCGGGTGCAGGGAGAACTCGTCCAGGCGCCCTTCGACCAGCTTGGCCAGGGCCTGGAAGTAGAAGACCAACACGACCTCCCGGCCCGCCGCGGCGGCGGTCGCCGCGGCGGAGCAGGCCTGGTACAGGCGGTCCCAGCCGGGATCGTGGCAGAGGACGAGGAGGAGACTGGACCGGGTGTCCATGGTGGAAAGCTTAGCCTGCCCGGGAAGGAAACACCAGGGAGGGAACGTCAGCGCGTCCGGGGCGCCGACCCACAACGGCTACACCCCGCCAGAGCTCACATCCCGCTGAACTTCGGACCGCCTCCACCCTCGGGTGGCACCCAATCGATGATCTGGTAGGGGTCCATGATGTCGCAGGTCTTGCAGTGCACGCAGTTGGCGAAGTTGATGTTGAAGTCCCACCGGTGGCCCTCCGCGTCGGGGGTCTCCCGGGGCAGCCATTCGTAGACGCTGGCCGGGCAGAAGTGCTGGCAGGGGTTGCCGTATTCCCGGGTGCAGCGATCGAAGCAGAGGTCGAGGTCGCGGACCAGCAGATGGCAAGGCTGGTCTTCCTCGTGGCCGGTGTCGGCGTGGTAGACGCAGGTCAGCTTGTCGAAGGTGAGCTTGCCGTCGAAGACCGGGGTGGGCGGCGCGATACCCGCGGTGGGTTCGTCCGCGCGTCCGCCCGTGGTTTCCGCCTCCAGCGCCGGGGCGTAGGGCCGGCCGTAGAACTCCTCGACGGTCTTCAGGTGTTCGTGCCCGGCCTCCACCTTCCAGGGGTCCTTCAGGCCGCGGCCCCCGGTGATCATCTGCAGTCCGACGTGGAAGAAGCCCTTCCACCGGCCCCCTTCGAAAGCCTGGTGGAAGTTGCGGGTGCGGTAGAGTTCCTCGTGGGCCCAGCTCTTCTCGAAAGCGGTGTGATAGCCCGAGAGCACCTCGCGGCTCGCGTCGCCTCGCACCAGGGCCTCGAAGGCGGCGTCGGCGGCGAGCATGCCGCTCTTCATCCCCAGGTGGATGCCCTTCAGGCGCATCCCGTTGAGGAAGGATGCGCTGTCGCCCACGACCATCACCCCGTCGTCGTACAGGCGCGGCATGCTGGTGTAGCCACCCTCGGGCAGGGTGGCCGCACCGTACTTCAGGAGGGTTCCCCCCTCGAGGATCTTCGAGAACACCGGATGTTGCTTCAGTTCCTGCAGCCGCTCATGGGCGTCCAGGAAGGGGTCCTCGTAGTCGAGACCGATGACCAATCCCAGGGCCACCCGGGTTTCGCTGAGCCCGTAGAGGAACGAACCGCCGTATTCGCGGCTGCGCAGGGGAAAGCCCATGGTGTGCATCACGTGGCCGGGCGCGACGCGTCCGGCGGGAATCTCCCACAGCTCCTTCACCCCGATGGCGTAGACCATGGGATTCACCGTCGAGTACATCTGCTTGTCGGCGAAGAGTTGCTTGCACAGGCTGCCCCGGCTGCCCTCGCCCAGGATTGTGACCTTGGCCAACAGGTCGATGCCCGGTTCGTGATTGGGCTTGGGCTTGCCGTCGCGGCCGATTCCCTTGTCCCCGGTGCGCACCCCGATGACCCGCCGGTTCTCGTCGTAGAGCATCTCGCGGCCGGGAAAGCCGGGAAAGATCTGGACGCCCATCTCGGTGACCTTCTCCGCGAGCCACTTCGTGACCTCGCTCAGGCTGACCACGTAGTTGCCGTGGTTGTCCATGGGCTTGGGAAGGAACGGCGCTTTGAACGAGCCCTTGGCGGTGAGGTAGAGGAGGCTTTCGGAGCTGACCGGGGTCTGGAAGGGCTTGGCATCCCTGAACCCGGGAAGAAGTTCCTCCAGCGCCCGGGGATCGAGCACCGCCCCGCTGAGGATGTGGTCACCCACCTCCCCCGATTTCTCGATGACCGCGATCATCGGCTCGAGCTTGGTCTCGGCGGTCTCGTTGTGGGCCGCCACGCGGTGGGCCAGCCGGTAGGCCGCGGCCAGGCTGGCCGGGCCGGCCCCGACCAGGAGGACGTCGACGGGGAGGCTCTCGTGGGTGGAATCGCTCATGAAAGGCTCCGGGGAAAGGAGGTCGAGGACACGGCAGGGGCGAAGCCCCCAGCGCGCTCGTCGCGGAGTCTAGCCCGCGCCGGGGTCAGGGGCAATCTCCGGCTGGATCGATCCACGGGTCCATGGGGGGTTGCCGGTTCGGGGTTCGTTCTTCGCCTTTTTTTCGCCACGGTTGTCGGTTCGGGCCTCCCGGCGCCGCCTGGAAGTGTCGCGACATTCGGCGTCGCCGGTGGTTGGCCGTTCGGAGTCCTTGGTTCCCCTATTGTTCGCCTTTTCCATCCGCCCGCACTTCAGGCCTCCATTGCCCCACCATACGATCTTCCAACACGTTCCAGACGCTCCAGTTGGTCCCCTCCGCCATGGGATAGGACCAATCTAGTACATCGTGTGTTTGGGATCAAGGAAAGATTCGGGGGGGCCCCGAGAGCGAGCCAGGACCCGAGGGATGCCTGGAACCGGAGGGCGTCCCACGACCTGGGATGGATGTCGCTGGACACTCCTTCTCTCCTCTCCTTAGACTGCGCCGGGCCCTGAGGGCCGGATTTCCTCATGATCGGATCCCGATGACCGCAGCGCTCTCCGTCCTCTTCAGCAACACCATCCGCCTGTGGGCCGGGGCCGAGCGCTTCGTCCTGGACGCCGCGGTGGGCCTTGCCGCTCGCGGCCACCGGGTGATCGTACAGAGCCATCCGGGGATGCCCCTCCTGCTGCGCGCGCAGGAGGCAGGCCTGGAGACCCTGGCCACCCGGGTGCACACCGATGCCGCGCCATGGACCGTTCTTCCTTTGGCCGCCCGGCTGCGGCGCGATCCGGTCGACGTGGTGTGGACCACCCGCGACAAGGACCTGCGCACGACCGGGCTGGCCGCGCGCCTGGCCCGCCGCGGCATCGCCGTAGTGCATAGCCGCGAGTGCGACGATCCGGTGAAATCGTCGATGGTCTACCGCTGGTTCTTCAACCGGGTGGCCCACCGCATCGTGGTCAACAGCGAGTCGACCCGGCGCACAACCCTCGACTCCACACCATGGCTCGCCCCCGAGCGCGTCGACCTGCTGTACAAGGGCATCGATCTCTCGCCCTGGGAGAAGGCGCAGGCAGGAAAGTGGCCTCGTCGCTTCGGCCGCAAGGAGAGCGAGGTCATCGTGGGCTACGCGGGACAACTCGTGCCCCGCAAGCGGGTCGACCTGGTGATGCGACTTCTCGCCGGGGAGAGACTGCGCCGGCGGCCGTGGCGGCTCGTGCTCGCGGGAAAAGGGCCCGCCGAAGAAGACCTGAGGAACTTGGCCGGTGCGTTGGACATCGCCGAGCGGGTGGTCTTCTGCGGTTTCGTCGAGGATCTACCTTCCTGGATGAAGGCCATCGACTTCCTCGTGCTGCCCTCGTTGATCGAGGGCTTCGGTTACGTGCTGGCGGAAGCGATGGCCGCGGGCAAGCCGGTGGCCGCCTTCGCCGCCAGCAGCATCCCCGAGGTCGTACGCGACGGAGTGGGCGGTCTGCTCGCTCCGGCCATGGATGACGATGCACTCGGCCCCATCCTCGAGCGCTTGATCGATGACACCGAGTTGCGCGCGCGGCTGGGGCGGGACGGACACGAGGACACCCGAAAGAGGCTTTCCCTGGACACGATGATCGATGCGATGGAGGAGATCCTGGAGCGGGTGGCATCGTAAGCTTCCCCGGTCACCTTTCTTCTTCCAGGATGTTCTTGTAGATCACCCCATCTTTCATGATCAGTACAATATTCTCCTCATATTGCGTGAGGATGGAAATGTCTTCAAGCGGGTTACCGTTGATGAGGAGCAGATCAGCCAGTGCCCCTTCTTCAATCACTCCGAGCTTCCCCTTGTATGGGCTGCGCAGTCCTGACATTGCAAGAATCCGACCGTTGTTGCCTGTAGCCTGCCGAAGTATTTCCGCTGGAGTGAACCATTTTGTGCGATGCACGAATTCCTCGTTGATACGTGACAACATATCAGGATCGGCAATGATATCTGAACCAAAACCAATCTTTTCAAAACCAATCTTTTTCGCAGTCGTGAACATGTGATCAATACCCGCATACGCCTGATCGTGCTTCTTCTTTTGATCTTCCGTGAATCCATTGGGGTGATAGGTGTACACGATCACCTGCGGGCTCAGCCA